>JBALWA010000007.1:0-257 GCA_036960305.1 Halioglobus sp. | reverse complement strand
AATCCGACTGGGTGATCGATATGGGCCCGGAAGGCGGCAGCGGTGGCGGCAAAGTCATTGCCCAGGGCAAGCCTGCAACCATCTGCAAGCGAAAACGTTCACATACCGGCAGGTATTTGCAGGAGCTGCTGAACGCATAGGCCAGGGGATGCCGTGTTCATTCACATGAACGGGTGGGGTTATGGTCCTCTACAGACGGATTGTAGAGGACCAACTGTGTCCCCCCGAGACTGCCGGTTGGGCGTCCCATTCGTCAA
>JBALWA010000079.1:0-17316 GCA_036960305.1 Halioglobus sp. | reverse complement strand
CTATCGCGCCGTCGACAAACAAGGCAACACCGTCGATTTCCTACTGACAGCCAAGCGTGACAAGAAGGCTGCCAGGCGCTTTTTGAACAAGGCCATTGGCTCCAACGGCAAGCCCAGCTTAATCAACATCGATAAAAGCGGGGCCAACACGGCAGGTATCAAACAGTACAACGCCGACGAGAACAAGCGTATCAAGATTCGACAATGTAAGTACCTCAATAATATTGTAGAGCAAGATCACCGGTTTGTTAAACGGCGAACGCGACCGATGCTGGGCTTCAAATCGTTCTGGTCTGCCCGGGCTACTTTAGCTGGAATTGAGCTTTGGCGGATGTTGAAGAAGGGTCAAAATAAGAGTTCACTGCCGCCATGGGAGCAATTTTACGCACTGGCAGCTACGGGATAATTGTGTCTGACGATTACTGTTTATTCGGATTGGGAAAAGCTCGCGACAGAACCGGTGGGGATCGGTGACGCTTGCACGTATTCATCCTCGATAAAGCGGAACAGGCTCTCCGTTGGTTCTGCCAATATTGGTCGATAAACTTAGCAGTACCACTCATCGACCACGTACAATATTGCGCGCTGAGTAGCGCCGCAGCCCCTCCATCGCGACGAGTAACAGGGCCAATATGGTAAGCATCCAGGTAGCCCCCGCTACTTCTGGTGTAGCGACTTGCTTGGCAGAGATGCCGAATGACGCCCAGGCTACCACTAACCCAAACACCATATCACCCCGGCGTAAGATTACGGTCACGGTGATCGCTCCGGCCAGTGCCAGCTTGATCAAGGTCCAGGTAATGGCGCTGAAAAGCAGGTCGTCCCACTGCATCGCGACTTGCAGAGCGCTGGCATTGGCTATTGATGCCACTGTAACCCAACCGGTATAGAGCCCAAAAGGCATCTGCACCAGCCACTGATGTACGCTATGCTCAGCCGCATCGACAATGTTCAGTGAACGATATATTAGGATCAAGGAAAGCAGAATAACTACCATTAATAGCATGGAAAGAAACAAAAAGTCGTAGTGCCAGGCAAAGATCCAAAGGCTATTAGCAAGGCAGTTCACCTTGAAAAAAATACCCATATTGCCGAGAGACTTGTTATTGCGCTGCGCTGGCAGCGCCTGGTAAATCACAAAAGCGGTTAAGGATAAATAGATCAAACCCCAGATGGAAAAAGTAAATCCCGCCGGCGTAAACAAAGACGGATACTTTGCCGAGATCACCGGCATCGTCTGGTTGTTTAGCGGCACAGCGTTGGACAGCACATTGCAAATGATCACCAAAAGAAAGGCCGCTATATTGCCGCCCCAATCTGTTACTTTCCTTCGCATCAATTCATTCCTATTCTCGAGCCAGTTGCTCTGCCTGACACCAGAACCAAAATCTGGCACAATGCATACAAGTAAAGAGCCACAGCCAACAGCGCGTCGACCTAAGCAACGGAGTGCAAATAATGTTCTACCCTTTCTTTCGAGACGGCGCCAAAAAGAAAGCAGCTTTGGCAAACGACCTTCTCTGAACTAGCAATATTTGGCGCTTATGTATAAGCCACTGGCCTGCTCTATTTTTCAAGCGGACTCATTCAAATATTCCGATAGTGTTACTGCCTAACCAAGTGTCTGCCCGGATTGGGCCGAATTGTAACCCAACGACTAATCTGTATGATGGAAATCCGAAGCGTACATAGGGTAAAGGATGGCTGAGAAAATTGTCAAGGTAGCGGAAAACTTTTGGAACATCCGAGGCTCTTTCCGCATCGGAGGGGTCGTGGATATTGGCACACACGCCTCACTCATCAGACTGGCCAGTGGGAACTTCTTACTTCTGGATTCCTATGCGATTAGCGAGCCAATAAGAGAGGAGATCAACGTTATCCTGGGTGACGGAGGCGAGATCGAAGCCATCCTTAACCTGCACCCCTTCCACACCGTACACGTAGAGCGTATGCACGAGTTGTTCCCCGAAGCACGCCTTCACGGGACCCAACGGCACCTGGACCGGTTCCCGGAACTGCCCTGGGAGGAAGTGCGAAGCGAAGATGAGGAGCTCCATCAGTGGTACTCCGACGATCTCGACTTTAGCATCCCGCGAGGCGTGGACTTTATTTCCGCCAATGAAAACGTTCACTTTGCATCCGTCCTTGCCTACCACCGTGCATCAGGCACTATCCACGCCGATGATACACTGATGTATATTCGTCTTCCGCGTCTCCTGAACCTGGTGGGTTTGCGCAACCGGGTCGGCTTCCATCCGACCCTTGCGATGGCGCTGGAAAAGCGCGACGGGGCCGCAGAGGAGTTCAGAGAGTGGGCTGCTGAATTCAAAGAAGCCTGGGGCGATGCTGAAAATCTCTGTGCAGCACACTCCGGCATCCTATTGGGCGAAAAAAACCGTGGGGATTCGATCCGCGACCGAATAAGCAAGGCTATGGGACGTTGCGAACGAATTCTCCGGACTCATAAGCGCCGCTACGGTTGAAGCAAGAGCGTATTTGCTTAGCGATAAGTGATTCCGGCATCAGTGGTAGTAATTGAACTGGTCAGGAATAACCTGCGTCAGATTTACACATAGATGTAAAAAGTATCTCCGCAGCCTTTATGTCACAGTGCTTACCAGACTAGTTCAGGCTAGTCATTTTCACCGCGAGCGATGATTATGGGATCTCCTCGTTCAGGTACCAGACTATGTATCACCATGGGGCGACAGCAGACCTCACAGTCCTCAATATATTCCTGGTCACCAATTGACTGGTCAACCAGAAGGGAAATCTTCTCTCCGCAGTACGGACAAAATGTAGACTCCTGCACGGTGTACAGCATAGGTTCTCCTATCACAGTGTTTGTAAAAAGGCAGCGATATTTTCTATATCAAGTTCTTCAAGGAGACCAGCTTGGCTCCACATGATAGCACTCTGGTTGCCCAGGGTTTCGCCCTTCTTGTACTGATTAAGTTTGACGACAATGTCTTCAGCGGCTTGTCCTGCAAGCCTGGGACCAATACCTCCCTCACCCTGTGTGCCGTGGCAGGCAATGCATCCTGTATACGCAGTCTCTCCCAGTTGCTCTGGAGATGCTTCCCGTCTCGCTTTGACCGCTGCATTTTCAATGGCAACTGCTCCCCCGGTAGCTGCTTTCCAGTCCTCATAACAACTTCCGTAACAACCATGGATGTTGCCGGTAGGTTCATTATGATTCATTCCCCAAATTGGCAGGCCCAGGGAGAATGCGGCGAAAAGTACAATTGCCAAGTTTTCCGTTTGCATGTAAATATTGCCTCTTTGTGTGTGCAGTAGCTGGGTTACTAGCCGGAGACAATTGATACTCATAAACCATCTTGGTGAGTTCAATCGCCAGAGATTGGGCGCCGAGAAGTTCGAGTCAGGCCTCGCTGTCGAGCTTCCAAACGCAGCGCGACGCTCCACTAAAACCAGACCTTACCTTTGCCAAGGTCATGCCCTGTCTCTCGCTTTCCCTAAACAAAGCCACCGTCATAGCGGCTCCGCCGAACAACAGCAGGTGTGCCATCCAGGTTAAGCCAAACTGGAATATCGAAAAGAAGGTGAGACTGAATACCATGCTCCACATCCAGCCCAAAACCTGCATGAAATAGTGTTGCGAGGCTAGATCCAGATGTCGTAGCGGATTGTGTTGATTATCCATAACGGATTCCCAGCAGTTTGCTATAAATTTGATCATGGTCTTTTGTCTCTTGACAGTTGATTCAGGTATTTATACGACAGGTTTTTGGAAGCGGTTCACAAGCCAGTCTGCGGTTTAAGTTTAAATCCAGGAATGCGCCGCCAGCAGGTATCGCCGAGCCCCCTGTGCTTTCGTTGCAAGGGAAGGGATAAATGACATTAAGATGGCCTGTAACCTTCCAGACTGAAACGCTGAACCCAGCGTCCTGGCAACGAATGCTGCAATCTACGGTTCTAGCGAGTAAACTATGTATCCGCAGTATTTCACTGTTTCTAGAAGTTAACTTATCAATATCCTCCATTTACTTTGATCCGCCCAGCGAAAACCATCGTATTACCTGCATACTTATCATTTAAAGGGGACACATCCCCACAAACGAGAGATTGAAAATGGCTACCACCTTCGCCAAAATTGAAA
The DNA here is from genome assembly GCA_036960305.1 of Halioglobus sp. Lineage (GTDB taxonomy): Bacteria > Pseudomonadota > Gammaproteobacteria > Pseudomonadales > Halieaceae > JBALVT01. The sequence goes on along the minus strand of JBALWA010000079.1, from coordinate 13,196 downwards.
AAAACGTGTTTCGTAGTGTCAACTCCATTGTGGAACCCGCTGTACGAAAAGGTATAGGCTCTCCCACACTGGCGCCAGCTGGCCTGATCGTGCTTGAGACAGTTGGATTCAAAAGTGGTAAGCAACGCAGTACGCCGCTGTGGAGCTTTCGTCTGGGTCGCTACCGCGTGGTAAGCACAGCCAGAGGTGACAGATCTTTTTGGGTGAAGAATCTACTGAAAGAGCCCAAGGTGGCTTACTACCTGGGTGGAAAGAAACGCCATTCGAATGCTTTAGTGATTACAGGCAATACCCCGCAAAAAGGATCCCTTGAGCTGAGCCTGATAATGCAAACATTGTCGAAGGTGTTTTACCGTTACGGTAAAAAAGGCTGGGCCTTTGCCATACTCTTACCAACCAAAAGCTGATACAGATGCACGGTGTCTCTATAGCACAACATGAGCTGAAAGCTCGGCTAACTTATAGAAGAACATCCCATGGGAAATAGCTCACTACTCAGCCTACAAAAAGAGCCCAATCCGCAAGGAAAAGGTCTGGTTCCTGTGTTGCAGGACTGGTCAACAATGCGGACTGGTGCGCTTGAGCGTAAGTCTCCAGCAGATTTCCTACGAGACTATTGCATTTCTTCCCTGGTCCTCTCAGCGACGTTCGGATTCAAGCCTGTAGTGGAAAAAACCTACTTCCTGTACGCAAGGAAAAAGGGTTTGTCATTGTCACTGATAGCACCTTTTGAGTGGGGAAATATAGACTCCGTGGAATTTTTGGGGAGCTGTCACCTACGCAGCGACATGACCTGGGAAATGTCTATATCTCTGCTGGACGAGGAGTCTAATGGTCTGGCAAATGCCAGAACATATATACGAGAATTTTTGGCTAGTCTCTCAGAGCAGAGTGCTATCTGTGACCACCTCCCCTTTTATACCGCAGAGTTACCCTACTACCAGAGAATGTTGAGCACAGCCCTGGCATCGTCCCTGCAACAGTCGTTACCTGATACTGGCGATGACGTAAAAGCGCTCCTCAGTCATCAGCCCGGGCTCCTTTCTATGATTAAGGTCACAGAACAGCTTAATTATTCCTAAGCGAACCATACGCAGCCAACGCACTCTCGCGCGCTGCCTTGTGATCTACGATCGGTTGTGGGTAGTTCTCGCCAAGCCTAACATCCGCTTCGGCCAAAATTTCGGCAGGCGCTTCCCAGGGGCAATTGAGGTAGCGATCCGGCATTTTCTCTAGTTCGGGGACCCACCGACGAATGTATTCTCCCCCGCCGTCAAATTTCTTACCCTGTGTAATTGGGTTGAAAATGCGGAAGTAAGGCGATGCATCCGCCCCGCTGCCCGCCACCCATTGCCAGCCAGAGCTGTTATTGGCGAGGTTTGCATCCAGTAGAGTGTCCCAGAACCAATTGGCTCCCTGGCGCCAATGGACCAGCAGGTGCTTGGTGAGAAAAGAAGCAACAATCATGCGCACGCGATTGTGCATGTATCCGCTTTGCCACAGTTCGCGCATCCCTGCATCCACCATCGGGTAACCAGTCTGCCCGCTCTTCCAGGCCTGCAACATGGCCTCGTTTGCAAGCCAGGGAAATTGCCGAAACGGTGCTTTAAACGCCTGCTCTGGTATGGTGGGAAAGTGGTGCATCAGGTGGTGCGAAAACTCCCGCCAGCCCATTTCACTGAAGAATTTCTCAACCTGTGATTCCAGCCCAGGATTTTCGACGGCGGCGTAAGATACCCGGTGCCAGACCTCCTGGGGAGATATTTCGCCGTAGTGCAGATGCGGCGACAGATGAGTGGTGCATTCCAGGGCTGGATGGTTGCGCCCTTCACTGTAGTTGCCTATCCCTTCGCTCAGGAAAGCTTCCAACTTCAGCCTTGCACCGACACTGCCTGGGGTCCACCAGCGTGGCCACTGTGCTGCCCAGTCGGGCTGACGGGGGCACAACTGCCACTCTTCCAGTTCGTCGCTAGCAATTGCCTCTGCGGACCAGCACGCTGCTTTAGCCAGCGGTTGCGGTGACGCGGGATCCGGCTTGGCCCTGCAAGTACGCCAAAATGGTGTAAAAACCTTGTAAGGCAGGCCACTGAGATTTTGGATACTCTCAGGTTCGTGCAGTAGCGCACCGCCATAGCGCTTGAAGTTGACCCCGTTTGCACCAAAATGTTGATGCAACTGCTGCTCCAGATTGGCAGCCCAGGGTTCGTACATTCGTGTGCAGTAGATGTCCTGGCTGCCGGTTTCCTCCAGCAGTTGCTCCAAAGCAGCCTGCGCCTCGCCCTGGCGAAACACCAAAGTACCGCCAAGCTTAGACAGGTCTGCAGCCAGTGAACTCAGGCTATGGTGCAGCCACCAGCGACTCGCTCGGCCGATACGCCAATCTCCCGGTGAAGTGTCATCGAGTATGTAGCAGGGAATGATGGGTTGGCCCGTGGCGGCCGCTGCAGCCAGGCCGGGCAGGTCTTGAACACGCAGGTCCTGCCGGTACCAGAAAATAATAGGTTTTGTCATGGTGATAATACGCGGTTCCCGCAGTCGAGGATCACTCTAATATCAGTGACGCTGTAGGTATTTTTGCGCCGACGCGCGTGCATCCTATCAATATCGCTTTTAAGAAACGATCCAAGAACAACGCGCGGGCGTATAAACATTTGAATTTACCAGAATTTGTGCGATGAGACATGGAACATTATCAGTCCATCAAGTGTACCAACGCATATTCGACTCTCGCACAAATCAGCTGGCGTACTTCACCCCCCTAGACATAGAGAAATAGAGTTCATGCAGAACACCATCGAGATGACAGATAATGCCCCTCTACTCAGTCGCCATCAGATCGCTGTTCATCCGATCGCAGCCGAAGCACGCTTTGTTTGCCAGTCCGGCGACTACAGCAGGATGCTCAGTAGCTCGGCACAGCTGGCAAAGGAAGCGCGCCGGTCTAAGGATCACGAACTGCTGGCGCTCGAGCTGTCTGATCTAGCGCAAGAAGGTTCCATGGCGGCGCTTGTTGCTATCGAGATTCTGGCCCAGCTCAATCATCACTATGCCGATGACGCACTCGTGGACCTGCTCAGTAGTGAAGAACAGACCGTTCGACGACACGCAAGCTGGCGTCTGGGAGAGCGCGCACCGTCGCCAGCCACCATCCCAGCTCTCCTTGACATGCTCATCTTGGGGGGCATCGACACCCTGCATGCGCATCGCACATTGCGAAGTTGGTCAGCATTTCCATCTAAGCTAATCGCGTGGCCGACAATTGACAGGCTGGTCACAGAGCGCAATCCGGCGGCCCGAGCGAGGATCGTCGACCTACTAGGTGTTGTCGGTCCCGAGGCTGACAATGTGTTGCTGCAACTCGCCCTAGAGGGCGAGGAGGCTCTCTGCGTTCGGGCTGCTGCAGTTGGAGCGCTTGGTGAGCGAAGCGGTGCGCGCATTGATGCTGCGCTCAACCAACTAGCCGCTCTTGATGAGCCTATAGGTACCTACGCAGCGCTCGCTCTCAGGAGTCGCGTGGCCGACACCCTGCCCCTAGCCGATAGGCCTAGAAGTAGCGGTCTGCGTATAGTTCAACTGGTTCTGGCCGAAGGACTGGATCGCCAACTCAGCCTCGGCGGTCGCGGAGACACTGGCGGCGTAGCCAGCCTACTCGTATCACTAGGCGAGGCACTGGCTGATCGAGATGATGTCGATCACGTACTGACGATAGGACGTGGAACGGTCGCCGAAGCCGCTAGGAGGCCTGTCTCGACGAACGCTACCCCGCTGTCCTACTGCACGCTCGCAATCGGCGACCCTGGACGCGAGATCGAGTCGCCTAATGATACTTGGGAATATTTGCCCGCTATCGAACGCGGCATCCGCCGTGAGCTCCGGCTCGCCGGGCCGGTGGACGTGCTCCACCTCAGGATGGCGGACGCGGGAACGCTGGCTGGCGCATACGTGGCTGCGGCCGCGGGCATTCGCACTTGCTTCAGTGCAGCACCCGATCCCCATAACGTGATCGAGTCGTTGCAGGCCAGAGGTGAACTCAATGACCAATCGTTCGTGCAGCTCGATACCCAGTTGAATATCTGGTTCAGGGCACGCATGATCGAGCAGGTCGCGCGTGGTGCTGACCAGCTAGCCCTGTTTCCCCGGTCAAAGAAAATGGACTTCCTCAGCCACATCGGTACCGATGCTGCGAGGAGGGATCAACGCATCGCGGTCGTCGCTGAGGGAATCGACATCAAGCTGCTCGATAGCGCATCTGAGGCTGCTACCAACAAACCAGCAGTCACCCACCGTAGAGTAGTACTGGACGATCTCGCCGAGATGATAGAGCCTTTAAGACGCGGATTACCGCTCGTTGTCAGTGTCGGACGATTCAACCCGGTCAAGGGTATGGAGCGTGTGGTATCAGCGTGGGCCACCAACCCGAACCTGCACGAGACCTGCAACCTCGTGATTGTAGGGGGTGATCTCGCCGATCCTACAACGACTGAGCGTGGCGTGCTCGATGAGATTAATCGATTGGTGCCGATTACCGATTCGCGCCGGTCCGGCCTGGTGTTGCTCGGTGGCCGCCCCCGAGCGGACGTCGCCCAGCTACTGGTGTCCGCTGCATCGGGACGAGACGGAGACTGGGATAGCGGTGGCGTCTATGTGGATGGCGCCCTCAAAGAGGAGTTCGGTCTTGCCGTGCTCGAAGCAATGGCCGCCGGTCTCGTCGTGGTAGCGCCTAGTACCGGTGGGCCATCTACTTATGTAGATCACGGTGACACGGGGGTTCTGGTTGATCCTGGTACTGACCTGGCCGGAGCCGTCCGTGAAGCGTTCGGGTTGATCCACTTACCGGGTAGGCCAGAGCGCGCCCGCACCATGGTCGAAGAACGCTACTCGATCGCCATGATGGCGGCCCAGCTGACAGAGCTCTACCGGCCAGGAATTTCTGTACAATGAGTCTGCTCGTTATCAGTCCAGATTTCGCATCTCACTATGAACCGCTAGCAGTTCTAGCCCGAGCAGCAAACAGCGACGGGCACCGGGTCGTAGTCGCCACCGGCCTGAATATTCGCCAGCGAGCAGAGGCAGATGGATTCGAATGGAGATTGCTTCAGTTGGGTGCCGGCTCAAACACTGGCGTCGCAGCACGCGACCCCAGTATCGAGCGCTTCATCGCGGCCACGGCCGAAGGCCCCCTGGCCACCATACGACGCCAAGCGCTCGATCGCGAAAAGGACCTCCTGTGGCAGCCTGAACAGGTATCGGTGGAGATAGCCCGACTATACGACGAAATCGATCCCGAGCGCGTTCTCGTCGACCATGTATCCTTTGCATCGACGCTGGGCATGTACGCTGCAGGACGTTCGTTCGTGACGCTGGTCCCAGGTCATCCCAGCCAACTCCCGATCGGTACCGAGCGGTATGGTATCCCAGCAATTTGGCCTCGTCACATTCGCCCAGATCCTCATCAACTCGCCGAACTGGAACACGTGGTCGATAGGGTGACTGGCGCATTCACCGCTCGCTGGAACTCTGCGCTCGCTACTGTTTCACCTGGCCGGGCTCCGATCGAAGACGCATTTCGCGCGCATGGCTTCCGTGTCCTCTACAACAGCATCGCCGAAATGCAGGCACCCTCCCGGAGTGCAGGGCTGCCCCACGATCATCGCTACGTAGGGCCCCTTGTCCGTCATGAGCAGCTCCCAGCGGCGCTAAGCAGTTGGTCGATTCGCGCCGACAATCGGCCTCAGGTCTACGTTGCACTGGGCACATTCCTGTCGCACCGCAGTGATGTGTTGGTCTCGATTACAAAGGCGCTTCAACATCTCGGTGTACGCGCCGCGGTGGCAACAGGTGCCACTCCCGTCGAGCAATTCGGCCCACTGCCAAAAGACTGGGTGGTGGCGGCACAGCTACCACAGGTGGCAATGCTGCGTAGCGCGGACCTGATCGTGCACCACGGCGGCAACAACAGCGCACAAGAAGCACTCGCGGCCGGCGTTCGACAACTCGTCCTCCCTTTCTCGACCGATCAGTTCTCAAATGGAGCCGATCTTGAGCGTATCGGCGCAGCCAGTGTATTGCCACCGAACGAGGCAACCGTAAAGGACCTTGCACTGGCTATCAAAGCCGCATTCACCTCGGTTCGGCGACCAGCCAGCAAAACCCTCACGAACAAGCATCTCGTGGAGGCTGTGTTCGGATGAAATCAAGGGGGTGTATCACTGAACTAACCTCTCGGGATAGTAGAAAACCGGTATCTGCGATGCTGCGACTCTGGCAGCTATAAAAGGTTGTGTAGCATAAGCTCTCTGGGATGTGGCCGCATATACCAGGATTGGTTGATATAATCGTCAGAGTGTTTGCGAAAGTAATGGCGCAGTAGTGTCACCGGCACGATAAGAGGCAAGTAGCCTTTGCGATACTGCTCTATGGTCTCTTCCAGTTCCTGGCGATCATCTGATTCAAGGTCACGCTTTAGATAACCTTGAATATGCTTGAGGACGTTGGCGTGATTCTTCCGGTCAGCTGGATTACGCAATAACTCAGTTACCGCTTCAATATACTGTTCGCAAAAACTCTCGATAGACGTGTCTCCAATGGCAGCCACCATTCGTCCCAACTCTCGTGTTTTTTCCTGATTGTGGCTCATGTAGATCAACTTATGCCTGGCATGAAAAGAAACCAAATCATTCCTTGTAGGCCGTGAGCTTTGAAGCTGGCACCAGCGTCGGTACAAGAATACGCGTTTAATAAAATTTTCCCGCAGTCCCGCATCACCCAACCGACCCTCCTCTTCTACCGGCAAATGAGGAAATTCCCGCAAAATCTCAGCCGTATAAATGCCAACGCCGCTGCGTTTTGGCATAGCGTTGGTATAAACCTTCACGCGTTCCATTCCACAGCTGGGTGAATCCCTTTTAAAAATATAACCATCCAGACCGGCTATCCATTCAAACTGTTCGCGAGCGATGGATTTCAAGGGCTCCGTTACATCCTTGTCGGGGTTTTTGGTGCCGACACAATGCACCAGCCCTCCGGGCTCATTGACCACCAATCGAATTGGTTCTCGTGGAATACCCAGGCCGATGGCCACCTCCGGGCAAAACGGCTTAAACTCGAAATAGTCCGACAAAGTTTCGGTAATATAGCTGTGGTTTTTATGACCAGAGTCGAATCGAACACGCTCACCCAGCAAGCAACTGCTGATACCAATCAGCAGGCGCTCGCTCACCACTTCCTCTGCTTGACCTGCATGATCTGTCATGTTTGCTTTACTCATAAGCTAAATTTTGATTATTCAATACGTTATACAGTAGTTTCTTCGAAATGTGGATCTGGGTTATCTCGATGGGAGCATAGTCAGTGGTGAGATAGGCCACCCAGATACTGTATACCTCCTCCGGGTATCGGCAAGTTAAATTTTTCAGGGCGTGTTAATCTGACCTGGATTCTCAAGCCACCGCCCTACTCCAATCAGCGAACGCACTCACACTGAGATCCCGATAATGATTAGCAGAAACCAAGTGCCGCCCCCGATTGAATAAATTATGAACTGCAGCATGCCCAGTCACGGACCGCTGAGCCTGCCTGACAGACTTAAACTTGCGCATCCCTCGCTCTCTTACCCTGGTCGCCTCATGAGATTGCTCTGCCCGATTATTCTCATACTGCTTAGTACTTTGGATCGTCTCGGGAATCAGCTCCCGATGAGCAACACCATAGCTTCGCAGTTTATCAGTCACGATCTTTCGAGGCTCGCCACCATGATTCCGCCAAGTATATAGGGTTACATCCGAAACGCCCGTATCGCGACTAACCTGGGCTACTGACATTGCATTGGGTGGCATCATCTTGCGTACCACCTGCTCTTTGAATTCATCATTGTACTTCGGCATTTCCAGCTCACTTGCCGCCCCCTGTTAGCTAAGATGGTAAAAAAATGGAGGCGACATCTATGCTGCCACAGGGGGTATCCATTCGCCGATTCTATCAATTTCGGGCAGTTAAGTTGGCATACTCTTGTACGCGTTCATGCGGTGATTCTAACAATTTCAGCACTTTAACTTGGCGATACTGACCAGGGAGGTCTGCTAACTCCGATAAAGCGGTTGTTTGTGAGGATGCCCTCGAGAGACTCAATTGGTCGACTTCCGCCTACGAGCCGAAGTTTTTGCTATGATGCACGAACCCCATTGCTTACGACCGGCAAAGCGACAATCGGTTCTTAGGCCGATCCCAATTTACGTGCAAGCCAGAATTGACGCTATTATCCGGTCGGCCACACTGCATTTGGTTTATGAGCTGGTAATTATTGATAGATTAAAAGGAAAATATTGTGAAAAAACTAATGGTCATAACTGCTATTGCCGCAATGAGTTCTACAGTGGCAAACGCTGCTGATGTTGTTGATTCTCGGGTTATTGATAGTGCTATTGCTTTTGAGAAAGCCGGCGGCCAAGCTGAGTTCATGGGAGGTGATGTACTTGAAATCACTACTGATAACTATGCTCACGCTGAAACTGCTAAGAACTATCGCAACTGGATGGCTAAAGGTGCTAACGAAGGTATCTCTCACTTACGCATCAAAGCGCCACGTGGCGAGAAAGCTCCTACAGTACAGATGAATCACGATTCATTATACTCAGTAGCTATCACTAAAGTAGTTGATGGTCAGATTTCTTTCGAGATCCCTGAAAATATTGAGGTCTATACTTCTGTTCAGGTTATCGACCAGTATGGTCATGGCCAGCACTATGTTGTTACTAAAGGTAAGCACACTGTTGACTTTGATACAGCTGATGGTACTACTCACGCATTCCTTATCTTCCGTAATGGCTTAGAGAGGGGCATGGATGCAGCTAAAGCTAACCAAGACAAGCTAACCACTTGGGGCTTAGTAGCAGGTGATTTTGAAGTTCCTAACTATGATTTCGAAGCTGTTGATGTGAAAACTGCTGAACTACGTAGCGAAGTTACTGGTAGAGCGTTTTACTATACTTTTCCACGAAATGAGAAAGAAGTAACTGACCGTCACCAATGGAACCTAGAGAATGCTCTAGGTTGGGGTGGTGCTTCACCGATTGCTAACGAGTCTAACCTGTATGGTAACTCTGAAATGCAAGATGGTGACAGATGTATGTCAACTACATTCAAGAACCCTGAATCTGTTTACTTCTCATCAATCACTGCTTACGATGCTCAGCGCTACCTATTCGTAGACGAAGACGTGAACAGCGTAAACAGTAACACTTGGGAAGTTAACAGCGACAATACTGTTACAGTATCATTCAACTGTGGTGACGATGCCAAGAACAACATCGACACTAAAGGTCAAGACTACACATTCACTACACGCTTCTATGGCGTAACTGATCAAGTGATCCGTGCTAACCAGAAAAGCTCTATACCGAACCGCCTGAACCCTATGCACATGCTGGTTGAAGGTAGTAAGTAAGGGTGGCTATTGCATTAATTACATGGGTTAACCCGTCTCGTACGTTCTGATTGCCCAATGTCCGCTTCACAGCCCTCAAAGCGGACATTGGAAACAGCTATTTTGCCACTCCAAAATAGTCGCTTATGAGGTGGGAGCAGACCTCCCCGCCTGATCAGCGTTTGGGTCCGCTACCCTGGAGAAAGCAGAAGTTAGCCAACCGGGTCTAGTGTCCGGGGAGCACTCCAGGAGGAGTCCCTATGTCGAAGTATCGCAGCCCATACGCAGTTCGAGCACTAGTAGCAGCCTTGCTGGCAGCTGCTTCAAATTTCGCGCTAGGGGACTCCCAGCACTCACGATGTGGCTATTCCACCAAAGCCAGTAACGCACCAAATGCCTATCATTCCTGCGTATTTTCACAACGGCAGGGGTATATCAGCATCAGCATGGGAGGCCAAACTGAACATCAGTTTGCGCCCGATGGTGATACCGCAGGCACCTACCTGGACCAGCAAGGTCAGCGTATCTATCGCAAGAAGGGACTGGGCGAGAACGGCCAGTTATTCCAGCTCCCCCGGGGTTTCCTTCACGTAGTCTGGGACCCGATACCAAACAGCTTCGAGTGCCAGCGTGCCGAACTGACATCGCCCAACCAGTGTGAGCTGGGAGACGGCAATGCAGGCTTCAGGGTGCAAGCCACCAGTGGCAGTTCCCTGAACAGCCTAAAGATTACTCCCATAGGTCTGGATATAGACAATACCCCTCTGGAGCTGGAGCTCGATGGAACCGCCTACCTGGCAGAGCTCGCCGATCTCGACAGCAATGGCTGGCCGGAACTCTATATCTATGCCAGTTCAGCAGGCAGCGGCAGTTATGGCTCCCTCACAGCCTTCGCCGTCAACGGCGGCAAGTCTGCCACCCCTATCCACTTGCCACCCATCAACTCTGACCCAGCGGCGAGTGAAGGCTACCAGGGCCACGATGAATTCAGGGTTGTGGAAAGCCGTCTGGTGCGGCGTTATCCGTTGTACAAAAATACAGACACCAATGCTATGCCATCAGGCGGTACCAGGCAGCTTCAGTATCGACTGGTTGCCGGGGAAGCCGGGTGGCAACTGGAAGTCGACCGAATTGTGAATTACTGATAAGGGAAGGTTAACTGTGCATCATTTGAATTTGATTCTTTGCATGATACTGGTCGCTGTAGTGACCGCCTGTGCCACAGTAGAGCCAGAACGGGGTCGTGCACGCGAAGAATCGCTTACTTCAGCCCCTTTGACGGCCTGGCCAGCTCTGGAAGGAATCGCTGGTAGCGACCTGTTCGTGCCCTTGAACAATGGACAGATCGCTCTTGACTGGCGCCTGCGTGCCCTGCAGGCTGCGACGCGCAGTGTCGACTTGCAGACATTTATCTGGAAAAGCGATGCCGCCGGAAGAGCATTGGTACGTGAAGCGTTGGCGGCGGCCGATCGGGGCGTGAAAGTACGCGTTATACTTGACGATAGCTTCCTAGCTCACGCTGATCCGGTGCTTCGCGCACTATCGGAACACCCAATGATCGCTTATCGAATTTACAATCCCCTCGCGAACCGGGCTGGTAGTGCGACCATGCGAGAGATCACGAACTTGGCAGATTTCTCTACTATCAACCACCGCATGCATAACAAACTCCTGGTAATCGATGGCCGGGTATCCATTGTCGGCGGTCGCAATCAGGCTGATGAGTACTACGGCTACCGCAAGGAACAGAACTTTCGCGATCTAGAAGTCATCGTGCAAGGGCCGTTAGTCACACGGCTGGCGGGCCTTTTCGACCTTTACTGGAATGACCCGTGGACGATTCCGATTGAGCATCTGGTCGATGCCAGTGACGAGCTGACGCCGGAAGAGCTTACTGGCTGGTTAGAGGGCAAAGATGGTGTGGTTAAGATCCCGAATCCGGCCACGACAGAACAGTGGCTGGCACTTTTCAATTCAGGTTATCCCGGAACGACAAAACTCATTGTGGATACGCCACCTGAGCAAAGTCCGGCTGTAGACTTTCCCGTCCAACTTGGCGATGCCTTTATAAGGCGTATTGATTCGACCAAGAGTGATCTGCTGCTTATTTCCGCCTACTTCATCCCCACCGAAGAGCTGACCGCCGCGATCGAGCGCGCAACCAATCGCGGCGTCAAAGTACAGGTACTGACAAACTCTCTGGGTTCAAATAATCATGTCACGGCTCACGCTGCCTATGCTGAGCACCGACCGGCGCTACTGAATGCAGGAGCCGAATTGTACGAGTTACGTGCCGATGCCAGTGCTCGTGCGCTGTATGTGTTCGATGCGGTTGAGGAAGATGTACTGGGCCTGCATGCAAAGATCGCGCTCTTTGATGACTGCTGCCTGATGGTGGGTTCCGCCAATCTTGATCCCCGATCGTTGCGACTGAATACAGAGATCGGTGCCCTGATAGACAGCCCCGGCCTGAACGCCCACGTGCGCGAGCTCTTTGCCGTTGATCTGCTGCCCGAGAACGCTTGGCGTGTGAGATTGAATACGGAGGGCAATATTGTCTGGGAAGGCCCGGAGGGTGACGTGCACGATGCTCCTCCAGCATCTTTCTTCATGCGCGCTGAATCCTGGTTCTTCGGACTGCTGCCGATTGAAGACCAGATGTAACTACACAGTGCCGGTGATGTGGAGCTGACTGAAACCGGGGAGTGGCTGTCCAGGCACACACCTTAAAACTTGTCATTGTGCCCTGTGGGTGGCGAATTGCTAATTCATCAATACTATCAGAAGGATAGATATTGTTGCCTGCATCCACAAATATTACTCCTTGCACTGTTCCTCTGCCTGAAATATATTCATATTTGTTATTTATGAATAATAAGAGCACATATGGCTACCACAAGTTTAAGTCTAGGTGAGCATTGGGAAGTGTTTATCAAAAACGAAATTTCCAGTGGTCGTTACGGCTCAGCCAGCGAAGTTGTTCGTGATGCACTGCGCACCATGGAAGAGCGAAAAAGTAAGCTGGAAGCCCTGAGGGCCCACTTAGCTCAGGGCGCACAGCAGGCCAAAAATGGCAATTTTGTTGATGACTTCTCAATGGACACACTGATAAGTGATCTGGACAATGAAGCCTGATGGCAAAATACAGAGTTACACCACGGGCGGTATTGGCAACTTAACTTCTCGAGGCCTGAGTAATTGAGTCTCAGGTCTCACGCGACCGCCCTACTCCATTCAGCGAACGCACTCATCCTGAGATTCCGATAATGTTCAGTCCTGACCAGGTGCCTGCCATTGAATAAATTGGATACAGCAGCATGAGCACCCAAAAATCTCTGAGCCTGCCTGACAGACTTAAACTTACGCATCCCTCGCTCTCTCACCCTGGTCGCCTCATGCGATTGCTCCGCCCGATTATTCTCATACTGTTTGCTACTGTGGATCGTCTCGGGGATTCGCTCTCTATGAGCGACGCCATAACTACGAAGCTTATCTGATTTGATACACCAGAGTCGGATTGCCTCGCGGCTGACTGTAAGGCATCGTTCAGCGAGTAGATCTTCGATGTCGCGATGGCTCAGGTTGAGTCGAAAGTAGAGCCAGACAGTATAACTGATGATGTCTGGTGGGAATCGGTGACGTTTGTATGTATCCATGCGCCGATTCTATCAGCTACCGCCATTTAACTTGGCGGTACCCTCTCAATCGATAATTCTCGGGGGCGTGTCAGCCACCTCTGCATCCGGCTCTTCACCCTGACGGGAGAGATTGTAGT
>JBALWA010000078.1:0-17706 GCA_036960305.1 Halioglobus sp. | reverse complement strand
GCCTGCCATATATGGCAGGAAGTTGGAAAATCGGGGACAGACCCCGTTTTTCTACGAAAAATGGGGTCTGTCCCCGGAAAGGATTGTTGATGAGTGTAGAAACGACCGCGAGTCGCTTCGATTCGGTCAAGTGGGTAGTTGTTGCTATCCTGGTGGCCGTTGGTGTTGTGGGTAATAGCTACTTTGCCGATCAGTCTTTGCTGTATCGGGTGTTGGGTATTGTCGCCCTGGGCGCGGTGGCGGCTATGGTTGCCCTACAGACCGCCAAAGGTGTGGCATTTTGGACCCTGGTTAAGGGGTCTCGCACCGAAATACGTAAAGTTGTCTGGCCGACGCGTCAGGAAACCGTGCAAACGACATTGATTGTGCTCGGATTTGTGGTGCTGGTGGCACTGTTTTTGTGGGGTCTTGATTCCCTGCTGGGTTGGCTGGTGTCACTGGTCATTGGATAAATGAAGAGTTAAGGGTTTATCGATGTCAAAACGCTGGTATGTAGTCCACGCCTACTCGGGTTACGAGAAGAAGGTTGCGGCTGCCCTGAAAGAACGGATTGAGATGCACAAGATGGGTGACCGTTTTGGTGACATCCTGGTGCCGACAGAAGAAGTGGTTGAAATGCGTGGCGGGCAAAAGCGTCGCAGCGAGCGCAAGTTTTTCCCAGGCTATGTACTGGTGCAAATGGAGCTCGCTGACGAGACCTGGCACCTGGTCAAGGAAACACCCAGAGTATTGGGCTTTATTGGTGGCAAGGCCGACGCGCCTGCCCCCATTACTGAAGCCGAGGCTGCAGCCATCCTGCAGCGGGTTGAAGATGGCGTTGAAGCGCCCCGGCCCAAGACACTGTTTGAGCCCGGCGAAATGGTTCGTGTTATCGATGGGCCTTTCAACGACTTTAATGGTGTTGTTGAAGAAGTTAACTACGAAAAGAGTCGCCTGAATGTGGCGGTGCTCATTTTCGGTCGTTCCACCCCGGTGGAGCTGGAATTTGGTCAGGTCGAAAAGGCCTGATGTAAACCAGAGGCGGAGAAAATCCCGCTTCATCAACGCAAACGGGGAGCCCGAGTATCGCGAGATACAACGGCGCTTGAACCCGGGAGAGAAAGACAATGGCTAAGAAAGTCCAGGCTTATATCAAGCTGCAGGTGCCTGCTGGTCAGGCAAACCCCAGCCCCCCTGTTGGTCCCGCACTGGGTCAGCACGGTGTCAACATCATGGAATTCTGTAAGGCGTTTAACGCTGAGACCCAGGGCACTGAGCCCGGTCTGCCGATTCCTGTTGTTATCACGGTATACAGCGATCGCTCGTTTACGTTTATCAAGAAGACGCCACCTGCTTCTGTTCTGCTGCGCAAAGCCGCCAAGATCAAGAAGGGTTCCGGTACCCCCAACACGAATAAAGTGGGCAAGGTAAACCGTGCACAGTTGGAAGACGTGGCGACACAGAAGTGGCCCGACCTGACAGCAGCCGACATGGACGCTGCAGTGCGCACCATCGCTGGTAGCGCCCGTTCCGCGGGTATTGATGTAGAGGGAGTGAACTAATGGCCAAGTTATCGAAGCGCGTACGCGCATTTAGGGAAAAGCTGGAGCCGGGTAAGGCTTACTCTATCGACGAGGCGGTTAGCCTGTTGAAAGAGAGCGCAACCGTCAAGTTCAACGAATCCGTTGAAGTGGCTGTTAACCTGGGTATTGATGCCAAGAAATCGGACCAGGGCGTTCGCGGCGCAACCACCTTGCCACACGGTACTGGCAGCAACGTTCGGGTGGCAGTATTTACCCAGGGCGAAGCCGCTGAGAAGGCCAAGGCCGCCGGCGCTGATTTTGTCGGTATGGAAGAGCTGGCAGCGGAGATCAAGGGCGGCATGATGGACTTTGACGTTGTCATCGCTTCACCTGACGCTATGCGTGTTGTCGGTCAGTTGGGCCAGGTTCTGGGTCCACGCGGCCTGATGCCTAACCCCAAGACCGGTACTGTGACTCCCGATGTGGAGACAGCGGTTAACAATGCCAAGGCTGGTCAGGTGCGTTACCGCACAGACAAGAACGGCATTATCCACGGCGGCATCGGCAAAATCAGCTTTGAGCTGGATGCCATCAAGGGCAACCTTGAAGCGCTGCTCGTCGACCTGAGAAAGGGTAAGCCTGCTGCCGCGAAAGGCGTGTACATGAAGAAGGTGACCCTCTCTACTACCATGGGTCCCGGTATTGTTGTCGATCAGGCGTCACTAGAAGAATGATCGGGCTGCCCCCACAAGGGGCGGCTCCTCAAACCTCACCACGGATGGTGAGTGTTGTAGACCGGTACCAGGGCTTACAAGTCCGAACCGGTCCACTTTGAGGTCTTTGGAGAAGGCACACGGGCAGTATGCCCATTTAGCTGATATCGAAAGGCCATCAAAGACCGTAGGCGCTGGTACCAATGCGATTTATTGGTAGCAGCTTAATAGCGGAAAGCCCGAGAGGGCGATCCAAAACCTACGCAGATGGTGGAATTGTTCACCAAGCAAAGCGGTATAGCCATAGCTTTGGCCGTACTTAACTTAGTAATCCAGGAGTAATTCCAGTGGCAATTGGACTCGAAGACAAAAAAGCGATCGTAGCTGAAGTTAACGAGACAGCCACCAGTGCTCTGTCTCTGGTTATCGCCGATGCACGTGGCGTAACTGTAGACGGGATGACTGCCCTGCGTAAAGATGCGCGCGAAAGCAATGTGACACTCCGTGTAGTGCGGAACACATTAGCCAAGCGGGCACTGGAAGGAACTGAATACGAGTGCGTTAACGACTCGCTGGCAGGTCCCTCTTTGTTCGGTTTTTCTATGGAAGACCCGGGCGCAGCGGCAAGACTCTTTAAGGATTTCGCCAAGGAGAATCAACTCTTCGAGGTGAAAGCACTGGCGGTAAGCGGCCAAATGCTGGGTGCAGAACAGTTGGATGTTCTGGCTAAGTTGCCAACGCGTGATCAAGCACTCGCTCTGTTGATGAGTGTTATGAAGGCGCCGGCGACCAAGCTGGTTCAGACAATGAACGAAGTACCTGGAAAATTGGTTCGCACACTCGCAGCAGTACGCGATCAGAAGGAATCAGCGGCGTAAGCCTCTGTGACAATTTTTTAATCAGCTAAATAGGAGATACGGGTCATGGCTCTATCTACAGAAGATATTTTGAATGCAGTTGCTGAAATGAGCGTAATGGACATCGTCGCGCTTATCGAAGCAATGGAAGAGAAGTTTGGTGTAACTGCAGCGGCAGCCGTTGCTGCAGCACCTGCAGCAGCTGGCGGCGACGCCGGTGGCGCAGCCGAAGAGCAGACTGAATTTGACGTAATGCTGACCGCCATAGGCGAGAAGAAAGTTAACGTCATTAAAGCAGTACGCGCAATCACTGGCCTGGGCTTGAAAGAAGCCAAAGGTCTGGTTGACGGCGCTCCTTCTGCTATTAAGGAAGGCGCATCCAAGGATGACGCTGAAGACGCCAAGAAGCAGTTGGAAGAAGCTGGCGCTAGCGCTGAGCTCAAGTAGGTTCGGTTTCGACCTAACCTGGACCAGGCTGGTGAGCTGTTAGCTCGCCGGCCTTTTCCCGCTTAAAGAACTTTAGTTTTTAGGGTGCGCAAGTTTCCTTGCGGCACTCTGTAAAAAGCCCTTATTGGGCTGACACCGCCCCTGGGGCGGTTGAAATGTAATCACGCTGGGGAGTACTGATGGCATACTCGTACACTGAGAAAAAACGTATTCGCAAGGATTTCGGCACCATGCCGAAGGTAATGGATGTACCTTACCTGCTTGCGATCCAATTGGACTCTTACCGTAAGTTCACACAAGATGGTGTTCCTCTTAAGGACCGCGGCGACTACGGCTTACACGCCGCATTTAAATCCGTCTTTCCCATTGTCAGCTACAGTGGCAGCGCTGCCCTGGAGTATGTCGATTACAGACTGGGCACGCCCGTTTTTGATGTAAATGAGTGCCAGTTGCGTGGAGTAACCTATTCCTGCCCGCTGCGGGTCAAGGTTCGCCTGATCATTTACGATAAGGATTCCGCCAGCAAGACCATCAAGGACATTAAGGAGCAGGAAGTCTACATGGGTGAAATTCCCCTGATGACTGACAACGGCACCTTCGTCATTAACGGTACCGAGCGCGTCATCGTGTCTCAGTTGCACCGTTCACCTGGCGTGTTCTTCGACCACGACAAGGGCAAGACCCACTCATCGGGCAAGCTGCTTTATTCAGCCCGGGTTATTCCTTACCGTGGCTCATGGTTGGATTTCGAATTTGATCCCAAGGATCAGGTTTTTGTCCGTATCGACAGGCGCCGTAAGCTGCCTGCGACCGTCCTGCTGCGCGCACTGGGCTATCAGGCGGAAGAGATCCTCGAGATGTTCTTCGACGTGACGACATTTCACGTTGCAAAGGACGGCAAATACACCATGACGCTAATCCCCGAGCGTCTGCGTGGTGATGTTGCGGCCTTCGACATCAAGGTTGGTCGCAAGGTGATTGTGGAGGAAGGACGTCGTGTCACCGCTCGCAATATTCGCGAGCTGGAGAAGGCCGAAGTCACCGAGTTGGAGGTTCCACCCGAGTATTTCTACGGTCGCTCACTGGCAAAAAACCTTGTCGACAAAAAGACAGGCGAAGTACTGGTCGAATGTAATAGCGAGATAAATGAAGAAATTCTGGAGCTGTTGACCGAGCAGAAAGTCACTACGATTGAAACGCTGTATACCAACGATCTGGACTGTGGTCCGTTCTTGTCTGACACGCTGCGCAACGACAGCACGCGCAACGAGTTGGAAGCACTGGTCGAAATTTATCGCATGATGCGTCCGGGCGAGCCACCTACCAAGGAATCTGCAGAGAACCTGTTCCAGAACCTGTTCTTCTCCAGCGATCGCTATGACTTGTCGGCCGTAGGCCGTATGAAGTTTAACCGTCGCCTGGGTCGCGAAGAAATTGTCGGTGGAGGTATTCTCGATAAACAGGATATCGTCGACGTACTGAAAACCCTGGTGGCTATACGTAACGGCCGCGGCGTGGTCGATGATATCGATCACCTGGGTAACCGTCGTGTTCGCTCAGTTGGCGAAATGGCCGAGAACCAGTTCCGTGTGGGTGTGGTCCGTGTAGAGCGCGCTGTCAAGGAACGTCTGTCCATGGCGGAGAGTGAAGGCCTGATGCCTCAGGATCTGATCAACGCCAAGCCTGTGGCCGCAGCGGTTAAGGAATTCTTTGGTTCCAGCCAGCTGTCGCAGTTTATGGATCAGAACAACCCGCTGTCTGAAGTGACTCACAAACGTCGTGTCTCGGCGCTTGGGCCAGGTGGCCTGACCCGTGAACGTGCAGGTTTTGAAGTCCGTGACGTACACCCGACGCACTACGGCCGGGTTTGCCCGATTGAAACACCAGAAGGCCCGAACATTGGCCTGATTAACTCATTGGCAACCTATGCGCGCACCAATGAATACGGCTTCCTTGAAAGCCCCTACCGCAGGGTAGTGGACGGCAAGGTAACCGATGATATTGATTACCTGTCGGCAATCAACGAAGCCGAGCACGTGATTGCCCAGGCTTCTGCGGAGCTGGACAAGGACAAGCGCTTTGTTGAAGAGCTGATCGCCGTTCGTACCCTGAACGAATTTACGGTCATGCCTCCCGAGAAGGTCGATTACATGGATGTGTCGCCCAAGCAGGTTGTTTCTGTGGCAGCGGCGCTGATCCCCTTCCTCGAGCACGATGATGCGAACAGGGCCTTGATGGGATCCAACATGCAGCGTCAGGCAGTGCCGACACTGCGGGCTGACAAGCCACTGGTAGGCACGGGAATGGAGCGCTATGTCGCCCGCGACTCCGGTGTCTGTGTGGTTGCCAATCACTCCGGTGTGATCGATTCCGTTGATGCCAGCCGCATTGTAGTGCGGGTTAATGATGCCGAGGTCGGTGCTGATGAAGCGCCGGTGGATATCTACAACCTGACCAAGTACACCCGTTCTAACCAGAACACCTGTATTAACCAGCGGCCCATTGTGCGCGAAGGCGATGCAGTGGTTCGCGGTGATATCCTGGCCGATGGCCCGTCTATCGACATGGGTGAATTGGCGCTGGGCCAGAACATGCGTATCGCGTTCATGCCCTGGAACGGATACAACTTTGAGGATTCCATCCTCGTGTCCGAGCGTGTGGTGAAAGAAGATCGCTTTACCACCATTCATATTCAGGAACTGACCTGTATCGCTAGAGATACCAAGTTGGGCTCTGAGGAAATTTCTGCGGATATCCCCAACGTGGGCGAAAGCGCACTGGGCAAGCTGGACGAGTCCGGTATTGTGTATATCGGTGCTGAAGTTGACGCTGGCGATATTCTGGTCGGCAAGGTCACGCCCAAGGGCGAGACCCAGCTGACGCCGGAAGAAAAACTCCTCCGGGCTATTTTCGGGGAAAAAGCCTCGGACGTTAAAGATACTTCCCTGCGTGTGCCTACCAGCACCAAGGGGACGGTTATTGACGTGCAGGTGTTTACCCGCGATGGCCTTGAAAAAGACGTGCGCGCCCAGCAGATTGAGAAAAGTCAGCTGGACGACTATCGCAAGGATCTCAAAGAAGAGTACCGTATCTACGAAGAGGCCAGCTTTGCCCGTCTGCAGAACCTGATCCTGGGTCAGACGGTTGTCAGTGGCGGCGGCTTGTCCAAGGGCACAGCCCTGACAGAAGCCGTACTGGCTGATCTTGATCGTGAGCAGTGGTTCAAGCTCAAGCTGTCCGATGCTGAAATTAGCGAAACCCTGGTCTCCGCTGAACGCCAGCTGGAAGAGCAGAGCAAGCTGTTGGAAGAGCGCTTCGAAGACAAGAAACGCAAGCTGCAAAGCGGTGATGACCTTGCACCAGGCGTACTGAAAATCGTCAAGGTTTACCTGGCGATCAAACGTCGCATCCAGCCAGGTGACAAGATGGCCGGACGGCATGGTAACAAGGGTGTTATCTCAGTGATCATGCCCGTTGAAGATATGCCTTACGATGAGAATGGTGAGCCTGTCGATGTGGTCCTGAACCCGCTGGGTGTTCCCTCGCGGATGAACGTGGGCCAGATTCTCGAGACGCACCTGGGTATGGCAGCCAAGGGTCTTGGTGACAAGATTAACGTCATGGTCGCCGAGCAGCGCAAGGTAGCGGAGGTTCGCAAGTTCCTCGAGAAAATTTACAACAATGGTGCAGGCCGTTTGGAAGACATCAAGTCTTTCAGCGATCAGGAGATCATGGAACTGGCTGAGAACCTGCGTGGTGGTGTGCCTATGGCAACCCCCGTGTTCGACGGCGCCGCGGAAGAGTCCATCAAGGACTTGCTGACCCTGGCTGACCTGCCCGACAGTGGACAGTTCACGCTGTACGATGGTCGCACAGGTGAAACCTTTGATCGAAAGGTCACCGTGGGTTACATGTACATGCTGAAACTGAACCACCTGGTCGATGACAAGATGCATGCTCGCTCCACAGGCTCTTACAGCCTGGTTACCCAGCAGCCGCTGGGTGGTAAGGCGCAGTTTGGTGGCCAGCGCTTCGGAGAGATGGAAGTGTGGGCACTGGAAGCATACGGCGCAGCGTACACCTTGCAAGAGATGTTGACGGTCAAGTCGGATGACGTGGCTGGACGTACGAAAATGTACAAAAACATCGTTGATGGTGATCACAGAATGGAACCGGGCATGCCTGAGTCCTTCAATGTGTTGGTTAAGGAAATTCGTTCCTTGGGTATCGATATGGAACTCGAACAGGACTAACAAACGTATTTTTGGATTTGGTGGTAGACGCAGCGGTGCTCGCTGCGTCTACCGGTAGGAAAACCTCGTGGAGGAAAGACCTTGAAAGACTTACTTAATCTGCTGAAGTCCCAGGGACAATCAGATGAATTTGACGCCATTCGTATCGGTCTGGCATCGCCGGAGTTGATTCGCTCCTGGTCCTATGGCGAAGTGAAAAAGCCAGAGACTATTAATTACCGTACCTTCAAGCCTGAGCGTGACGGTCTGTTCTGCGCCAAGATTTTTGGTCCGGTAAAAGACTACGAATGCCTGTGTGGTAAATACAAACGCCTGAAGCATCGCGGTGTGATTTGTGAGAAGTGTGGCGTGGAAGTGGCGCTGGCCAAAGTGCGCCGTGAGCGTATGGGCCACATTGAGTTGGCCAGCCCGGTCGCTCACATCTGGTTCCTGAAATCACTGCCCTCACGTATCGGTCTGTTGCTGGATATGACCCTGCGTGACATTGAACGCGTGCTCTATTTTGAGTCCTACGTGGTGACCGATCCCGGTATGACGACCCTTGAACAGGGCCAGTTGTTGTCGGATGAAGGCTACTACGAAGCGATGGAAGAGTTTGGTGACGAATTCTCGGCCAAGATGGGTGCCGAGGCCGTCCAGGATCTCATGATGCAGTTGGACCTCGAACACGAAGTCGCGACCTTGCGTGAAGAGATCCCCCAGACCAACTCTGAAACCAAGATCAAGAAGCTGTCCAAGCGCTTGAAGCTGATGGAAGCCTTCGCGAAGTCGGGCAACAAGCCCCAGTGGATGGTACTGAACGTATTGCCGGTGTTGCCACCGGATTTGCGTCCCCTGGTACCTCTGGACGGCGGCCGCTTTGCGACCTCTGACCTGAACGACTTGTACCGTCGGGTGATCAACCGTAACAACCGCCTGAAGCGTCTGCTGGACCTGAATGCGCCCGACATCATCGTGCGTAACGAAAAGCGTATGCTGCAGGAAGCGGTCGATGCATTGCTGGATAACGGTAGGCGCGGTCGCGCGATTACCGGTTCCAACAAGCGTCCGCTGAAATCTCTAGCCGACATGATCAAGGGTAAGCAGGGTCGTTTCCGTCAGAACTTGCTCGGTAAACGTGTCGATTACTCTGGCCGTTCGGTCATTGTGGTTGGACCCACACTGCGTTTGCACCAGTGCGGTCTGCCCAAGAAAATGGCGCTGGAACTGTTCAAGCCCTTTATCTTCGGTAAGTTGGAAGCCCGTGGTTTAGCGACCACGATTAAAGCGGCCAAGAAAATGGTTGAGCGCGAGCCACCGGAAGTGTGGGATATCCTCGCCGACGTGATCCGTGAGCACCCTGTACTGCTTAACCGTGCGCCCACGCTTCACCGTCTCGGTATCCAGGCTTTTGAGCCGGTACTGATTGAAGGTAAGGCGATTCAGCTGCACCCACTAGTCTGTGCGGCCTACAACGCCGACTTTGACGGTGATCAGATGGCGGTACACGTACCGCTGACGATCGAAGCGCAGCTCGAAGCCCGTGCCCTGATGATGTCGACCAACAACATCCTGTCCCCGGCGAATGGCGAGCCTATCATCGTACCTTCCCAGGACGTGGTCTTGGGTTTGTATTACATGACCCGCGAGCGTGTTAATGCCAAGGGCGAGGGCATGGTCTTTGCCAATGTCTCCGAGGTACACCGTGCCTTCGTAGAAGGGCACTGCCATCTCCAGGCCCGGGTCAAGGTTCGTATCCATGAAGTGATCGTGACCGAAGACGGCGAGCGCAACGAGAGCACTTACATCGTTGATACCACGGTCGGTCGCGCCCTGTTGTGGGAAATTGTGCCCAAGGGTATCGCCTTCGAGATGGTCAACCAGAACATGGCGAAGAAGGCGATCTCCAAGATCATCAACCAGTGCTATCGTGTGGTCGGCCTGAAGGCGACGGTAATTTTTGCCGATCAGCTGATGTACACCGGCTACGAGTACTCCACACGCTCCGGCGCGTCTATCGGCGTTAACGACTTCGTTATCCCCGATGAAAAGGCTACCCTGATCGCTCAGGCAGATGCTGAAGTGAAGGAAATCGAAGACCAGTACGCTGCCGGCCTGGTAACCCAGGGTGAGAAGTACAACAAGGTCATCGATATCTGGTCCCGCGCTAACGACCTGGTGTCCAAGGCGATGATGGCCGGCCTGTCGAAAGAGCCGGTGATCAACCGCGATGGTGTCGAGGAACAGCAGGACTCCTTTAACTCCGTTTATATCTACGCCGATTCAGGCGCCCGGGGTTCACCCGCCCAGATTCGTCAGTTGGCCGGTATGCGTGGCCTGATGGCGAAGCCGGACGGCTCCATTATTGAAACGCCTATTACGGCGAACTTCCGTGAAGGTTTGAGTGTACTGCAGTACTTCATCTCGACGCACGGTGCGCGTAAGGGTCTGGCAGATACGGCCTTGAAGACGGCGAACTCCGGTTACCTGACGCGTCGTCTGGTGGACGTTGCCCAGGATCTGGTGGTGACCGAGGTCGACTGTGGTACAGACCAGGGCGTGTTGATGACGCCGGTTATCGATGGTGGTGACATCATTGAAACCTTGGGTGATCGTGTACTTGGCCGTATTGTCGCCAAGGATGTGATCAAGCCTGGATCGGAAGATGAAATTGCGATTACGGCTGGCACCATGCTGGACGAGCGCTGGATTCTTCTGCTGGAAGAAATGAGCATCGATGAAATCGAGGTGCGCTCACCGATTACCTGTGAGACTCGCCACGGCATTTGCTCCACCTGTTATGGTCGCGATTTGGCCAGAGGCCATCGTGTCAATATGGGCGAGGCTGTCGGTGTTGTTGCGGCACAGTCCATTGGTGAGCCGGGCACACAGCTGACCATGCGTACCTTCCACATTGGTGGTGCGGCATCGCGGGCAACTGCCCAGGATAATATCCAGGTGATGAACGACGGTACGGTGCGTCTGCACAACGTCAAACTCGTGGATAAAGCCGGCGGTTCCCTGGTCGCGGTTTCGCGTTCCGGTGAACTCGCACTGGTCGACACCAAAGGCCGTGAGCGCGAGCGTTACAAGCTGCCCTACGGTGCTGTTATTCGAGTGGCTGACCACGCGAAAGTTACCGCAGGCGATATTGTTGCCAACTGGGATCCGCATACACACCCCATCATTACTGAAGTGGACGGTACGGTTAAGTTCAGCGGTATGGAAGAGGGTATTACCGTTACACGCCAGACCGATGAACTGACGGGTCTGTCCAGCATTTCGGTGATGGATGCATCTGAGCGTCCTGTTGCGGGTAAAGATATTCGTCCGGGTGTCACCCTGGTAGATGAGAAGGGTGAGGAATTGTGCCTGGCAGGTACCAATGTGCCGGCTCATTACTTCCTGCCAGCGCTGGCCATGGTCAGTATGGAAGATGGCGCGAAAATCGGCGCCGGTGATGTGATAGCGCGTATTCCGCAGGAAGGGTCCAAGACCCGTGATATTACCGGTGGTCTGCCGCGTGTTGCCGATCTGTTCGAAGCACGCAAGCCGAAAGAGCCCGCCATTCTTGCAGAAATTTCTGGAACGGTCAGCTTTGGTAAGGAAACCAAGGGCAAGCGTCGTCTGGTGATTACCCCGGCTGATGGCAAGCCGTTGGCGGATGGTTCAGACCATTACGAAGCGTTGATTCCGAAGTGGCGTAACCTGTCCGTGTTCGAGGGTGAATTCGTTGAGAAGGGTGAAGTGGTATCTGAAGGACCACCCAGCCCGCACGATATCCTGCGCCTCAAAGGTATTGAGGAGCTGGCGAAGTACATCGTCAACGAAATCCAGGAAGTGTACCGCCTGCAGGGTGTGAAGATTAACGATAAGCACATTGAAGTTATCGTTCGTCAGATGCTGCGCAAGGTGTACATCACGTCTTCCGGTGATTCGAGACTGATCAAGGGTGAGCAGGTTGAGTACACTGCTTTCCTTGAGGAGAACGAGCGCCTGGCGGCAGAGAACCTGATTCCGGCAACCGGCGCGCGCGAACTGTTGGGTATTACCAAGGCTTCTTTGGCGACTGAGAGCTTCATCTCAGCGGCCTCCTTCCAGGAGACCACCCGCGTGTTGACTGAAGCGGCGGTAACCGGCAAGCGTGACTACCTGCGTGGCTTGAAAGAGAACGTGGTTGTGGGCCGCCTGATACCTGCTGGTACCGGCCTGGCTTACCACGAAGAGCGCAAGCGCAAGCGTAGCGCTGAAGCTGAGGTCACTGTCAGTGCCCAGGAAATCGAAGCAGCTCTGACCGAGGCCCTGCAAGCGGACTCCTGATCTGTCAGCATCCCGATCAAAGGCGGCGGTTAGCAATAACCCCGCCTTTTTTTATGTCCATGGATGGACGGTACGTCGCGGTAGCCATGGATGGCGTGAGCGACGGGCCTTGGTCTGCTCAATCCAGACTATAGAACTCTAAGCATTGGTTACTAAAGCCGGGTCCACTCGGGCTACTGCTTTCCAGTCGCTCCACGAAATTCACTTGGTGGAAAGCAGTAGCCCGAGCGGACCCTTCTACGGTGCTATTTCTTATTTTTAGTGCTCAATATTGTCGATCCACACGCGGTGCCATGGGCCCCACAGTAGGAGGTTACGAACAGGAAACGCCATTTTCCAAACCGAATTTCGTGGAGTGACGAAAATGGCGTTTCCTGTTCGTAACCGGCAAAGTACCCCTGCCCCCCCATAAACTCACCCCGTGCCCCACTGTCCGGCACATTTGTGCAATTATGAAACTGGTCTACCTTTAAGTTATCCGCATAGCAGGGAGCTGTGCGGTCCAATAATCAAAAAGGGTACATAACGATGAAGAAATTACAGCATGCGGTAATGGCGTTGTTAGCGGTATCGGTGGTGTGGAGCCAGTCTACACTGGCCCAGGAACAAGCGGTAAAGTCCAATCCAGCGGAATTTTTTGCCTGTAACTGGCAAAAAGGTAAGGATATGCAGGACCTGCAGAAAGTGGGTGAGGCCTTTGCCGAGTGGTCAACGGCGAATGACGGCAACTATTCAGCCTGGATATTGACTCCGCAACTCCACAGCTCAGATTTGGGGTTTGAAGTGGGTTGGTTGGGTGCATGGCCCGACAACAATGCCTTCGGCAAGGGGCAAGATGCCTGGCAAACGGGCGGCAGAGAGCTGGCGGCCGATTTTGCCAAGGTCGTCGATTGCAGCATCAGTCATGAAATGGCCTCGGTGGTGCCTCTTAACGCGCCTGATGGCCCACCCGCGGATGGCGTGGTGGTGTTTACTCCCTGCACGGTGAGTGAGGGCAAGACGCTGGCTGACTCCCATGCTTTCCATACCAAAATGGCGGCAGCCAGCAAAGCGGAGGTGGCATCCTACCTGTTTTACCCTGGCATGGGTTCGGGCAACCTGCCCTTTGACTACTGGTTGGTCTTTGCCACCCAGAATTACACCCAACTGGGCGCAGCCATGGAAATGTACAGCAATGGCGGCGGCTATCAGAAGGCCCAGGCAGCCAGTGCGGGCATCACCAGCTGCGGCGCGTCCACCGTGTTTGACGCCACTGTGGTCTTGCAGGGGCAAGCCAGCTAGCTTGCCACGCACCGCCTGAATTGGTATTACATCCCCAACGGGGGCAGGATTCTATCCTGCCCCCGTTTTTACTGGGCGTGTTACTGCTTGACTCCCACTTCCAGCGTCTATAGAATGCCGCCTCCTCTTTTTGGGGTGAACTCGTGCGTCCTGTTGCTTTTGGCAGAGGGCTTGTCGGGCACTTTCGGGAGAGGTTGGCCATAAGGCCGTGATTTTTAACTGTTTTATTTTGGAGTTCTAACTGAATGGCAACGATCAACCAATTGGTTCGTAAGCCCAGGAAGCGCAAAGTAGCGAAAAGCGACGTACCCGCCCTGCAGGCCTGTCCACAGCGCCGCGGAGTTTGTACTCGCGTTTACACCACTACGCCCAAGAAACCGAACTCTGCACTGCGTAAAGTCTGTCGTGTGCGCCTCACTAACGGTTACGAAGTTGCTTCGTACATCGGTGGTGAAGGTCACAACCTGCAGGAACACAGTGTGGTTCTGATTCGTGGCGGTCGTGTAAAAGACTTGCCCGGTGTGCGTTATCACACCGTGCGTGGAAGTCTCGACACCTCCGGAGTATCTGACCGTCGTAACGGTCGCTCCAAGTACGGTGCCAAGCGTCCCAAGTAAGTCTCGCTAGCGCTTTGCGTCGGTCACACTGACGTAACGGCTAACGATGTAAGTAAGGCTGAACCTCTGCTTCCCCCGCATTTGTGGCAGGCTGGTGTTCGGATTAACCTGAAGAGAAAGAGGGCTATAATATGCCAAGAAGACGAGTAGTCGCCAAACGCGAAGTATTACCAGATCCCAAATTTGGTAACGTGACTTTGGCCAAGTTCATGAACCACGTAATGGTTAGTGGTAAGAAGTCAGTCGCCGAAACAATTGTTTATGGTGCACTGGAAATTGTTCAGGAACGCCTGAGCAAAGATCCCCTGGAAGCTTTTGACGAAGCACTGGAAAACATTTCTCCCATGGTTGAGGTTAAATCTCGCCGTGTGGGTGGTGCGACTTACCAGGTGCCTGTTGAAGTACGCCCCTCACGCCGGGTAGCGCTGTCTATGCGCTGGTTGGTGGAGCACGCCCGCAGGCGTGGTGAGAAGTCCATGCGTCAACGCCTTGCCGGTGAAATTATCGATGCCTCACAAGGTAAAGGTAACGCGGTTAAGAAGCGTGAAGATGTACACCGTATGGCTGAAGCCAACAAAGCGTTCTCTCACTACCGCTTTTAAGCTGTTTGCCTGGCACCATTTATTGGGGATTTGATCGTGGCACGAAGCACACCTATTAATCGCTACCGCAATATCGGTATCGTCGCACACGTGGACGCGGGTAAAACCACGACCACGGAGCGCGTGCTTTTTTACACAGGTCTGTCCCACAAGATTGGTGAGGTGCACGACGGTGCTGCCACGATGGACTGGATGGAGCAAGAGCAGGAGCGTGGTATTACTATCACCTCCGCTGCCACCACCTGTTTCTGGCAAGGCATGAACAAGCAGTTCGATAACTACCGTATCAATATCATCGACACCCCGGGACACGTGGACTTCACCATTGAAGTCGAGCGTTCACTGCGGGTGCTGGATGGCGCGGTAGTGGTGCTGTGTGGTTCTTCCGGCGTTCAGCCCCAAACTGAAACTGTCTGGCGTCAGGCGAATAAATACGAAGTGCCGCGCATGGTCTTCGTCAACAAGATGGACCGCGCCGGTGCTGACTTTGCCATGGTGGTTGATCAGTTGAAGGAACGCCTGGGCGCAAATGCAGTACCCCTGCAGATGGCGATTGGCGCGGAAGACGAGTTCAAGGGTGTTATCGACCTGGTTAAGAACAAAGCGATTCTCTGGAATGAAGAAGACCAGGGTATGACCTTTGATTATGGCGATGTCCCTGCTGATATGGTCGATCAAGTCGCCGAGATGCGTGAGTTCATGATCGAGAACGCTGCCGAAGCGACAGATGAACTGATGGAGAAGTACCTGGAAGGCGTAGAGCTGACCGAGGAAGAGATCAAGTTCGGTATCCGTCAGCGCACCCTCGCCAACGAGATTGTTCCCGTGTTGGGTGGTTCAGCCTTTAAGAACAAGGGCGTTCAGGCCATGCTGGATGCGGTCATAGAGTACCTGCCTTCACCCACTGAGGTGAAGGCGATTGAAGGTACGCTGCTGGACGCAGAAGGGACAGTGGAAAGCCGTGAAGCGGATGACAGCGCACCTTTTTCGGCGCTGGCATTCAAGATCGCCACTGACCCCTTTGTGGGCACTCTGACTTTCTTTCGGGTGTATTCCGGTACGCTGCAAAGTGGTACCGCTGTCTATAACTCCGTCAGGGAGAAGAAAGAGCGGGTGGGTCGTATGGTGCAAATGCACGCGAACAGCCGCGAGGAAATCAAGGAAGTACTGGCGGGCGATATTGCCGCTGCGGTCGGTCTGAAGGATGTCACGACCGGTGACACCCTGTGTGATATAGACAGGCCCATCGTGCTGGAGCGTATGGAGTTTCCCGAGCCGGTCATATCGGTTGCGGTGGAGCCCAGGTCCAAGCCCGATCAGGAAAAAATGGGTATTGCCCTTGGCAAGCTGGCCCAGGAAGACCCCTCATTCCGGGTGAAAACCGACGAAGAGACAGGCCAGACCATTATTTCGGGTATGGGTGAACTGCACCTGGATATCCTGGTTGACCGTATGCGTCGTGAATTCAGCGTTGAGGCCAATATCGGCAAGCCACAGGTGGCTTACCGTGAAGCGATTCGCAATACTTCAGAGATTGAAGGCAAGTTTGTTCGTCAGTCCGGTGGCCGTGGTCAATACGGTCATGTCTGGATCAGATTTGAGCCGGCGGAAGATGCCAATTCCGAGGGTCTGGAGTTCGTCAACGAAATCGTCGGCGGTACGGTTCCCCGGGAATATATTCCGGCTGTCCAGAAAGGCATTGAAGAGCAGATGAAGAACGGTGTACTCGCCGGCTACCCGCTGCTTGGCCTGAAGGCCACGCTGTACGATGGTTCTTTCCACGATGTGGACTCCAACGAAATGGCATTCAAAATTGCCGGCTCCCTGGCGACCAAGAAGCTGTCCCAGGAAGGCGGAGCCGTCCTGCTGGAGCCCGTTATGGCAGTGGAAGTCGTCACCCCCGAAATCAACATGGGCGACGTGGTAGGCGACCTCAATCGCAGGCGCGGTTTGATTGGCGGCATGGAGGAGAACGCAATGGGCAAGGTTGTGACGGCAGACGTGCCACTGGCCGAGATGTTTGGCTACGCCACAGACCTGCGGTCTGCGACCCAGGGTCGAGCGACCTATACCATGGAATTTTTGAAATATTCGGAAGCACCTAAAAATGTTGCCGATGAAATAATTTCCAGGCACTAAAGCGAAAACTTAAGTACGTATTTAAAATCAGGGCAGGCCACGTTTTCAAAAGAAACACTCTCTGCCCCCCAAAACCCGAGGTGATTACAAGTGGCAAAAGAAAAATTTGAACGTAATAAGCCCCACGTCAACGTGGGAACAATTGGACACGTTGACCACGGTAAGACAACGCTGACTGCAGCGCTGACCCGTGTGTGTGCCGAGGCCTGGGGTGGTGAGTTGGTAGCCTTTGATGGCATCGACAATGCACCTGAAGAGCGTGAGCGCGGTATCACCATTGCCACATCACACGTTGAATACGATTCTCCAGAGCGTCACTACGCACACGTAGACTGCCCGGGACACGCCGATTATGTGAAGAACATGATCACCGGTGCTGCCCAGATGGACGGCGCGATCCTGGTTTGTGGCGCCACTGATGGCCCCATGCCCCAGACCCGTGAGCACATCCTGCTGTCACGCCAGGTCGGTGTACCCTATATTGTGGTATTCCTGAACAAGGCTGACCTGCTGGCTGAAGATTGCGGCGGCGCGGATTCAGAAGAATACGAGGAAATGAAGGAACTGGTAGAAATGGAGCTGCGTGAGCTGCTTGACCAGTACGAATTCCCCGGAGACGACACGCCTATCATCTGTGGTTCTGCCCTGATGGCCTTGAACGGCGAAGACGAGAACGAGCTGGGCACCACTGCAGTCAAGGCCCTGGTTGCGGTTCTGGACAGCTACATCCCTCAGCCTGAGCGTGCAATCGACCAGCCTTTCCTGATGCCTGTTGAGGACGTGTTCTCAATCTCAGGTCGCGGTACGGTTGTAACCGGTCGTGTTGAGCGTGGCATTGTTAAAGTCGGCGACGAAATCGAAATCATCGGTATACGCGACACCCAGAAGTCTACTTGTACGGGTGTTGAGATGTTCCGCAAGCTGCTTGACGAAGGTCGTGCAGGCGAGAACGTTGGTGTTCTGCTGCGTGGTACCAAGCGTGAAGACGTTGAGCGT
>JBALWA010000077.1:0-18495 GCA_036960305.1 Halioglobus sp. | reverse complement strand
CCAGACATCGCCCGCGGCGACTATCATTAAGGTCAGGCTGATTCCAGATCGCCCGATTCGCCGCTTGCGGTGTTTGTCCAGTGACCAGATTGCGACCAGCAAAGTAGCGGCGATGCTAATGTTGATCAGCCGTTGTCCCACGCCCGCAAAAAACTGATCGAACAGCGCGCCTGAGAACAACAGCAGGACCAGGGCGGTCAAAAGCCAGAGAAAATTGTCTCTATCTGTAGGGTGCAGGGTTTGCATAGGGTTTTTCTAGCCCTTCAGAGTCTGACCATTGTCATATATGGTATAGAGAGCGTGTAAGTACTTACTATTATTGGCTTTCAAAGAAGCCTGAATATAAAAAAGGGCGACAGTGTCGCCCTTTTTTTCGTTTTGTACTGTTAGCGCTTGCCCTTTACCAGTCCGCGGAACCAATCGGCGAGCGTCTCGTGTTTATAATCCGTGAATTCACCGGCGTCCATAAACATGCCGTGTTCGTCACAGATCTCGTACCAGATATGGGTTTGCTCCGGATCGGCAGTCTTGTGCATATCTTTGCCGCAACGGGGGCAGGAAATATCCTCTACGGTGTCCCACTTTTTTCCTTCCTGGGAATCACCTGTGTCCAGGGCGTCCCCCATCCACTTGCCTTTGAGTTGGTCGGCTTCTCCACTGTCAAACCATAGGCCTGCACAGTTGGTGCAGCGGTCAATGGTGACATCGCCGTAGGTTATTTCTTCCATCCCGTGGCGGCATTTTGGGCATTCGATACTGTGTGCGTCTGCGTTGTATTCCATCTGGGTTCCCTGTGTAATCCTGACTTAGTAGCCGTTTAATATACCGCGCAGGGCGGCTTGGTCAATACCGAGTCTAGCGCAGGCGGAAGAAATTGTCCTGTTTTGACGCGAAGGAGCCTTTTTTGGTCTTTGTTTCGGTAGATTTTCAGCTCCGTTTAATCTTGGCTGTTCATCATTTCATACACTACACTGACGGGGCTATCGATTAGCACCCTAAATTCAGTATCAGTCATCGAGGATTAACTATGCGATTTATGTCTGCCCTAATGATCTGTCTCCTGCCGCTATTCACTCAACCGGCTTTTGCCGAAGGTGACGTGGAAGCAGGGAAAACGGCATTTGCGACCTGTGTCGCTTGTCACGGCGCAAATGCGCAGGGAAATAAAGCCATGAACGCCCCGCGTCTGGTTCACCTTGATACAGTCTATATTGTCGCGCAATTGGAGAAATTTAAAACCGGTATCCGCGGGGGTGAGGGGGCGAGTGCCAGCGCGCAGCAAATGGCCGGAATGGCGGGGACTCTTGCGGACCAACAGTCAGTGCTGGATGTTGCTTCCTATATAGGTACGTTGGAGGCGCCCGCATCTGCGGCTACTCTGGAAGGTGATGCGGCCGTGGGCGCGGATTACTATAATCAATTCTGTGGTGCCTGCCATGGGGCCAAGGCTGAGGGAAATATCGCTCTGAACTCTCCGCGGTTATCCGGGGCGGATGACTGGTATCTCAGGGAGCAATTGCTGGCATTTCGGGCTGGAACACGCGGATCGCACCCCGACGATAGAACAGGTAAGCAAATGCGTGCGATGGTAGGCCTCCTGCCAGATGAGCAGACGATAACTAACGTTGTGGTCTTCGCCCGCAGCGCAAACCAGTAAGTTTGTAATCGCCATGCCACACCGACTCATTTTGCTGCTCTGTCTCTGGTTTATACCTGCCCTGGGGCAGGCTTCCAGTGACATTATGCTCAATGAGAACTGTCCGCCGGGTTTTGAATTGAGTTCGGGCCAATGTGAACTGCGTAGTCTCTATCAAATGTATGACTCGCTGGCAGATGCAGGTGTAGGTGGCCTTAAGACTGGTTTGCCCCGCTATCGAGACGGGTTTACCCCTCAGCAAATTGATCTAGGGCGCTATCTGTTTTTCGATCCCCTATTGTCCGGCGACGGTACCTTGTCCTGTGCCAGCTGTCACAATCCTGATAAAGGTTTCGCCGACGGCCGGGGTCGCAGCCTGGGTGCCAATAACCAGCCCCTGCCGCGCTCAGCGCCTACCCTGTGGAATGTCGCTTTTCTGGAGAGCTTTTTCTGGGATGCCCGGGCTTCTTCACTGGAAGAGCAAATGTTGGGGCCGCTCTATGATGAACATGAAATGGCAAATACACGGGAGCAGTTGCTGGTCTCCTTGAATGGCATCCCAGCTTACCGTACATTATTTGCCCAGACCTGGCCCGATCAGTTTGCGGTAGGCGATGAGGATATCCAACTGCACCAGGTCTATACGGCCATAGCTGCATTCCAGGCGTCCCTGGTTTCCCTGAATAGCCGTTACGATCAATATGCCCACGGCTACGCCGATGCTTTAACGGCACCGGAAAAGGAAGGAATGAACATCTTTCGTTCATTTGTGGCGCGTTGTGCCGAATGCCACACACCGCCACTCTTCACCAATCAGCAGATAGCCGTAATAGGGACACCAGAGCCAGAAGGTATGCCATTTGACATCGGGGCCGAGAAAACCCTGAATGAGCCCACACAGAGGGGGGGGTTTAAAGTACCCTCGCTGAGGAATATCGAGTTGACGGCACCCTATATGCATTCAGGTCGGTTTGCGACTTTGCGTGAGGCGGCCGCCTTCTATACGGGAGGGCGAGGTCACGCGGTGCCGGAGGGCGAAGAGCTGAAAATACACTGGCATATTTGGGAGCCAGACCTTGCCGACGAGGAGTTGGATCGGCTGGTGGATTTCCTGAAAACACTGACAGACGAAAGTTTTAAACCCAAAGAGCCGCTTGTATTACCTTCTGGTATGCAACCGGTCCACAACAAGGTCGCTAGCAATAGCGAGCCCCATGAAAAGGGAAATGAAGATGAATAAGACCTTAATGGTAGCAGTCGCCGTGGCGCTGTTGGCGGGCGGTTATTTTGCTGGAAAATCTGGCAAGCAGGAACCGACCGTAATTAAAGTAGCCGCTGAACCCAAATCGGAATTTACGTCCTCGGGTACGGATGAAGTAGCGAAAGCAGCCGGTGGAGTGGTGCGCAGTCTAGAGACACCGACCAACGGTGTGGTGGTTATCGTGAAGGACGGAGAGTCCATTCAGGCTGCGGTTGCCGCCGCTGAGCCAGGTACTGTGATTAAAGTGATGCCCGGAACCTATAAAGAGACGGTCTACATAGACAAGGACAATATTACCTTGTCCGGGGTTATCGAACAGGGGAACTACCCGGTTCTTGAAGGCGAGGGCATGCGCAATGACGCTATATTGTATTCCGGTAATGGGGTTACGATAGAAAACTTCTACATTACCCACTACAAGGGCAATGCGGTTATGGGCCAGGCGGGTAATAATTTCATCATCCGCAATAACATCGTAGTAGATACCGGTGTTTACGGTATTTTTCCCCAGTTGGGTAAGAACGGCATCATTTCTCACAACATCCTGTCAGGAATCGAAGATGCCGCTATCTACGTTGGTATGTCCGAAAACATCGACGTGGTTTTTAATGAGGTGTTTGACTCCGTGGCTGGAATTGAAATTGAAAACAGCCTCCACGCGCTCGTAGAGGCCAACTATGTACACGATAATACCGGTGGCATCTTGGCTTTTATAACGCCCGGTCTGCCGATCAAGACTTGCGGCGATGTATTGATTCGCAACAATTTCGTGGTAAACAACAACCACGAGAACTTCGCGATTCCCGGTTCGCTGGTATCGAATATTCCCCAGGGCACCGGCATGCTGGTTATGGCCTGCGACGATGTAGTTATTGAGGGAAACATTGTGACCGGTAACGAGTCCGTTGGAATAACGTTTACAGATTTCAGTTTGGCGGGTAATGCTGCCAATGACCCGGATTCAGAACCAAATCCAAACCGCCCGAAAATTCTCAACAACCTGATGTATAACAACGGCACGAATCCATCAGCCGCCGTGCGTGCAATCCTGGCGACACAGTTGGAAACACGAGGTCCCGACATCGTCGATACCGTGGGCATGGACGATGGTTGTATCCTGAATCCCGAGCGTTTCAGAACCATTGGTCTTGATAAATATGGCGATTGCGATATCAGCACCACCGCCAACGTGGCCAGTTACACCTTGCCCGAGCCAGTACCGCCGCGCTCCATGGAAGATCTGGATAAAGGGCGACTGGCTTACTACGGTGTTTGCGCGGGCTGCCATGCCTATAGCTCCCGCATGATTGGGCCGCCGACTCAGATCCTGCAGGCGTTGTATATGGACAACCCCGAGGGCATCGCTGAATACGCTGCGAATCCAGTGAAGAAACGTGACGATTATCCGGAAATGCCCCCACAGGGACACCTGGATGCGGAAACACGTCTGGCTGCTGCCAAGTTCATGCTGAAAGTGAAAAACTAGGTTTTTGCTGTTCCTGAGGGGCACCGTTCGGTCGCCCCTCTCTATTTACTCCGGGGGTTTTCCCCCACTCTTTAGCACACCCTCATAGCGACTTCGCAAGTTTTCCTTGTGCCCTATATCTTCCAGTTGGGATAGCGGACCAGACGGCGTGTTAGGGCTTGAAGCTTGTTCGGGATCCTGCTTTGTTTTTTCCTGCCCTGCGGTGCCTTCCGGCTCGGGCCGAAATTGCCATAACACGAAGGCGAGGGCGCCGTAGACGATCAGAATTTTGGCCAGTAGTGCGTACACAACGACGCCCGGGTGCTGTTGTTGCAGGTAGTGTTCCACATCACCGTAAAGCAGGGACGTAACGGCTGCGAACAGGAGTACGCCGACCACGCGAAACAACTTGCTCTTGTATTTTCCCAGGAAAAAAATCAGGGACGAGTATTTAACAATCCTGAATAGTGACACAACACTAGATCCCTATATTGATACCCAGCAACAGGGCGACAATACCGAAGCCCTTCCAGCCGACCCCTGCCCAGATTTCTTTCTCTTTCTCCGCTACCAGGTATTCGAGGTCTTCGGGTGGGTATTCGGCCTCATTGCGGCCCGCATGAATAATATCTTTGCGGACGCCAGCAACGGCGGCACTTCGCAGCTTTTGCCTGACAATACGCGGGGCGCGAATTAGGGGGCCCTTTTCTTCAGCCATAGTAGTTTCCACATCAAAACTCGGACAGTGAGATAGTATACGCCTACTGTTATTATTTCGCGCTGCTGTTGCCGACGCCGTGGCTCAATATGCAGTAATCTTGATCTATGGCATGGCACTTGCGTACGAGATGCATACACTCATCGACAAACCGATAGCGGTATTGTGTCGGCAAAAATATTATTGAAAAGACTGAAAATGGGGAATTACGAATGAATAAGACACTGATAGCGACGGCTGTTTCATCGGCCTTACTCGCGTGTACGTTGGGACAGGGCGCGCAGGCAGACGAGGCCTGGACCGACGATCTGAACAAGATGGTCACTGAGGGCAAGGTTAATTTCGATTTTCGTTATCGCTATGAATTTGTAGACCAGGATGGCATTTCCAAGGACGCAGGGGCGTCAACACTGCGCTCCAGGTTGACCTATAACTCTGGGAGTTTGCGCGGCTTCAGCTTTATCACTGAGTTCGATAATGTGTCGGTTATCGGTTCCGAGCGTTACAACTCAACGGAAAACGGCAAGACCCAGTACCCGGTAGTCGCTGACCCCAAGGGTACAGACATTAATCAGGCGGCTATCAAGTACACCGCAGAGTCCGCAGATGGCACTTATGGTCGCCAGCGAATACTGCACAGCAATCAGCGCTTTATTGGTGGAGTCGCCTGGCGTCAGAATGAACAGACCTATGACGGTTTTAGGGCCAATTGGAAGCCAACTGATGCGCTGAAGCTGGATTACAGTTATGTCTACAATGTGAATCGTATTTTTGGTCCGGATGACGGAGCCAATCCGGCGAATTTGCACGGCGAAAATCATTTCGTGTATCTGGACTATACCTTCGCCGAGAAGCACAAGTTTGCAGGTTTTGCTTATCTTCTGGACTTCGATGCCCGAGGTGCGTATGCCAGTGGCAAGACCGTGGATAATTCCAGTGACACCTACGGACTGGAGTACATTGGGGACTTTGATATTCTTAAGCTCCGTGCCGTCTATGCAACTCAGTCCGACGCCGGCGATAATACTCGAAAATACGACGCCGATTACTATGTGGTTGACGTGAGTGGCAAGTTGGGCATGGTAAATCTCAATGCTGGTCTGGAAGTGCTGGGAGCCGGTGACGGGGTTGGCTTTGCCACGCCATTGGCAACATTACATAAATTCCAGGGCTGGTCAGATAAATTTCTGACCACACCGGGCGACGGTATCGAAGATATTTATGTCGGCATAACAGCTAAGGCAGGGCCAGTGAAGTTACAGGCTATCTACCATGACTTCAGTGCCGAGGATGGCAGTGACAGTTACGGTCAGGAACTTGATCTGGCGGCGACCTGGGTGGTGACCAAGGGCTTTTCCACCCAACTGAAGTACGCAGACTATAGCGCCGATAAATTTGCGACTGACACCACCAAAGTCTGGCTAAGCTTTCAGCTGAAAATCTGAGAATTAGACAGATACCAGGCCGGACATGTCCGGCCTGGTGCTAACACCAACTGGCTTCATCTGCCGGATTGTTCACCAGTTCTTCAATATTGGCATTGAGAATACGGTAGCCCACGTTGCCATAAAGTAGTTGCCTGCCCTGGTTTAGCGCCCAGGTAGGGCTTCCCTTGATACCCATGTCACTGGCGGTGCGCAGATCGTTGCTTAG
Organism: Halioglobus sp.; assembly: GCA_036960305.1. Lineage (GTDB taxonomy): Bacteria > Pseudomonadota > Gammaproteobacteria > Pseudomonadales > Halieaceae > JBALVT01. Next base: position 11,762 of record JBALWA010000077.1, on the reverse strand, counting down.
CGCTGCCATTGCACTCCCGTCGCTCAGTGCTTGCTCCAGGTCTGGTATGTCCAGTGCGAGCTCACGGGCTATGTCCATCAGTTCACCCATATGACCAATGTCTCTGCCTTCAGCAAAAAATTGCTGCCGCAGGGTCCTTGCCATATTCTCCAGAGCCTCGTCGCCGGCGACGAGGCCGGTGGCTTTCAGAAGTAGATGTGCATTCATCGAAGTCCGGGGGCGGGTGCGAGTCCAACAATTTTCGTGTATTGAAACCTGCTCGAAGGGGAGCGCCGATTTGACGACATGCGCATGAAATTGGGAGTAGCCATCCGATTCACCCCATTGTCGGGGGATTTTGTTGGCCGTGTCGCCAAAGATGTCGACATAGCGGTGTCGAATTCGTATCTGTTGTCCCCATTGTCGATGCAACTCCTCGAGTCGGGGCTGTGCAATCCACGCCCAGACACACAGCACGTCGGAGTAGTAGTCGATTACTATCTCGTTGCTTGGCTCAGTCATCCTGAAAGGCCCTGCAGACCTTATCAATATCACAGCTGATAGCCGTCACGTTCTGGTAGCCCATCCGTAGCAACTGCTCCGTGGCCAACCTCGCCCTGCCACTGCTTGCACAGTGCAGATAAATCGGTGTGTCGACATCCGTACAGACTCCGGTTATTTTCATTTCCAGAATGCCGCGTGGGATATTTGTACTGCCCACCGCCGATTTTACGTCTGCCTCTGCAGGCTCCCGGACATCGATTAGAAAACCATTGTTAAGGGCGCGCTCCGCTTTGGCAGTTTTTGCATCTACCGTGCGTATGTGCGCTGTCGTTTCCGCGATTAATTCTGGTAATGACTTAAGCACTTATCTTCTCCCGATGATTAAGGTTGTGGTCAATGGTAGCAATAATCACTGCGCTCATCTGGATGTAGATCAAAAAATAATCATTGCCTATCTACATATTAGGCATACACTACAGAAGCGGTATCTAATCCATGACGGAGTGTATTCAAGATGATGGAAAAAGAATTGGCTCAGGCCACCAAAATGGCTGAGCAGGCAAATAAAAAAGTAGCTCAACTTAAAAAGAAGATGCTGTCGGAAACTGAAAAAGCGCATGCGAAGGCAAAACGTGATCTCAGCTCTGCTCGCAAAAAGCACACTGCCGCGAATGCCAGACTAAAGAAGGCGCGCACAACACTCAATGCCAAAGCGACTGCCGCTAACAAGAAAAAGGTTGATGGCTTGCGAAAGCAGGTTCAAGATTTGGCAGAGGCAGTGGCAGGTATCGCGAAAGCAGCCTTTGAGTCGGCTGAAAAGTACATGCCGATGAAAGCCGATGCTTTGCTTGAGGATAGAAAGGCCAAGGCTGCCGATCAGGCTGCAGCTCTGATTGAGAAAGCTGCTGCTGCGCAGGCCAAAGCCAAAGCTAAGAAGAAGGCACCGGCCAAGAAGAAGGCTGCTGCCAAAAAGGCCCCGGCTAAAAAGAAAGTAGCGGCCAAAAAAGCACCGGCCAAGAAGAAAGCAGCGGCGAAAAAGGCACCGGCTAAAAAGAAAACTGCGGCCAAGAAGAAGGCTGCGCCTAAGAAGAAGGCCGCTTAAGATGAAAGCGGGGTGACTACGGTATCGCAGCGCTCCGTTTTTTTGGTTAGGGCATAGACAGGACCGTCCCGTACGGTTCTTTCACCCGTTGGTTTTATCCCCTACGAGGCGCGCTGTGGCAAGTGCGCCCAGTGATTCCAGTGTGTCGAGCGCTTCCCGCAGTCCTTTGCTGAACAGGAGGTTATTCTTGAGCTCGACGTCAAATACTTCTGATATCCCCAATATTGCCGGCAGGTAACTTTCCACATCAGGGCCACAGGCTTCATGCAAAATTTCCAATTGTTCTGACAGGGGGTCATCTAGCTGATAGCGGATGCCACTTTCGTCAATGCCTCGGGTATAGCGAATCCATGCCGCGATGCCCAGCATAATGGCGGCGCTACTCTCGCCTTTTTGCAAGTAATCATTCAGCGCCGGCAACAGGCGCTGGGGAATTTTTTGCGAGCCGTCCATCGCAATCTGGCGGGTCTGGTGGTGCAGGGCCGTGTTGGCGAATCGCTGTAAAAGCTGATCTGCATAAGCATCAAGGTCGAAACTACCGGGTAGTGATAGTGTGGGTACCATTTCCTCTCGCATGAGTTTTTCGACCAGCAAGCGTATTTCAGGGTGCGTGATGGCCTCCGACACCGTATCAATTCGCGCCAGACAAGCGAGGTAGGCCAGTGTGGAATGACTGCCATTGAGCATGCGCAACTTCATCTTTTCAAAGGGCTGAACATCGCTCACCAGTGTGGCCCCAGCGCTACGCCAGTCCGGAACGGGGCCAGCAAAGTTATCTTCGATAACCCATTGGCTAAACGGCTCCGTCATGACGCAGGCCTGGTCTTCATGCCCCAGGGTGTTACCGATCCGTTCGCGGTCCTCAAGCGTAGTTACTGGTACGATTCTATCCACCATGGTGCAGGGGAATCGGCAGTGATCAGCTATCCAGGTCTGCAGCTCGGTATCTACCAGAGTACTGAAATCCAGCACGGCCTGGCCCAGGCGTTTGCCGTTGGCAAACCAGTTGTCACAGGAGATGATGGTAAGCCCGGCTTGTCCGTTCTTTCGCCTGTGCTCCAGTGCTCTGGCGATGAAGCCAATGGCAGTGATCGGCTGGTCGGGGTACGCCAGATCGTGGCGGATATCCGGGTGACTCTCATTCAGCCGTCCCGATGCCGGGTTCAAACAGTAGCCCTTCTCTGTAATCGTCAACGTCACCACATGCACGCTGGGGAGGCAAAGCGCCTCAATCACTGCGGATGGCGACTCACTGGCGACCAGTACGGTCTTCACCGCGCCGACCAGCTGGAGTTTCCGGCCGGCATCGCTATTGACCGAGACAGTGTAAAGACAGTCCTGAGGTGCCAGCTGATCTCTCACTGTGGCACTTCGCAGGCTTACGCCGCAGATTCCCCAGGCCCCGCCCGTCTCGTTCAGCACCTGTTCCGTATACAGTGCCTGATGTGCACGGTGAAACGCCCCGATGCCGAGATGGACTATGCCAATATCGGTACTGTCTCTATCGTATCGTGGGGTTTGCACCTGGGGGGGAAGTTGCGCCAGGGATTCTGTGGACAAGCGCTTCACAACTTGTAGGCCTTCTTCACCAGGTGATAGGTCAACTCTTCCGCCAGCGCCATGGCTTCATATTCCTGCAGGCGGTGATCGGCAACCAATTCGGCGAGAAAGCCGCAATCCATACGTCGGGCAACATCATGTCGTGCTGGGATGGATAAAAATGCCCGGGTGTCATCATTGAATCCCACGGTGTTATAAAAGCCAGCGGTTTCTGTGACCTGTTGTCGAAAGCGTCTCATTCCTTCGGGGCTGTCGTGAAACCACCAGGAGGGCCCTAACTTGAGTGTCGGGTAGTGTCCGGCGAGGGGAGCCAACTCCCGGGAATAACTGGTTTCATCCAGTGTGAAGAGGATGATGGAAAGTCGGCTGTCATCACCATATTTGTCCAGCAGTGGTTTAAGCGCCTTCACGTACTCTGTTTGAGTGGGTATGTCGGCGCCCTTGTCCCGGCCTGAGGCTTCGAAAAGTGAGGCATTGTGGTTGCGAAAAGAGCCGGGATGAATCTGCATTACCAGGCCATCCTCTATACTCATGGCGGCCATTTCCGTTAGCATTTGCCCTCTGAAGGTTTCCGCTTCCGCAGCGCTGCACTTGCCCAGCAGTGCCTTTTCATACAAGGCTTCACAGTCACCTGTTGTCAGGTTTGCAGTGCCGGCTGTGGGGTGGCCGTGATCGGTAGAAGTGGCTCCCATGGAGCGGAAAAAATCTCTGCGTTGTTTAAGGGCCTTGAGGTAGCCAGACCAGTGACTTGTGTCTTCACCCGTCATGACGCCCAGGGCGGCAAGGTTGCTGCCAAAGCCTTCGAATTCCGGGTCTACCACCGGATCGGGCCTGAAGGCTGTGATGACCCGACCGTGCCAGCCGCTGTCGCGCAGGGTTTGGTGATGGCGTAAATCGTCCAGTGGTGACTCGGTTGTTGCAAGCAGTTCGATATTGAAGCGCTCGAACAAGGCCCGGGGAAGGTATTCCGGGGTCGCTAGCAATGTGCCGATATGGTCATAGTAATGACCGGCGGTTGCCGAACACAGTGCGACATCAAATTCGAAAACTTCCTTGAATACGGTGTCCAGCCAGACTCGCGAGGGCGTTCCCCGAAACAAGTGATAGTGATCGGCAAAGCGTTGCCATATTTTGCGGTTATCCAGTTCACAATTGGCGTCAGTGTTGGAGGGGATGCCCAATGCCGTGAGAGGGACGCCCTGGCTGTACAGCATTCGAAAAACGTAGTGATCGGGTTTAACGAGTAATTCGGTAGCGTCGGTAAAGGGTTCATTCAACGCGAACCAGGCAGGATCCGTGTGACCATGCGGGCTGATAATGGGCATGGCCTTGATGTGCTGGTACAGGCGGCGGGCGATTTCCCGCGTGCCTTTTTCGGTTGGTAGTAGTCGGTCGGGGTGTAATACGAGTGGGGCACTCATGGTTTATTAGCTCGGTGTATAATCGTGAAAGTTCAGGACAACCCGTTCCAGGTGTGTGGTCATCGCGTCGCGAGCGGCAGCGGGATCGCGTCGGGTAATAGCGTCCAGTATATTCTGGTGTTCTTCCTGACTGGGAGTGGAGCCTTCCTCTCTGGCATGTCGGTGAAATACCGTGGCAATCTGAGACTCATTGCGTAAGTCCCATAGCCAGTTAATGGTTGCCAGTAGTGCGCTATTTCGGCTGCCCTTGGCAATGGTCAAATGGAACTGCTGGTCAATCTTTTCCGCAGCCTCAATGTCGCCCTTGTCTATTTCAGAGATCAGTTTGCGTAGCAATTGGCCCAGTACCTGCAATTCATCGTTACTCATTCGCTCGGCAGCCAGCGCAGCGGCATCGGCCTCAATCAGCGCCCTGGCTTCCAGTATTTCATAGGGGCCAGGCAGATCCTCGCTGGCCTTGAGGGAGCTCTCTTTCGCCAGCGGTAACACATAGACCCCCGAGCCGGAGCGTACTTCTACAATATTGCTTACCTCCAGGGCGATCATGGCTTCGCGAATAGTGGGTCGACTGACGTCGAAGCGGGTGGCGAGGTCGCGTTCAGACGGCAGCCTCTGCCCTGGCTGTATATCTCCAGCGCGAATCAGCTGAACCAGTTGCTCAGCGATTTGTATATAAAGACGTTGTACGCTCACGGCTTCGAGTTTCATGCGGGGTATTTCCACGGCGGTTTCATCTGATTATAGCGGGTTTTGGGGGAATTGGTCAGGCCAATTATGCGCCTTTCTACTATTCATGGTGATTGAACGTATTTTAGCTGTTGATCGATTGTCGGTTGTCTGGCTTCCATCGTCAGGGTTGGGCCGTATTGGTAGGCAAAATTGGCCCTTCAGGTCCTCGGGGGTGTCATTCAGATACGCTATCCTTGCCGCCTGCTAAAATATTGATGTGCGCGACAGAATTATTTGGGGAGAGAGTAGGTGACAAAGGCTTTGGTAATGGGGGCGAGCGGTTTTCTCGGTAGCCACGTGGTAAAAGCACTGGTCGCCGAGGGCAGGACGGTGCGAATCATGGTTCGCAGCAGCAGTGATACCCGGGCCATTGATCATTTGGATGTTGAGCGTGTCATTGGTGATATCACGGATTGTGAGGCCATGGCCTCGGCCATGACGGGTTGTGACAGTGTCTTTTACTGCGTTGTGGATACGCGCGCCTGGTTGCGCGATTCCGCGCCTCTCTATGCGACGAATGTCGATGGCTTGCGACGGGCGATGGATGTGGCCCTTGAAACGGGCCTGACTCGTTTCGTTTTCACCAGCACCTACGGCACCCTCGGTATTAACTCATCCGGGGTCTCTACTGAGAACGACCGCTTTAACTGGGCTGACAAAGCACCGGATTACGTGCTGTGCCGGGTTCAGGCCGAGGATTTGTTTCTGGAGTACTGTGATAAAAAAGGGCTGCCTGGCGTGGCCTGCCTGGTGGGTAATACCTACGGGGAAGGAGACGTAGTACCCACGCCCCATGGTCAGTTGGTTAAAGATGCTGCGCTTGGGAAAATGCCAATATACTGGGATGGTGGCGGGCCCTGTGTGGGTATTAGTGATGCGGCTCGTGCCCTGTTGCTGGCCGAGGAGAGAGGGCAGGTTGGCGCGCGTTACATTGTGGCTGAGCGCTGGGTAAACTGGAAAGAGCTTTTTTCACTGGCGGCGGCCGCCGGCGGCGTGAAACCACCCGCCATACGGATACCCCCGCTGATGATGATTCTGATATCCGGCTTCACCGATGTGCTAAGCTTTTTTACCCGCAGGGATAACCGGATGAGCCTCGCGTCACTGCGCTGTGCGACACTGCTGCCCAATGTGGACAGCGGCAAGGCCCAGGAGGAACTGGGTTGGAAGCCAGAGCCTATAGAGAAATCTATTAAAGAAGCGGTCAATTTCTACCTGTCGCCGACCTGAGTGGGAGAATTACTGATGAACGATTTCCATAAACGCCTGTGCAGGTGTCTGCTGTTGGTCACGATGGTCGCCGCTGCCGGCTGCGGCAAGGCGCCGGGGCGGGGGGAGATCCAGGGCGCCGCAATTCCCGCGACGGTCATCGAAAATAAGGAGTCCAGGCAGCAAGCGCTATCGCCGGAGGGGGCTTCCAGTGGCTCACAGATACTGTTCGGCGACTTGCATGTGCATACCACTTTTTCACCGGATGCATTTATTATGTCGGTGCCACTAATGGGGGGTACGGGTTTGCATCCACCAGCCGATGCCTGCGACTTTGCTCGTTACTGCTCCAATCTCGATTTTTGGTCTATCAACGATCACGCTGAGGGTATTACGCCCAGGCGCTGGGAGGAAACACGCCAGAGTATTCGTGACTGCAACCGTATTTCGGGCGATCAGTCTGATCCAGATATGGTGACCTTCCTCGGGTGGGAGTGGAGCCAGGTCAATACTGATCCGAAAAAGCACTATGGTCACAAGAATGTGATTTTCCTCGACACCGAAGATGAGAAAGTGCCAGCGCGCGCGATCGCAGCCCCCAGAGAGTTGATTGCAAAGGCGCCTATGGGGCGAGCGAACCAGTTAATGATGTCACTGATGGACTTCGAAAACAGAGAGTTCTATTGGGGTATCCAGCGGTATTACGACGAGGTTGCCGATACGCCGGTCTGTGAAGCGGGTGTGGATACACGGGAATTGCCTGTAGGCTGCCGCGAAATCGCGAACGATCCCAGGGAGCTGTTTACCAAGTTGGACCAATGGGGTTTCGACAGCATCGTTATTCCCCATGGCAACTCCTGGGGTATGAATACCCCGGCCAGCAGCACCTTTGATAAGCAACTGAATCGTGCGCAACATGACCCTGATCGACAGATCCTGTTTGAAGTGTATTCAGGCCATGGAAACTCGGAGGAGTATCGCAGTTGGCGCGGTTCGGTAAAAAATCCCCAGGGCGGGCTTTCCTGTCCGGCGCCCAGTGAAGGCTATCTGCCCTGTTGTTGGCGCGCCGGGGAGATTATCCGCGAGCGTTGTGACCAGGCCGGGATAGATGGCAAAGACTGTGAATCCCGCGAGCTGGAAGCCAGGCAGAACTTTGTCGATGCTGGTAACTCAGGTCATCTGACGGTGCCCGGCCAGAAGGTGGAAGACTGGCTGAATTGCGGCAATTGCCCGGATTGTTTTAATGAGCCGATGGACCACCGTCCCGGCACAACTGCGCAATACGCGCTGGCTATCACCGATTTCGAACATGAGGATGAGCCCCTGCGTTTTCGTTTTGGCATGATAGGTTCGAGTGATAACCATCGCGGTCAGGGTGGTACCGGCTACAAAGAGGTGGGCCGCAAGCACATGACCGAAGCGTTTGGTTCCGAGAATGAGGGTATGGCCAAAAGGGCGACTGGCGATCATAGAGAGCCCATACCTCGCTCAGTATCCCTGGCTGAATCAAAAGACCTGGGCCTGGTCAAATTGAGGAATATGGAACGGCAGAATTCGTTTTGGCTGACCGGCGGGTTAGTGGCAGTACACAGTGATGGGCGAAACCGTGAGGCCATATGGCAGGGCATGAAAAGTAAGGAGGTTTATGCGACGTCAGGAGATCGAATACTGCTGTCCTTTGACCTGGCGAGCGAAGATGGAACAATTCCCATGGGGTCTGAGACCCGCCAATCCTCCGCGCCCCGATTCAAGGTCAGTGCCATGGGTGCCTTTAAGCAGCTGCCGGGGTGTCCCGATTATGCCCATGAGGCACTGGGTACTGAGCGGCTGGAACTGCTGTGTGCAGGCGAGTGTTACAACCCGGGAGACCAGCGCCATCTGATAGAGCGTATCGAGGTTGTGCGCATAAGGCCCCAGGTGGAGCCTGGTGAAAAAATTGATGATCTCATTGAGGATCCCTGGCGCAGCTTCGACTGCTCGCCTGACGAGAGCGGTTGTCGGGTAGAGTTTGAGGATCCGGAGTTTGTCTCCGGGGCGCGAGAGGCCATTTATTATGTGCGGGCCATTCAGGAATCAACCCAGATGATTAATGCGGCTAATGTGCGCTGCGAATACGATGATGAGGGACAGTGCATCGCAGTGGACCCCTGCTACGGCGATTACCGTACGCCAGCCGAGGAAGACTGCCTGGCGCCGGCTAATCAGCGCGCCTGGTCCTCCCCCATTTTTGTAGATTATGAGGCGGCCTCGCTGCCCGAAAGCCCAGAGGAAAAATTATGAGTGCTTTGCAGTCCGGAACAAGGAATGAGCGGGGCGGCATTGCCAAAATCCTACTCATTTCACTCGCAGTGATTGTTGCAATAGGTGCGTATTTGGCCATAGATGAGGATGCCGGCAAGGGCATCAAGAAACAGGCCAAACTGAAAAGTATGGAAGTGATTGGCGATGCCGCAGCCAAACATCTGGCCAGTAGCGGCGGTGATGGTGTGGAAAGCCACGGTAGTGCTGTGGATATGATCAAGCGCCCTATCGAAGTACGTAAGATTGCAGAGAATATTTACTACGCCACCGGCGTGGGCAACACCATCATGATCAATACGGATGAGGGTGTGGTGATCTACGATACCGGCCTGGTACTGCAGTCCGCCAAGCAGCTTCGCCTTTTGAAAGAGCAGGTGTCAGACGGCCCGGTCCACTCCATCATCCTGAGTCATTCCCACGCGGATCATATCGGTGGCACTAAATTCTGGATGGAGGAGGGCACGGAAATTATCGCGCACGACGATTATGCTGAAGAGCAGCGTTACCTGACAGAGCTGCAACCCTATCTCCATAATCGCAACCGCACACTGTTCCCCTGGATCCCCGAAAGCCCGCCAGAAATCGAGATGATGCGCTACGGCGGAATAGATCCAACCATTACTGTCGGTGATGACGATATTTACACTTTTACATTGGGTGGCGTAGAGTTTCAGGTGATCGGCGCTCCCGGCGCAGAGGGCGCGGATAATATTGTGCTTTGGTTGCCAGAGCAAAAAATACTGTTCACGGGCGATTTCTATGGGCCGCAATTCCCTCAGTTTCCAAACATATTCACCATGCGCGGCGAGAAAGTGCGCAAGCCCATGGAATATGTGACCTCGCTGGATAAGTTGATTTTACTGGAGCCAGAAGTGGTTGTACCCAGCCACCTTGACCCGACTGTAGGGGCAGCGGAAATCCGCGAGGGTATGGAGCGCATACGCGACGCGGTCCAATATGTGCATGATGAAACGATTGCCGGTATGAACGCGGGCAGGAGTGTGTACGATCTGATGAAAGAAATCGAACTGCCTCCCGAGTTGTATCTGGTACAGAACCACGGCAAGGTTGACTGGGCGGTGAAGAGCCTCTGGGAGTACTATGCGACCTGGTTTCACTTTGACAGTACCACCGAACTCTATCCGGTACCGGCGCGAGAGGTTTACGCTGATCTTGCAGAGGCGGCTGGGCCGGAGGCGCTGCTGAGTCTGGGGAGAAATTATCTGCAGCAGGACAAACCGGTGAAGACATTACACGTTGTCGAAGTCGTGCTGGCGGGAGAACCCAAGAATAGAGCTGCCCTGGTTATGCGTCAACAGGCCTTACAGCGGCTCATGGAAATGACGGAAGTCGGAGAGAAAAACGATTACGAAGTGTATTGGCTTAAGTCGCGTTTGGCCGATACTGAGCTGAAGCTGGAAACGGCGTTTTAACGCTGTTGGGGCGGACGCGTATCGCGGTGTTCTGCCTCTTTGCTTGTTCTGCGCGTGTCAGACCATGGGCGGTATACCGTGTTTTGCTTGTAGGCTTCCTCGGGAATCTCAATTACCACCGGCTTTCTAATTGCTTGTTGATTATTCATAGCCCAACAATACGAGAAATACGCCTGCGTGGGTAGGTGATGACTATACCAATCTGGGTTATTGAATCTATAATCCATTACCTCTTCCGATACTTCGATCATGGGCCGAAATCAGTAAGGGTGGCAAAATAGGCAATGGGCAGAGACATGAATATTGCAATAGTTGGCTGTGGCGAAATTGCAGAGGTACATGCTCAATCCATTCGGGGGCTTGGGCATGCGGTAACGGTCGCGGTTGGTCGGACACTGGAAAGTGCGAAAGCATTTTCTGAAAGGTGGGGTGCAGTCCACTATAGCGATGTGCTAAGCGAAGACCTGATACGGGATATTGACTGTGTACATATTTGTACACCGCCGGGCTCCCACTATGAATTACTTGAAATCTGTTTGCGTCTTAAGAAACATGTCGTATGCGAGAAACCGCTGTGCCTTTCAAAGGAGCAATCAGAAGAGTTAATGCTGCTTGCCGACAGTATGGGCCTGGTTAACGCGGTTAATTTCAATGTGCGTTACTATGAGGCCTGTAGGCAGGCGAAAGAACTTATTCGTCAGGACAGCTTCGGCAGACCGTTGATTGTCCAGTGCAGCTATCAACAGGAGTTTCACGCATTGCCGGCGGCCTACTCATGGCGTTATAAGCCAGAGGCGTCCGGTCATTTGCGGGCGACAACGGAGATCGGTTCCCATTGTATCGACTTAATTCGGCATTGGACTGGTCTGGAGATAAGGTCGCTTAGTGCAAATTTTGGTTGCTTCAACCCCGTCAGGCATCTTCGCGATGGCATCATGCATCGCGAACCAGTGGAGGGGGCGACGCCGGTGACTGTCAGTTCTGAAGATGCGGCAGTGATTTCCCTGGCATTCGATAACGGCGCCATAGGTAACGTCCTGTTGTCTGAAGTTTCCCATGGCAGGCAGAACTGTATCAAATTGGAAGTGACGGGGGAAAATCAGTCCGTGTGGTGGGACTCTGAAACACCCTATCATCTCAATGTTGCAAAAAAGGGTACTGGTATTAACACCTCGATAAATGCCTTCAGTGAAAATTTCAACGATACCGTGGCGCTCTTTATAGGGCAGGTGTACGAAGATATACGTTCAGGTAATCGTCAAGGCCGTTATCCAGATTTTCGCGATGGTTTTATCAATGCGCTGGTTTGTGACGCGATTTATGAGAGCGCACAAAACAATGCTCAATGGGTCCAGATAGAGGCTTACTAACTATGTTTGAGCAGAATGACGAAGATATACATCCCGATGTTAAAGCCATTATCGCGCATTATGATTTTGATATGATGCCCGTTGAAGGAACACTTTATAAAAGCACATACCGCGCTTCCCATCGGTTGGCGAATGGCGGGCCGGCCGGCACAGC
>JBALWA010000076.1:0-19160 GCA_036960305.1 Halioglobus sp. | reverse complement strand
GGGTGACTTCTACGGAGCCTTCCAATTCCTCAGAGGGCGGCTTAGTCGTAACGCTGAGCACACCCGCAGAGGCGCTTTTCCCGAACAGCGTACTCTGGGGACCCCGAAGGATCTCGATACGTTCGATGTCGACCAGGTTGCCGATGGATTGGCCCGCTTGTACCGTAGAGACGTCATCTATGATAACGGCTACGCTCTGCTCAATCCCAATGGTAAAAACCTGTGTCCCCACGCCCCGCAGGCTAAAGGAGCTGTTCTGCTTGCTAGAGGCAACACTAAGGGTTAGTGAGGGTGCCAGCTTCGTCAGGTCATGTGTCTGGGTAATCCCCATAGCCTCGATCGTAGCTGAGCTGACAGCGGTCAGCGCCACAGGAATATCCTGTGCACTTTCCGTTCGCTTCTGGGCGGTAACCAACACCTCCTCGAGCTGCTGGCTTTGAGCGGTGGCTGCGGCCGTGCTGATGACAGCGGCAACCAGTAAAGCGATCGGTTTTCTGGTATTCATAATGTGTTCCCAAGTGACGATTTATTATTGTCTGCCTCACGTTACTACCAGATTGCCGCGCAATCAACAGGTCAAAATCACAAGTTGAGTGGGGCAGATTCGGATGTGCGGTAAACGGTATGTAATATTGTGTATAAATGATAATCTGACGCCCAAGACTGTCACTGACCATATCAGACAGCAGTGTCGCAATTTGAGACACTTTTAGACCTTATACGGTAATACCCAATTGATGACAGACAATGGATTTGCCTCCGTTCCGGCCGTAAAGCAATACCTCAAGATGGCCGAGGACTGTGGCGTGGACTACCAGCCCTATCTCAAACAGTGTGACATTGACCCCAATGCACTGGTCAACAACACTGGTCGCATTCCGGGTTCGGCACTGGAGCAACTGTTAAATCTGCTGATTACCGCCAGCGGAGACCCCTTATTTGGCCTCCACTGCGCCCGATTTGTGCAGCAAAACTCCTACAATGTCCTGGGTTATATCTCGATGAATTGCGGCAACCTGGATGAAGTCCTCACGCAAATGCCGCTTTACGAAAAAATTGTTGGCGAAATTGGGACCAGCAAACGCGTCATATCAGGTGGCGACACCTGCCTCAGTTTCAACTGCCACTTCAGCGATCCGCTCGTCAGGCAGCATGCGACCGAAAATGTACTGGCATCCTGGGATCAATTCTCCAAGAATTATTTGCACCTCGCCGGCAAACCCCTGCGAATCCATTTTGAACACGCCGCACCACAGCAGGAGGAATTACTGGAAGTGTATCGAGCCACCTTTGGTTGCGAGGTGCTTTTCAACCAGGAATTCAGCGGTACCTGGATCAGTCGCGAGGATGTTTACCGCCCCATCGAGCAAGCTAACGATCAGTTATTGAAAACCCTTCTGGAGCACGCCAGCCAGGAACTACGCCAGATCGATCTGGGTTGCTCAATGCGAGACAGGGTCAAGAATATGCTGCGCTTGATGATCAGCGAGAAGCTCCCTAGCCGGGAGCGCCTGGCCGAAGAGATGGGAATGAGCAGCCGTACCTTGCAACGTAAACTCAATGACGAAGACGCACACTACCAGCAAATTCTCGACGAATTACGGCTGGAGCTTGCGACACATTACCTTGCCCGGGAAGACCTGGGACTGGATGACATTGCCTTCAAACTGGGATACCAGGAGACCCGCTCATTCTATCGCGGCTTCAAGCACTGGACCGGAAAAACGGTAGGCGAGTTCCGCAAAGAATTACTGACAACAACAGAAACCCAGGGCCGCTGAACTCAATCGCCTATACCGGCACTGCAGGTGATTCCTTAACCGCTGCTGCCACCACCCGGGTGGACCAAAGCATAAGTGGCGCGCTTATCAGCAAATACAACAGACCCGCCGAGCCGACCTGACTATCCACCAGGCCTGCACTATAACCCGCAGCCAGCGCCGCGCTGACCGCCACCCATCGAGCCACTTCCAGACTCAACGCGGCCGGTTTTCTGTCAAAAACAGCACCCAACACAATCAATGTATACAGCAGTAACCCCACGTATCCCACCTGGGCCATATAAGGCATCTCCGCGGCGTGCCAGGAAAACCACATATCGATGGCCGCTATCAGCATAAAATGGATAAACAGCGCCCAGATCGCGCTGGTGGGTAATGGCGGATTGTATTTCTCGAAATGCTCCAGGTCCGATTTCCGCTGGGGGTATCGGGCTTTGACATCCTCCGGGCGATAGCCCGTGCGGGCAAACCACAGGGTGAATTTCTCGCGTCTTGAATTTGTTCTCCAGGCATCCTGCGCCATCTGTACCCAGACATGCACATTCCCCCACAGGGGGTTCCAACTGGCCAGCGGCGTGCTGACACCGTAGATAACCTCCTCTTCTTCCTCCATAAAGGTTCCGAATAGTCGATCCCAGAGAATCAGCAGGCCGCCGTAGTTCTTGTCGATATAGTGAGTGTTCTGGGCGTGATGAACACGGTGATTGGAGGGCGTGACCATGAACCATTCGAAGAACCCCAACTTGGGAATATGCCGAGTGTGTATCCAGAACTGGTAGATAAGATGCGCAGCAGCAATGCTAACGTACATCTCTATTGGCATACCCAACAAGAAGCAGGGAATAAAAAACACCCAGGTCAGCAAGAAACTGGTGCTGGTCTGGCGTAGCGCGGTACTTAGGTTGTAATCCTCGCTCTGGTGGTGCACCACGTGAGATGCCCAGAATATCTGGCGCTCGTGGCTAATCCGGTGGTACCAGTAATACAGGAAGTCATAGAGAATAACGCCAAGCACCCAGTCCCATGCCGATGACATATCAAAATGCCACAGGGCCCACTGCTGCTCAATACCGGCAAAGACCAATGCGCCGATATTCAGGAACACCAGCTTGGTCGCCGTGCTCAAGGTGCCAAGGCTGAGGCTGTTAATGGCATCGTTAGCACGGTAGGTATTGTTTTTACGCCACAGACCCCACAGCAACTCGATAACAATGAGCAGCAGGAAGAAGGGTATCGCGTAAGGAATGAAATTCATCCGGGGTCTCCCAGTGGGAAAAAGCTACATCATAGACTAAGCCAACCGCCAAACACTGTCTGATCAAGACAAGACATGCTCAATTTCGGACATCCCGGACACTAATTCCAACCGCGCTTGTTCACTTCCATTTCCCGCTGCTTCGCAGTAAAAGCCAGACGTAATCGCGCCAAATCCCGCGGGTAGCGGTCTGAGGCATCATAGGATTCCCTGGGGTCAGCCGCCAGATCGAACAGCCACTCTTTGCGAGGAACCCTCCCGCTCACAGGCATTTGGTCCATGGCGTAATGAATACCCAGGTCTCCCCGGTATTTGAAGCGCTGGTCGCGCACGGCAAACAGAATTTCACCATCAAAATGGTAGAGGTAGTCATGGGGCGTTGCGGCACCATTGAGGAGTACTTCGTGCATGCTTTTGCCGTCCAGCAACCGATCGGTGGGCGCCGGCAGGCTCAGAACGTCAAGTATAGTCGGCACGAGATCAATCCCCATGCCCATCGCAGATTCAACCCGACCTCCCGCGAGTTTCCGGGGCCAATGCGCTATAAACGGCACACGCATGCCACCTTCAAAGGTACTGCCCTTGCGCCCACGCTGATCGCCAGCGTCACCAAGGAACCAGGGACCGTTGTCCGAGGAAATAATTATCAGGGTATTTTCCAGCTGGCCCGTCTTCTCCAGGCTGGCGACGATTTGGCCTATGCCATCATCCAACTCCTCCAGTACGTCGCCATACAAGCCCGCATCAGACTGGCCACTGCGCTCTTCACTCACAAACAAGGGGTCATGGGGAAAGTTATGGGCAAAATACAAAAAGAACGGCGCGTCGGACTGTGCTTCTATAAAGGTGGTCACCTCATTGGTGTAGATCTCGCTCATCTTGCGTTGATCTACCGGCGCTTCGAGTTCTACCTCAGTATTTCGGTAGAAAGCGAAGGGTTCCATATCATTGCTGTACAGCGCGCCATAAAAACTGTCAAAACCAAAATTGTTGGGCAGCGAGGGACTGCGGTCCCCCATATGCCACTTACCCACCATGCCCGTGCGGTAACCGACCGCGTTAAGAATCTCCGGCAGGGTGATCTCATCAGTCGGTAAACGGCTGTGCCCGGTTGGATCAAGTAGGTCGTTGAACATCATTGCCTGGGCACTACCGGTGGGGAAAACGACATTGGGCAGACCTGCCCGCAGTGGAAGACGACCGGTCAGAAACCCGGCCCTGGCAGGCGTACAGACAGGCGCCGGCGAGTGAAAATCACTCAACACCACGCCATTGGCAGCGAGTTGATCAATATTGGGGGTTTTAACGACACCCACGGCGCCGGCACCAATGTCGCCATAACCGAGATCGTCATAGAGAATAAACAAGATATTCGGGCGTTCGCTTGCCCTTTCCAGGCCCGAGTTGAGGTGGGACAGATAAGCCTTCTTGCTGGCGATAAGCTCCCGGTCATCCTCCTGGTCATTGCCCGTAACACGCACTACTACGAACAGGGCCACTAGCAAGACAAGCAGAAAGGCAGTACCCAGAAGAGATATCAATCGTCGCCACAGAAAAGAAATAATCGCCATAAATACGCTCTCAGGAAAGTAGTCGGCTCACCGCCCGCGAGGCAGAGACCTTACCTTTGTCGAAGTAGGCCTCGTGATTCACTTCTATTTTGGTCAGGTCATAGAGGTAATTTACCATGATACCCGCGGATTGCTCTCTGCCTTTGGGCGACAGGTCCGCCCCACCGTGTACGCGATGCAGCCGGGCGCCGTTGCCGAGGTGGAAGCGCGCCACCGGATCCCTGGCAAGCTGCCCGGACTTCTCTTTCAGCAGGTAGTGGGCGCACAGTTTAGTGAGCGCTTCATAAACGTTGCTCTCGACGACCCTATCGATAGGCTCGACCACCTTCACCGCCATCTCCTCATCAACCAGGCCCGTGAGGTCTGCTTGCAACAGCCAGCGTCGAAAACCGGGAACCGGGGAAAGCGTTACGAACGTCTTAAGGCCTGGCATTTCCTTTTTCAATTCCTCAACAACATTCTTGATGAGAAAGTTGCCGAACGAAACCCCCGCCAGTCCAGGGTGGCAATTGCTGATGGAATAAAATACCACCGTGTTTACATCGTCCTTGGCGGGCACTTCACGCTCCTGTACCAGCAGCGGGGCGATCGCGCCCGGTAGCTCATCTGTCAGCGCAATTTCCACAAAGACCAGGGGATCATTTTCCAGTGCGGGATGAAAGAATGCAAAGCAGCGCCTGTCTTCCCGCAAACGACTACGGAGATCATCCCAGCCGTTAATTTCGTGCACCGCCTCATAATCAATAATTTTATCCAGCACCAGGGCGGGCGATGACCAGTCGATTCTGCGCAATTCGAGGAAACCCTTGTTAAACCAGGAAATAAACAGGTGCTTTAGATCGGAGTCCACTGCCCGTAAGGCCGGGTTAGCTCGCAAGATTTCCAATAAGTGCCCGCGCATGGCAACAAGGGTTCGCGTGCCGTCCGGGGCCATATTAATTCGCCGGAAAAGTTTCTGCCTGGGTGCCTCGACCGCGCGGGCAATTTCCCAGAGGTTTTCCAATTCAGCGCTGTCTCGGTACTGTTCCGCCGCCTGGACAATTTTTTCGGCGTCTACATCAAAGTCTGCCGCCAGGGCAGTAAAAAATTCGAGCCGCTGCTCGGCATCCAATTGCCAATACCGATCGGCTATCTCACCCGCAAGGGCGAGCCCGGAAGCCTCTCCTCGGTGGTCCAGCAACTCCTTACACAACGCAATGATAGATTCTATCGTGCTGGCTTTGCTGGGCAGTGGTAAGCGTCGTTTAGCGAGAATATCTCGCCCGGCTTCCATCACGGAGCTCAGTGTGCGCTCCAGGGTACTCATGGTGCCGGTACCATGGACCGCTGATGGTTCATTTTTTTCTTGTTCTGATGACATAGTAAGTCCTAATCGGAATTTTCTGATCCGGTATTTACATCCAACTCATTAATTGCCCGAGTCAGCAATTCAATGAAGATACGGAAGCTCTCGTCTGCGGCCAGCTTTTCTGAAATAAGTGAATCGAAGGCCTCCAACTCAAGCTGCTGTAGCTCAAAAAGAAGAGGGGCATGGGGCTCATTCATCGCTCGCATGCGGATGGCCATAATCTTGGAATAAAATTTGTCTATGCGGTCTTTCTTGCGATGAGAATGAAGACGCGCAAGCCCGAAAATGCCCGTCAGCACTACAAAAAGCAGGTACACCAGCATATTAATGGTCTCGGCATAGCGCTCTAATGCGGAGGGTTCGTCGCGCGCCAGATACCGGCGCGCGCCTGTATGTAGTGGAAAGTTGAGTGAGTAGGGATCGAACCGTTCGGTCAAGCCCGAAAAAATCTCCGGGGCAATAGCGGTAAACCGGGGCTTTTGTTGCAGCAGTGTTTTGGTCAGGGCATAAACCGTAGACTCTGACACGTCCTTGCGAGTGGCAAGCAGGGTATCCACCGACAGGGTGTAAATCTCTTCTTCATTCCCGGGCAGGTCATAGGTCTGGGCCGGTATCACTTCCGGCTCGATATGGGGCAACATGTAGCCAATGGCACGGGATGACATCGCCCGCTCCACATCGTCAAAAGCCAGGGAATACAGGGAGTAGCCCGGGACATACCAGCGTGGATTTCGTGGATTCACCGGCCCAAAATAAATGATGACATCGGTTTTACCGGGTTCCAGTACATCCACTATCTGTAAGTCCTCCAGGGTCAGCTCCTGTCGGGAAGCGGCCATTTCAATAAAGGCCTTGCCAGCGGGGGAATCGTCGCTAATGAAAATGGATTGATTTTTCAGGGGTTGCTCAGAGTGATCCATGGCTGTCTCATCCCGAAGCAGAATATGTAAGACACTCTTGTACACGGGTAATACGGCTCGCACACCGGTTTCGAAGCTCGAGCTGTTCTCCACCAACGCTATGTCGGCCTCGCCCGTGGCCAGGGCCTGTAAACCGGATTGATGATGCTCAAGCTCCGCACTGACCACTTCCAGCCCCGCCTGCTGCTGGAATATATCCTGCAAAATCAGGTTGTCCAGTGTACCGTGCCGAGGCATGTGAAAACGCAACTCCGTATCGGCGCGACCACAACCGGCCAGGCTCAACACCAGGGCAAAAAACAGTAGTATGCTAACGGGCTGCTTTATCAACGCTCTATCCCATGAAACCTTTTATACACCAAGAACCCAATCCTAAAGCAAGTGCCGGTAGGGTTCTAGTTGAAACGCAGATACCTACCCCATGGTGTAGGTCAGATAATTTCCCCACCCCGACCTCTTCTTTGCACTATAATTTACTCTCCAAGAACAACTGAGAACCTGCTGAATGGCAAAGGGCAAAGGGCAACGGGCAAAGGGGCCTGAAATCCGCCCTTGCCAGGACATCTATTATCACTGTTTTTATGGTCATCAGCACCCCTTCATATGCCCAGGTTTCGGAAGAGCAAGCGACTGAAGCAGTGCCAGATACTGCTGAGAACGTAATGGAAGAGGCCCTCACCGACAAGGAACTTGACACGTTTCGTACCGAAACCAGCACCAACGAAAACCCGGATGCCGTGCGTCGAGCCGAGCGACAAGCCCTTATTGAAGTCGGAGTTACGCCGAAACGGGACCCCTGGGAGTTCGAACTGTATGGCAGTGTGCGCCTTCACGGCATCAACCATTTTGATGCCGATTTCGACTCCAGAAGCTTCGAATTTGGTGACGGTGAATCCCGACTGGGAGCGAGCGTTGATTTGCTATTTGCCGAGGAGTGGCACCTGTTTGCCAGGGTAGAAGCTGGCTTTGATGTGCTTGAAACGTATACCGCGGGATCAGGTGATGACGAGGAGAAGATCTTCGTTCCACGACTGCACAAGGTGGGTGTCGACTCAAACCACTTCTCCCTGACCTATGGCAAAAGCTGGTCCACCTATTACACTGTAGCCGGTGCTGCTGATCGCTTTGCCATCTTCGGCGGAGAGGCTGTGGGTCTCTACAATGCAGATACCGATGGCGGGGCAACCGGTACCGGACGCGCCGACAATGCCGTCCAAAGCGAAATATTTCTCGACTTCAGTCCCTGGCTGCCACTGAAACCCTTCAACCTCAATGTTCAGTATCAACATGGTGAACCTATACCCAAGGTCAACAATGCCCACTACGGCTCAGCCTGGAGACAACCGACCAAAACAAGTACATCAACGGCAGGGCCAGCGAAGTTTTTGCGCAATGGGAGTACGTGAATAACTGGTGGCTGGTTGGCGGCGGTAACTGGCTACTTCCGGATGAAGACGATCCCGACGCGGGTGAGTACGAACTAAAATATGGCGTTGTGGGCCTGCGGTACACCTTCGATGCCTTCAACCGCATGATTTATGCCGAGTGGCGCGATGATCATGGCACGCAAAGTAATGGTCAACCTCGAAAAAATGAAGTGACTTTGGGTATCCGCTGGGATTTCGGCTATTAGCTCCCCCGCTGCCATCAAGGCCGTACCCACTATCGATCGGTAGAAGCGATTGCGCCCCCCGGCATATGTCCGATACCATGACAGGCACAATATTCTATCTGTTCTGCAGACATTAATCCGATCGGTGGCTGCTGACTACAAGAGAGTTCACCATGTCACGCCGCAGTTCCCTCGCCGCTCTTTTGCTCTTGCTCACCTACCTATCAATCGGCCTGGCAACACCCGCGCTAGCCCAGCAACCCGGGCAAAGTATCCTGCTTAGAAATGTGGTTTTAATCGGCCAGGGCGCCGATAAAAAACCCGTGCGTATCAACATCCTGGTCAAGGACAAGCTGCTGGACATCATGACCGAGGACCCCATCTCCTTCGACAATGCAGATGAAACCTACGATGCCGCAGGTGGCGTAGTGCTGGGAAAACTAAAATTGGGCCAACCCGCCACCTTCCTGATACTTGATGAAGACCCACGCACCAATGTCGATGTACTGCTGGACACCAAAACCCATGCGACTTTCGCTATTCGACGTGGTGAGGTATTAAAGAACACTTATGTCATGGTGTTCAGTGAGACGCCGGCGGAGAAAGCCCGCTCCGACCAGGGCTGGTTGGCCTACGCATCGCCCCCCCTGGCCATCCCCCTTGACTATGGTGACGACAGCAAGTGGAACAAGGCAGAGGGTAAGTACGTCTCCGGGCTGCTTGCTGGCGCCGTGGTACTGGACCGACAGCAGTGGGTTGGGCAGGACGACGACAGTGAATTCCAGGTAGGCGATCTCGCCGATTTCGACGGCGGCGAAATTCGCGCACTGCGCGTGGGCGGCGTCGGTACCATCAACTTCGACCGGCCATGGGTGTGGGTGGCCTTCGGGGCTACCCACGCCTTCGACAAGGGCTTTGACTCGGAGGAATCCGACGATTTCACGATGTTTGATTTGCGCCTGGATATACCGCTGTGGGACAAGGCGAGCTTCAGTGTCGGCAAACAAAAAGAGCCTATCTCCATGGAGCGCATCATGTCCATGATCGAACTGCCCCAGCAGGAGCGGGCTGCGGTTTCAGACGCCTTACTACCCTCACGGAATGTGGGCATCGTCATGGCGGGTACATTGTTCAATGACAGGGCAACACTGGCCGGCGGGGCATTTAATAACTGGCTGGACAAGGATCAACCCAATTCGTTCAGCGAAAATTCCACGCAATTTGTAGGGCGTGGAACCTGGCTGCCCTATATCTCCGACAATGAAAGCTCGCTGCTGCACCTGGGTATTGGCCTGCGTCACTCAGATACCGAGGAGGGCACCCTGGGGAAAACTTCGCCCGAGTTCAATAGCGCGCCAGACTATGTTGAGACCCCCTTCATGCAGACCGAAAACAGCATGAGCTACCAGGCGGAAGCCTCCGTGCGCAGTGGCCCTTTCTGGCTGCACGGCGAGTATATCCACACCGACATCGATGCTCCCGTGTATGGCGACCCCAGTTACGATGGCTACCACGTCACCGCCTCATGGATACTGACCGGGGAAGTTCGCCCCTACAACAGACGGGTAGGAATTTTCGATGGCATACCGGTTGCCCGGGATGTCAATCAGAACGGATGGGGCGCCTGGGAAATCAGCACCCGCTTCAGTCATGTAGACCTGAGCGACGGACTACAACTGGACGGTTCGGCCGCTGATGGCGGCGAAATGGATATCTGGTCCGCGGGCCTTAACTGGTGGCTTACGCCCCTCATGCAGTTTGGCGCCAACTACCGCTACATTACGCTGGATCGATATGGCGTTGAGGGTGCCAGCCAGGGCATCAATGCCCGGCTCTTAATGTTGCTTGAGTGAAAACACTGGAATATTCGAGGCAGAGTCAGAATAAGAGTCAGCCCAGTTTAACCGCCAACTCCGCGGCCGATTCGATAGCACCCTCGATGTAACCAACACCATTGCAGTCACCTATTGTGTGCACGGTCATACCCGCTGCACCGAACTTCTCGGCCAACTCAAGGTCGCCTGTGGCGCCCTTGGCGACAATAATATGGTCGACGTCCAGGCTGCGCTGCTGACCACGATAGTTGGTGTAGCTCACCGTGTGATCCCCAATGCTGATATCACTGGCATTGTTCAACAAGGTGACACCCAGATGGTTGAGTTCGTCAAGCAGGCGCAATCTGCGTACCAGGTATAGCCCCTTGCCCGCCCTGCCAGGGGTATCGATCACCGTGACCTGCCTACCGCGCTCCGCGAGAAATTCCGCCAGTTCCAGACCCACCAGCTCGCCACCAATAATCGTCACCCGCTGGCCCAGTGGCAACCAGAACTTGGTGAAAAACCGTACCAGCGGACCAAACTCCGTGATGCGTGTTGCCGCCCCAAGAGACGTCATCAGCCGAGTAAAGCTGCTGGTCTTGTGGCGCAAACCGGGGTTGTCCTCCGCCATGACCATGGCGCGCATCTCATCGCCGCTAAAGACAAAATTGCGCTTACTTCCTGGTATGGGCGGCATATCCCGCCTGGCACCCGTGGCAACGATAACCTCATCGGCACTCAGGCTGTGAACCAGCTGCGCTGTGGCGGTCGTATTGAGTTTTACCTCCACACCCGACTCGGCCACCTGCAGTCGCAGCCAATGTAACAGCCGCTCATTCGCCGGGTAGGCAATTCCCGCGAACTGCAAGGTGCCACCCAGGCGGTTACTGCGCTCGACCAGAGTGACCTTGAAACCGCGTTTATCCAAACGATGAGCCACTTCCATACCACCGGGACCACCGCCTACGACGACAAAATGCTTGCTCTTGTCACTTGCGATAAGCGCACGTTCCCGCTCGCGGCCTGTTTCGGGGTTGACCGCACACTTGAGCGTGTTCAATACATAGATCTGACTGGCACAGCAGTAGCAATAGACACAGGGCCGGACCTGCTGCGGCGTCCCTGCGATAATTTTCTTGGGCAGGTCCGGGTCTGCCAGTATCTTCCTGCCCATGGCAAAAAAGTCAAAATGCCCTTTACGCACATGACTGTCCGCCGCCCCTGGCTCAATCCGACCGGAGGTAATAACCGGGACATTGACCGCCTGTTTGATTGACGTGGCATTGGCCACGAGTCGCTCCGGGACGTGCGGAATATTGGACTCAGAATGCATAGAACCCTGGCTACCATCGTGATAGGCGCTCACTGTAATGGCGTCAACACCTGCCGCCTCGGCCATTTTTGCCGTGGCTCTGGCATCAGCCAGGGAGATACCCTCCTCCACGCCAAACTCACTCGAATCAAGCTTGCACCAGACCGGGTAGCCCGGTCCAACTGCAGCACGTACCGCGGTGATAACCTCCAGTAGCAAGCGGGCGCGATTCTCAAGACTACCGCCGTAGTCATCATCGCGTTGGTTGGATCGCGGAGAGAGAAATGCGGAAATCAGATAACCGTGGCCGCCGTGGATTTCGACACCATCAAGACCGGCCGTTTTTGCCCGCAGGGCAGCAGCGGCGAACTTGCCCACCACCACCGCGATGTCCTCGACGGTCATCACATGCAATTCCATTGGCGGTGCTGAAGGGTCGTACATGGCCGCCAGCTCACTTTCCAGAAAACCTTCCATAAAGTTTCCGGCCTTACTCACCGGAATGGAGGGCGCCCAAATAGGCCGCCCTTCTTTCATATCCTGGGCGGCCACGAGGCCACCGTGGTGTATCTGGGTAGCCAGTTTTGCGCCATGGGCATGAACGGCATCGGCCACATTTTTCAGGCCGGGAATAAATCGATCCTCGGAGATCGCTATTTGCCGGGGCATATTACCGCCATCAGGCCAGGCCACACCGGCCACACCCATGATAATCAACGCCGCCCCACCCTTGGCCTGGCGCTCGTGGTAGTCAATAAGTCGCTGACCGCAGCTGCCGTCGGCCTCGGCCATATTGGTCCCCATCGCCGTCACCACCATACGGTTTTTCAGCACCATATTGCCGATTTTACCGGTCTGGGTTAGGGCCGGGAAGTTGGTTTTCATTCACTGCGCTCCAAGTACGTTACAGGCACGCCGAACAGACGTGCAATGACAGAAGTATAGAGGGCGCGAGCCTGACGGCAAGCTGTGATTGCTTGAACCGACGGGCTGGTAACTATCTTTACCTTAATTCCAGGCGAAGCCGAAGATTAAAGCGTCAGGATTGCCCTGACGCCCCCAACCAACACACTACTTTCTCCCGGGTTCATTGCCGGATTGCGTACATACTGTAGATCCGGCGTCAGGGAGAAATTGGGGGAAAGCTGGAATTTGTAAGACGTCTCAATAACGGTTTCGTCATCCAACCCCGGGCCATGCGTCTTGCGCGAAGGCTTCGCCCAACCCAGGCCAATACTCCAGGCCTGATCCATGCGGGGTTTCATTTCAACGCCAATGGAAGCCGCATCTTCAGCCGCAACGCCGGCACCACCGTCTGAGTGACCCAAACGTACAAAGGGCTGCCAGTCATCGTTCAATTGATAGGTAGCGCTGAACGCCCAGCCCTGTCCGGCAGGAATGCCCGCTTCACGGCGCGCATCCTTCTCCCACCAGGTAAACTGAATGCGTTCTTTATTACGTCTATCCATAGACGGAGTCCAACCTATCTCAATTGATTTAAGCCACTCGTGTTCTTCAAAGGTATCTCGATCAAACTCGCCGCTGACAGCATTGCCATCATATATCTGACCACCCAGCCAGATATTCGAGGAAACGAAGCCTTTAGCAACAATACCAAGTGCACCGATTCCGGTCGTTGCCAAAGCCGGGTTCACCAGAAAGGAGCGGTTTATAAAACCTCGGGAGAAAGTCTGAAAGGGAAAGGCGTCAAGATAGGCATCGAAGGCTAATCTACCGACAGCGACGGCAGACCTGCCGCCGTTAAAGCGCTGCGTCCAGTTGAGTACTGCCAGATCGGTATCAAAATTATCCGAATAGCCGAAGCCTGTATTGAGGGATGTGGTACCCAATGCAGCCGCTAGCGACTGGGGAGCCAACTGCGAAAACACCTCAGAGCGGTTCTCTATACGCCACTCGAGGCTACCCGCATGATCGGTCCCTCTGCCAAACGGCGTCCAGCTACCTTGCAGGCGGTAAATTCCGCCAAACGCGTCATCATCCTCGGTCATGCTCCCGCTCGCAGCCTGGTATAACCAGTAGGCATTTACGCCCAGGGTAAAGCCATGCTCTTCGTTAAGCTGCCGTTTCCAATCGAACCAGGGAGAAAAGGTTCGCTGTAGAGAGTCGAATTGGTACATTGAACTTCTCGTTTCATTACTCTCGCGCAACTCCTCCGATACACTCGAAGGTCCACCGAAGCCCGGAGCATCGCCGTAACCCGACTGATACCGAGCCTCCACCTCGTCATCCTGAGATTTCTGCGAGGCATCATTAGCCTGTGCCACTGAAGCAACCAGAAGCATAGCGAATATCGGCAAACACAATCGAGGGGATAGCGGGCTTGGCACTTAACTACTCCATAATCAACATAAGCCGGGTAACGAAACCCTGACTGTTTCCCTGTACACCAAAACGATCCAAATCGACATAGCGATAATTCACGTTGAAGTTCATATAGGGCGTCAGCCACCAGTTCAGGCCCAGCGACCAGATGTCCATTTCTCCAGCATCCCTTCCGTCGGGATCGGGCATCTCACTCATATCCAGGGTACTGAACCGAGTACTGATTTCCCAGGCGCCCCAGCCGTTTTGCTCCACAGTCCTGGAGACTGCTATCGGTCTGAAAAGGCCAGTTCGTTTGTTATAGGTCCTCACCTCACCCGTGAGTATCCAGGACGCCGTCACGTGATAGCCGTCAACTTTCGGATCGCCCAGCGACGTATCATCCACCTCTGTACGCACGTATTCACTGTGCAGCCAGAATGGGCCGGACCGTAGCGACACCTCTACCTGAGACGTCATGGAGCCCTCGATATCAAAAAAACCAGTAGCGACGTAGTCCGGCGCTTGATCGAACTCCGGGCCACTCTGGGTTATGAAACCCTCCTTGCTGTCCGAGTCGCGCAGGCCGATACCCAAATGCAGTAAGGTACTCTCGTTAGTCGACTGTAACGGCACCCAGGTAGCGCGACCCACAAATTGCGTGGCATTATCACTAAAGGAGTCCGGTTGATCCTTGTCCAGCCAATTGTTAAACGCACCTCCTGCCAGCGTCACCCGATCATTGAACAGACTGCCAGCCATAACTACACCCACGTTTCTGGATGGGAGAAGCGCATCTGACACTGCCGCCCGCTCACCTAAGGGGCCGTGGCCAAGCGCCATAAGGCGCTCCATCGAAATGGGCTCTTTCTGCTTTCCGATGCTAAAACTGGCCTTCTCCCATATTGGAATATCAAGGCGTAAATCAAATAGGCTGAAGTCATCTGATTCCGTCGAATCGAAACC
Organism: Halioglobus sp.; assembly: GCA_036960305.1. Classification (GTDB taxonomy): domain Bacteria; phylum Pseudomonadota; class Gammaproteobacteria; order Pseudomonadales; family Halieaceae; genus JBALVT01. The sequence goes on along the minus strand of JBALWA010000076.1, from coordinate 4,256 downwards.
TTTTCCAAATGCATGCGTGGCCCCAAAGACAGTCCATACCCAGGGTTTTTCGAAATTAAGTGTACCTACCCCACCAAACCTCAGGCCGCGTATTTCGCCCCCTTCATAGGGATCAAGGTCACCTACCTGAAACTCACTCTGGCTGTCTTGATCTGTCCAATTCTGCCTATCAAGCACTACCGCCCCCGTAAAAATCCCCGACACATAGCGAGTATTGAATTTGTTCCAGCGACTATCATCCTGGTAATTCACAGGCACTGCCAGCGGCGGTGCCGTGTAGGCAAGCCAGCCCTGCTGACTGCGCTCGCGCTCCTCAGCTGTTTCAGTCGTCACGGGTTCCAATGTATTTTTCAAAACATTGCCGTCATGAATTGCGAAAATGGTGTGAGATTTAGTATCCAGTAACAATTTGATGTTCCCTGTCGGGTCACCATCCAACACCAGAAAATTGGCTGGTTCACCTAGCTTCAAATCACCCATGACTACGCCCTCTCGGGCATCATAGGAAATATCAGCACTGTCCAGGGGAATGAAATCTTCGGTAAGAATATCGAGTTCTGAATTTTTGATCAGAATATTTACAACTAACTTCTCCTGACTACCATCTTTACCGGGCAAGGTTACATTTCTGATCAAAATGGACTGCTCCGGCTGCGCCTGGGCCGGGATCACCAGACCCATAAGAAGCCATATACCAATTAGATAGTGGCGATAGGAGATAAAGCTACACACAAGCGTAATCCTCAATGGCTAATTAAAGGCGAAACAGGCGTTCCATTTGGTACCCTGTATTCAAAGTGTACTCCCCCATTCACCCCAATGGCTTTGAGGCGAATTTCCGGGTCAGGGGTCCAGCTAATCTCAACCAGACCAAAACTCATATCGATGTAGGGGCCGGCAACCCGATAACGATTAGGGGCTTTCGGATATGCCCTGTTAACGTGAGTAAGTCCACTGGATGTAAAATCTATAAGGCGAGTAGAAGCAACATCAACAGCAGACACCTCAGTAAAATGCACATTCCCCGATATCAGTATCGATCTCCCTGATGTCGTCGCGGCAATCAAGTTCAACAGTCGCTCACGTTCCAGTGGGTAATTTCCCCACTCATCCATCCCCTTTTCATCCGCAACGACTTGCCCGCTGGATGCCACCAGGCGCACGTCTGCTTGATTGCTCAACTGTTGCTCCAGCCATCGCCACTGATCCTCGCCTAACAATGTAGCGGTCGAATCCTTGTTCGGAGCATATTTTCCCAGGCTTCCTCCCGCTCCCTTCGGCCGCGGGGCAAGGACAGGCGCAGACTTAAAACTGCGTGTATCAAGCAGGATGATTTGCACTCTGCGACCCTCAGAGCCGAATATCTGGCTGTCATAAACCCCCGGACGCTTTCTACGTGCTGAAGCTGCTGGCTCGGAGAAAAAATCAAGGAAGATATTTTCCGACTCAGATTTCAACGAAAATTCTGCACCGGCACTGTGATGACCGTAATCATGGTTATCCCAGATCGCCATCACCGGCACACGTTCTACCAGGTAACGCCAATCAGGATTGTCTGCCAGCACCTGCCACTCGCGCCGCAAGGTTTGTGGTGTGACATCATAGGCGGACTTGGTGACGACGTCATAATCACCATATATTGCGTCACCCAGTGATATGTACAGGTCAGGCTGGGCATTCACCACGGCGCGGAAAATCGGCTGTTCCACTGACTGGAATGCGCAGGACCCAAACGCGATGCGGGATACGCTTAAGTTCGAGCTGGGCATCTGGACTCGGACCGGGTCCGCGATAACACAGCACGATAGCGACAGTAGCACCCCCAATAACATTCTACTCATTCAGCATGCACCTTATAGGCAAGTAACGCCGCTGCCTATAAGGCGAAACGCCCTCGTACCGACAATACGTAGACACTGCTTTCATCAGGATTCAATGCCGGATCTTTCAGATACTGAAAATCCGCAGTCAGCGCCAGCTTCTTCGTTGTTTGCCAACGATAGAAAATTTCCGCCGTATACTGGTCGTCCAAATTCGGACCAAAAGACAGCTCATTGACTTCACCCCAATTCACCGCAGCGCCGAACAGGTTGCCGGGGACCGCGGTTGAGGAATCTGGTTGATAACCGAATCCCAGGCTTAGGCTTTTTTCCAGCAGCGAGCCACTGTCTTCGGTGTAGCCCGCCCGGACAAACGGCATGAACCGGTTATTGTAATAACGAGACCAGGAAAAATTTGCACCCCAGCCCTGGGGCGCTCCTACTTCCTCACGCGTATCTGCATGCCACAGAGCCAGGTGAACGTTATCCAAGGCGATACGGGAATGGGAACTGGTATGACCAACCTCAATACTGGAAAAATACTCGTTATCGCCAAAGAAAGTATCAAACCCTTTGCTAATATCGGTAGGGTCAGAATTGCGGTCAACCACGCTACCAATCACATACACATTGTTATCGAACAAATGGCCCGCACCCACGCCCATCGCTGCATCATTGGGCAAGTCAGTCGCGGCCGATCCCGTCGAAAATGCCAGGTTCATGAAGTGCAACCATGGACTCGCCAAGCCGTACACGTCAAAGAAGTCGGTGGCGTCCAGAAAGCCACCGAGAACGACCGTACGACCGCTGTTCATGCTTTGGCGCCAGTACAGGTTGGTAAAACGGGTTCCCTGGTCACTGAAAGGCGGCGCGGTTAGTCCGGCATAGCCGACACTACCCAGATAAAAATCACTGGGAGCTGAATCGCCATAGCTATGGCGATGCTCCAGCTTGTATACCAGCCCGCCCGAAGTCTCCTCACCATCACCCGTCAGGTTCCAACTGCCGTAAAGCCGCAACATACCGCCACTGGCGGAGTCATCGGTACCGGGTAAGGATTCGCTGGTATTTACCGTGACGGCGGAGTAATCCATGCCCAGGCTGAAGCCATGCTCCTCCTTCATCTTGACCTGCCACTGCTCCAGTGGAGTGAACATCTCGGATTCAATGAACCCGCCCTTTTCTGTTTGGTCGGTTTCTATGGTCTGGCCCACGGAATCCGGACCACCGAAACTGGGACTACTTTCTGACTGGGCAATGGGGCTTACCGCTAGTAGGCCTCCCAGTAATGGCAATGTTCGCAAGGCTATTCTCGCCCTGAATCCACAAGCTTTCATCACGCGTTTTTCAGCTCCCTTGAGTTGGTGATATCGTTTCGCTTACTGCAGCGTGTTCTTGTATATTTCACCGTCTTTGATGACAACTTTAATATTTTTATCGTAGTCCACCAATACGGCGACATCCTCAAGCGGATTGCCTTCGACGAGAATCATATCAGCATAAGCGCCGACAGTAATCACGCCCAAAGGCCCTTCCCGATACGGATTCTTGGTGCCGGATTTGGCCAACCAGCGTCCGGCATTAGACGTATTTTGGCGCAGTATTTCAACGTCACTAAACCAATGCTTGCGCACAACAAGGTCTTGCGGCACCAAGGGCAATGTATCGAATGTCCAAAGGTCTGAGCCGCCAAATGTATCTACCTTATACTTTGCGACCCAACTCAGCATGCGTTCCGCACCTTCATTAACCTGACGTCCTTTTCGAGCATTTTCCGCAGAAAATCCTGGGATATTCTCTGGATCTTTAAACGTCTCATAAGCCGCATACGTCTGCAAAGACATGACCGCATCAAGTTTTTTCATGCGCTTAATCGTTTTCTCTTCTGCCAGAAAACCATGTTCTATGCAGCGTCCGCCGGCGTCGAGAAATCGATTCACTGATTCATCGTTATACGCATGCGCACAGACGTAAGTACCAAAATCTGCCGCCGCTTCCACTGCCGCACGCAATTCATCTTCCATTAAAGTCGTTGCTTCAAGAGGATCGAAATCTGACGCAACGCCTCCGCCCGGCATAATCTTGATTTGTGAACCACCACCGCGAAGAATCCGCCGCACTGCTTCTCGTACTTCGATGGGACCGGTCACAACATTGGCGTCGCCTCTGCGCGTGAAGACATTGTCATATGGATCCTCTGTCAGCATGCCCAAATCATTGTGACCGGAGATACTGCTAATTGCGCCGCCCGATGAGTACAGTCGCGGCCCCTTTATTTGGCCCGCGACCAAGGCTCTGGATATTCCGAGGCTGCTGCCGCCAACATCACGTAAGGTGGTATACCCCATACGCATGTAAAACTGCATGGTCTCCAGGGCCGCAGCCCCCTGAGTGGCGTGATCCATATTTCGCGTTGCAGGCACGCCGTACTTGAAC
>JBALWA010000075.1:0-21490 GCA_036960305.1 Halioglobus sp. | reverse complement strand
ACGTAATGAGAAGAAATGTTAGTATTTTTAGTATGGTTATAGTTGCAGTTTTGTCTGGACATATTGTTTATGCCCGTGCTGACACGTTACCATTCTCGCTGGGCTGGAAGCAGATGCAGAGTGTTGGAACGAGAGAATTCATGGGCTTACTACAGACAAACCTGGTAGAAAAAGCGTTGCGCTCGCCCTGGGTGATCACCCTGTTAAAGCGTATTGTACCGCCGCTGGACAAGTTTCTGCTGCGCTTCAGTCGCGGCTGGGTGAGTACGGCCATGCAGTCTATTGCTATGATTGAGTGCACGGGGGCCAAGTCGGGCCTCAAGCGGGAAATAGTGACCCTGTGTATGGCGGATGGGAAAGATATTCTTCTGGTAGGGTCAAATTGGGGGCTGGATAGGCATCCCGCCTGGCTGATAAACCTGCGCGCATACCCCATAGCAAAAGTGACCTTTCGCGGTTACCGGGGGCCCATGCGGGCCCGGGAGTTAAGTGGTGACGAGAGGGCGGAGGCCTGGGCGAGGTTGATTGTCGTCAACCCGCAGTACGCACGCTATCAAACCTGGACCGATCGAGTATTGCCTGTGGTGCGTCTGCAGCGATAGATTAATCCAGATCGCTCGCGTCGTGCCGCTCCGCTAACTGTTTGTCCTCTGGCCCCCAGGCTCTGTTTACACGCAGGCCACGCTGGACTGCGGGGCGCTCCTGGATTTCCGAGGCCCAGCGCGCGACGTTTGGATAGGAGGCGACATCGAGAAATTCCTGCGCCTCATAAAGTCCTCCCAACACCAAACTGCCGTACCAGGCATGGTTCGCCATGTCTGCAATAGTGTATTCATCACCAACCAGGTAACGCCGGGAGGAGAGATTCTGGTCCAGTACGTCCAGCTGCCGTTTGACTTCCATCGTGTAGCGATTGATAGGGTACTCAAGTTTTTCGGGTGCGTAGGCGTAGAAGTGTCCGAAGCCGCCGCCCAGGTAAGGCACGCTGGCCATTTGCCAAAATAGCCACGACATACATTCGGCCCGTGCGGCGGGTTCGACAGGAAGAAAGGCACCGCACTTTTCGGCCAGGTAGAAAAGAATGGCGCCGGACTCAAAAACACGGGTGTGCGGTGTCGTGCTCCGGTCGATCAATGCCGGAATCTTGGAATTTGGGTTGGCCGCGACAAAGCCGCTGCCGAATTGGTCGCCGTCGCCGATATTAATGAGGTAGGCGTCGTACTCCGCCTCCTGCTTGCCAATCGCTAATAGTTCCTCCAACAGTACCGTAACCTTGACGCCATTGGGGGTGGCCAATGAGTAGAGCTGCAGGGGGTGTTTTCCGATAGGCAGTTCTTTGTCGTGGGTCGCACCGGCGGTAGGCTTGTTGATGTTGGCGAAGCGGCCGCCACTTTCGGTATCCCATTTCCAGACTTTGGGTGGCGTGTAGGGGGTGTCGGGCATGATGATTGATTCCGGTTAGTACGCACTGCGGTGCGGTGATTTATTTGCCGGATACATATTACTCGTTTTCAACCACTTGTGGCGGAACTTTGCTGGCGATGGCTTTTTTGTAGCTCAGTGCCTCTTCATCAAGGTCCACCAGGGGCAATTGGTCCTTCTCTGTGTAGTAATCCGCGCTAAAGGTCCAGGGCTCATGATCGCCACGTTTGGGCATTAGATGGAGGCTGCGCTGCATGTAACCGGGATTGAATTCCTCTTCAGCTATCCACGGCAGGGTGGGCATATTGTTGTCGTGCTCTAGCAATGTTGGCGTGCACATGTCGGCGCCCATGGCGTCCATGTGGTTGAGCATACGACAGACGAAGTCGGCAGCGAGGTCAACACGCATGGTCCAGCTGGTGCGCAGGTAGCCAAACATGAAGGCCATATTGGGTACGCCGGAGTTCATCAAGCCGCGGTAGGTGTAGGTCTCGCCGAAGTCTACGGCTTCACCGTCTACGTCGAAGGCGATATCGCCCATGACGCTGAGGTTGAAACCCGTCGCCGTGATGATGATATCGGCTTCCAGTAACTCCCCGGATTCGGTGAGAATGCCTTCGGGCGTAAAGCGGTCAATCGTGTCGGTTACCACCGAGACTTTGCCGGATTTGATGCTCTCAAAGAGGTCACCTTCGGGTACATAGGCAAGGCGTTGCTGCCAGGGTCGGTAGCTGGGCGTAAAGTGGGACATATCGAAGTCTTCGCCCAGAGCGTCCCGGATCACCTTGAATAATTCCTCTTTGATCATTTCCGGGTCTGTAACGGAGGCGTATTGAATGTCCTTGGCGAGTTTGAGGATGCTGCGGCGCACAATCTCGTGAATCCATTCTTCCGGCACTTCGAGCTCGCGCAACTGGTCGGCCAGTTCGTTGCGATTTTCTCCCGTCCAGAAATAAGTAGGCGATCGTTGCAACATGGTGATATGGGCGCACTCATCGGACATGTTCGGAATCAGTGTGGCGGCCGTAGCGCCGGAGCCAATGACGACCACGCGCTTACCCGCGTAATCCAGGTCTTCCGGCCAGGTCTGGGGATGTACGATCGGCCCCTTGAATGTGTCCATGCCCTCCCACTGGGGAGTATAGCCTTCGGCGTGACGGTAATAACCCTGGCACAGCCATAGGAAATTGCAGCTGAGCTCGACCAGTTCGTCCGTATCACCGCGCCGGGCGGTCACCAGCCACTGCCGCTGCGCCTCAGACCAGGACGCGCTCAGTACCTCGTGCTGGTAGTGAATGTGTGGCTTGAGATCGTCGTCCTCGATGGCTTCTTCAAGGTAGTCAAGAATCACGCTGCCCTCGGCTATCGGTTTGCCCGTCCAGGGCTTGAATCGATAGCCAAAGGTGTACAGGTCGCTGTCTGAACGAACACCGGGATAGGTGTGCTGGCGCCAGGTGCCGCCGAAAGCGGCCTTGCTTTCAAGCAGGCTGAAGGTTTTGTCGGGACATTGTTCACGTAGGTGGTGTGCGGCGCCGATACCGGATATCCCGGCACCGATGATGAGTACATCCACGTGCTCGCAACTGGAGGGGGCTTCAGGGTATAAGGTTGTGACTTCGTTCATGGTGGGATCTCTCAGTGGGCCTGATGTCTAGCGGTACAGTTTACGCCCTATGCTGGCCACTCAACATCGCAGGATGAGTCAATTTCTTGACAATCTGGGCCAAACCCGCCCAAAACAATAGGGTTCAGCCTTGTCCCCACGACTTACCCCAGGCATCAATGAAACCTTGATACACATCACAAAGTCGCGCGCGATCGCCGTTAGTATGATTGGCTGGCCCCATCGGCTACGCAGCCTGTGGGCAAGTCTTCTGGAGAACAGATCATGGATTTTTCTTATAGCGAGAAAACAGAGCAACTGCGTGCCCAGCTTGGCGACTTCATGGACCAGCACATCATGCCGCGTCTGGGGCAATGGGACAGCGAAATTCACAGCGGGCAGTTTCCGGTTTCCTTTATGGATGACCTCAAGGACCTGGCCAAGTCAGAAGGTCTCTGGAACCTCTTTCTGCCACACCTGAAGGACGGCGAGCCCGGTACCCGCCTCAGTAATCTGGAGTATGCACCCCTGGCCGAAATCATGGGCCGGGTACCCTGGTCATCCGAGGTCTTCAACTGCAGTGCGCCCGATACCGGGAACATGGAAGTGCTGCATATGTTTGCTACTGAGGCGCAGCGGGAGAAGTGGTTGTTGCCCTTAATGAACGGTGAGATTCGTTCAGCCTTTGCGATGACTGAGCCCGATGTTGCGTCCTCGGATGCAACGAATATCCAAACGCTTATTCAGCGCGAGGGTGACGAGTACGTCATTAACGGCCGCAAGTGGTTTATTACCAATGCCCATCACCCCAGCTGTCGCTTTTTTATCCTGATGGGTAAGACTGATCCGGAGGGAGAAACACATCGTCAGCAGTCCATGATACTGGTGCCCATGGATACCCCGGGGGTGGAGCTGGTACGCAATATTACAACGATCAACCATCACTCACCCGAGGGCCATTCAGAGGTCATGTTCCGGAATGTACGCGTGCCGGCGAGTAACCTGATCGGCAGTGAGGGCGATGGGTTTATGATTGCCCAGGCACGCCTCGGTCCGGGGCGAATCCACCACTGCATGCGTGCCATTGGTATGTCGGAGGTGTGTCTGGAGTTAATGGTCGCCAGGTCCCAGGAGCGGAAGAGCTTTGGCAAGTATCTTCACCAGCATGGGTCCGTATCCGAGTGGATTGCCCGTTCAAGACTCGAGATCGAGCAGGCCCGGTTATTGGTCTTGAAAGCTGCGGCACTGATCGATCAGGTGGGCGCGAAAGGGGCTCGCAAGGAAATCTCCATGATCAAGGTAATCGCACCCACTTTGCTCACGACCATCGCGGATAGGGCGATGCAGGTTTTTGGCGCCATGGGCGTGAGCCCGGATACCCCACTGGCAGATTTGTATACTGCCGGGCGGGTACTGCGATTTGCCGATGGTCCGGATGAAGTGCACTTGCAGACCATCGCCAGGCTTGAGATCAGGGAGAGTCAGGATCGCTTGCTGGATATTTCCCGGGCGCTCAGGACACCCGAACGCCTATGACGTCCGAATCGCGTGTCAGTCCGGATATCCAGTAATCGACTGGATCGCCTTGTAACCAGGCCTCAGGCCGCGGTACATTTTTTTGTAAACCCGCTGGTACAGTGAGTCATAGGTTTTCTGGTGTTCCGGTACGGGCACAAAGCGATCGCCTACGCGCGTCATTTGGCTAACGGCGGTGTCGAAGTCAGGGTAGCTGCCAGCGCCAACCGCAGCGGCTATCGCGGCACCCAGGCCCGAGGTTTCAAAGGTGTGCGGGCGCTCCACTGTCATACCGAAAATGTCCGCCGTGATCTGCATGACCTCATCACTTTGTGATCCACCGCCAGATACCCTGAGCTGGTGTACTTTTTGTCTGCTGCGTTTTTCCAGGGCTTCCTTGCCATCGCGCAATGCATAGGTGAGCCCTTCGATCATGGCGCGGTAAATATGCGCCCGGGTATGCACATCGCCAAAACCTATAATGGCGCCCTTGGCCTCTGGCCCCTGGCTGCCCGGCCCTACGGACCAGTAGGGTTGTAATACCAACCCCATGGATCCTGGTGGTACCTCGCGCAGCAGGTCGTCGAATAAGGACTCTGTTGAAACGCCTTGCTCAGCGGCCAGTCGCTGCTCGCGCAGGCCGAACTCTTTCTTGAACCACCTAACCATCCAGTAACCCCGCACCACAATTCTCTCGGCATTATAGGTGTTGGGGACGACGCCGGGATAAGCCGGATGAAAGGGCAGGGCCTCCAGATACTTACTCGTCGTCATATTAAAGGTTGCTGTCGTGCCGTAGCTCAAGCTGCCCGTGCCGGGCGCCATACAGCCAGAGCCCAGAACCTCACACGCTTTGTCGGAACCGGAGGCGATCAGTGGCATGCCGCCGGGAATGCCGGTTTCCCTGGAGGCCTGCTCTGTGATCAGCCCCAGGGTGCCGCCGGCAGGTACCAGCTCCGGTAGCATTGAAGGAAGAATAGGCAGTGCACGCCAGCGCCAGTCATTTTTCTTTGACCATTGCTGCAGCTTGTAATCAAAGGGCAGGTAGCCGACCTGGCTTGCCACCGCGTCTTTTGTTTCACCCGTCAGTTTCAGGGTATGGTAGCCAGACAACAGCAGAAACTTACGAACTTTTTGCCAGATCTCGGGCTGGTGTTGCGCGATCCAGTTGGCTTCAGACTGGGCATGAAAATGGTCTACTGTACTTTTGGCCCGCACCAGTTTCATTGCCAAAGATTCCAGGGCGCCCAGTGCTGGCTTGCTATCCACATGGCGCTGGTCAAGCCAACTAATGGCTGAGCGCAGCGGTTGGTCATCATCCCCCAGAGGGACGACCGTTGCACGCTGGGTTGTCACCGAGACGGCCTTGATGGCTTCCCGGGGAAAGTCCAGCATAGGCCACAGTTCATTGCAGGCACGGCAGAGGGCGTTCCAGAAATACTCCGGGTCCTGCTCTGCCCAGCCGGGCTGTTCCGACACATAGGGTTCAATATCAACCTGGCTTTTCGCTACCAGTTCGCCCCGCTGATCGAAGATCAGTGCGCGTACGCTCTGGGTCCCGTTGTCGATGGCCAGGAAATACTCGGCCTGATCAGGCGGCATCAGTCTCTCCCGTTACAGCCGGCTCGGGCCTGGGTAAGTTGTAGTAACGCAGCCAGATCTGGCGATAGCGGGACAACTCCGCTTGCCACCGGGTTTCGTTCCACCCCAGCTCCTCTGTGCAAATAGCCTGCAGCTCTTCGAATAAGCTCTCCCCGCCGCCGGCTAGTAACAAACCCAGCCGGGTACGGCGCAACAGTAAATCATCCAGATGGACCACGGTTTCGTGCCGTGCGGCCCAGCGACACTCCGCAAGACTAAATTCGGTACCGTCGATCCGTTTGTGTTCGCTGCTGCTTGATGCCGACAGCAGCGACGCTGCCGCACTGCCATAGCGACCCAGCAGGCGAGCGCCCCAGTGTTTGTCGTCGGGTACAAGGGATTCGGGTGACGTGCTGTTGGCCGAAAATATACGATCGCAGTCCCACGGCTGTGCTTTGGGTAAGCGAGCTTCAGCAGCGGCCAGCGCATCCAGCGCGATCAGGCGAAAAGTTGTGAGTTTACCGCCACTGACGGTAATCAGGCCGTGGTCGGACCATACCGCGTGATCGCGGCGCTCCTTCGAGGGGTCTTTGGACTGTTCGGAACCAATCACAGGGCGCACGCCCGCCCAGGTGGAGATAACATCCGCTGCTGAAAGTTTGCATTTGGGAAACTGGCTATTGGCTGCCTCCAGCAGGTAGTCGACTTCCTGGGCGGTGATGCTGGCTTCGGTATCAAGGTCGTCGTTGTGATCCAGGTCGGTGGTGCCTACCACCGTTGTTCCTTCCCAGGGGAAGATGAACACGCTGCGTTTGTCCCCGGGGTGCATCAATGCCAGTGCGGCCGCTGCCGGGAGTTTATGTCCGGGCAGTACCAGGTGACTGCCACGCAGGGGGCGTACCCGCTTTTCCTTATTGACCTGGCCGCGCAGGCGATCGGCCCAGGCGCCGGTCGCATTGATGACAACGGGGGCTCGCAGGCACAGGGCTTCGCCACTGTCCGGGTCTGTCAACAGTACCCCCTGAACCTCGTCCTGTTCGATAATCAGTTCTTTGACGGCGGTGTAATTGAGAGCCGAACCGCCACTGGCAATGCTTTCCTGTAGTACCCGCAGTACCAGTCGCGCGTCATCGGTGACCGCGTCAGTGTAATAGCAGGCGCCTTTCAACCCGGCCTCCTCCAGGCCGGGAAATTTCTCCAGCAATTGTGCGGTAGAGTAGTAGCGATTGTCGCGAATGCCGGCGATGCGATCGTAGAGCCACAACATGATTGAGAACACCCAGCGACCGGGGAAGACGCCCTTGCGCAGGGTAAAGTAATAGCCCATGCGATCGACCAGTCCGGGGGCTTCCCGCAGTAGAAGCTCGCGTTCGGTGAGGGAGTGCCGGGTGAGTTTGATGTCCCCCATACCCAGATAGCGCAGGCCACCGTGAACCATTTTCGAGGAGCGACTGGAGGTGCCCCAGGCAAAGTCTTTTTGCTCAAGCAGCAGTGCCTTGTAGCCGCGGCGCACCGCTTCACGCAGTACGCCGGCGCCGGTAATGCCGCCGCCTACAATGATAATGTCCCAGTCGCAGTTGTCACCGCGGCGGATGTCCGCCAGCAGTTGCTCACGGTCGGTGAACAGGGTTTGCTTACTGTTCACTGCGTTACTCCTTAGCGTCAGGCAGCAGCTTTCCGGGGTTCATTTGCCCATTCGGATCAAAGAACGTGCACAGGCTGCGAATTGCGGCAATGCCCAGTTCGCCTTTTTCGGCGGGCAGGTATTCGCGGTGGTCGCCGCCCACGCCGTGCTGGTGGCTGATGGTCCCGCCACAGGCCACAATGGCCTCGGCGCCTGCAGCCTTTAATATCGCCCAGCGTTGCAGGGTTTTCTCGTAGCTGCCACAGCAGCGGAACAGATAGGTTGTATAGATGCTTGAGCCCTGGCCATAGACATGGGACAAATGGGTATAGGCATGTACCTGTTCGCCTTCATCTGCCAACGCGCCGCGTATCGCGGTCTCTATGCTGTCCACCGAAGCCGATACCCGGGTCCAGTCTACGGCGGTCTCCATGGTGTCGACGGCGTAACCCACGTCAAGCATGGGGTCGCGCAAATAGGGTGCACTGAAGCGTCCGTGCGCCCATTTTTCACCCAGCGCATCTGGGCCATCAACGCCCCCATGTTGGCTACAGTATTTGGCGGCGAGTTGGCTGGAAGCCAGATACTGCTCCGCTGAGCCTGTCACCCCGTAGGTCATCATTACCTTTTGTTCACCGGCGCCCTGCTCAGCCAGGATAGCCTCCAGTGCCGCGACGTCCTCGGATTCACCGCCCATATGAAGCAGGCTCATGGTTTCTATTGGGTTGCTCAGGCGCACCATGGACAGCTGTACTTTTTGCTGCACCAGTTGTTTGGCCGCTGCCACACCATCACTCCAAGAGGGGAAGAACATGACATGGAAGGACTCCTTTTCTGCAAGCGGTGTGACGCGTACCTTCACCTCGGTGATGATACCCATGCGGCCCTCGGAGCCCAGTATCATTTCGCGGATATCCGGCCCGGCAGAGGAAGCGGGAATAGTGGGGATGTCCAATGCACCGGCGAATGTTTCGATACGGCCGCCGGCAAAGATCTGCTCAATGCGGCCGTAGCGCAGAGACTGTTGGCCGCTGGAGCGGCTGGCGACCCAACCGCCCACGGTCGATAGCTCCCAGGATTGTGGGAAATGACCCAGAGTATAGCCCTGTTCATTCAGTTGGGCCTCGATCCCCGGGCCCGCAGCGCCGGCACCGAAGGTTGCGAGTTGGCTGTCCCTGTCCAATTCCAGCAATTGGTTCATCCCGCCCATATCGACGGTGAGGACAGCTTGCTCGCCGGTCTCGGGGTTGATGTGCCCGGCTACCGATGTGCCGCCGCCGTAGGGGATAACGGTAAAATTGTGCTGTGCTGCAAATGCCATCAGGTCCGCCACATCCTGTGAGGACGTTGGCAAGGCAACGCCATCGGGGTAGGCCCCGGGGTTACCACTTCGTATGGCCAACAAGTCGGGTAAGCTCTGGCCCCGGGCATGGCGTACACGTGCTTCCGCGTCCGTGTTGATCAGGGTGTGTGTGGGTAGGCGAGAGGGCGGCACCTGCGCTATAAGCTGATCCAGTTCGACAGAGCTTGAAGGGGTGGCCGGCCCAACCAACATCTCCAGCATCTGGCGTGTGCCCTCGCTGAGCGTCGTTGCAAACTCACTGTCTTCGTTTCCCCAACCGTTCCATCGTTTCATTCTTTGTATCTCCCGTTATGTTGCGTTTGATCATAACGCGACTCTCTTGCCATAACACCTTTTTGGGTTAAGATGAGATCGATCAGTAGACGTCTGATATTAACTGCATGTTGTGAATGGATTCTCAGGGAGTTTCAATGCTCGAACAGTTAGTAAGCTGGTTGGCCTACGGGTCACTCGGCATTGGTGCGATATCGGCCTACCTGCACCTGAACAAGATCTGGAGTCGAAAACACATCCCGGAAGTCACGGCCAGTATTTCACTGTCAGGCACGGTTCTGGAAGCCATTCCGAACATGATCTTTGGTTTGTATTTTTTGACCAAAGGCGACCCCGTTGGCGTCATCGACAGCGTTATCTGGCTGGTGTCCGCTATCGGGTTCATTCTGATTGGTTCCGGGCTCTGGCTTAAGGGGCAGCGTAAAAAGAGTATTTGGAAACTGGCCTGGAGTTCGATCACCTCCGAGAGTAAAGAGATTGGTAGTTTGGCGCAGTCCTTCCTGCACCCCGGGTCCCGGGATGAATTGATTAGTCTATTACGCGCCATGGCAGAGGTTGACGGTGAAGTGAGTGCGCAGGAGGCGGCTATGGTAAACGGGGTCGCCAGCCAGATGAATGTCGATGTGACGATCGAGCCACACAAAGTCGAGGAGCAACGAGGAGAGCGCTTACTGAACCTTCGTGCCGCCCTGCAGCAGTATCTGGATACCTCCCCACCCCGGGAGAATGTAGAGCAGCTTGAGCAGCTGTTGCATCAGCTTGCCGGCGCCGATGGTCACGATCACGAGGACGAGCTATCGTCCATGGAGGAAGTGAAGGGGCTTATTCACGGGTATTTACACGAGGATTCTGCCCAGATACCTTTTCGGGTTTTGCTCGCGCCCCAGAGCGAAGAACAAATTAACCGAATCAATGCCTTGTTGGGCAATGCCCCGCTCCACTCAAATGCCGGAGGGCAGGGTTACACGGCCGGCGAATTTTTTACCCGCGAATACGCCGATGTGATCTGTGCCGAGTATCGCCAGCTGGGTTTTTTCTGTGTCGTCACTGACGAGCCGGCGCTGGCAACCTAAGCCCCGGCTATTTTTTGGCAGCTTTCCTGGTCGTTCTCTTGGCAGCTGAGCGTTTGGCTTTTGCTTTCGGCTTCGCTTTCGGGGTAGTCAAACCTGCCGCATCCTCCAGTTCTACCAGTGACTGCTCCATGTAGTCGATCAGGCGCTGGGCCTGGGGAATCGAACGGCGACAGGCAGTGATGCCAAAGTCAACGTTTTGGTCATAGGTTACCAGGGTGATGTTCAGTGCCATACCGTCCATAACAATCGACGCGGGGTAGGAGCCATCCATACGCGCGCCATTCCAGTACATGCGTTCCTGTATGCCGGGGACATTGGAGATGGTGGTGTTGACTGAGGGTAAACGACTCGCGAGGCCGAGGGGTACCAGCAGCAGGGCGGGTAATTGCATCGCCATACTGATCAACTGGACTTCCGCCGGCGACATTTGTGAATAGAATTCCTTGCCGGCTTTCACTGAGGCCCGGATCGCTGCGAAACGCTTGGCCGGGTCCTTGATATTGGTGGCCAGGTCGGCACTGATGGATGCAACGGCATTGCTAGAATCGATATCGCCAGCCTGGCGAACCGAGACCGGCACCAGTGCCTTGAGTGATTCTTCAGGTAGTTCGGCATGTTTTTCCAGGTAAATTCGCAAGGCACCCGAGCACATCGCCAACACAGCATCATTAAAGGTACCGTCAAAGGCCTTGCCTACCGCGCGAATTCGTGGGAAAGACCAGGACTGGGCGACAAAGCGACGTGCCCCGTCGACCGAAGTGTTAATCGACGTGCGTGGGACCTGACGGAAGGGCAGGGCCAGGGCACCACCGCGACCAGCCCAGGTCATGGTGAAGCGTTTTAGCGCGCCGTATACCTGTGCGCCCGTGTCTAGCCTGGCTTTTAGAACGTCGGCAACGTTGCGGATTTCTTCTTCACTAAAATCCCGGGGTCGATCGCTCCCCAGAAAAGCGCGGTACCGCTCCCAGGCCGGCAGTGACAGCGGGGAATCCTGCAAGCGGGTTTCGGGGTCGGCAGAGAGCATGCTGCGCGCCAGGTGAATTGAGCGCGCGCCGTCGACAGCGGCGTGGTGTGTTTTGGAATACACCGCGAACTGGCGGTTCTGCAGCCCCTCTATCAGGTGCATCTCCCACAGTGGGCGACTGCGATCCAGCAAGGTACCGTGCAGGCGCGAGACCAGATTGAAAAGTTCCCGGTAACGGCCGGGCTTTGGCAGGGCGGAGTGGCGAATGTGGTAGTCGAAGTCCATGGCGGGGTCTGGTTCCCAGTAAGCCGAGCCTGCCAGTCCCAGGGGGCCGGTTTTCAGGCGGTCGCCGAAGGGCGGCAGGAACGTATCCAGATCCCGGAGATTGTCTGCCAGGCCGCGCAGAAACTCTTGCTCATTGGCACCTTTGGGCAGGGTGTACAGGCTGACGCCGCCCACGTGCATGGGTGTTTCCCTGCTCTCGGAAACCAGGAACCCGGTATCCATATAGCTTAATTTTTTCATATAATACCGGGCGGAACTGAGCCGCTGTGTCTGCATGTAGGAAAATGGAGTGTAGTTGGTTTTTGCCATTGCCAACAGTGTGGCAAGAAATCTACCATGAAACGGATTGTCCACTTGTCGGTCAATAGTGGCACAATGCATGCCATTAAGAAAGTCTGACCATTACCGTTCCGGGGGCATTACCATCGATATTGACTGGATTCAGCTGCCACTCATCTGGGCAGCTGTGTTGTTTGCTTCCCTCCTGCGCTCCTTCACGGGTTTTGGCTTCGCTTTGGCCGCGGTGCCGGTATTTTCCATGTTCCTGCCGCCCGCTGAGGCGGTGGTATTGAGCTCCTCGCTGGCCCTGGCTATCAGCTTGCTGAGCCTGCCAAGCTATTGGGGCATCGTCAGTTTGCGCGAGATGGTACCGTTGGTATCGACGTCATTGCTGGGCACTATGGTTGGGGCCGCATTGTTGACGGGGATATCGGTCGCTTTGTTTCAGCTGTGGGTTGGGTTGTCTGTACTTCTGGCCTGTCTGGGTATCACCCTGTCCCGTCCCGCCAAGCCCCTAAAGAATCCTGCCCTGCCCTGGGCCACCGGTGGCTTGTCGGGTCTGATGAATGGTGCGCTGGGAATCCCGGGACCGCCTATGATCATCTTTGCGATGCTGACGGAGTTCGACCCCAGGCGCAGCAGGGCACTGTTAATGACCTTCTTCGTGGTCTCATCCTCCATGGCGCTGATTTCCTACAGCGTTGCTGGGTTGGTGAAGCTTCCCTCCCTGTGGTATTTCCTGCTGGCCTTCCCCGTGTTGTATCTGGGAGATAAGCTGGGTACCCGGCTGTTCCTGCGCTATGGGGATGCCTTTTATCGCCGCGTCGCGCTACTTGGCCTTGCGGCGATTGGCGTGATGATAACGCTGCGTGCCTTGCTCGCCCCGGTGCTTCATCAGTAGGTGGATATGCCACTTGCGCGGATACTTGTCTCAAGTTAGCCTTTGGGGTCGATTTACTTTAAAAGCGGTGTTGTTTTGGTACCCAAGTCCAGCCCCGAGCGCCACCTGAAGTTGTCATTCGAACAGTTTGAGCAACTGGCCGAAGCTGCCAGCGCCTGGGATCTTTCGTTTCGGCAGCTGGGGCCGGTACAATACCCCTATCGCCTGGAACAAGTGGAGACAGGGCACCTGATCTATAGCCGATCGGTCTTTTCCAGCCGCTTCCATCAGGCCGGTGGCAGTCCTCCCGGTTATCGAACGTTCACTTTACTGGCTCCCGGCAGCCCGGAGTTTCGCTGGTGTGGGGAAATGATCACCGCTGATTGCCTGTTGGTAATGCCGGAGTCCGGTGAGTTCGAATCGGTTTCTCCGCCGGGACTGGATTCTTTCCATGTGTCACTGGATAAACGTCTGCTGGAGCAGGTCGCTCAGGATCACTTCGACAGCGATCTTGCTGCCGTTCTCGGCGATGAAAGGATACTGTGTAAGAATGGCGGTACAAGCCTTCGTGAACTGCGCAATTTGTTGCAGCGATTGTCTGCCAATATTGCAGCGGGAGTCAGCGTGCAAAACCGCTTGCTGACGCCGGATATCGAAATGCGAATCGCGCGGCTGTTTCTTACTACATTGGGTCAGGGAGTGATGCAGCCTCGGGGCCCCAGAAATCGACGTATGCGCGCGTTGTCCACAGCGTTGTCATTACTGCAATCTGTCGAGCATCGCATCACTGTCCCGAATTTGGCCACGGGTACGGGGGTCTCCCGCAGAACTCTTGAGACTGCCTTTCAGGATGTGTTTGCCGTATCGCCGGCGGCGTATATCAAATTCTGTCGCTTGCAGCGCCTGCGATGCGACCTGGTGACGGCCAGTGCCGCCACCCTGACTATTGAACGCCTTTCGCAAGCTCATGGCTTTAACCATGGTGGGCAGCTTGCAGCTGATTACCATGGCCTGTTTGGTGAGTTTCCCTCGGTAACGCTCAGGCGTAACTGATTTTTATATTACTATTCTTGCCATACTGCTGTGGACCTGCTTACCGGACTAACGCTTCAAAACTGATAATTGTATTCTATGCGATGTCCACCATCTTCAAATTTGGTGTGCTGCGACCAGTTTGCAAAATAACGCACATTGGAACGCGAGCTCAGCTTGTATGATACGGCGACTTCATGCGTTAGCACTGAAGAGTGTCCTTCGAAGCCATGGTTCATGAAATTGTCTGACCCTACCAGGCCAACCGACCAGAACGGATTATAGTTGAGCCATATTGTTTCGTTGACTGTATATTTCCCATACATGCCGACAACAGCAAGTGCCCCCGGAACAGACAGCCCGCTTTGTGTACTGCCGTCATCCTGTAGTGCATTGTTGGCATAGGCAAGGCCTGCACCCGCCAGCGGATAAAGGTTGAAATTCTTCCATTTCGGAAGACCTTGTAAAAGGCTGTAACTCACCGTGCCCGATTCCTGGTGTAGATCATAGGTGGCATCTATCTGTGAACCGCGTCCATTTTTTTTATTGAGCGAAAAATAGCGGTAACGCAGAGAATCGACAGAATTGCTTCGAATGTAATCTCCATCCCAGCCTATGGCATCCCCTCCAATACCCTTAATTTCCAGCACATTCATAAGCGCTTTATCGCTATCGCCGCCTTTTTTTTCGATTCCAAATTTTAAATTAACACCTCTGTTGCTCAAGCCTGCGGCGGCGCGGGAGTACACAGCCAAAGGGTCAGACATATCTTTGAGTTGTGGCGTTTCGCTCTCCTGTGCCAAGAGCGCTACAGGAGTGCTCAGAGTAAGAAAAAGGGCTGTACCTATATTGAAAATTCTCAACTGCATCATGCCTGACTATTTATTCTTAAGTGTTTAGTTACACAATATCCATCAAAACCCTTCCAACTAATTACTTGATGGCTCCGCCAGCCCTTGAATCGCATCTTCAACATTGAATGAGGCTGCCTTTTGCCGTGGGGGGAAGTCTTTAAAGGTCGCTACCATTTCACCCACTTCCTTTTGTGCACCGCTAAACAGGAATGCACGTATGCCCCACCAGCGGTTGTAGTTGTTGCGAGGCCATTCTTTATCTTCGCCGGTTATCATTGGCAATAAGAATAAGTTTTTCATTTGCGCTTCCTGATAAGTTGTAATCTATAGGTTAAGAAAAAAGGCGGACTCAACAATGAGGCCGCCCTTTTATAGCGCTGAAATCACTTCTTTCAAGAAGGACGGAAGTGACTAACGTCCTGCGCCCCATCTTTCCATTGAAGGATCATAAGGAAGGTCATACTCAAGGAATTCTTCTGCATCAAACGGTAAGTCTTTTGGATCGATACGGAATTCTCCAGCTTCCTTCACCGCAGGACGAGGGTTTTCAAGACCGTGTAGAGGCATTCCTCTTGGATGCTTCGTATTAGGGTATTTTCTTTCCCATAAAGTGTGACGTGCTCTCATCATGTCAAACATTGTTTTCGCAGTGAAGCCAGGCAGCATTTGAGGCTGAACTTCACGTGGATCGTTGTAGAGGTCATAAAATGACGCCCCTGAAAGACCCGGCAATTCACCGGTCCAATGACGTTTGAAACGACCTTTTACCTGGGCAGCTAGGATATCACCGGTATAAATATTCACATAATCACGACGGCTGTGGGTATCACCATTAAAAAGAAGTGAAGTTTGATCTACACCATCGATGATTCTGTCAGTTGGTATCTTGTCGGTTGCACCTGCCAGTGTAGCAAAAGTAGTAAAGAGGTCTGTGACATGAATAATGTCTCCAACAACTTGATTTGGAGCGACAACACCAGGCCAACGTACAAGGTAAGGAACCCTAACAGCACCTTCTGTAAAATCACCTTTACCACCTCTGTAAAGTGTTTCAGCCATACCTGGAGGTCCATAATGGGTCATAGGACCATTGTCAGCCATGAGGATAACAAGTGTATTATCTTCTACCCCTTCATCTTTTAGTGTTTGTAATAAAGTAGGGATCCAACTATCAAACCCTACCAGGAATTCATGTATCATACTTCCATTCACCGTAAGCTTTTTATCGCCTGGTTTAGTACCGAGGAATGATGCAGCAACCGGCTGGTAAGAGATAAAGAAAGGCTTTTCAGCGTTTACACTTTTTTTGATGAAGTTGATGGTACGTGCTTGGAGCTCAGCTTCCATCGCATAATAATCATCTTCATTGGGTGGAGTTCCCCACTCTTTGACGGGGCCATTTTTTGTACCTTCCAGAGCCCAAACATACCCACGAGGCCTCCAACCCGGATCCATATCGTAGGGATCATCCGGATACAACTCTGGCATAACAGACGTTGGGAACATTGGCCCAAGTTGACCACGGACTACATACATACTTGGTACCTGATTGTAAGGAGACCAAAGTGCTTCGTCATAACCCATATTAGTCATGTAAGACTGTTCAATGTCACCCAGGTGACCTTTTCCATAAAATGCTGTTGCATAACCAACATCACTAAGTACTTCAGCAATGGTGGTCTCTTTTTCACTCATCCCTCCATATTCATAAGGGAAAGAAACAGTATACATACCAGACCTGACGGCGTTACGACCCGTTTGGAAGGCAGCTCTTGTCGGTGTACATGATGGCTCAGTGTACATACGTGAGTAGTATTGCCCTTCTGCTGCAAACTTGTTCATATTAGGTGTCGAAAAACCGCGACCTGCCTGGATTTGAGGTATACCTATTTCCCCAACTGCAGTGTCATCCCACATAATGTGAATGATATTGGGTGAACGACCGTGTTTCTTTTTCAATGCAGCCAATTTTTTCTGGATATCATCATCTTCCTTTGCCCACTTAATACCGTGCTGAGCTTTGAGAATGTAATGTTCAGAATCGTGGATAATTTCTTTCTTCGCCTGTGCAGGGGCGGTTATGCCCACTAGCAGAGGGACGGCCGCGATAAATGCGACATAATTTTTCCAATTCATAATTTCTCCGTTTTATTAGCTATATGATACTGGAAGGGTATTCCTCCCACAGGTCTTACTTGTATAAAGCCCAATACTAGGGAATTTTAGCTACAAATCAATCTCGAGAAAACGCAGAAACGCGCCTTCAGACACGGTAAGACACAGCTCGAATGCTGTATATTCTAGCTGGGTGGACCGACAGGTCAATTATTTGGCCTGGAAATATCTACTTTGCGCAAAAAATCCATCGAGGTTCTGGGCAAACGAAAATACCTGAAAAAGTGTCGTGCCTGGGCTCTGCATGCGACTGTCGTTTCCACTTCAGAGATGCAGTATAGCCGTGCCAGCTTTGATAGCCATTTTCATCAGCTGGGTGGTCCGATTCTCGGGTTTCGCACCCATATAGCTTGATCGTGCATCCCCGGGTTGTTTTATTCCATTGCGCGCAATTTACCTCGCCATCAATTTACACTATAGTGGCACGCAAAGTGCCAACAGTAGAAGTTGGTCGTCGGTAACAGGATTCACAGCATGTTGATCAATGGTAATTTCAAACTCAAACGCTCATTGAAGCAGGCGAGCAGCTATGAGGAGTGGATGTCAGCTGCTTTGGCCTTCGATGAATACAATGGCCTGGACCGGTGGCGCAAAAAGGATGCCACCGGGCAGTATGATCACGTTTCTATCCGGATTCGACTGGACAGGCTGCAAAGCCTCAAGGCCCGGCACGATATCAGGGGCCTCCTGTACACGCTGAACGAAGGTATTCACGGCAACATGGGTGGCATGGGCAAGGCAGGGCTCTACGGGCACGCAATGTCTGGCACAAAATCCCTGGTTGAGCGCTACATTGAAGAGATCGTTGATACACTCGACCTGCTTGCCAATGATAGCAGCGGTGACATCAGTGACGAGGAAAAGCATGAGTTTTTCCGTCGTGCCAGCCATTGTTTTGGGCGCTCGGCCTTTATGATGAGCGGCTCCGGTTCATTGTTGTTTTTTCACGTCGGTGTGATTCGCGCACTGGCTGAGGCGAATTTATTACCGACCATTCTTTCGGGTTCCAGTGGCGGGGCCATCGTAGGCAGCATTGTATCGACCCACAGTGATGATGAGCTGGTAAACCTGATGAGTCCGGATTATTTTCTGGAGCGGATACCCAGTGACACTAAATCGTTCACGGTGGCGCCCATTGCCGAGTTGGAAGCGTCGATTGCACAATTTATTCCGGATATGACGTTTCAACAGGCTTTTGCCAAAACCGGTCGGACCATGAATGTCTCGGTGGCGCCGGCTGAAACCCATCAGACTTCACGCCTACTGAACGCGATCACCTCCCCCAGTGTACTGATGCGCAGCGCGGTAATGGCGTCAGCAGCGGTTCCGGGGATCTTCCCAGCGGTCACATTGCAGGCCCTGGACAGCCATGGGGAACGGCAGGATTATCTGCCCTCACGAAAATGGGTGGATGGGTCTGTCAGTGACGATTTACCCGCCAAGCGGCTGGCACGTTTATATGGCGTCAACCACTATGTGGTGAGCCAGACCAACCCGCATGTGATCCCTTTCGTGACAGATGGCCATCGCAAAGAGACCACTATGGGGCTATTGACCGAAGCCGGTCGTCGCTCTGCCAGGGAATGGTTTAATGCACTGACCCTTATCGCCGACAGGGCGGGCCAGCGAAGTGAGGTGTTAACACAGGGCACCAGTTTGCTTCGGTCTATCATTAACCAGGACTACGTGGGCGATATCAATATCCTGCCTGACTATACCTTTAACAACCCGTTTAAGTTGCTGACTTTTCCAGGAGAAAAGCAGATGAAGCGCCTGATAGATTCCGGCGAGCGCTGCACCTGGCCAAAATTGGAAATGATTCGACAGCAGACCCGTATCAGTCGCAAACTTGACAAAATTCTGGCGAACTAGGAGGGTCAGTCAAGCGTCTGTATTGTCGCGCAGCTGTTGTTCCAGTTCCTCCACAAACAGCCGCGCGCGGATAGTCTGGTGTGCTTCCTGCTCTGTGACGAGGTAAATCGATTCGTCCACCGGTAAGACCTCATCCATCAGCCTGACTAACGTGCCCCTGCGCAAGTCCTCGCTAACTTCCAGTCGATCCGCCAGGCCGATGCCCATCCCACGGCGCGCGGCTTCGATGACTTGATAGCCATAATCCAGGTGAATGTCGCTGTGGGTTCTATCAGCCGGTATACCCTGTAAGTTAAACCACCGGTCCCAGTGATTAAATCGTTCCCACAGCAGTGTGTAGGGCCCCAGGTCGGTGGGGGATTTCACCGGGTGCTCTGCGCGTAAAATTGCCGGGCTGCAGACTGGGAAGTAGCGTTCCTGGTAGAGTTGTCGACAGTCGCGGGATTCCACCTGCGGCTCTCCCAGGCACAGGGCTATATCCCACCTGGGGGTAAGCTTGTGGGTCCCGGGTTCGATCGTTTCCATTCTCAATTCAACCTCCGGGTATTTTTTCCGGTAGCTGCCAATCACATCGAGAAACCAGTTCATGGAAATGGACGCTGTTGCTGCGATCACCAGTTCGCCCGCGAGAGAGTCCGGATCCAGGTACAGTACCCCCTGGTCCAGTTGCTGCAATGCGCCTTGAACCACCGTCAGAAAACGGCGCCCACCGGAGGTTAGTTGCAGCCTGTTGCCCACGCGACTGAACAGCTGGGCGTCCAGTTGTTGTTCCAGATTTCGAATTTGTCGACTGACCGCCGCGTGCGTTAGGCAAAGCTCATCGGCGGCGCGACGTACATGGCACAGTCGTCCCACCGCTTCAAAGGCGCGCAGTGTATTGAGGGGGGCCTGACGATTTAGAGGCATGGTGTGGATACCTAAGGTTACCAATATGGCAATAAAATGTCACTTGTGGTTACTTTAGCAACTATTAGACTGTTCATTCAAGCCTAAACGACTTCCGAGGTGGAAAATGAGCGTACTACGTATAGCGGTAATTCCCGGTGACGGTATAGGGCGTGAGGTCATGCCCGAGGGTTTGCGGGTCCTGGAAGCCGCGGGCGAGCGCCACGGCCTGACCTTTGAGTGGCAACATTTCGACTGGTCCTGTGAGTACTACGCTAAAACCGGCGCCATGATGCCGGCTGATGGCATAGAGCAGTTACGTGATTTCGACGCTATCTACCTAGGTGCCGTGGGGTTCCCCGGTGTGCCCGACCATGTTTCCCTGTGGGGTTTGCTAATCCCCATTCGCCGCGAGTTTGACCAGTACATTAACCTGCGGCCGGTTCGCCTGTTCGAGGGCGTCCCCTGCCCACTGGCCAACAAACAGGCGGGTGACATCGATTTTTATGTGGTGCGTGAAAACGTCGAGGGGGAGTACTCGGCGATCGGTGGTATCCAGTACGAGGGCACGGACCGGGAAGTGGTGATGCAGCAAAGCGTGTTCACGCGCCACGGTGTGGACCGGGTAATGAAATACGCCTTTGAACTGGCGCAGGGACGTGACGGCAAACACCTGAGTTCTGCCACCAAATCCAATGGCATCATTCACAGTATGCCCTACTGGGACAAACGATTTGCGGCGATGTCCGAGAATTATCCCGACGTTCAAGTCGACCAGTACCATATCGATATACTGACGGCGAACTTTGTGAGAATGCCTGAGCACTTCGATGTGGTTGTTGGCAGCAATCTGTTCGGCGATATTCTGTCGGACCTTGGTCCGGCGTGTACCGGCACGATTGCCATTGCGCCCTCGGCTAATATCAATCCGGAAAAGAATCACCCGTCAATGTTTGAGCCGGTGCATGGCTCCGCGCCAGACATTGCAGGGCAGAATATTGCCAACCCAATCGGCACGATCTGGGCCGGCGCTATGATGCTGCAGCATCTGGGCTATGCTGAAGTACACGACACAATTATGGCTGCCGTTGAGCAGGTACTGGCTGATGGCCAATGCCTGACGAGAGATATGGGCGGCAGCGCCAGCACACAGGAACTGGGCCAGGTCATTGCCCAGGCCGTCATCTAAACAGGAGCAGTCACCATGAGCCACATCATCTATCCCACGACCGATCTCACCGCCACCGAGCAGTTGGTAATCGAGAGGGGCGAGGGCGTCTATGTCTACGATAATCAGGGCAATCAATACCTGGAAGGGCTGGCTGGCCTGTGGTGTACCTCCCTGGGGTATGGCAACAGGGAATTGATCGAAACCACAAGCGAACAAATGGGTACCCTGGCGTATTCACATATGTTCGGAGGTAAGACGCACGCCCCCGGTATGGCACTGGCTGACAAGTTGTCCGAGATGGTACCTATGGACAATGCGCATGTGTTTTTTGGTAATTCGGGGTCAGATGCCAACGACACCCAGATCAAAATGTTGCGTTACTACTTTAACGCCATCGGCCAGCCCGAGAAGCGCAAGATCATCTCTCGCGAGCGCGCCTATCACGGAGTCACGATCGCCTCGGCCGCGTTGACAGGGCTGCCAGCGAATCACAGCCACTTTGATCTGCCCTTTGATGCTCTGGGCATTTTGCGTACCGGTTCACCCCATTTCTACCGTGATGGACTGCCGGGTGAGCGCGAGGAAGAATTTGTCAGCCGCCGCGCTGCGGAATTGGAGTCGCTAATACTGGCGGAGGGG
>JBALWA010000074.1:0-21903 GCA_036960305.1 Halioglobus sp. | reverse complement strand
CTTAGTGAAACACAGTATCCCGAGCGGACCCTCTTCAGCCATATCTCCCAACTTTGTCTATCAGCGTGCTGAGCCATTCGGTCCACAGGTGGAGGTTAAGGGCAGGAAAAGGCCATTTCACCAAGCGAATTTCGTGGAGCGACTGAAATGGCGTTTTTCCTGTCCTTAACCGGCAGAGACAACTATGTAAAAGTCTTATCTGACCCCACTTTTTCCATATAACAAGCCAACCCATTTTCAGGTATCATCCCGCCCAAGACAAAGGCTCGAACAAAACTATGAATCAACAAACAATCTACGACAAACAAATCGCCAGCTGGTTAATCCTGTGCGCCGCCGTCATTCTCGGAATGATCATACTGGGCGGCGTGACGAGGCTCACACACTCAGGCCTGTCGATGGTGGAATGGAAGCCACTGATCGGAATAATACCGCCGCTGGGGGAGCAAGCGTGGCAGGAAACCTTCGATAAGTATAAGCAGTTTCCCGAGTACCAAAAGATCAATCTGGGGATGACCCTGGAAGGCTTTAAAAGTATTTTTATGTACGAGTACCTGCACCGGGTACTGGGAAGACTTATCGGCGCATTGTTCTTTTTCCCCTTTGTGTACTTCGCCATCAAAGGCAGGATACGCCCGGGCTTGAACCCCAAGCTGGTAGCGCTGTTTATCATGGGCGGACTGCAGGGCCTGTTGGGCTGGTACATGGTCAAGAGCGGCCTGGTGAACGATCCGCGGGTGAGCCAGTATCGGTTGACGGCACACCTGGGCGTGGCGGTACTGATTTATGCCTATATGCTGTGGGTGGTATTTGACCTGCTGCTGAGCAGTAATAAAGAGGCCGCATCACCGCCGTCGGCACCCTATGCGCGCTTTTCCTTGATACTGATCGGGCTGGTCTATCTGATGATACTTTCCGGTGGGCTGGTAGCCGGTACCCGGGCAGGATTTGCCTACAGTACCTGGCCCTTGATGGGGGTGTCGTTTATACCTGAGGGCTTGTACGCCGGAACACCGGCGTGGCTGGATGCGTTTGAGGATATTACGACGATACAGTTCAATCACCGCATGTTTGCCTATCTATTGTTTGCCCTGATATGCAGCTTTTCCTATCTTGTTTTCCGCAGTGCGGCGAGTGACAGGGTTCGTCTTGGCCTGGCCCTGTTGATCTCCGCATTACTGATACAGGTAGGGCTGGGGATCAGTACCCTGTTGTTGCATGTGCCGGTACCACTGGCGGCGGCCCATCAGGGCGGTGCGGTGCTGTTGCTCACCGCGATGTTGTACGTCAGTCACAGCCTGGTCAGACCCTGACACAGGCAAGCGCTTCCTTGCGATAGATCAATGCGCTCCCGGGGCAGGAGCGTTTCAATAGGCCCATGAAAAAAACAAAAATTGGCTTGTTATGAAGTCCGGCGATGGTGTATCCGGCGTACGGTCGGGTGTTGCGGCACTGGCTCCAGGTAAAGGCAAGGTGTACCTGGTTGGTGCGGGTCCCGGCGATCCGGAATTACTCACCCTCAAGGCCTATCGCCTGATGCAGGAAGTTGATGTTCTGGTCTACGATAGACTGGTGTCGGCAGAGATACTGGCCATGGTGCCGGCCGACGTTAAACGCATCTCAGTGGGTAAAAATGTCGGTGACCACTGTGTACCACAGTGGCAAATCAATGAAATTATTGTCGATCTGGCACGCTCGGGTCACCGTGTGCTGCGCCTGAAGGGGGGAGACCCCTATGTGTTCGGACGCGGCGGCGAGGAAGCCGAAGTGCTGGTGGAAGCCGGTTTGCCCTTTGAGGTCGTGCCCGGTATTACCTCAGCGGCCGGCGCCTCAAGCTATGCGGGAATACCGCTGACCCACCGTGATTACGCGCAGTCGGTGACCTTTGCCACCGGCCACCTACAGGATGGTAGTTTTAACCTGGACTGGCCCGCACTGGCACGGACGCAGAGTACCCTGGTGATCTATATGGGGGTTGGCAGTCTGTCATCTATCGCGGGCCAGCTGGTCCACCACGGGCGGGCGGCAGATACGCCGGTCGCGGTTATCCAGAATGCAACGCTACCGGATCAGAGGTTGGTGGTAGGCAATCTGGAAAATATCGCGAGAAAAGTCACTGCCATGGGTATAAAAGCGCCCGCATCGATTATTGTGGGCGAAGTAGTTGCACTGCATGCCAAGCTCGGTGCACCGGAGCACTCACTGACAGAGCTTGCTGAACAGGGTCGCCTGGTAGCCGTAAGTAGTTAATCCCCGGCGCGGTTTTCAGTGGCTTGTGCCGGCTTCGTAATGCGTTTTGTTGTAGACGTTGTACTTGCCTGAGGGCTTGCTCATGGGCAGGCGCTTAATCTCTTCCAGGGTGGTGGCATCGTAGACAATGACCGCGCCGTCCTTATCCCAGATACTCAAAAGCGCATATTTCCCATCCTTGGTGAACTCAACGTGTGCGGCTGTTTTGCCGGGAACGGGTCTCAGGGTTTTTACCAGCGCCAGGGTTTTTTTGTCAAATACATGCACCTTGTCTTTGTTTGGGCCGAAGAATACGTCAACCCAGGCATAGGGGCTTTGGTTGTGGCTACGCATGAAAAAACCGGGTCCTTCAGTTTCCAGTGTCTCTAATACTTCCCAGCTGTCCATATCGATAACGGAGACTTCACCTGCGTTCAGGTTGGGTGTGGCCATAACAGTTCTACCCTCATATTCCCAGCTGATTCCGGAACCCAGGTGCGGCATACCCGGAATGGCCAGGTCGGCAATTTTTTTCCCGGTATCCAGATCAATCACCTTGCCAGAGACACCCTCAGTCTTCGCTCCGCTGCCTGTGGGGCGCGCTGCCCCCATGACCACGCTGTACTCCTGATTGAAAAAGAAGTCGTCGAGGAAGTCGGTCATCACAATTTTTCGCATGGGAACCGGTTTTCCCGCCTCAATCGAGTCATAGGGAATCTCGCGAATCTCCGGGATGTCCTTCAGGGCCACAATGAAACTGTTTCTGGGCGGTGCGGTATAGACGGCGCTGACCCGGGAGGTCTTTCCCTGATCATCCTCCATGGGGAGCACGGCTATGGGGCTTAAGTCTTCAGCACTCAGTAACACCAAATTGTTGGGTAGGTAGTTGCCGACGGCTACATATTTGTTGTTGAAGGACACCGCGGCATTACGCGTGTTAATGCCGGCGCGAACTTCAGCCACCACTTTGAGTTTGTAGAGATCGTACTTTGTTATCCATCCGTCGCGGGACGCGAAATACACATAGCGTCCATCACTGGAATACTTGGGCCCACCGTGCAGGGCGAAGCGGGTCTTGAAGCGGTGTATCGGTTCAAATGTGTCGCCATCCAGTACGGTGGCATGATGGTCGCCCAGTTCTACAACGATGAACAGATTTTGCAGGTCCGCATCGAAAACGGGCTGGTCGTCCAGTGTGCCTGCGGCGTGGTGAACAATGTGCGTGTTGCGAATGTCCTCCAACTCCCACTTTGGCGTGGCGTCGGGCGGCTGATAGATGTAGTCCGTGAGTTGCTCAATTTCTTCAGCAGTCATCAACTTGCCAAAGGCCGGCATCTGGGTGAGAGCGCGCCCCTCCGAGATGACTTCCGTCGCAGCACTGTTGCGCAGGCGGCTGAGGTTTTGCGGTAACAGGGCAGGGCCGGTGCCGCCCAGACGTTGGGCACCGTGACAGGCAGCGCAGTGTTGCTGGTAGTTCGTGGCAACGGTATTGCCGTCGGTGGCCGCGGTCACGGTGCTTGCCAGTGGGGCAAGCAGCACAGCCCAGAGTGCTGAAAACAGATAGCTTGATTGCATCGAAATATCAGGAGACCTCGCGCAGGGGGACTCGGTCCCGTTTGTACGGCGTAACTTCGATTCTTTTCTCGCCACCGCTGACACCAATTTCCTCGTCGTAAAGATAGCAGGCCGGGTCTTCCGCCCAGGGGTTCCCTGTCAGTTGGTAGGCGCGAACCCGGGTATTACCACCGCAAATTTCCTTGTAATTACAGGCGGCGCAGCGACCTTCCAGGGGACGGGGCTGAGACTTCAAGCCATCCATCAGTGGATCCGAGCGGTCCTGCCAAATTTCTGAGAAAGGCCTATCTTTGACGTTACCGAGATTGTAATCCCACCAGAACGTGTCGGGATGCACGTTGCCAAGATTGTCGATGTTGGCCACGTTGACGCCGGATGAGTTGCCGCCCCAGAATTCGAGACGCTGGCGTATTTGGGGTTCCAGCTCCGGAAAATTCTTGCGCAGCCAGAACAAAAGGTAGACACCGTCCGCATCGTTGTTGCCGGTAACAAACTCCTTGCTACCGCCGTTGCGGGCGTCTTTCCAGGCCGCCTCGAAAACCGTGTCCATCGCCCAGCGGGTAATATTGTGTATCACGTCGTCGGCACGATTGCGGTTGCCACGCCCGGCGTAATTCAGGTGCGAAAGATAAAATTTGTCCACGCCCTCATCCTCAGCTAATTGCAGGAGCTGTGGCAATTCGTGGGCGTTGTCCTGTGTGAGGGTGAAGCGCAAGCCCACCTTGATGCCATTGTTCATGCACAGTCTGGTTGCCGCCAGCGACGCATCAAAAGCACCAGGCATTTGTCGGAATTCATCGTGGGTGCCGGCGATACCATCAATGCTGATACCCAGGTAGTCAAAGCCGGCCTCCTTGATGGGGTCCAGGTGATGCTGTTCGATCAGGGTGCCGTTGGTAGATAGGCCAATATAGAATCCCAGGTCCTTGGCACGGCGGCCGATTTCAAAAATATCCGGCCGCAGAAGGGGTTCGCCGCCGGACAGAATGAGGCCGGGTACACCGAAGTCCTTAAGGTCGTCCATTACATCAAAGACCTGCTGGGTGGAGAGTTCCCCGGGGAAATCGGTGTCGGCGCTGATAGAGTAGCAGTGTTTGCAACAGAGGTTGCAGCGACGGATGAGGTTCCAGATGACTACTGGCGCTTTGGGCTTGCGCATGGGCAGCGCCGACTCAGGATCGGCGATGGTATGCATAAATTGTGAAACCCTGAACATGTTATTTCTCCTCGGAGCGAATTCTCAGCCCCGTTTTTTTCAGTATTTTAGTGCTATTGAGTGCGGTGTGAGAACGGTAGGCCGCACCGGTCTGTTCTCTTACCCGCTCGATCTTGTCTTCGACTTCAGCGCGGGTTTTACCGTGTACCATGACAAATAAGTTGTAGGGCCAATCCGGGAATCGCGGTCTGCGATAGCAGTGGCTGACAAACTCCATCGCCCCGATTCGTTCTCCAATCGCGTCGACTTCATTATCTTCAATATCCCACACCACCATCAGATTGAAGCGATAGCCCAGGGCGTAGTGGTTGGGTACCACGCCGATACGCCGGATAGCGCCGGAATCGAGCATGGACTGCATTTCCTTTTGCAGTTGCTGTTCACTGATCTCCAGTTGTGCGGCAATCTCCCTATAGGGGTGTCGTGTGACGGGCAGTCCATCCTGTAGCACGCTGACGATGCGACGCTGCAGGGGGTCTGGCGATTCAAGCCTGGAGGTTGAGGCCAACATAAAATTCCTTTTCCTTCGGCAGATTGAGGCCGGGACAGTCGGTGCGCTGGAGAATTTCCTCGAACAGCGCCAGTAATTCGGCGGCACTTTCGGTGGCCATTACAAACCACATATTCCACTCATGCTCACGCTGGTAGTTGTGAGCGACCTGGGGATAGCTATTGACCAGTTCGGCCACAGCATCGAAGCGGCGCTCAGGGACCTTGAGCGCACACAGTGAGAACTGTCCGCCCAGTTGTTCGATGTTGAATAGCGGGCCGAAGCGGGTGATGACACCGCGATCGAGCAGGCTTTTTACGCCGGCCATGATGGCCTCGGCGCTGTAGTCCAGGCGCCCGGCCAGTTCATCGAAGGGTGCGGGGTCAAGGGGGAAGTCGCTCTGTAGGGTGTTGATCAGCAGGCAGTCAAAGTCACTCAGCTGCTGGATCTGTTGGTGCAATGCTCTGGCGTTAGACATAAACGGCGCCCCGCTGTTTAAAACAGTGGTTGCTGAACAGCAACTGATGGGGGTAGTCCAGGCCCTTGCGCCTAACAATATCTTCCAGCTGCGCGGTCACCGTGTCACGCGAGGTGCCGTGTATCATGCAAAACAGGTTGTAGTTCCATTCCGGGGGACGTCTGGGTCGCCTATAGCTCAGGGTGACGCAGGCTTCTTCTCCCAGGGTTTCGCCCACCTGGTCGACAAAGACATCCGGTACATTCCACACCACCATGGCATTGGCGCGATAGCCCAGTTCACGATGTTTTAACACCATGCCAAAACGTTTGATCATTCCGCTGGCCTGCAATTGCTCAACGGCTTCGATTATCTGCTGTTCGCTGACGCCCAGATCCTCGGCCAGCGCGAGATAGGGCTGCGCGACAATGGGCAGACCTTCCTGCAGTGCGCGTTGTACTTTGGTGGCAAGAGTCTCTTCAGTCACAGGGCAAATCCCAGGTCAATGTGATAAGGCTGTTCCATGGGCAGGTCCAGCAGGGGGTACTCGGCCTTGTGGCGGATGCTATCGAGTCGCCCGTCCAGCTCCGCACGGTTGCTGGCTATAATTACGAACCAGAGGTTGTATTTGTGCTCTCGTAAATAGTTGTGATTAACCCCCGGCATGGCATTGACCAGTGCGGCAATACGCTCAATGTCATGTGCCGGCACCGCCAGCGCTGCGAGTGTGCTGACACCGACGACATTGGGTTTGAAGACGGCCCCGAATCGACTGATGGCGCCCTCGGTATCCAGTGCCTGTAGCCTGCTGATCACGCTGTCCTCGGTCATGCCAGTCTCTTGCGCTATGCGGGCAAAGGGTCGGCTTTCCAGGGGGAAGTCCCGCTGGATGTGGTTGAGTAGTTCGCAGTCCTGTTGGCTAAGGTGAATCAAAGGCCTATTCTCCCGGCTCGGTTGGTGAAGAAGATGCCGCTGGGTTTTAGCGCTTTAAGGGTTTTCAGCAGCGTTGCATCGGCGGTTGAAAATACTTTTACGGCGTCTTCATCACGTACGGATATCCAGACCTTTTCGCCTCGTGGCGTGAACTCCATGTGCAGGGCGCCCTTGCCGACATCCAGCTTGTGGATGATTTTCATGGTGGCGACATCAATCACTTCAATCCACTGATTATCCGGAAAAGCGTAGTTCACCCAGATCTGGCGACCATCGGGCCTGGCCATCACGAAGACCGGTTGTCCGCTGACGTCTATGCGGGTTTTTTCGGACCAGTTCCTGCGGTCCACCACCAGCACCTGGTGGTGTCCCACGGCGGGGAGAAAAGCGAAATTCTCGGTCATAGCCCAGCCCTCGAGGTGGGGCATTTTGTACACGGGAAGGCGCTCTTCCCCGCGGCCGTAATTCGGCAGGATTCTCTCTACGCCCCGCTCCGGGTACCACAGGTCCAGTTTTGCCAGGCCGTCCTCGCCAAACAGGCCCGCCATGTAGGTGCGGCCATCGGCGGAGATTAAGCCGTCATAGGGTTTGCTGCCGATATCGGTAAAGCGTTGAACATCGGGTTTTGTGGGGTCAGAGAGATCCAATAGCCAGATCTCGTTGCCATCGAACAGGCTGTAGACAAATCGATTGCCCGGTGCATCGACCAGTCCTACGGTTTTCGACGCGGACTTGCCGCCTGCGGGAATGGCGGGAATATCGGCGACGAGGCTGAGATCCTCACTGGAAAACACTTTCACGCCACCGGGTTCGTAGTTGGAAACGGCTACCAGGGTGCCATCCTGTGAAATGGCTCCGCCTATGGAATTACCGCCTTGGAGAATGCGTTTGATGATTGTTCCCGACAGCAGATCGATTTTGGTCAGGCCGCCATCGCGCCCAAACACAAACGCGTAGCGGGCATCCCGCGAGTAAACAGCCGAGGCGTGGGATAAATCCCCCAGCCCCTCGATTCTGTGCAATACGGTCTCGCCACTGTGCTCGACCACCAGCACGCTGCCACTGGCACGCTCGATGATAATGCCCATATCACCGGTGCCACGCAGGTCTGCGTTAACAAGCGAAGACAGCGTCAGGGCGAGCAGGGTCAGAAGTATCTTCATTGATTCATCTCCGGTACATCAGTGCGCCGGGTAAGGTGTTGCACCAGAAAGTCGATGTCCTCTGCACTGAGGATAGCTTCCCAGGGGGGCATGGCCTGCTCCGGTACGCCCTTGGCGATGACATGGCGTAGGTAGTCGTCTGGCCTGGATTTCAGGGCAGCGGGTAGCAAAGAGGGGCCCAGCCCGCCTTTCAGGGTCATGCCATGGCAGGAGCCGCAGTCCTGATGCAGCAGGTAGATCAGTTCCTGCTGCCGCTGCTCGCTGACCGATGCACTGGCACCCGCGCCGGTCAGGCACAGTGCGAGCAGTACTGTCTTGTGGATTCGCTGAAATAACACGACATACCCTTGGGGTTCACCTTGATTTTGCTTTTGTTCTGGGTGGGTATGCTAGCGCTGGGCAGGGCTGTGCGCATTGATGCAAATCATGGCAGTTACAGATGGTTTTTTGCGGGTTTAAATGGCTGGCGAGTAGCGTAGTGCCCGATGATATCAGCGGGCGTGTTGAGGTCGTTTTAGGGGGTTCACCAGAAGTTGCTGGTAGCGTCGTCGTGGCGACGTCCCAGGGCTGCGCGTCGATCGGTAGAAGACAGGTCAAAGCGAACTTCGCCGCGCCTGTCCGAGGCGATGCGACGATTGTCGCGGCGACGCTGGGGGCCAACATATACCTTTTTTTCTTCCTGAGTCGGCGCAGCAACGAAATTCTCCTGCACATCTCTGGATTCGAAAACTGACTTACACATGGCTCACCCCTTGTGGCTGACGTGTAAAACCACGCCATTCGTTTCATTCTTGTGCCAGTAGTGTGACGCAATTTGAGCGTCTTGGTAGTAGAACCGAAGTGGGACAGGGGCTTTATCCGCTGGAGTTGTGAACCAGGTCACAGAACCTGGTTCACTGTGCAGCTTACATGGCGGCAATCACTTCCTCGACGGTAGGACCGTCCATAGTGACATGGGTACGGGCCTTGGTCTGATCTCCCCGTACATCGGCGATGTCGGTGGTGAACTGGCTATACCATTTGCGCACCAGGTTGATCGGGCCGTCGCCATCGCACATCAGGGGGTTATCAATGATGCACTTGTTGTTCCAGATCGCCACATCCTGGTGAAATGACTCGATATTTTTCTCCGTATACTCTTCGACAGACGCTTTATTCTGGGCGTCGGAGGCATTGGGGTCTTTCTTCATCATAACGCCGAAATTGATGATAAAGTTCTCCATATCCACGGGGATATGGCTTACCAATAAGTGCACAGTGACCGCCTTGCCATCCATCTGGCCGGTCATGGTCGTGGTCATGTAAGCAGGGCCTTCGTAGGTGGCCACACTGGTGATGAGGCCGGCCTCGCCTTCAGTCAAAATCTGGTGGCCGCCAACCATATACTGTACGAAGACGTGCCCGTCCATGGTGTTGCGGAAGGACTTCACGGTTGAATAGTGAATGGGGCCAAAGTGCGCCATGTCCGCCATATTATCGACCAACTCTCGGCCCAGGGTTTCGATGGGGATGGCCGCCATTTCCCAGTCTGTCCACTCACCGGAATAGAAATCTTCGCTTTTCAGGGGTTCCTGTTCGGGGATGGGCGGGTTGCCCTCGGGGTCCTGCCACACAAAGACCAGGCCGTTCTTTTCCAACACGGGCCAGGAGGCGATAACCGCTTTTTCCGGTACTTTCTTGGCGTAGGGAATATGGTCACAAACCCCATCTGAGCCCCAGCTCCATTCATGGAAGGGGCAAATAACAGAATTGCCACTCACTTCGCCGCCGCTCAAATCGCCACCCATGTGGGGGCAATAGGCATCGAGAATATGGACTTCGCCATCGTCTTTGCCGCGGTAAGCCACCAGTTTGGTGCCAAACACTTCCAGCATACGGGGTTTGTGGCTCACGCTGGTCGCGTTGCCAATGACATACCAGCCACGGGCATAGCGTTCGGGGCGTGCGTCGGCCTTGATGATGTAGGGTTGTTGCTTCTGCTGAGCTGTCATAAATCGTACTCCCTGTTGGGGCGGGTGGCGTAAGTGCGGTTATTATCAGACCACACAAACTGTCCGGCTATCGTCCATAAGGACGAGCTGATTGTTTAACGGTTGGTTTCTTGATCCAGGTCAATAAAAGATCTAGCCCTCATTCCATCGGTGTCCCCAGACACTGGTTTTTGCACTTTCGGTTGGGGTGTAGTCCTGCCAGTCGATCTGTACGCCGTCGTAGCCGTATTCCAGGGCAAAGCCCGCCGGGGACTCCACGTAGGTCGAAATCATGCGATCGTTGGTGTGGCGCCCCATATTGGTTACAACCTTCGTGTCTGCGGTATGGATACGGTCGTGGAAATGACCGAGGTCATCCATTGTCAGGACTTCCATCATCAGGTGCACCAGATTGCCCGGGTGTGCCTGGTCGTCTTCAAACAGCGCCAGACTGTGATGGCGGGGGTTGTTGCAGTGTAGAAAGTGCAGGCCCTGCCCGGGGTGACCCGGCGTAGGGTCGAAGTGGAAGTGCATATAGTCGGTCTGGCCAAAGCCCATCAGTTCGATGTAGAACTGCCTGCTCTCTTCCAGGCAGGGGGTAGCCATGGCGATATGCCCCAGGCCCATGTCGCCGTGGTAACCGGTTTCAAAGCCACTGACCTCCACTTTGGATAACACCGCAGCGTAGTCCAGTTTTGGGTTGTAGCACACTTCCACTCGGTGGCCTGCCGGGTCCTCAAAATGAATGAATTCCCTGACATTGCGCTCCTGGGCCTGTTCGACTGAGCCGGGTTGGTAGGGTACCCCAGCGGCCTTCAGTTCCGCTTGCGCCTGTGTAAAGGCCTCCTTCCCAGGTACCTCCCATCCGGCGCACAGAAAACGATCTTCGGCTCCTGGCACAATGCAATAACGGTAACTGTATTCATCCATTTTGAGGTAGAGATTGTCGCCCTCGGGCATGCCGGGGGCGACCATCATACCCAGAATGTCAGTGCCGAACTGCCGCCAGTTCTCTGTATCTTTGGCCTCGATGCGAATATAGGCCAAGCCGCGAATATCCATGTTTTACTCCTTCTTGGGTTAAGTTTTCGCGCTACAGGAAGAAGTCACTGTTGGACTGCCCCATCATGACGCCGCCGAGGTTGCGGCCAAACTTGAAGGGGTTGTTGGCAACATGGTTACGGCCGGCGTTAATGTCCAGCCAGGCGCGGTTCAGGGGGTGGTCCCTGAAAATGCCCTGGGCACCACAGGCGGTGAACATACGGTTGATGGCCTCTGAACACTTGCGCGACACCAATGCGGCGTCAAAGCGCATTTTGATACGCTCTTCTATCGGTGGTTGAGTGCCTTGCTTGGCAGCGGCGACCATGACATCAAAGTTGCGATACATGACTGTCTGGCACTCGTCGATGGTGGAGATGGCTTCGGCCAGGGCCATTTGTGCATCCGGGTCGGTGGCGATTTTGTTGCCGTCGTTGAGCCCCACGCGATCCTTGTTGACCGCAATATAGCTGTCCACCACGCCCTTGAGGGCGCCGATGCCAGACGAGGACACCGCGCGTACAAAGACCTGGCCGAAGGGCAGCCGGAAGATGTGGCTGGTGTTGACTTCGCAGCCGGGGCTCTGGCAGCTAAAGCCATGCTCTGCACGGTGTGTACGGTAGTCGGGAACAAAGGCATCCTTGACCACAATGTCATTACTGCCGGTGCCTTCTAAACCGCTCACATTCCAGTTATCGACAATTTCATAGTCGGCGCGAGGTACCAAAAAGGTACGGTAGTCCGGGCCTTCCCCTTCGACCTTCGAAGGTATCATTGCGCCCAGAAATGCCCAGTCACAGTGCTTGGATCCGGAAGAGAAACCCCAGTGCCCACTCAATTTATAGCCTCCCTCGACGTGCTCGACTTTGCCCACTGGCATGTAGGACGAAGAGATAAGCGTGCTGTCATCTTTACCCCAGACATCGCGTTGGGCCTGATCGTCGAACATGCCCAGCTGCCAGTTGTGGATCGCGACGACACCCAAAACCCAGGCGGTGGACATACAGCCTTCTGCGAGAATGATCTGGGTGCGAAAGAATACTTCAGGATCCATTTCAAAGCCGCCGTAACGGGCTGGTTGCATAATGCGAAAGAACCCCGCTTCCTTCATGGCCGCGATAGTGGCGTCGGGGAGTTTGCCCAGGGCCGCGGTTTCATCCGCGCGCGCCCGCAGGGTGGGAACCAGGTCTCTGGCGGCTTTATAAATGGCTTCGGCTTGGGTTAATTGTGGTGCGTTCATGGTAATTCCTCGTTGGTGGTGCGATTTGCTAAATTTGATGGTTCACACTATGGGGAGAATACCCGGCGGCGACATACCTCAAATCAGCTAAATGGCGGCAGGATGCACACAGTGTTGACGTGGATCAATTTTCTGGGCGGGGAGCGCTACTGGTATAGTAGACTGGTCTTTGGCCAGGCTCGCACGAGGGTTATTACCAGACGATGAAGAGTACAGCAATGAAACCACTGGATGCGGTCTGGCTTATGCTGGAATCGGCAGATACGCCCATGCACGTGGGGGTTATGGCTGTATTTAGCAAACCTCGCAAAGCGCCCGCAGACTATCTTGCGCAATGGGCGGCGAAAATGCGTGAATCGCGCAAACCGGTCGCGCCCTGGAGCAAGCGCTTGTCTGGCAACGGCGGCAGCGCTATCCGTCCGCAACTGGTGGACGATCCGGATTTTGACCTGGATTATCACTTTCGCCACTCCGCTCTGCCGACCCCGGGGGGAGAGCGCGAACTCGGCGTAATGATCTCGCGCCTTCACAGCAATGCCCTGGACAGGCGCAGGCCCCTGTGGGAGTTTCATCTGATCGAGGGGTTGGAGCGGGGCCGGTTCGCATTTTACGTCAAGATTCACCACGCCATCATAGACAGTGTGAATGGTATCCCGATGGTGATGTCGCTGTTGTCTGCGCGTGCCGCGGATCGCGATATGCCTCCCTTGTGGGTACAAGCCTTGCCTGCCGCAGGGCAGGGCGATAACAATACCGCCGAAGACGGCGCTGGCCATTCCGGTATTGGCGGGTCTACAGCCTCCCTTGGCAAGGCGGCCTCAGGATTTATACGCAGCCGCTTCTCCCGTGAGGACGACGCTAGCTTTCTGACGCCCTCGGGTACGCCCCGCTCAACGTTGAATCGCCATATCAATTCCCAGCGTCGCTTCGCCACCCAACAATTCGAGCAGGCGCGAATTGAGCGTTTGGCAGCGGCGACGGACAGTACACTCAACGAGATACTGGCCTACCTGTGTGGCAGTTCCCTGCGGCGTTTTTTCAAGGAATACAATGCGCTGCCAGAGGAGTCGTTGATTGCCGCGCTCCCGGTTTCACTGCAAGAGCGTGGTAAGCAGTTACCTGGTAACGCCATCGCCGGGCTTCGGGTTGCCCTGGGGACACAGATAGGTGATCCATTGGCGCGGCTTGAAGCGGTCAAAGCATCCATGCAGACGGTGCGTAGAGACCGTGCCTCGTTGCCTGACGAGGCGGCCACCGCCTATGTGATGCTGCGTGCCGCTCCGATGTTCGCCAGCCAGGTACCGGGGCTAGGAAAATTCATACCACCGCTTTTCAATCTCGGTGTATCCAACACGCCCGCCGCGGACAAGCCGCAGTACTTTAACGGTGCCCGGCTCGAAGCGGTATACCCACTGGGCCAATTGATGCAGTTCAGTGCACTGAGTATCGACTGTGTTGCTTATGCGGGAACCTTGAATATCGGCTTTACCGGTGCACGCGACACCCTGCCACACCTGCAGCGGTTGGCGGTCTATCTCGGCAACGCGGTAGGTGACCTGGAAGCCCTGGTGTTGGAGAAGGAGGATGCCCTGTGAACAGTCTGGCTAAATTGGCACTTGATCGCGGTCTGGCACTCAATCGGCGCTTGTCTGAAACCGCTGCCAACAGTATCGATTGGCTTTTCAAACGCGACACCCTGATCAAGTCTGGCCGAACCTGGTTTGAGTTGGTACAGGATGGTGACCTGATGTCGGTGCGCTATTACGAATTGCCGGAGGAGGATGAAATTGAGCTGGCGGATGGTAGCCACAGGCCGATAGAGCGCAAGCAGCATGCCCTGCCATTGGTGCTGGTGCCCCCCCTGGGAGTGACGACTGAAACCTTTGACCTCATGCCCCAACGCAGTCTGGTGCGCTATATGGTGGCAGCTGGGTTCAAGGTCTATCTGGTGGACTGGGGTAAACCCAAAAAAGAGCACAGTCACCTGGGCCTGCAGGATTACTCCGATGCCATGTTGGGCAGTGCGCTGGAAAAAATCCGCGAGCACTCCGGCAGCAAAGACCTGTCACTGATGGGGTGGTGCATGGGTGGTCTGCTTTGCCTGCTGTACCAGGGGCAGGTGCAGGACAAACACATTCGCAATATTGTCACTGTGGCCAGTCCCATCGACTTGGAAAGTGGCAGTGGGGTGGTTGCGGGGCTGACCGGCGTTGCGCAAGCCCTGAACGGGCCGGCGCAACTGGTCAGCAATTACACCAATCTGCGCCTCAGTGCACTGGATCCGGCGCGTTTGTCTATGCCCCCCTGGATGACGACATTGGTTTTCAAACTGACGGATCCCGTCGGCAGCGTTACCACCTACTGGGATCTGGTCACCGGACTGGCAGATCGCGAGTTTGTTGAATCGCACTCTACGACCTCCGACTACCTCAATAACATGCTGAGGTATCCCGGTGGTGTGGTGAAAGATCTTGCCGGTACGGTGGTGGAAAACAAACTGGCCATGGGCAGGGTGGAGGTGGGCGATACCGTGGCGGAACTGGATGCCATCGAGTCCAATTTGTTGGCGTTCGCGGGGGAGACCGATATTCTCGTACCGCCTGAGGTGGCCGAAAAAATTGTCGACATCGTGTCCTCAAAGGACAAGGAATTCCGCGTCGCACCCGGGGGCCACATGGGCGTGATTATAGGCAGTAAAGCCCAGAAGGCGGTGTGGTTGGAGTCTGCCGAAT
Source organism: Halioglobus sp. (assembly GCA_036960305.1). Lineage (GTDB taxonomy): Bacteria > Pseudomonadota > Gammaproteobacteria > Pseudomonadales > Halieaceae > JBALVT01. Next base: position 6,857 of record JBALWA010000074.1, on the reverse strand, counting down.
GGCTGGCCAAGCGCTCCGCCCGCCTAGCACGCAAGAAGAGTTAGTGATCTGCCTGGGCCGCCTGGATGGCGGTCAGGGCTATGGTGTAGACGATATCATCGACCAGCGCGCCGCGGCTTAAGTCATTCACCGGCTTGGCCAGGCCCTGAAGCATGGGGCCGATACTGGTAAGGTGTGCGCTGCGTTGAACGGCCTTGTAGGTGGTGTTGCCCGTATTGAGATCCGGGAATACAAAGACGGTGGCTTTGCCGGCGACCGGGCTGTCCGGGGATTTGGATTTCGCCACATTTTCCATAATCGCTGCATCGTATTGCAGGGGACCATCGACCACAATGTCGGGGCGTTTTTCTCTCACCAACTGCGTGGCCTCGCGTACTTTTTCGACCTCACTGCCCGTGCCTGATGAGCCGGTGCTATAGCTGATCATTGCAACACGGGGCACGATACCAAAGGCGGCAGCGGAGTCCGAGGATTGGATAGCAATATCACTTAACTGCTCGGCTGTGGGGTCTGGGTTGATAGCGCAGTCCCCATATACCAGCACCTGATCCGGTAACAACATAAAAAATATCGAACTGACGAGACTGGCGCCCGGTGCGGTGCGAATCAATTGCAGGGCCGGCCGAATCGTATTGGCTGTAGTATGAACAGCCCCGGATACGAGTCCGTCAACCTGTCCCTGCTGTAGCATCATGGTGCCCAGCACGACATTATCCTGTAAGTGGTCCTCGGCGGTCAGAGCCGTGAGACCTTTGTGCTCGCGCAATGCCAGCAGGCCGGCGACATAGTCTTGCCTCACCTGTTCTGGATTAACGATCTCAATGGAATCGGGCAGCGTAATGCCGCGCTGCTCCGCGACTTTATGGATTTCAGAGGCATTGCCCAGCAGGATACAGCGGGCGATACCACGCTCCGTGCATATTGCTGCGGCCTGCACTGTGCGAGGCTCCGCGCCTTCCGGCAGCACAATACGGCGGTCCGCTTTGCGCGCCAGTTCAGTCAGCTTATAGCGAAAAGCGGGCGGTGATAGCCGCCTGTCCCCGGCGGTTTTGCGCGCCAGCGATTCAATCCACTGCGTGTCCAGGTGTTCGGCCGCGTGATCTCTGGAGAGGCGGATGCGCTCGCTGTCATCGACCGGTAGCGCGAGGTTGAAGTCGCGCAGGGACTGGGCGGTATTCCACGTGTCCTGATCAGTCGCCAGTACGGGCAATCCCCTGGCCATCGCCTCGCCGCACAATGCCATCATCTGCGGCTGTGGCAGGTGATTATCGTGCAGTAGTACACCCGCAATATCGACGCCATTCATTGATGCCAGCGCTGCCGCTACCAGTACGTCGTTGCGATCCCCGGGCGTTACGATGAGATTGCCAGGCTTGAATTCATCTTGTGAGAGGCTGGCAGCGTACATTGAAATATTGCGGATACGGCGGCTATCACTCTGGCCTTGATTGATCACTGTTGCCCCAAGATGCCGCGCCAGATCGCATACCCTGGGCGCATTGATTTCCCGGTTCCAGGGTATGGCGCCTAATAATTTTATCTCGCTGCCGGCAAAAATGTTCTCCAGCTGGCCCTGGGTTACTGCGGTGGGTGGCGCGATATCATTCGCTATCAGGGGGACTTCCACTGTGTCTTGGCTGTCCGGGGCGACCTTGTTAATAATACAGCCGCTAATTTTGCAGCCGTTCTCATTGCCGAAATAGTTACTGGCGATTTTCACTCGCTCCAGGATACCGGCGGCGCCGTGGTTCCCCGGGGTGCCCACAAAAATTACCTCTGAGGCCAGCGTGCGGGCGATTGCGAGATTGAGTCGATTGGCAAAGGGAAAGTCTCGATGGGGCACCATGCCCTCAACTACGATTAACTGTGCATCGCCCCGGTGTGCTTCCAGTCTGGCGATAATTTCTTCCAACAGATCATCACCCTTGTCGTGGGCAATTAGCTCCTCGGCATGGTCCTGTTCCAGGGGCGGAATCGTCGGTACGTTACAGCTGTCAGCGAGCAGAACGGTAGAGAGGTCGACCCCCTTGTCCGCGGCCATTTTTTCCATTACCGGTTTGAAAAAAGCGACCCTGATACCCGTTTGTTCTATGGCGTTGACCACACCAAGGCTGACGGTAGTGAGGCCAATATTTTCAGTGATGGGTGCAAGAATGACGCTGCGTACCATGGATTAAAGCCCTTTTGCGGAAAGAAAGTGAATACACATTAGTTAGTAATTTTTGCGCCAAAGGATTGTCGAAACTGGCGCGGACTACAGCCCACGTTTTTTTTGAAATATTTTGCAAATTGGGTGGGATCATCATAGCCCACCTGCGTTGCTATGACGCTGATACTGTCGCTGCTATTGAGCAGCTTTTTACGGGCCTGCTGCAGTCGCAGGTTGCCGCACCAGGATTTTAGGCTCACCCCCATGTGTTCCTTAAACAGGTGGGATATACGCGAAGGAGAAAGACTGCATGCCACAGCAACATCGTCGACGCTGAATTTTTCGCTGATGTTGTCCTGGATGTAAGTGCAGGCGCCCTGGATTCTTTTATCGAGTCGATTTCGCTCGGGCAGTTCGCCATAGCTCTTGGCGCGAATGATGATTTCCTCGAGACGGTTGTGTTGAAGTTCACTCTGGTAGGCGCTGGTGTCAGTGCCAAGTGCCAGCAGTTGTCGAAACAGTGCCTCCATTAATTCAACGTCCCGGCCGTCTGGCAGGCTCAGGTACGCGATACCGTCATCCAACACTTGCCATTCCAGCCATTCGCTCCAATGGGCCCGGGGTTGGAACAGAACCCAGAGGTGCTCCCAGTGCTCGGCGGCGGGGTGCAGGCCGTAGTGGTAGTTGGCCTCGGGGTGAAACAGCATCATGTCTCCCCGACCTACCTCGATTTCCATGTGGTCATTGAGAAACAGGGCTTTGCCATCGATGGTGAGGTGCAGGGTCCAGCAGGGCATTTTCCCGGGAAACTGAAGTTCCTGGTTACTGATAAGACCCCGCTCATAACGGCTGCTGTTGGCTGTGATGCCCTGGTCAAAAATAACGGCGTGATCCATATCGCTGAAGAGTTCCAGAATAAACGCCAGTGCCTCCTCGTCAGTGGGGGCTCTGTCCAGACCAAGTCTGTTCTGCCAGCGTTGAATGATGCCAGCCTGGGCATTGGCAAAGTGCTCACTCTGGCGCAGTTTACGACCGAATTGGCTGATTTCTTCTGCACTGATCGGCGAGCCCACAATGCTCTGCAGCGCCGATAAGCCGCGTTCGGGTATCCGCGGTTCAGCAGCATCCGATGTATACCACCGATAGCAGAACCGGGCAGCCTGTTGTGTTGGGGTAAGCGCAGCTGTTTTGGTCATTTTTTTCGTCCGCACACAGGTTTTTATAGAAATACGGCAGATTTGTGCGATTCAGTATAGCAGGAAATAGCAGTTTGTTAGCAGGCTGAGATCTAACGCCTGTGCGCTCAACGCGGTAATCTGGGAGCCTGAAAATTCGATTGTGGAGTTAAAGGGCATGGAGAACGGGTCGGGTAGAATCAGATGGAGACGCCCCGTGGTGGTATTCTGTTTTCTGTGGTCTGCATTGAGTGTGTCTGCACAGCCCCTGCCGGACGTCACACAAGCGCCCGGGGCTGCCCCCAATATCATCGTTATTCTGGCTGATGACCTGGGCTATGGCGATATCAGCAGCTTTGGTGCTCAGGGTATAAACACCCCCCACATTGACCAGTTGGCAGCGGATGGACTCAAGCTCACCCAGTTTTACGCCGCAGCGCCGGTCTGTACGCCTTCCAGGGCTGGCCTGCTAACCGGTCGGCTGGCCGCGCGTATGGGGATGCGGCATGTCTTCATGTATGACGCACCCGACGGCATGCCGCAATCCGAAATTACCATTCCCGAACAGCTCAAGCAGGCCGGCTACCATACCGGCATGGTAGGCAAGTGGCACCTGGGCCACCTCGAGCGCTACATGCCCTGGAACCAGGGCTTCGATGAGTTTTACGGTGTGCCCTACAGCAACGACATGGCTAACTTCTTCTTTTATGAAAACCAGGAGATGAGCCCCGAACCTATCGACCAGCGCTACCTGACCCGCCGCTATACCGACAAAGCCGTGGACTATATCGAACGACACGCCGAGCAACCGTTCTTCTTGTATCTGGCTCACAGCATGCCCCACGTACCGCTCTATGTATCGCCCGAGTTTGAGGGTTCCTCCGAGCTCGGCCTGTATGGCGACGTGGTGCAGGAACTGGACTGGAGTACCGGCCAGGTGGTCGACAAATTGCGGGAGCTGGGGCTGCTGGAAAATACCCTCGTTATCTTTTCCTCTGACAATGGCCCCTGGTTGGCGATGGGTGACGATGGCGGTTCGGCCGGCTCCTTACGCGATGGTAAGGGCTCCACGTTCGAAGGCGGCCAGCGGGTGCCTACCGTCGCCCATTGGCCGGCGCAGATAGCCCCCGGGCGCGTCGATAGTACACCGACCAGCCTGCTCGATTTGATGCCAACATTTTCTGCTCTGGCCGGTGTGCCATTGCCGACAGATCGAGCTATCGACGGCGGGGATATCTCCGCGGTACTGATCGACGGCGATGAGGACCCGGCCAGGGAGTTTTATTACATTTCGTCGATGAGCACCCAGGTGGTTGCCTACCGTGATGGGGACTGGAAGATAAAGCTGCCGCGAAGTGGTTATCCGGCACTATTGGAACCCGTTTTAAAACTCGACCGCTACTCCCACGGTTTGATGCTCTTCAATCTCGAGGACGATCCCTCCGAACAGAATAACCTGGCCGGACAGCATCCCGAGCGGGTGGTGCAGCTTAAGCGGGTCATTGCAGATTTACAGAAGGATATCGATAGCGAGGGCGCAAGAGAGCTGTATATGAGTTCTACTTCTGCTGATCACAAGGGCTATGGTCCCTTGATGGTGAAGGCTGGCCTGGTGGGGATGACCCTGTTGTTTGGTGTTCTGGGATTGATTTACGCACTGTATCGCTTCGCGAAAACGAAGCTGCAGGCCCGGCGATTAAAGGGAGCGCAATAATGGATACGACAAACTACCTCGATCCGAAGCAGCCCCTGGAGGGCCGTGTCGTCAGCCTGCTAGAAGTACTGACTATCGATGAGAAACTGTCCCTGTGCGCCGGCCAGAATTTCTGGGAGACCCGTGCCATTCCCCGGCTGGGACTCAAGGCCTTTCGAATGACCGATGGCCCCCGCGGTGTTGCCTTTCACTCATCCAGGTTCAAACGCTGTACCGCCTTTCCCTCCGGTATCTCTCAGGCCGCAAGCTGGGACCGCGAGTTGATGGGGCGTTTTGGCGAGGCCGTCGCACGCGAAGCAAAATCCGTTGGCGCCGGCTGCATCCTGGGGCCCGCAATTAACATCACCCGTACACCACTCAACGGCCGTACCTTCGAATATTTCAGTGAGGACCCGATGCTCAACAGCCAGTTGGCTGTGCCCATGGTAAAGGGAGTCCAGAAACAGGGTGTTGCCGCCTGTGTGAAGCATTTTGCGGCGAACAGCCAGGAAACAAACCGCATGCGCAACAGCAGTGAGGTCAGCCAACGCGCGTTGGAGGAAATCTACCTGCCTGCCTTCAAGGCGTCGGTAGAGCAGGCCGATGCTTGGTCAATCATGGCCGCCTATAACGCGGTGAATGGGGTAGCGGCCTGTGAGAACCCGGAGCTGTTACAGGACAAGCTCAGGGGTGAGTATGGCTTTCGCGGCTTTGTCGTAAGTGACTGGTTTGCCGTACGCAGAACCCGCAGCGCTGAGGCCTGCGTAAAAGCGGGCCTGAATCTGGAAATGCCGGGTAAGGGCTCACGCTATCGCCACAAAAACATCCGTGAAAGTTTTGCTCAGGATAAGTTCAGTGAATCCGAACTCGATGAAAACCTGAGGGGATTACTGCGGGTTATGGTGTTAACCGGACACCTCGATCCTGAGGGCAGCACCGGTGAGCGAAATACCCCCGAGCATCAGGCGCTGGCCTGTGAGATGGCCGAGGCGGGAATAACCCTGTTGAAAAATGCAGGTGGGCTGTTGCCCCTGAACCCGGAAAAGACCAAAAAGATTGCCGTTCTGGGGCCGAAACTCAAAAAGCGAAACTGCTTACCCCTGTGGGGTGGTAGCGCAGGCGTCTGGCCACCCTATGAAGTCACGCCGTTGAAAGGTTTGATGGCGGAAAACCGCGATCGCTTCGAGTGGGTGAAGTCGCCAAAAGATGCCGACGCGGTGTTGTTGTTCGTCGGTCTTAGTCATCGCCCGGGCGGTGACTCGGAGGCCATGGACCGCAAGCACCTGCACCTGCCTCCAAAACAGCAGGTATTGATTGAGGAAACCCTTGCCGTGAACCCCAACACGATTGTGGTGTTGATCAATGGTGGCCCCGTGACCATGCCCTGGCTGGATGAAGTGCCCTCCGTACTGGAGACATGGTACCCGGGCATGGAAGGCGGCACCGCAATAGCGAAAGTCCTGTTCGGCGACAGCAATCCCTCGGGTAAGTTACCCTTGACCTTCCCCAGGCAGTTACAGGACAGTCCCGCGCACCAATCGGAGCGCAGTTATCCCGGCGATAAAAAAACGGTCCATTATGACGAGGATATTTTTGTCGGCTACCGTCACTTTGACAAGCAGGCGATCGAGCCGCTGTTTCCCTTCGGGCATGGTCTGTCTTACTCCGAATTTGATTACGATGGCTTACAGCTCGAATCTGAACGCCTGGTAGCTGGCGATACCTTGAGGATCTCAATGATCCTGAACAACGCCAGTGACCGCCCCGGCGCCGAAGTGGTACAGCTCTATATCTCCGATCAGCAGGCGGATCCCGATCGACCCCCACAGGCCTTGAAGGG
>JBALWA010000073.1:0-22768 GCA_036960305.1 Halioglobus sp. | reverse complement strand
GTAGCAGAAAAGCCCTATAGCGCTGGCTGTCTAAAAAGCGAAGGCGTCATTGTCGACGCGATGTTGGGCACTGGCCTGGGTGGCGACGTGCGCGGGGCGTATGTGGAAGCCATAGAGGAAATTAATAACAGCGGCGCGGCAGTGCTGGCCGTGGATATCCCCTCAGGCTTGTGCAGTGACACAGGCAGAATGCTGGGCTCGGCGGTAGTGGCCGATGCGACAGTGACGTTTATCGGGCTCAAGCGTGGGATGTTCACACTGGATGCCCAGGACTGTTGCGGCGCGATTCAGTTTACGGATTTAGGCGTGCCGGCGGCGGCTTATGAGCAGGTGCCGGCGGATTGTGGGCGTCTGGAGCTGGATAGCTTATTGGCGCGACGTACCCCGCGGCCGGCCACAGCCCACAAGGGCCGTTATGGCACGGTCCTGGTGGTGGGCGGTGATTACGGTATGGCGGGCGCGGCGGCGATGGCGGCGGAGGCGGCTTTGCGCTGCGGTGCCGGGCTGGTGCGCGTTGCGACGCGGCCGGAACATGTGACGGCGCTGATTGCGCGCACACCTGAGGCGATGACGCATGGCGTGTTGTCGGGTCAGGAGCTGGCGCCGCTGTTGGCGGGGGTGGATGTTTTGGTAGTGGGCCCGGGTCTGGGGCAATCGACCTGGTCGGAGCAGTTGTTACGGGTGGCGGCGGAAAGCGGCCTGCCTATGGTATTGGACGCCGATGGTCTCAATTTGTTGACCCGAGGCGAGATCGTAGCGAACCGCTGCCGGGATAATTGGGTGCTGACGCCCCATCCCGGTGAGGCGGCCCGGCTGCTGGAGACGGATACCGCCACGGTTCAGGCCGACCGCTTTGCCGCCGCGCGGGCCCTGCAACAGCGCTACGGCGGGGTGGCTGTGCTCAAGGGCAATGGCACGCTGGTGGCCGCTGAAGGCGCATTATTATTGAGTGACTACGGTAATCCCGGCATGGCCAGTGGCGGCATGGGGGATGTGCTCTCTGGTGTCATCGGTAGCTTGTTGGCACAACAGCCCGAGGCTCTGGAAGCGGTGGCCCTGGGGGTGTGTTTACACGGGGCGGCGGCAGATACGGCAGCCGAGGAGGGCCAATGCGGCCTGCTGGCAACGGATTTGATGCAGCCACTGCGAGCCCTGTTGGGATGAGCGAGAAGCAAGTGACAATGAGCATCTCTGCACCGGACGAGGCGGCTATGATCGCCACGGGTGCGCGCCTGGCCGCGGCCCGGGAAGCCGGCATGGTGGTGTATCTCAACGGTGAGCTTGGGATGGGAAAAACCACCCTCAGCCGCGGCGCTATCCAGTCATTGGGACACACCGGAGCCGTCAAGAGTCCGACTTACACACTGGTCGAACCCTACGAGCTGGAGGGGCTGACGGTCTACCATTTTGACCTCTATCGACTGGGTGATCCCGAGGAGTTGGAGTTCATGGGAATACGCGATTATTTCGATGAGGAGAACCTTTGTTTGGTAGAGTGGTCTGAACGGGGAGAGGGGGTTTTGCCTCCAGCCGATTTAGTGATTAATATAGAGCGTGAGGGCACAGGACGACTGTTGCATTTCTTAGCCGACACACCGCGGGGTAAGCGGGTGGCGCAGCGCATGGCAGACAGCGTATCCTGAGTCACGGGGACCTATAATAAAGCGAGAGTGAAATGGGCAGAGCAGTCTGGATCGGGGTGATCCTGGGTTTGCTAACATCACCTGCCGCACTGGCTGTGGAGGTGCTGGACGTGCGTTTGTGGCGCGCGCCGGATCACACACGCATCGTTTTTGACCTCAGTGGCCCCGCCGAACACAAGCTTATTCAACTGTCTAACCCCAGCCGCATTGTCCTCGATATGGACAATACCCACCTGAAAGTTAACCTGGCCGACCTGGCGCTGGAAAAAACCCCGGTCACCCGCATTCGCTCCGGCGTGCGCGAGGGCGACGATTTACGGGTGGTGCTGGATATGGGCACGGGCGTCAGCCCCCGCAGTTTTGCCCTGCAGGCCAATGACCAGGCCGGCGACCGCCTGGTGCTGGATTTATACGACAAGGGCAAAAGCAGTACCAGTGCCAGCACGGTGAAGAAAAGTGTGCGCCAGTCCAGCAAGCGCGACATCATCATCGCCATCGATGCCGGCCACGGCGGTGAAGACCCCGGCGCCATCGGGCCCAAGCGGCTGCGGGAAAAAGATGTGGTGCTGAAGATCGCCAAGGAGTTGCACGCCCTGTTGGCTGCCGACAAGGGTTTTGATCCCGAGATGATTCGCACCGGGGATTACTACGTGAGCCTGAAGGGTCGGCGCGACCTGGCCCGCAAGAAGCAGGCCGACCTGTTTGTGTCTATTCATGCCGATGCCTTCAAACGCAAAGAGGCCCACGGTGCCTCGGTGTACGCCCTGTCTACCCGGGGTGCGACCAGTACGGCCGCCAACTACCTGGCCCAGCGTGAGAATGCAGCGGATCTGGTGGGCGGTGTCAGTCTTGACGACAAGGACGATGTATTGGCCGGCGTGCTGGCCGATCTGTCCATGACCTCCACCCTGGATACCAGCCTGAAACTGGGCGCGGGGGTGTTGCGGCGTATGGATGGCATTGCGGTGCTGCACAAAAGTCGGGTGGAGCAGGCCGGTTTTGCGGTACTGAAGTCACCGGATATCCCCTCCATTCTGGTAGAGACCGGTTTTATTTCCAACCCCGCCGAATCGCGCAAATTGGCCTCGCGCAGCTACCAGAAGAAGATGGCTCAGGCGATCCACGCGGGCATCAAGACCTGGTTTATTGAGCACCCGCCCTCGGGCACCCTGGTGGCCTGGAATAAACTGCAGGGTCTTCAGCAATATACCATCGCCCGGGGTGATACACTGTCCGGCATCGCCCAGCGCTTCAGCGTCTCCGTCTCAGACCTCAAGGTCCATAATGGTTTGAACAGTACGCAGATTCGAGTGGGCCAGAAACTGAATATCCCGACAACCTGATTAGCGAACGTCCATGTCCCGTATACACCTGCTCAGCCCAAGGCTGGCAAACCAGATTGCTGCCGGTGAGGTGGTTGAACGCCCTGCCTCTGTGGCCAAGGAAGTGCTGGAAAACAGCCTGGACGCCGGTGCCACCCGGGTGGATGTCGATGTGGAGGCGGGCGGTAGCAAGCTGATTCGCATTCGCGACAACGGCCTGGGCATTGAGCCGGGCGATTTACCCCTGGCACTGGCGCGCCACGCCACCTCTAAAATCACCTCACTGGAAGACCTGGAACAGGTGCAGAGCCTGGGTTTTCGCGGCGAGGCACTGGCCAGTATCGGCTCGGTGTCGCGCCTGCGCCTGACTACCAATGCCGATGAGGAATCCAGCGAGGGCAGCTCGGCCTTTTGTGAGGGTAGGGACATGGAGGTGCAGATCAAGCCTGCATCCCATCCCCGGGGTACCACCGTGGAAGTGCGCGACCTGTTTTTTAATACCCCGGCCCGGCGAAAATTCCTGCGCACTGAAAAAACCGAATTCAATCACCTGGAAGAGGTGATCAAACGCCTGGCCCTGTCACGCTATGACGTGGCCTTCAGCCTGCGTCACAACCAGAAGGTCATCCACAACCTGCGGGCGGGCACCAGCCAGGCCGAGAAACAGCGGCGGGTGGCCACGGTGTGCGGGCCGGCCTTTATGGAACAGGCCCTGTACATCGAGACCGAGGTGCCGGGCTACAAATTGTGGGGCTGGGTGGGGCTGCCCACCTTTTCCCGCAGCCAGTCGGATTTGCAGTACTTCTTTGTAAACGGCCGGGTGATTCGCGACAAGCTGGTGGCCCATGCGGTAAAGCAGGCCTACCGCGATGTCTTGTACCACGGCCGCCACCCCGCCTTTGTCCTCTACCTGGAAGTGGACCCGGCCACGGTGGACGTCAATGTGCATCCCACCAAACACGAGGTGCGCTTTCGCGATGGCCGCGCGGTACACGGCTTTATCTTCAGCAGCCTGCACCGCTCCCTGGCGGATGTGCGCCCCAGCGACCAGCTGGCTGAGCCCGGCGCAGAGGCGGGTGTGTCGGTCGGTGACGGCTTGACCGTGAACCCGGAGACCGGTGAGGTCAGCCAGGAACAATTGGCCTGGGGTGCACCGGCATCAAACAGCCCGGCCGCCTTTGGTGGCGGCAGCGGCGGTGGGGGCTACAGTCGTTTTGCCTCCAACAACCCCGCCCCGGGGCAGACCATGGAACAAATGCGCAGCTACGCCGGGGTGCATCCACCCACGGCCGGCCTGCCGGAACAGGCGGCGGCGGAAGATGTGCCGCCCCTGGGTTATGCCCTGGCCCAGCTTATGGGCATTTATATCCTGTCGGAAAATGCCCAGGGCCTGGTGCTGGTCGACATGCATGCGGCCCACGAGCGCATTACTTATGAACGCCTGAAAACCGCCCGGGACCAGGAGGGCATTCGCAGCCAGCCCCTGTTGGTGCCCCAGGCCGTTGCGGTCAGCCAGCGTGAAGTTGAGATGGCCGGTGAACACGCTGCCCTGTTCCAGCGACTGGGCATGGAAGTGGCTATCGGCGGGGAAGAGTCACTGTTGATTCGCCAGATACCGGTCAACCTGCGGGACTCCGATGTTGAGCAATTGCTGCGGGATGTGTTGTCGGACCTCATCGAATACGGCAGCTCGGACCGTATCGAGGCGCACATGGACGAAATTCTCTCTACCATGGCCTGCCACGGCTCGGTGCGCGCTAATCGTCGCCTCACCATTCCCGAGATGAATGCCCTGCTGCGGGATATGGAAGAAACCGAGCGCAGCGGCCAGTGTAACCACGGCCGCCCCACCTGGACCCAGCTGAGTCTGGAGGAACTGGACAAGCTGTTCCTGCGCGGTCGCTGACATGGCAAGCACCGCCAAGCCGCCCCTGATCTGCCTGATGGGCCCCACGGCCTCGGGTAAGACGGACCTGGCCATTGAGCTGGTGGCGTCCCTGAACTGTGAACTGATCAGTGTCGATTCCGCCCTGGTATACCGGGGCCTGGATATCGGCAGTGCCAAACCCGACTATCCCCACCACCTGGTGGACATACGCGACCCCGCTGAGATCTATTCGGCGGCCGATTTCATGGCCGACGCCAACCGCCTGGCGGATGACATTACCGCCCGGGGTAAAATTCCCCTGCTGGTGGGCGGCACCATGCTCTATTTCAAGGCCTTCCTGGAGGGGCTGGCGGATATGCCCTCGGCAGATCTCGCTCTGCGTGCGGCCATTGAAGAAGAGGCCGGGATCAAGGGTTGGCCCCATATCCATGCGCAGTTGGCGGACGTAGACCCCGAATCGGCGGCCCGTATCCACCCCAACCATTCCCAGCGCCTGGGCCGGGCCCTGGAAGTCTATCGCAGCAGCGGGATTACCCTGACCGAATGGCAGGCCCGTCAGGGCGGACAGCCCCTGCCGGCGGATCGCTACCGGGTGCTGCAACTGGCGATTTGCCCCCAGGACAGGGCGGAACTGCACCGCCGCATCGCCCTGCGCTATGAGGGCATGCTGGCGGCGGGCTTTCTGGCGGAAGTGGCAGCGCTGCGGGCGCGGGGCGACCTGGACCCGGACCTGCCCGCCCTGCGCGCCGTGGGCTACCGCCAGATGTGGCAGCACCTGAACGGCGATTATTCCCTTGAGGAGGCCGTGGACAAGGGGGTGGCCGCTACCCGCCAGTTGGCCAAGCGGCAGCTGACCTGGTTGCGAAAATGGCCGGATCTGCAGTGGATTTATACGGATCCGGCAGGGAACGTCCTGAAAAGTACGCTGTCTGATCCTGTGGGTGAGGCTGCGGGCCAAAAACCCGCCGCCCTGGCCTTGAAATGGTTGGCTTGCGCCTCCATTAAGTAATAAGCAGCCAGAGCTGTGTTTATTTTTGCAGCTGTACTATGCTGTAAAGGCAGTACCAAAGACCCGTAGTCAGTCTACGTTCGCCAGGGGTATCGGCGTACGAGAGGTCACATTTTTCATTTATTTATTGATGGCTCAATTGTGAGTCGACGAAGGAGAACACCATGTCTAAAGGGCATACGCTACAAGACCCTTATTTGAACATCCTGCGCAAAGAGCGCGTTCCCGTCTCTATCTACCTGGTTAACGGCATTAAGCTGCAGGGCCAGATCGAGTCTTTTGACCAGTTTGTTGTGCTGCTGAAGAACACCGTCAGCCAGATGGTTTACAAGCATGCTATTTCAACGGTTGTACCCTCCCGCGTGGTGCGTATGCCCATGCAGAATCCGCCGGAAGACGATGAGTCTGAAAGCTAAAAGCATTACACAAAGCCGTCACGGGCGTGCGAATAACGCGCTCCCAGTGACAGCTTGTGCTCTCATGACGGCTAGTTAATGCCCAGAGGTACTTTTGTTTTTTGACCGACCTGAAGCAGGCGAACGGGCAGTCCTTGTTCACCTGAATCTAGATAGTGAAGTTGAGCGGGAAGATCCCCGGGAATTTGAAGAGCTCGTCCTGTCCGCAGGAGGAGACCCTGTCGCCTTTCTTCAGGGCTCGCGCACGACGCCCCATCCCCGCACCTTCGTTGGCAGCGGCAAGTTGCAGGAGATTCGCGACGAGGTGGAGCTGCACGAGGCGGAAATCGTCATGTTCAACCACCAGTTGTCCCCCAGCCAGGAGCGTAACCTGGAGGAGGAGCTGTGCTGCCGTGTGCTGGATCGCACCGGCCTGATCCTCGATATTTTTGCCCAGCGCGCCCGTACCCACGAGGGACAATTACAGGTGGAGCTGGCCATGTTGCAGCATATGTCCACCCGTCTGGTGCGCGGCTGGACCCACCTGGAACGCCAGAAGGGCGGTATCGGCCTGCGTGGCCCGGGTGAAACCCAGTTGGAAACTGACCGCCGTTTGCTGCGCGTTAGAATCAAATCCATTAAAGCCCGCCTGGAAAAGGTGCGTAAGCAGCGTGACCAGGGCCGCCGTGCCCGGCGCCGCGCCGAGGTACCCACCGTGTCTTTGGTGGGGTATACCAATGCCGGCAAATCTACCCTCTTCAATCGCCTCACGGATGCCGGTGTGTACGTGGCCGACAAGTTATTTGCCACCCTGGACCCCACCGTGCGGCGCATTGAGCTGGATGAAGTCGGCCCGGTGGTACTGGCCGATACCGTGGGTTTTATCGCCCACCTGCCGCACAAACTGGTCGAGGCTTTCAAAGCCACCCTGGAAGAGACCCGCAGCGCCGATTTGTTGCTGCATGTGATTGATGCGGCCACCGATGAGCGGGATCAGAATATCGTTCAGGTGCAGGAAGTATTATCCGAGATTGGCGCTGAGGAAATCCCCCAGTTGTTGGTCTATAACAAGCTGGACCTGTTGGAAATGGCGCCGCGCATAGACCGCGATGCCGACGGTAAACCCGAGCGGGTGTGGCTCAGTGCCGCCACCGGCGCGGGCGTTGACCTGTTGTTCGCGGCCATTGGCGAACTGGTGGGCGAGGACATGATGACGGCCGATCTGGACCTGCAACCCAGCCATGGTCGCCTGCGGGCGGCGCTGTATAGTATGGGTGCGGTGACCAGTGAAGAACACGGCGATGACGGCGTGGCCCACCTGAGTGTGCGCCTGCCCCGGGCCGATTGGAACAGAATGGTGGCCCAGGAAGAACTGGACCCCAGTATCACCCGCAACATGGCGGCGGGATAGGAAATGCGAGGGCAGCATTGACCTGCCCTCGAAATTAGATAGACTGCGACGACTTTTATTAAAGGAGCTAACAATGGCTTGGAATGAACCGGGTGGCGGCAACAATAAGCCGAAAGACCCTTGGGGTGGCGGCGGCGGTGATCAGGGACCTCCTGATCTGGATGAAGCCCTCAAGAAACTGCAAGAAAAACTCGGCGGCCTGTTTGGTGGCGGCAAAGGCGGCGGCGGAGGCGGTGGTGTCAGCGCGGGCCTGTCCGGCGCCATGCTGGGCATTATCCTGGCAGGTGCCCTGCTGGTCTGGGCCCTGATGGGCTTTTACCAGATCGACCAGCAGGAACGTGGTGTAGTGCTGCGCTTTGGTAAGTATCACGAGACGGTTCAGCCCGGTCTGCAGTGGAATCCACCCATGATCGACGAGGTATTCAAGGTCAATACGACCAAGGTACGCTCGGTCAGCTTTCGCGAAATTATGCTGACCCAGGATGAAAACATCGTTGAGGTTAATCTCTCGGTGCAGTACATCATTGACGATTCCGAGAAATTTGTCCTGCGGGTGCGCGACCCTGAGCGCTCCTTGCAGCACGCGACCCAGAGCGCCCTGCGCCATGTGGTCGGTGGTACCGATATGGATCTGGTACTGACCGAGGGCCGTGCCCAGATCGCCATCGAGGTGCAGCAGCGTCTGCAGGATTACCTGGACTCCTACGAGACCGGTATCCGGGTTTCCAAGGTCAACGTCGACGACTCCCAGCCCCCCAGTCAGGTACAGGCCGCGTTTGATGACGTCATCAAGGCCCGGGAAGACGAGGAACGGGTGAAAAACGAAGCCCAGGCCTACGCCAATGGCATCATCCCGGAAGCCCGGGGTGCGGCTCAGCGTCAGTTTGAAGAAGCCGGTGCTTACAAGGAGCAGGTGATCGCCAACGCCGAGGGTGAGGCCGATCGTTTCAACAAGTTGCTGGCGGAATATCACAAGGCACCGGAAGTGACGCGACAGCGGCTCTATCTGGATGCGCTGGAAAGCGTGTACAGCAATACCAACAAAGTGATGGTGGATGTGGAAGGTGGTAATAACATGATGTATTTGCCACTGGACAAGATGGCTGCGGGTGCAGCTGCCGGTAACGCCCAGGGCTCGCTGCGCCTGGGCAGCGGTAACATCCGCGAATTAACCAATGCCGTGACCGAGCAGATCCGCCAGGATGCGGCGGCTGCCGGTAGCCGTAGCAGGGGAGCACGTTAAGATGGGTGGTCGTAGTGTAACGTTAGTCCTGTTGGCGGTTGTGGCGATGTTTATTGCCAACAACTCGCTTTATATCATGAAGGAAACCGAGCGCGGTGTGCTGCTGCGTTTTGGTGAAGTAGTTAACCCGGATATCGCGCCGGGACTGCACGCCAAGATTCCCTTCGTGAACAATGTGCGCAAGTTTGACGGCCGTATTCTGACCGTCGATGCCCAGCCTGAGCGTTTCCTGACCCAGGAAAAGAAGGCGGTGATCGTTGACTCCTTCGCCAAGTTCAAGGTCTCGGATACCTCCAAGTTCTACACCGCGACCAACGGTGAAGAGTCCCGGGCCATGGGCCTGCTGGCCCAGCGTATCAACAACGGCCTGCGTAACGAGATGGGTATTCGCTCCATTCAGGAAGTCGTGTCCGGTGAGCGCGACCAGTTGATGACTGACCTGACTATCGAGCTCAACAAAATGGCCCAGGAAGAATTGGGTGTGGTGGTTGTGGATGTGCGGGTGAAGCAGATCGACCTGCCGCCGGATGTGTCTGAATCCGTGTACCAACGGATGAATGCAGAGCGGGAAAAAGAAGCCCGTGAGCACAGGTCACAGGGCCAGGAATTGGCTGAAGGTATTCGCGCTGCTGCCGACCGCGAGGTCACGGTACTCAAGGCGAACGCTTACCGTGATGCCGAGCAGGTCCGTGGTGATGGCGATGCTATCGCAACGGGTATCTACTCTGCGTCCTTTAACCAGGACAAGGAATTCTACGCGTTTACGCGCAGCCTCAGGGCTTACCAGGATTCCTTCCAGAACAGCGGCGACATCATGCTGGTTCAGCCTGACAGCGACTTCTTCAAGTACCTGAAGGATCCTTCCGGGGGTAAATAAGCCCCCTTCTCTCTATCAGCCCGCGTTCTTGCGGGCTGTTCTTGTTTCTTCTTATCTTGCCTCTGGTGAGGCGATTGCCTGGGCCGATGACACCGGCCTGATCCAGGGCTTACCACTCAATACCTTGTCCGGCAACGTTGCCAGCACCGCGTTCGCTTCACTGCGGCTGTTATAGGGCCCCATGACGGCGATAAACCAGTCCAGGTTCTGGTTCCTGGTGGCGATGACCTGCGGCGTGGGCTGTTGCTCGCCCAGGTACTTATCAATAAACTTTTGCACAGATTCCTTGTTGGACGAGGCCACCAGCTGCAGCACATAGGCATCTGCGGGCAGGCGCTTGAGCCAGTCATTGGCCGATTCATTGCTGCGCATGTCCTGCAGGTTTTGTTCGCTGGCAAAAGCCATGGCCAATTCCTGTTGGCTGGCGCGGCCCTCTTCCTGCATCAACAGCAAGTTGTACTGGGCGGTTTCCGAGCCCGCCCGGGCGGCCATGCTATACCACTTCACCGCTTCCCTATCGTCGGCGGGCACCCCTTTACCGAGGCGATAAATCTGCCCCAGATTGAGCTGGGCGGTGGAGTCCCCGGCCTCCGCCAGACTGCGCCAGATACTCACGGCGGTGTCCACGTCCCCCCGTTCGAAGGCGTCGTAGCCCATGTCCACGGTGGGTGCGGCCAGGGCGTGCCCGGCAGTGAGAAGTAGCAGCAGAGACAAAGCAGATAATTTCATGGCGCTAACCTTACCGGAATTGCCCAAAAAAGGCAGGTGTCAAAGCTGTTGACTGTGATAGAATTCTTTAACCGTGGGATTCGGCGTTTTTTAAAGACGTTAGAACTCGCGGTTTTTTTATGGATGGACGGCACGTCGCCGGTGGGGTGAGATGGATTTCTGGCAAGTACTTCCCGCGGCTTTAGCCCTGGTATTTATTATCGAGGGCCTGATGCCCTTCATCAGCCCCGGGCGCTGGCGCAATATGCTGGCCGCGGTGGGACAGATGGATGATCGTGTCATTCGCAACATTGGCCTGGGCAGTATGCTGTTCGGGCTGTTGTTACTTTATTTTGTAAATTAGGACCCGCAATAACCATGACCACTGTGGATCGCTGGCAACTGCCCGATGGGGTAGAAGAAGTCCTGCCCGCCCAGGCGGCCGCAGTCGAGCGCCTGCGCCGGCAATTGTTGGACCTGTATCGCAGCTGGGGTTACCAGTTAGTGATTCCGCCGCTTATGGAATTTACCGAGTCGCTGTTGATCGGCATGGGCAGTGATATTGAGCTGCTCACCTTCAAAATGACGGACCAGTTGACCGGCCGTACCCTGGGTATTCGCGCCGACATCACCCCCCAGGTGGCGCGTATTGACGCCCACAGCCTGGCCGAGGCGGGTGTAAGCCGCCTGTGTTACGCCGGCAGCACACTGCACACCCAACCCAAGACATTGATGGCCAGCCGCTCCCCCATACAACTGGGCGCTGAGCTGTATGGCGACAGCAGCCTGTCGGCCGACGTAGAAATTATTCGCCTGATGCTGGAAACCCTGGCCACGGCGGGTCTCGATACCCTATCCCTGGACCTGGGCCACACCGACATCTATCAGGCCGTGTTGGCCGTTGCCGACTTGAGCGATGCCCAGGAAGCGGCCGTTTTTGATGCCCTGCAGCGCAAGTCCCTGCCGGACCTTGAAGTCATTTTGGCCGATGTGCCCGCCGACACGGCTGCCCTGCTGACGGGTCTGGCCAGACTGCACGGCGGTGAGATCGTACTGGACCAGGCCCGTGAATTGTTTGCCGACAAGGCACCCGAGGCGCTGGCCGCCATCGATGCACTGGCGCAAGTGGCCGCGGATATCCGCCGCCAGTGGCCGACCCTGGACATCTATTTTGACCTGGCCGAACTGCGTGGCTACCACTATCACACCGGCATCGTCTTCGCCGCCTATGTGCCCGGCCACGGCAGTGCACTGGCCAATGGCGGGCGCTACAACGATGTGGGCGCGGTATTTGGCCGCGCCGGTAGAGCGGCAACGGGTTTTGCCACCGATTTAAAAGCCCTGATGGGCCTGCTGCCTGCGGTGGAACACGCCCCAGCAGCTATTAATATGCCCGACAGCGATGACGCCGCGCTGTTGGCAAGAGTAAAAGAACTGCGGGCAGAGGGTGAAATTGTCATCAACTGCCTGTCCGCCGAGGCCGACCCCCGCTGTGATCGCCAGCTCGTACAAGAGCACGGTCAATGGACGGTCAAGCCTCTTGAATCCTGAGTTAATTACGCGAGTTTAAACGCAATGAGTAAGAATGTTGTGGTCCTGGGCACCCAATGGGGTGATGAGGGCAAAGGTAAAATTGTCGATTTGTTAACAGACCAGGCAGCGGCTGTCGTGCGCTTCCAGGGCGGCCATAATGCCGGCCATACCCTGGTCATTGACGGTGAGAAAACCGTCCTCCACCTGATCCCCTCGGGTATTCTGCGCGAAAACGTGCAGTGCCTGATTGGCAACGGCGTGGTGGTGGCCCCCGATGCCCTGTTAAAGGAAATCGCCGGATTGGAGAAAAAAGGTGTACCGGTGCGAGATCGCCTGCGTATTTCCCCGGCCTGCCCGCTGATCCTGCCCTACCACATTGCCCTGGACCAGGCCCGTGAAGCCAAGCGCGGCGACGCCAAGATCGGTACCACTGGTCGCGGCATTGGCCCCGCTTATGAGGACAAGATCGCCCGGCGTGGCATACGCCTGGGCGATATTCAGGATCAACGCCGTTTCACCCGCAAGCTCAAGGAAGTGATGGAGTACCACAACTTCGTGCTGCAGCATTACTACCAGGTTGAGCCGCTGGATTTTGACCATGTGCTGGAGACCACCCTGCGCATGGCAGACCAGCTGATTCCAATGATTTCCGATGTGTCCCAGACCCTGCACAATTGCCGGGCCAACAATGAAAGCATCATGTTTGAGGGTGCCCAGGGGGCACTGCTGGACATCGACCACGGTACCTACCCTTTTGTGACCAGCTCCAATACCACGGCCGGCGCTACCGCCACAGGCACCGGTTTTGGTCCTTTGTACCTGGATTATGTGCTGGGGATCACCAAGGCCTATACCACTCGCGTCGGTGGCGGCCCCTTTATTACGGAGCTATTCGATGAAGTGGGTGCTCACTTAGCTGAGAAGGGTCACGAGTTTGGCGCCACCACCGGCCGGGCGCGTCGCTGTGGCTGGTTTGATGCCGTGGCCCTGCGCAACGCCGTCAACACAAACTCGGTGTCGGGCATCTGCCTGACCAAGCTGGACGTACTGGACGGTCTGGAAACCATCAAGATCTGCACCGGCTACACCGATAAGCAGGGCGACCCCGTGGCAAACCCGGTGGATGCCGATGACTACGAGGGTATTGTGCCTGTCTATAAGGAAGTCCCGGGCTGGAGCGAAACCACCCTGGGCGCCAAAACCCTGGAAGAGCTGCCCCAGGCGGCCCGGGACTACATAGTGACCCTGGAAGAGGCGGTGGGCGCACCCATCGACATCGTTTCCACAGGCCCGGACCGGGTAGAAACCATCGTTCTGCGACACCCGTTCGCAGAGTAAAACCTCACGAGATCGGGGGTCTTAAGACCTCTGATTTCGACCCTGAAACCCGTTAAAACAGGGGCTTTCAGCCCTTTTTGCACTATCTCTTCCAGATCTGTGAACCGAGTCACGCCCCGCCCTCTGTATTGCTGTTGGATTGCGCTAAGATTAGTTCAAACCAAGCCGCTACATGCAGGAGTACAGCAAAGTGTCAAAGAGACGCGCAGAAGATAAAGGGCTCGCCCGTACCTGGTACCGCTCAGACCGTATGATGGAAACTGCCGGCCAATGGTACTTTCTGACGCGTGAGGGCTCCATTGAAGGGCCTTTTGAGGACTATCATGACGCGGAAGAAGCGCTGGATTCCTATATCGGTGCCAAGGCCCTGGGCCTGACGCAATGGACGAAACTGAGCACCTGCGCCTAAACGGACATGACACAAAAGGGGTAGCCGCTTCGGCGCTTTTTTGCAAAAAAAGGATTAGTCTTTCGCTATAAGTTCACACATTACTGCTGGTAACTACCAGTGACGTGGAGAAATATAGTGGTAATAAGACGAGCAAGTGACTTCGGCAACGGCCGCACGTGGTATCGCAGTGACCGGATGATAGAGGATGGCGGTAAATGGCATTTTCAGACGCGAGAGGGCTCTATTGAGGGGCCGTTTGAAGACGTAATCGATGCAGCGGAGGCGCTGGAGGCCTACATCGGTGCCAAGGCTCTGGGACTCACACAGTGGGCTGAGCTCAGCACCTCTGGTACACAGGCATAGTTGGAGCAAAGGGGTACCCGGGGCGGGACTTTTTTCAGGACAGAGATTGATCTTCTACAACAAGTTCAAATATTGGAACGGATCACTGCCAGCATAGTGGAGAAGTAAAGTGGAAGTGGAAATGCAACGCGCAGGCGACTCCGGCAACACCCATAGCTGGTTTCGCAGTGACCGAATGATAGAAGAAGCCGGCAAGTGGTTTTTTCAAACCCGTGAGGGCTCTATCGAAGGGCCCTTTGGCACCCAGTCGGATGCTGTTTGCTCACTGGAGGCCTATATTGGCTCCAAGGCCCTGGACCTGACTTCGGAATGGGATGGCCTGGGCACGGACAGCGACACCGACACCGACGTAGTGGTCCAGTAAGCAGATTCTCGCCCGAGGCGCTTTAGCGAAGGCAGGGCATCTGCCTGTTCACAGCGGCTGAACTCAGACTTTTTTATACCGCCTGCACAAATTGTCAATTCCGCGGAAACTTTTTTCGGTTATATCCCTAACCACTCAATAGAACAAAAAGCTTCTGTAAGTAAGGCGTCACTGTGCTGGCCATAATAATCCCCAGCATCCAGTACACCAGCCGAAAGTCACCTTTAATTTTCGCAAACTGAAGATCGATGCCAACAAATCTGGATTCTATACCTGTAAACCGAGCTTCAAACTTGGCATCTTGTTCGGAAAAGCGCGCGTCGATTCTTGCGTCCTGCTGGGTGAACTGTGCCGCAATTCTGGCCTCCTGCTCACCAAAGCGCGCATCCAGGTAATCCTTGGTCACCACGCTGTCCATATTGTAAACAAAGGCTTCGGCCATAAGTTCCGCCTGCGTTTCCGCTTGTTTCTCAGGGACACCGGCAGCAATCAGCCTACGGGCGAACTTAAGTGTATCGAATGCTATAGCGGCCATGGTACCTCCGGAAACGTCTAGAGGATAGTGTGTCATTTCTGTGGGGAATTACGACGTCAGATGTGTCCAGTTTTCTCCGCGCCAGCCAAAAAAATCTCCGCGGAGACGCTTTTCGGTTATATGCCTAACTACCCAATAGACCAAAAAGTTCCCACCATCGGCTGCAGCACAATAATTTCTAGGCGGTTTCCGCCAGGTTGGCCACGCGCCCGTCCTCTACCCGTAATATCCTATCCGCCAGCGCTAAACTCGCCGGCCGGTGCGTAATCAAAATCACGGTCTTGCGCGTCAGCACCTCATGGCACTCGGCAATAAAAGCTTGCTCGCCATCCGGATCGAACATGGCAGTGGCCTCATCCAGAATCAAAATGGGCGGGTTTTTCAGCAGGGTACGGGCCAGTGATAGACGCTGCCGCTGACCCCCGGACAGGCGAACGCCCTGATCACCAATCACCGTGTCGTAGCCATCGGGCAACTCAGTAATAAACTGGTGTGCATGGGCCGCTGTGGCGGCCTGCTCAATTGCTTCACGGCCCACTCCGGGGTCGGAGTAAGCGATATTTTCCGCCACCGTGCCATTCAGTAACAGGACATGCTGGGCGACCAGGCCGATCTGGTTGCGCAAACTGGCCATGGTGGCCGCTCGCGTGTTCACGCCATCAATGCTGATACTGCCGGCGTCGGGGTCGGTAAAGCGCATTAACAGATGGCCGATGGTGGTTTTACCGACACCGTTGGCCCCGGTGAGGGCGATGGTCTCGCCGGCTTGAATCTCAAGGTCCAGGTCTTTCAATACCGGAGCCCGATCAGGATAGGCGAAACGGACCTGTTCGAAACGGATGTGGCCCTTCACAAGATCGAAGCAATGTTCGCCCTCATCGGCAGGCTCAGGCTGCTCATTCAAAAACTCAATAATGCGCTCGGCACTCCCTCGTACCCGCTGGATTTGCCCATACACATTGGCGAGGGTGCTCAAGGGGCTCATCAAAAGCGCAGCGTATAACAAAAGGCTGACCAGCTGCCCCGGGGCCAGTTGCCCACTTTCAATATGCGAGGTGCCCACCCACAGTAAAACCACAACCCCCAACCCGCCCAGCAGGCTGATGGCAGGCGACATGGCAGACTGTATCCATAACTGCCGCCGTGACAGTGTCAGCAGTTCCTGATTGGCTTCTTCAAACCGTTCTTGTTCGTGGTGTTCCCGGGTAAAGGCCTTGATGGCGGGCAGCATGGAGAGGTTCTCCTGCATCACCGAAAACATGTGGCTGTGGGCATCAACCCAGGCGCGCGACAGGGGGCGCAGGCGACGGCCCACCAGTTTCATGATGATGATATAGGCGGGCAGGAAGACCACCGAGAGCAAGGCGATAGTCCAATCCAGCCAGGCCATCATCACAAAAGCGCCAGCGAAGGTGAGCAGGGCGGGCAGTAACTGCACCAGGGTGTCGGTTACAAAACTGCTGATAATGCCGGCGTCCATACTGAGCAGGGTTAGTGTCTCGCCCGGCCGGCGCTGTTGGTAGTAACCCACAGGCAGTGCCTGCAGGTGTTGGTACAGTCGGTTGCGCATTTGTGCGGTAATGCGTTCGCCGGTACTGCCAATGCTGTAAGAAGTGATAAAACCTAGGACGCTGCGAACCATCATCAGCAACACCCACAACCCCAGTAGAAACCGGGTATCGAAGGCCTGCTCGGGCTCGCCCAGCACCGAAGCGGTTAGCAGGCCCGCCATCCAGGGGTTGGCGAGTGAAATCACACTGCCGGCCAGCAGCAAGGCCAAAATCCCGAACAGTATTTTGCGGTGGGGGGTGATGTACTTCAATAACACCGAAAATTGCATTGCTGTCCTTTACCTGGGAAGTCGCGCGCCCGGTTTTGTCTTTGTAGGGACGCCTTGCTAAAGTGGCCAGCCTACACAATAGTGCCGGCTAAAAGCTAGCTGTCCCAGTTAAAGGATGCATCGTACTTCATGAGTTACTCTGATGTCCTGGCCCACCGCAGCATGACCTTTGATGGTGTGCGCAATGCCGCCTATACCGATGCGCTGAAAAAGGTCATCACGCCGGATACCACGGTGATGGATTTAGGCGCGGGGCTCGGGCTTCACGGGCTGATTGCTGCCAGGCTGGGAGCGGCAAAAGTTTACCTGGTAGAGCCCACGGAAACGATTGAAGTTGCTCGTAAGGTGGCCGCCGACAATCAATTGACGCAGGTAGAATGTTTTCACTCCAGGGTAGAGGAGCTGAAGCTTGATACACGGGTGGATGTGATCGTGTCGGTGTTCACTGGTAACTTTTTGCTGACCGAGGACCTGCTGCCCTCGCTGTTCTACGCTCGTGACCAGTTCCTTGCCCCGGGCGGGCGGATGATACCCGACCGGGGACGAATGGAGGTGGTGCCGGTATGCGCTCCGGCCTACTATCATAAACATGTGGCCGCGTGGGGAAACTTTCCTGAAACCTGCGCAGAACAGGGTTTACCAGCGCTTGATTACGCCGCGATGCGCGCCTACGCGGCTAACTCCATGAACTACGACACCGCAAAGCGTATCGCAGCCGACCACCTGGCTACCCCGGTTTCACTCATGGAACTGGATTTCAATACCGCCACCAAAGCCGAGTGCGACTGCCAGGTTGACGTGGCAATAGAACACGATGGTCTGTGCCACGGCTGGGTGGGCTGGTTTCAGATATACCTGGAAGGCGAATGGCTTTCCACGTCGGGGGAACCCGAGGCGACCCACTGGTGCCCCGTTTTTCTGCCGCTGGCCGAACCGATCCAAGTGCAGTCGGGAGAGCAACTCCATTTCGCGTTAAAACGCGCCGAGTTGGGTGAATGGACCTGGACGACAACCCATGCGGGGCGGCAACAGCGCCAGAGTACCTTTCTTTCGCAACCCCTGACGCCGGCTCGCATGTTAAAGAATTCCGATAATTACCAACCGGCTCTCAATGAACGCGGAGCGGCCGCGAGGTGGTTACTATCCAGAATGAATGGAAGCGCCTCCGTCGGCGACCTGACGAAGCAGCTGAGAAAAGCGTTTCCCGAGTTGTTGCCCAGTGATGCCGAGGCGCTAAGGCTTGTAAAGGAACTTGCAGGGCGTTTTAGCTAGAGGGGTATCCGGTGGCAGTCCCATGAGGTGGTGTCTTTGGTAGGGCTGAGCTTGCAAAAAGCGGCCTAAATTGGGATTATAGGCCCAATATTTGCCAGATAGGCCGCTTGAAATGGAAACCGAAAAAGAGCCTCGACCAACCGGCAAGAAACGCGCCTACCACAGTCCGCAAGTGACGCCATTTGGCCCGGTGGCGAATGTTACGCAGGTGAACTTCAATGCTGAAGCTAACGATAATCCATCCTCCATGGACATGACCCAGGGCGATATGATTATCTCTTGATAAGCGGCTCGGTACTCTCTAACTGTTGCAACCATTGTCCCAGGATTAACGGCCGCAGGTTCACATAATCCATGTCCGGTCTGTCACGAGTCGCGGCGGCCGTTCTGAAGGCCGCTTTATCCACATAATTGTCCAGCACCTTATTTTGCAGGTAGTCATTGACTCGGGCTTGCCCGGTGAGCGAACTCGCCAGCATCCCCAAAGCCTGCTTCGGTCTTTCTATTACGGTGTCCGGCAGTGCGCTGCGCATAACTTCACGCAGGATGTGCTTCTTATAGAGCCATGGCATGGGTGGCAGCGATAGCACAAATTCGACTAGTCTGAGGTCCAAATAAGGGTCGCGTATTTCAGGGCTGGCGATGCCCCCCTGCATGCCCAGATCGTCATTGTTCCAGTCAGGTGACAACAGCGTATCTATCAGCGACGGATGTCGAGGAAGCCGATTTTCATCGGCTACTCCTAGTGTCCACTGCGCATCCCAGCGCTGGCACAGGCCAAGTTTTTGCTCAATCCCTTTGTTGATCCAATAGGGGTAAGGGTAAGGGGGTGGCCTTGCCGCCGTCTTCCCGGTCATTTTTCTGACCCGGGCCATCAGCCCCGTGCCCAGGCCAGGCATTCTCCCATAACGGGCTTTCAGTTGGATAATCTGGCGCAGTGTTTGCAATGGGTTGGCTTCCGCCCATGTGGGTAATGCGGGTGAATAATGTAACAGATTGTCGCCAGCCGAGCCGGTCAACATAACGCGTCCGAATTGCAGGGCTTGTCGGTTAAATTCTACCCACAGACTGGGCTGGTAGTGTTCCATTGGACGCGTCCATTGCACGGCTGGCGCTAGCAGTGGGTGTTGATCTGCCACCAGGTAGTGAATGGGCAGATCGAGGTGCTCGGCCACCAGACTGGCGTAATACCGCTCCTCGCAGGGGTGCAGGTCGTCATAAACGATGGTAAGGGCCTGCAGGCCAAAGTTAACGCCCCCTTTTCTACGAATAGATGTGGCCGTCGCGGCGATCGCGGAGGAGTCCATGCCCCCGCTCATGGAAATAACCACATCGTCACAACGTAACCGATCTTCCACTGCCTGACTGAATACAGATTGAAAGTGCTCCAGGTATTCTTCTTCACGGCGGTACTTAAGCAACGGTATGTCAGACGGCAGGTCCCAGTAGCGTGTAATCGACGCCTCGCCATCGGACAGAGTCAATTGATGCGCGGGTTGCAGGGTTTTTATGCCCTCGAACGCTGTCTGGGTTTTGTCCGTCCAGATGTGGTCGCCAAACAACAGGAAATCACCGATGGCCTGATCATTCAAGTCATCGGAAACCGCCGGGTGCTGTCGCATCGTGGCCAGACTGTTACTGATCACAACCCCCTGGGGCGTGCGCGCATGATAAAGCTGGCGCATGCCAAAGCGATCCCGGGCACAGAACAGTTTCTGCCTGGGCCCATCCCAGATGACAAAAGCGAAATCACCCAGCAGCTGCTCCAGGCAGTTTTCCCCCCAGGCGCGATAAGCCTGCAGCACCAGTTCAGAATCGGGTGTTTTGTCCAGTGCGATATCCAGCTTGAGCTTACGGATAAGCGCCTTGCGCCCGTCCACCCGTATGCATCCGGTAATCCAGACATCTCCGCCCAGGCTGGCAGGCTGGTTTTCGTACTGCGCCTCGTGGGTGGTACGAAACAGGGTGTGCCCCAGCCCGACTGCCCCCTCGGCCCAAACTTTTTGCCGGTCGGGGCCGCGAACGGTCATCGAGTGGGTCAGCGCCGACAGTAATGCCCCGTCAACCGGTGAGCCATCGGCGTTGATGACCGCAACAAAGCCACTCATGACGGGAACCGATCAGGCATAGCGTTGATGTAGCACCTTTTGCGCCAGGGTGTCGGTCACAAAACTGCGGAAAATGTTGGCGTCCAAACTGAGCAGCGAGGTAAAATGCATGATGTCAGCCTACACAAGAGTATCGGCTGAAATCCACAGGTTTATATTTTATAAGCAGAAGACATTTCTTTTGAGCGGCAAATCGTTCAGCAATGGAGCGGGTATTCGGGTGCAGGGTCATAAACAGAATCAAAAAAGCGGAAGCCAGCAGGCCAACGCCGAAAGAAAACGATATCAAACACCCACGGTGACCCCGTTTGGTTCTGTGACCCAGAAAACACAGAATAATCATAAGCAACCTCGTGTGGCAGACAACGTTCACAACCCCAGCCACCGCGGCGATAGAGGCATATCATAGGGCGCGTATTCGGCCATCCAACCAGTGATTTAGCACCAACGGCCTGAGCGTCATATAAGATCCCGCCGTATTGTTTTTCGACTTCAGCAAGTCGCGGCATTTCGCTTCATTGACGTAGCGAGACAGGTCGGGATTGGCAACAAAGCCCTGGGCCTGGTCTGGCCCTAATCTGTTTGCCAGCGAATGAGAGATGTCTCCCAGCGGTGTTTTGGGTCGTTGCGTGATGATTTCCGGGAGCCTGTGCTTCATGCTTTGCCGCAGAATGTGTTTTTTGTAAAGCCAGGGAAGAGATCGCAGTGACAGCACGAACTTTACCAGTCGTAGGTCCATGAAGGGGTCCCGCTGCTCGGTGAGCGCTGCCTGATTGTCCGCTTGCATATCATCGGTATTCCAGTCGGGATCCACCAGGGCTTCCTGCAGCCAGGGATGTCTAGGGTGGGTGCTGCTTGAGCTTAAATCGCAGTATTTCTGCCAACGTTTTTTTAGTTGAAGCTGCTCTTCCAGTTCGGGGTTTATCCACGGCGGGTAGGGGAGGAGTGTCTTATTCTCCCTGCCGCGCAGTGCATTCAGTTTGGCCATCAGTCCCGTTCCCAGTGGTGGCACTTTGCCGTATTGGCGGGCCATGCGAATAAGCTGTGGCAGGGTGTGGAAAGGGTTAACGCTGTCCCGCGCTGAAAATGGGGGCGTGTAATGCAGCAGGTTGTCCCCGGCTGAGCCGGTTAACATGACGCGGCCGTGTTGCATTGCTGCTTGATCAATAGCGACCCATAATCCCGGCTGATACAGTGCCAGCGGCCGGGTCCAGCAAGCAGCGTTATCCAGAAACGGGTAGTTGTCCGCCCTGACATAATGAATCGGTAGTTTTAAATGTTCTGCTACCAGCCCTGAATAGTATTCCTCCTCACAGGGGTGCAGCTCATCATACACAGCCGTTACCGCCTGCAGGCTCAGCCCACTTTGACTTCGCCGCTGAATTTCAGTCGCAGTCGCCGCAATGGCGGACGAGTCCATACCCCCACTCAAGGTAATTACGACCTTGTCAGTACGCAGCCTGTCCTCTACCGCTTCGGTGAATACCGCATGAAAGTGGTCGACATAGTCCTGGGGGTTGCGATACCTAAGCAGGGGCACATCCACCGGGACATCCCAGTACTGCCGGATGTCAGTGCCGGTCGCAGTAATGGTCATCTGGTGGCTGGGCGGCAGTGTTTTCACATCTTCGAAGGCGGTCTGGGTTTTGTCTGTCCAAATATGGTCACCGAGCAACAGGAAGTCACCGATGGCCTGGTCGTTGAGTGTGCTGGAAACCGCCGGGTGCTGTCGCATCGTAGCCAGACTGTTACTGACCACATACCCCTGGGGCGTGCGCGCATGATAAAGCTGGCGCATGCCAAAGCGATCCCGGGCACAGAACAGTTTTTGCCTGGGCCCATCCCAGATGACAAAAGCGAAATCACCCAGCAGCTGCTCCAGGCAGCTTTCCCCCCAGGCGCGATAAGCATGCAGCACCAGTTCAGAATCGGGTGTTTTGTCCAGTGCGATATCCAGCTTGAGCTTACGCAGTAGTGCTTTGCGCCCGTCCACCCGTATGCACCCGGTAATCCAGACATTCCCGCCCAGGCTGGCGGGCTGGTTTTCGTACTGCGCCTCGTGGGTGGTGCGAAACAGGGTGTGCCCCAGACCCACGGCACCCTCGGCCCAGACTTTTTGTTGGTCGGGGCCGCGCACGGCCAGCGAATCGGTCAGCGCCGAGAGTAATCCCTCGTCAACGGGTGAGCCGTCGGTGTTGATGATGGCGATAAAGCCGCTCATGGTGGAAGCCGTTCAGACATATGATTGATGAAGCACCTTTGCTAAAGTATGCAGCCTACCCAATATCGTCATCGACATGCTACCCATGTTAAAAAAAGCCCGCCAATTCAAAGCCCTGAACCGACAGCAACAGATAACCTTCGTCCAGGCCTGGTTTATGCTCGGCTGGATGCGCGCGGCCATTTTACTTACCTCCTTTAAACGTCTCAGCTCACCCATGGCACACCACCGCGAAGTGCCCGTGGCGAAAACACTCAACCCCGAAGCGCAGGCCGAAGCCGCCGCCATAGGCAAAGTAGTTGCCATG
>JBALWA010000072.1:4485-23052 GCA_036960305.1 Halioglobus sp. | reverse complement strand
GTCAACGGTTTCTTCCTTCGTGCTTGTTTCACCCGTTTCTATTTCGTTCTCTTGTGGTTTCGTCATAAGGCTGTCCTAACGAATCTCCAGACGGAAGGCGTGTTCGCCTTCTGTGATCGGGAAGGTGTAGCTGTTTCGTTTCTTCAGGCGAATGGTTTTGCCTGTCTCCACATCGACCAAACGGGCTCGCTTGATCGCCCGGTAAGGGCCGTCCCAGCGTAGGGTAGCTTCTTTCTGTTCTTCAGAGGCTCTAACGACAAAGCGCCACATACCGATTGGTTGTTTTTTGAGTGTGCGGAAGTCCGAGGCGTAGCCCCATTTGTCATCCTCGGGCCAGCGATCGTTGATGAAAACCAGGGACAGCCAGGAGTCGCTGTAGGGCGCCAGTTCTTCGAGGTCATGGGCGTCCTTGCCGTTGGCGCTGGTGGTCAGCTGGCCCAGCGTGCCGATGTCGAACTGTTTGCCAGAGTCGACAATCAGTTGCATGGACCAGGGCCTGCCCCTGTGATGTTTGTGTGTGTAGAGGTTGTCTTCGACAATGGCCAGCGAATCTTCCGCCGAATCTTCCGCCGAATCACTGACCACGTCTGCCACGGGTTCGTCCGCGGTGACGGGGATATGCAGGGTAAGTCCGGGTTTGAAGACTTTTACCCAGGCCCCCTCGAAGGGTTCGATACTGCCGATGATGGTTTCGCTGATGCCGTCAAAGGTGCTGTAGTTGCCGCCAAGGCGTTTGTACAGCTTGCGCGACATCAGGCATTGGCTGCCCGCTTCCTGAAGCTGGTCACAGGCCAGCCCTATACCGATGCCCAGATCCGGGTCTGCCGTCAGCGGTGAGTACTCTGTGTCGCCATCGAAGATCTTCACCTTGTCCCAGGGGATGGACTCCTTACCTGCGTGGCCGATGAGGTTGAAGGCCCCTATGGTGGCGTCGGCGTGTAGCGGGATGACGGTATTGCGGCTTTCCGTGCCGGCGACGTTCAGTTCGTAGCTGGCAGCATTGTTGATGTACCAGTAGCCCGCGTTGGGCGCGATCGCTTCGGTGTGCGCCAGTAGGCTGTAACTATTGTTGACGGCGTTGTGAGAAAACACGCCCCATACGGTGCCGTAGTCCAGAGGGCTCAGGCCGGTGAATATCTCGCTAACGGTGTTGGCAGAGGTTTCACAGGGCAGGGAGATTAAATGCCAGGTGCCGCCCGCCAGCGTGATCGATTCGTCGCACACGCGGTGTTCTATGTGGAGGCGGGGGCCGTCACCGATAGCGGCACCCTCCTGGCTATACATGTGACGTTCACCGCTGGTATTGCCAATCATGAAGGCCATGCTCTGGGAGGGAATCCAGCCATCGCGATCAACGGCGGCCTGTACCAGGGCGCTGATGTCAGCACTGTTGTAGTGTGTGCCGCCAACCCAGGGGCTGGTGATATCCCAGGGAACATTGCCCGTGGTCGCTCTGGATGTGATATCTCCATTGGCCGAAGTGAAGGTGGCGGGGCTGTCTGCGTCTTGCAGTGAGATGCTTGATGAAGAGTTGCTGGAGCGGCTGTTAACTGCGGTGAACTCCAGCCAGGCTGCAGTGATTGTTGCGTCTTTGGGTACTTGAATCGCCTGGAACCGCAGGCCGAGGGTGGTTTCCTCGCTATCAATTTCGAGGGGATAACTCCCTGTCCATAGTTGGGTCCAGTTGACCCCGACCACGCCTGTAGAGAGTTGCTCCTGTGCGTCATCACTCATTTGCAGGATGTTGTAGGGCGAGGAGGTCGCGCCGCGGAACAGGGAAATTGCCGGTGTTGTGAAGTCGCCGGTTTGGGCGTTGTCCTTGCCGTCTACAGTACCGGGTGTGCCAATGACGCCGGTGGGTGTGTCAAAGTAATTAATATCGGGGTTGGAGAAGTAAGGTAGCCGTGGGCAGGCTGAGTCTATGCAGGGGTCGCCGTAGGACATCACGGTACGAAACGGGTTGGATCCGCCAGTAACCCAGTGGCCGAAAGAGTGCTCGTAGCTGGGGATGAATCTGGGGTCAGCGCTGTGGATGCTCGCGTCGGAGTTTTCTGGGTTGTGCTCCATGCCAAAGTTGTGCCCTGTTTCGTGGGCGAAGGTCAGGTTCCCTACGGCGCAATCGATGTCAGAAACCTGGAAGGCATAGCCTGAGTAAAAGCTGTTGGCGGTGGTGCGCTGAAGGTTGCCGATACCGCAAAAACTGGGTAAGTCAGTTATGACTGAAACCAGGTCGGCATTGTGTAAATTACGTAGATCAGCGACGCCTGCATCGTTGGCCAGCCAACTTAGAAGAGCACCACCGTCGGTCTCAGAGTGGCTGATTTTCCCCGTGTGGGCCAGTGTCACCGTGGCGGTCATATCGCTGTTGCTCAGGGCCGTGTTGAGGCTGGCAACCGCGGCGGCCACGATGGTCTCCATGGGAAGCACGGCTTCCTCGGTAGTTGACAGGCCGTTCTCAGTCATCACCCGTAGCAGTGCCGCGTCATCGTACAGTACCAATAGTTCAATCTGAGGGTTGGCTTCATCGGCTGCAGCGGCCAGGGCCATGGCTTCGGCAAGATTGATGGAGACTTCGTCTTCGCTATCGCTGTGGCTGCTGGAAATTACGCCGCCGTCACAGGCGGGGAAGCTCGACATATCGAGCCACTCGACGCTGGTTTCGCGGTTGGCCGCGGGGCGAATCTCGTAGACTTTTTCATCGATGACCAGACGGCCGGCCATTTGTTCGCCGACGATGCTGAGGGTTGCCTCACTCTTGTTGTGGCCCTTGACCTTGCCGCGCCAGGTGGCTTTATTGTGGCGGTGTCTTTTGAAGCTTTTTCGTTCAAGTTCAACCACGGTGCCGTCTGGCAATTCGAGGGAGACGGTCTCTGCGTTGCGCTTAAAGGCTCCGGTATTCGCTTCACCTTTGATTTTCATCGTGCCGTGGCGGCCGGGTTTTTCGGCGCGGGGTTTTTCGCGGAACACTTTCTCCGGCTCAGCGAAGGCCAATGAGGGCGTTAGGGCCATACCTGCGAGGATGGTTAGCAGTGCCAGTGCCTGCCGTCCAAATATTGTTGCTGATTTCACCTTGGTGCCCCTACTGCCAATTCGCTTATTGCTATACTTTTCAGTAGTTTAGCAGTCTAACTTAATGCAAATAAGTAGAATAATGCACAAAAAACGTGCAATAGAGGGCTTGTGGAGGGCGTTTCCGCGGAGATTTTGTCGCCGGTGGACTTTGGAAGAGGCGGTCATGTATAACAGGGTGAATATTAGGGAGGATGGGCTATCAGACTAATCTTTGTGCACGGCTGGAGTGTTACCCACACCAATACCTACGGCGACCTGCCGGAGAGTTTGAGTCAGCAGACGGCGGTTTCGGGCCTTGATCTGGATGTGGCCCATATCCACCTCGGGAAGTACATCAGCTTTCATGACGAGGTGACGTTGGATGATATCGCCCGTGCCCTGGATGTCGCCTTAAGGGCCCTGCCGGGCAATGAGTCAGAGATTCAACCATTCTCCTGTATTACCCACTCCACGGGCGGGCCGGTGGTACGCCACTGGGTGAATCAGTTTTATGGCGGCAGGAAATTGTCGGCCATGCCGCTGGTGCACCTGGTGATGCTGGCGCCGGCGAACCACGGCTCCAGTCTGGCGGTGCTGGGGAAAGAGCGCGTGGGGCGAATTAAATCCTGGTTTTCAGGCGTCGAGCCCGGCGAGAAAATACTGGACTGGTTGTCGCTGGGGAGTGCGGGGCAGTGGCAGCTCAATACCGATTGTTTGGGCTATAAATATGCTGGGCACGGCTTCTATCCCTTTGTGTTGACGGGGCAGGGCATCGATACCGCCTTCTATGACTTTGTGAACAGCTACCTGGTGGAAAAGGGCAGCGACGGCGTGGTGCGTGCGGCGGGGGCGAATATGAACTACCGCTACCTGGAGCTGAAGCAGTCTGACCGGGCGCTGGACTCCCGGGGCAAGGTGCTGGCGCTGGAGTGCAAGTCGCGGGGGCCGGTGAAATGTTCTGAGCAGGTGCCCACGGGGATACTCTCTGCTTACAGCCACTCAGGTAAGAAGATGGGGGTGATGGCGGTCAGTCGTGATCGCAGTGCCCATGGGGAGATGGTGTCGGAGATAGCGAAGTGTCTTGGGGTGGCGTCGGCGAAGGACTATGCGCAGCGGGATGTGGCGCTGGCGACGTTAACCGCCGAAGAGCAGGCGAAAGCGCCCAGAGGCCAGCGCGAGAAGGTCAGTCGTTATTGCATGCTGGTTTTTCGGGTGAGGGACCATACCGGTACGGTGATAGCGTCCGACGACATCGACATTGTTCTGCTGGCCGGCAAGCGCTATTCCCCAGATAAATTACCCAAGGGCTTTTTTGTCGACAGGCAACTCAACCCCAGCAGTCACTCCCTGGTGTACTACGTGGATGCTGACACGATGGCAGAGGTACCGGGTGGGTTTTTCGGTATCCGTGTGGTGGTGAGGCCTCAGCAGGGCTTCGCCTATTACGCGACGGGGGAGTTTCGCTCGGAGAAGATGTCGGTGCAGGACGTGTTTGCGCCCAATGAAACGACCTATATCGATGTGGTGGTGAACCGGTTCGTGGATGAGAATGTGTTTCAGTTTTCATCGGCTGAGGGCAAGCGGGAGAGTTTTAAAAAGGTGAAGCCTTCTGGGCGGTTGATTGACCCTGTGTAACTGCAAGGGTTCTATGAAGTCCGCCAGGGGGTCTTCAAGCTCGATCATAATTCTATTTAAAGCCAGCTTCCAATTGCTGATCGGCATCGTCCATTTCTTGGCTGCTACCTGAATCGCTAGGTAGATCACCTTTTTTGCTGATTACCCCTTACACCTTGCTGGTTCCGAATGTCGAAGACTAACTGCCGATTTCAACTTCCCAAGTGCCAGATACCCAGCGGCAAGAGCTGAGATTTACGTGCTGGCTGTGGCGTGTAGGCAGTTGGTCGCATTTGATTGATTGTAGCGTTTGCCTGGCTTGGGTGAGCCGCCTAATATACTGTATATACGTACAGCTAGGTGGTTGCTATGAATTTACCAATTCCTGTTTTTACCGGCTCGAGTTTCGAGTCTGCTTCCGGGTCTACTGCCGGGTTTAGCTGCAGCGATGAGCAGTTGGGCCGCGAGATCACGCTGCTGTCTACGCAGATCAATATCGAAAATTATCGTCTTCTCAAAATGATTGCAGAGTTCGATCTCCGCGGTGGCTGGCGAAGCGATGGCGCGGTGCGTTCCTGCGCACATTGGTTGGCGGCACACTGTGGTATGGCGATTGGCCCTGCCCGTGAGCGCGTCCGTGTGGCGCGTAGCCTGGCTCGCCTGCCGAAGATAGAAAAGGTTTTTTCAACGGGTGAATTGAGTTTCTCCAAAGTGCGCGCAATTACCCGTGCTGCGACAGCTTCGAATGAGGAAGTGCTGGTAGAACTGGCAGAGCACACCAGTGCTGGTCACCTGGAGGTGCTTGTGGCGAAGTACGAGCCGGTTGATGAGTTTGGGCTTGCCGCTGTGCTCGCGGGTGAGTTCGATGAGAACGTGGGAGCTCGTGATGGCGGCGCTGGCGGGGCGAAGTTGGTTGAGGGTGCTGTGGGTTCAGAGGGTGCTGGGTTGGGGGCGGTTGATGGTAGTGCAGGTGTTGATGCCGCTGGTGTCGCTGGCGGCATTGATGGAGGTGCTGCGGACGGCGCTTTGAAGTCCGGTGAAAATTCCAGTGTCGAGTCTAGTGCTGGGTCCAGTGAGGAATGCGGTGCCGAGACTGTTGATGAAGACTCCCGGCGTGAACATGCGCGGGAATTATTCTGGTTCCAGGATAAAGAGGGCATGTGGATTATCCATGCCAAGTTACCGCCGGAGCAGGGGCAGTTGGTGGTTAAGATGCTGGAGGCGGTATCGCGTCCCATTATGGAAGAGCGCCAGGAGGAGTGGAACGCCAGGAAAAAGCTGCGTTTGCAGGCAGCGGCGCGAAAGATTATGCGGCGGCGGAGTAAGTCAGCTGTAGTTGTGGGTACGGATGCTGACGCGGTGGATGTTGGGAAGGTCGAGGGTAATTCGGCAGACAGTTCGAAAGGTAAGGGTGGTGCTGTTGAGACTGTGGAGGAGAAGGTTGGTGGAAGTGGGGGAGCTGTTGCTGCGATAGGCAATACCGATGTGGTCGAGCCTATGGCGAAGGTGTTTGGTGAGAGTGCGATTGGCAGGCTTAGTGATGATGAGTCTCCAATTGTGAGGGGGGTGGCGCTGGACCTGGAGTCTGGTTCGTCTGGTTCGTCTGCTTCGGATTCTGTTTCAGGGTCTGATTCTGAGTCTGCCTCGGAGCCAGTTTCATGTTCTGTTCCAGGATCTGACCTGGAGTCTGATTCTGAGCCAGTTTCGGTATCTATGTCAGAGGTTACGGCTTCAGTGGAATATCAGCGGGCTGAAGAAAAAATCTCCGCGGAAACTTTTTCGCAGTTTATAAACCAGGTTCGGGCCGATGCTTTTGAGGCCATCGCGGAGCATTTCTTGGCGACCTCGGGAGATTATGAGCAGTTGAAGGGCCTGAACGGGGCTGAACGCTGTCAGGTGGTGCTGCATGTGGACATTAATACTCTGAGGGAGCAGCGCTCGGGGGTGTGTTGTACCCACGGCAAGGGCCATTTTGAGGATAAACCCTGGTTGTCACCGCGAACGGCACGGCGTTTGTCCTGCGATACTTCGCTGGTGACGGTGTTGGAGGACGAGGCGGGTAGCGTGCTGAATGTGGGGCGTCGCTCGCGGGTTGTGCCGCCCCATATTCGGCGGGCGCTGCTGGAGCGCGACGGGGTGTGCCAGTATCCCGGCTGCCATGAGTCGCGGTATGTGGACGCGCACCATATCCGGCACTGGGCTGATGGAGGCGAAACCAGCCTGGATAACTTGGTGACGCTGTGCCGGTTTCATCATCGAGAGTTGCACCGGGGGAATTTTGAGTGGCAGCCGCTGCCGCAGGGGTAGGCGGACAGTGCTCAAGTTAGCTGATTTGTGCGGGTGTATGTGGATGGGTTTGCTGGAGTGTGGATAGGTATCGCAGATGTATGCGGAGGGATTGGCTGTTGTGTGCGAATAGGCTGGCTGATGTATGTGGAAAGACTAGCTGGTGTGTTCGGATAGATTGGCCAAATGCGGAAGCCTGGCCCGTGTATCTGGATAGAGTGACTGATTGAGGTGGATAGTTGGCGCGAGGAGTCATGCGGGTGTCGGCGGGGGCCATGTTGTGGAAGTGGGTCTGGTTGCACACTGTCTCTTTAACGACAGGAGCGATGTGGCGATGGAATTAAACCGGATACAAGAAGCGCTGGTGGCGCATTTGAGCGCAGGCGAATATCAGCAGATGCTGGATGATCATGCCCGTACGCTGGGAGATACCCAGGCGCTGATTACCGAGAACTCGGCGCTGAGAGATCGTGTGGAGTACCTTGAGCGCGAGATTACTACGCACGCGTTTGGCGGGTGGGTGCTACATTGATGAGTGATTTTCGAGAATCTTTGAGGGTCTTCGAGGATTTTAGAAGGTTTTGAGAGAGTTTTCGGATAATTCCGCCAATAATGGTCAATTATTGGCGATTATGATGTATTTTAGGCGAAGATTTATTCCTGGGTCTGATTCACCTCGTAGCCTTCCCGCAGCAGTAGCCGGTTTTTCCGGGCGGCGGTGAGGTCATTGGCCATCATCTCGCTGATCATTTCATCGAGGGTGGTGGTGGGTTCCCAGCCCAGTTTGTTCTTGGCATTGGAGGGGTCACCCAGCAGGGTTTCCACTTCCGCCGGCCGATAGTACTTTTCATCGACGGCGATCATGACATCGCCCACCTTGATAGCAATAGCGGGGTCTGCTTTGGCGGGGTCTATCGCGCTGACCCGCCCCTGTTCCTCAAGCCCTTCGCCGCTGAATTCCAGGGTGATGCCCAGCTCACCCGCGGCGCGGTTGATGAAGTCGCGCACCGAGATCTGTTGGCCCGTGGCGATCACAAAATCTTCCGGCTCGTCCTGCTGCAGCATCAGCCACTGCATTTCCACGTAATCCCGGGCATGGCCCCAGTCACGCTTGGCATCGATGTTGCCCATATACAGACAGCTCTCCAGCCCCTGGCTGATATTGCACAGACCGCGGGTGATCTTGCGGCTGACAAAAGTCTCTCCGCGTCGAGGCGATTCGTGGTTGAACAGGATGCCGTTGCAGGCGTACATGCCGTAGGCCTCGCGGTAGTTCACGGTAATCCAGAAGGCGTATAGCTTGGCCACGCCGTAAGGTGAGCGGGGGTAGAAGGGCGTCTTCTCGGTCTGGGGGGTTTCCTGTACCAGGCCGTATAATTCTGAGGTGGAGGCCTGGTAGATGCGGCAGGTTTTCTCCATGCCCAGCAGGCGCACGGCCTCTAAAATACGCAGGGTGCCCAGGCCGTCGACATCTGCCGTGTATTCCGGTGACTCGAAGCTCACGGCCACATGGCTTTGTGCGCCCAGGTTGTAAATCTCGTTGGGCTTTACTTGCTGGATAATCCGGGTGAGGTTAGAGCCGTCGGACAGGTCGCCGTAGTGCAGCATAAACTTGCGATTGTCACTGTGGGGGTCCTGGTAAATATGGTCGATGCGCTCGGTGTTAAACGAGGAAGCCCGGCGTTTCAATCCGTGAACCGTGTAACCCTTTTTCAGCAGAAATTCTGCGAGGTAGGAGCCGTCCTGGCCGGTGACACCGGTGATGAGTGCAACTTTTTCAGTCATGATGTGCTGAGTCCTTAGCTTTATCGTGTGTGCTATTTACGTAGTGTATCGGTGTTGTCGAGAAACCACTGGTAGGCATCTTGTAGGCCAGCTTCCAGGGCATAGTTCGGTGCCCAGCCCAGGCTGGACAGTTTGGCGCTGTCCATCAGCTTGCGAGGTGCGCCGTCGGGTTTTGAGCTGTCGTACTGAATTGTTCCGGTAAAGCCAGTGACCCGGCCGATGGTCTCTGCCAGTTCGGCGATTGAGCAGTCCACGCCCGAGCCCACGTTGATATGGGATAGTCTGGGTTCCGTGGCCTGCTGGTAATCCGCCAGCGGCAGGTTCATCACGTGGATGGAGGCGCGGGCCATATCATCCACATGTAAAAATTCGCGCAGGGCCTTGCCCGTGCCCCAGATGCTAAGACTGTCGTCGCCGCGCTCCCGGGCCTCGTGAAAGCGCCGTAGCAGGGCCGGTATCACATGGCTGTTCTCGGGATGAAAGTTGTCGCCCGGGCCATACAGGTTGGTGGGCATCACGCTGCGGTAGTCGCTGCCGTGTTGGCGGTTATAGGACTCACACAGCTTGATGCCGGCGATTTTGGCCAGGGCATAGGGCTCGTTGGTGGGTTCCAGTGCGCCCTGCAGTAGTTCGGTCTCGGCAATGGGTTGCTGCGCAAGGCGGGGATAGATGCAGGAGCTGCCCAGAAACAGCAGCTTGTTGACGCCATTGCGCCAGGCCTGGTGGATGACATTGCACTCCACCATCAGGTTGTCGTAAATGAAGTCAGCGGGGTAAGTGTCGTTGGCGTGTATGCCGCCCACTTTGGCTGCGGCCAGATAGATCTCGTCGATTTTTTCTGTGGCAAAAAACTCGGCCACTTGCTGCTGGTCTACCAGGTCCAGTTCTGATCGGCTGCGGGTGATAATCTCGTTATTGCTGTCATCGGCCAGCTGCCTGGCTAATGCGGAACCGACCATGCCGCCGTGGCCTGCAATGTAAATGCGTTTAGCCATGCGACGCGCCCTCGTGCATATGCGCCATATACCAGGCTATAAAATTATCGATACCTTCCTGCACCGGGGTTTGTGGGTGGTAGTCCACTGCGTCTATCAGGTCCTCGATGTTGGCGTAGGTAGCTGCCACATCGCCGGGCTGCATGGGTAGCATCAGTTTTTCGGCTTTCTTGCCCAGGGCCTTTTCGATGGCGGCGATAAAGTCCATCAGGGACACCGGGTTGTTGTTGCCGATGTTAAAAAGTCGATAGGGGGCACTGCTGGTGCCGGGGTCCGGGGTGAGGCCACTCCAGTCCGGATTGGGGGTGGCGGGTTTGTCCATAACCCGCACTACGCCCTCGACGATGTCGTCGATATAGGTAAAGTCCCGCTGCATCTGGCCGTTGTTGAAGACCTTGATGGGGTCGCCTGCCAGAATGGCCTTGGTAAACAGGAACAGGGCCATGTCGGGTCGGCCCCAGGGGCCATAGACCGTAAAGAAACGCAGCCCGGTGGTGGGCAGATTGAACAGATGTGAGTAGGTGTGGGCCATCAGTTCATTGGATTTTTTGCTGGCGGCGTACAGCGAAATGGGGTGGTCTACATTGTCGTGCACCGAGAAGGGCATGCTTTCGTTCATGCCGTACACAGAGCTGCTGGAGGCGTACACCAGGTGGCCAATGCTGTGGTGGCGGCAGCACTCCAGTATATTGGTGAAGCCGACAATATTGCTGTCGATATAGGCCTGGGGGTTCTCCAGTGAGTAGCGTACCCCGGCCTGGGCGGCCAGGTTGACCACCGCGTCGAAGGTATTGTCGGTGAACAGCGTATCAAGGGCCGCCCTGTCTTCCAGCCCGGCCCGGACAAAGCGGAATTTGGGCTGGTCCTGTAGCTGCTTGAGGCGGGCTTCTTTCAGACTGACCGCGTAATAATCGTTGAGGTTGTCAAGGCCGGTGACGGTGTCGCCCCGGGCCAGCAGTTTTTGGGCGACATGAAAGCCGATAAAGCCGGCTGCGCCGGTAATTAATACGTGCATTGCGCTACTCTTGGTAGAAGAAATCAGTCCATTGGCTACAGCGGCGCAGTATAGCGTTTAACCTCTAGCCATGCAGGTGTATTATTGGCCTTTGCGGGCACAGTACAGTTTTCAGGGATGAGTAACATGGGTAAACGGGTATTGGTGACGGGGGGAGCGGGCTACATCGGCAGTCACGCCTGCGTCGTCCTTATGGAGAACGGCTATGACGTGCTGGTGCTGGACAATCTCAGTAACAGCAAGGTCGAGGTATTTAGCCGCATAGAACAGATTGTCGGGCGCAGGCCGGCCTTTATTGAAGGCGATGTGGGCGATCGGGGCCTGCTGGACGATTTGTTCGCCAGGGAGCATATCGGCTCGGTCATGCACTTCGCTGGCCTCAAAGCAGTGGGTGAGTCCGTCAGCAAACCCCTGGATTACTACAGTAACAATGTGTGCGGCACGGTCACTCTGCTGGCGGCCATGGACAGGGCCGGGGTCAGGAACCTGGTATTTTCTTCGTCCGCCACGGTCTACGGCGACCCGGCCTCGGTCCCCATTCGGGAAGATTTTTCCTGTACGGCCACCAACCCCTACGGGCGCACCAAGCTTATGGTGGAAGAAGTGCTGGCCGATTGGATTGCCGCCAACCCTGCCTGGAGTATCGCCTGCCTGCGCTACTTCAACCCGGTGGGTGCGCACTTAAGTGGCTTGATCGGTGAAGATCCCCAGGGCGTGCCCAATAATCTTATGCCCTACGTCACCCAGGTGGCCGTGGGCCGGCGCGATAAATTATTTGTGTTCGGCGGCGACTATCCCACCGTCGATGGCACCGGGGTGCGCGATTACATTCACGTGATGGACCTGGTCGAGGGCCACGTGGCGGCGCTGCACCATATTCGCGGTCAGGTGGGTAGTCTCACGGTAAATCTGGGTACCGGTAACGGGGCCTCGGTACTGGAGGTGGTGCAGGCCTTTGAGCAGGCCTGCGGCAAGCCGATTCTCTACCACATTACCGACCGCCGGCCCGGCGATGTGGCCGCCTGTTATGCGGACACCGCGCTGGCTGAAAAAACCCTGAACTGGCGGGCCACACGTGACCTGAAGCAGATGTGTGAAGACAGCTGGCGCTGGCAGTCCCAGAACCCCGAAGGCTACGGCGACCTCGATTAGCAGGTGTTCGTTTTCGGGGGGCTGTAGTAGAGTAAGCAGCGAATAATACGCGCATTGGACGCCTTATGAGTGCACTGGCAGCGGGGAGCCCCGTTCGAGCTTTTGGTTTTACCGCGGTAGGTCAGCGCGACCACAACGAAGATGCGCTCTTGGTCAATCAGGACATCGGGCTGATGGTCGTTGCCGATGGCGTTGGCGGGCACCAGGCCGGCGAAGTGGCCAGTGAGCTCACCTGTCAGGTACTGGCACGGGAAATTGCCGAGGGCAGCTCACTGCCCGAGGCGATCAAGGTCGCCAATCGCGATGTATTCGATGCCGTCGCCCAGTCCCTGGGTCGCGAGGGCATGGCGTCTACCGTGGTGGCCGTTCACTTCAAGGGCACGGCCTGGGAATTGGCCTGGGTGGGCGACAGCCGCGCCTATTTGTGGGACGGCCAACTGGGGCTGCTGAGCCGGGATCACTCCCTGGTTGAGGGCCTGGTACAAAGTGGCCAGATCAGCCTCGAAGAAGCCCGTTATCACCCCAAAAAAAATGTCATCGACCAGGCTGTGGGCCTGCAGGGTGAAGACAATCTCAGGGTGGGCAGTAATGCCGGCGTGCTGCAACCGGGGCAGGTGCTGCTGCTGTGCAGTGACGGTCTCAACGATGTGCTAGACAGCGCCCAGATTGCCGAAATTCTCGCCTCCGAGGGTACCCTGGAAGAACACAGCCAACAGTTGGTAAGTGCTGCGGTAGCGGCAGGTGGGCGAGATAACACCACGGTGATTTTGCTGGATGTGGACGCCAATGCCACCGCCGGCGCGGGGGTCAGGGAACCGAGCTTTGTCTGGCGTTATGATCCGGAGAGCAACAGCTACGCCGGCCATCCCAAACTCAAGGCCTGGGCCAATGTGCCGCCGGTGGCGGCTGAGGTGGCCGATGGCACCTTGATGCGCAAGTTACCGGAATTTGATCGCTCAGTATCGCCGACCCAACGGATCGTTGAAACCCTGGCGGGCCGCCCTTATCTGTTGCTGGGGCTGGGTGTGCTGGGTCTGGTCCTGCTGTCCTGGCTGGGCTTTATGCTTTAGCGGCTTTAGTTTCGCCGTCTATTTCCATTCGGGCCTCAGCCTTGCGGTTCGCCTTGAGTACAAACAGGCAGTGGGCCACAAATAACAAGAAATACATCAGCAGGCTGAGGCTTTCCGGCACATTTTCCAGTGCCAGGCCGGTGCCGGCACAGGCGGCGGCATAGGCCACCATCAACGCCAGGGTCTGGCGTGGGCCCAGGCCCATATTCATCAATGTGTGGTGCAGGTGGGAGCGATCGGCTTCCATCAGGCTTTTGCCCTGCCGCAGGCGCAGCAGCATGGTGGCAATCATATCCATCAGCGGTACAGTCACCAGCCACAGGGCTGTCACCGGCAATATCAGGGCATTGTCGCCCTGAGAGAAGTACACCAGCGAGGCGGTGACCAGAAAGCCCAGGGTGACACTGCCGCCATCCCCAAGGAAGATTTTCGGCAATAGCCGGCTGTTGGGGCCCAGGTTGAAGCACAGGAACAGGCCGATGGGGATTAACATCAGTGCCAGGGCGTCTGCCATGGGGTGACCGCTGGCGCTGGCCAGCAGATAGAGCGCCACCAGCGGCAGGGCGATGGTGGAGGCCGCCAGGCCGTCGATACCGTCGATCATATTGAAGGCATTGCTGAGTCCGGCCACGGCCAGGGCCGTGAGGGGGATGGTCAGTGCCAGCAGGGCAATATCACCCATGCCCAG
Organism: Halioglobus sp.; assembly: GCA_036960305.1. Classification (GTDB taxonomy): domain Bacteria; phylum Pseudomonadota; class Gammaproteobacteria; order Pseudomonadales; family Halieaceae; genus JBALVT01. The sequence goes on along the minus strand of JBALWA010000072.1, from coordinate 9,396 downwards.
CAGGTTGCCTGCATCGTGAATGGCAATCCCGCCGTAGGTGGCCAATAAAACCCCGCTGCCATACTGGATAACCAGGCGCAGGGCGGCATTCATGTGGCGGTAGTCGTCGTAGACACCAATAACGAACACCAGACAGGCAATGGCCAGCATTTCATAGGTGTAGGGGGCGATGTTGAAGGCAAAGGTACCTAACAAAATGGTACAGAATATGGCGATACCCCCGGTCAGCGGAACTGACCCACTGTGCTGTTTGCGAGCATCGGGCTGGTCTACCAGATGCGTGCGTCGTCCAATAAAGACGGCGGCCCAGGTGATGACGAGGGCAGTGGGCAGAATGGAGTACAGCAACGTTAACGTTTCCTTACGTATACGAGATCGGAGGGCATTTTAGCCTAATTTGTCCAATTTCGCCTCCCCAGTGTGACCCAATGCTACTTTTTGACACTCTCTCAGGGAAAAACCCTTTGGCATCAAGCATACTTAAACCCATGAAAACCGTAAGGACCTATGTAGGGGCCGTCGGACAGCACTGGATCATCGCGCTGTACCTGCTGGCTGCGCTGGTTTTCATGGTGCCGAACAGCAGGGCCGATGTACCGCTTATTTCCCTGGATTCAATCCCCCGCGGGGTCTCCCTGTCCGGTGAGTGGCAGTTCCAGCCTGGCGATGACATGGCCTGGCTTTCCCCCCAATACGATGACAGCCGGTGGGGCACGCTCAGTGTCCCGGGGCGCTGGCCGGGCGAAGGGCACCCCGAGACCAAGCAATTCGCATGGTACCGCCTGACCTTACAATTGGATTTGATTGACCCTCAGCAACGCACACACCTGCCGTCTCTGGGTATCCGCATGGGCAAGGTGATGAGTGCCTACGAGCTTTACGCCGGCGGGATGCTGCTGGGCGGAGTGGGTAAGCTGCCGCCCCTGAGCGAAGTGAACTACGACCGCACGCGGGTCTTCCAGATTCCCCCTGGCGCCGTTGCCGAGAATGGCCAACTGGTGCTGGCACTGCGAGTCTGGGGCGGAGACGACCTGGGCGTGAAGAATTTCGGCGGCGGGGCCTACGCGGGCGATGTGGTGCTGGGCGAATACGCCTACCTGCTGAAATCCGGCGTGGTCTCCCAGATGCCGGGCCTGTTAATGGCCGTGCTGTTTGTGGGCTTCGGGATTTATCACCTGTACCTCAACCGTCGCAACCGGCAGCTGCAGTCCTATCTCTGGTTCGGCCTGGTGGCGATTAACGTCGGCATCTACGCATTGATGCTGAACCAGTGGAAGTACCTGCTGGACTGGTCTTTCGTGACCTACGAAAAAATAGAATACTGCGCCATCTATCTTTTTCCGCTACTGGCGATCCAGCTCCTGTGGACCACCCTTGGGCAGCCGATTAGCCGTTTGATGCGGGTATACCAATCGGGCTTCGCCCTGTCGGCTGTGGGAATCGTCGCCGTGTCCGGCATGGAAATACACTATGCCACGCTCCATTATTGGCAGTTCTACACGCTTCCCCTGGTGGTTTACGCACCCTGGCTGGTGATGCGCGAGGCACGGGCAGGCAATCCCGAGGCGCGCACTGCCCTGGTGGGTGTGATTATCTTCATCGCCACCTGCATAAACGACCTGTCCCTGGACCTGGCCGGCGTCGAAACCAGTCGCCTGTTACCCTACGGTTTTGTCGCCATCATGTTGTCCATGGCCGTGTCGCTGGCCAATCGCTTCACTGCGGTCCTCAATACCCTGGAACACGAAGTGGCCGAGCGCACCGCTGACCTGCAGGCGGCGAACGTCCAGCTGGCCGACGCCGCCCGTCACGATCCCCTCACTGGCGTCTTCAACCGCCGCGGCTTCATCGAAGCGGCCGAGGTGGAAGCCAAACGTGTTGCCCGTTCCGGCAAGGAATTCTCGGTGGTGCTGGCGGATATCGATAACTTCAAGCTCTTCAATGACCGCTACGGTCACGCCTGTGGCGATCACGTGCTCTATCGCGTCGCCGATATGCTCAAGATGCGCATGCGCGATGTTGATCGCATGGGCCGCTGGGGCGGCGAAGAATTTATCTTCCTCCTGCCGGAAACTGACGCCGAAGGCGCCGGTGTGCTCGCAGAAAAACTCCGCGACGCCATCGCCAATAACCTCTTCGAGTACTCCGGTGAACGCGTCACCGTCACCCTTACCTTCGGCGTCGCCGTCCACCGCAAAGGCGAGTCCCTGGACAGTGCCATCGCCCGGGCCGACAACGCGCTGTACCGCGGCAAAGAGCGTGGGCGGAATCAGGTGATGGTTGGTGGGTATAAGAACCTTTCTTTGGTGAACTAGTTTCGTTTTTTCGGTAGCACAGTAGCGCCAGTTGAAGTAATTGCCCATCAAGACACGGCGTGAATCCATCCATGGAGCCTCGGCTACAGCATCCCTGCTGTAGACGGTCCTGATAGGCAATTACTTCAACTGGCTTAGGTCACGGGGATGTTAACGGGGGCGCTTCGGGCCTAGGCGGCCCAAAGCCATCATCAATCAAATCTGAGCCAGCTTATACTCGCTGTAACTCATCCCGGTCCACCGCTTAAACGCGCGGTAGAAGCTGTTGACCTCCAGGTAGCCTAATTCGTAGGCGACACATTTACCCGGCTGCCAGTGGTCCTTGAGGAGTTGCTCGCAGCGGTACTGGCGGGCGCGGTCGAGGAGGAACTGGTAGTTAGTGTGGTCGGCACGGAGGCGGCGACGGAGGGTGGTGCCACTCATGCCCAGGTCACTGGCGACGGAATCGGCACGCACCCGGGAGAGATCATCTCGCAGCAGGATATTGAGCACGCGATCCGTGGTTCGCGACAGAGCGAAGTTGCGGGGCTTGGGGGGTGGTGGGAAAGATTCCCGGCGGTTTAATACAGGCGTGATTAATGGATTCATGGGATTACGTCCTTGTAATACGTTATGAGTAAGGTTTTTTTGGTTCTTTCGTCAAGCGCTGCAATCCGTGCTGCGCCTGGCGAACCGTCCGACTTGGTCAGATATAGTCTGACGGTATAAACCATCATGGCACAGCTTCGGCTGGCGTCAAATAGATGTGGATGATTGGTCGCATCTGGTGGAAGCTGGACTGTGCGTTCCGGTCGGGTACACTGGGCTGAGGAATGTCATTGTTGAGGAATGGAGTATGGAAATGTCCACCATCGTGTTCTGGTTGGTACTGCTTGGCCTGGTTTTTTACATCGTCAATATCTACAACACCCTGGTGACCTTGAAGAACCGGTATCTGAATGCCTTCTCGCAGATAGAGGTTCAACTCAAGCGTCGCTATGACCTGATCCCCAATCTGGTGGAAACCGCCAAGGCGTATATGGCCCACGAGCGGGAAACCCTGGATGCGGTGATCAGCGCGCGCAACGAGGCGGCGGCCATTCTCAAGGGTTTGGGTGAGGGGGATGCCGGCGGCCTGAAGATGGCGCAGTTGGGTGGTGCGGAAACCGCCCTGCGCGGTGCCATGGGCAAGCTGAACGTCACCATGGAAGCCTACCCGGATCTCAAGGCCAGCGAGAACATGCAACAACTGACCGAGGAACTGACCTCCACCGAGAACCGCGTGTCCTTTGCGCGCCAGGGTTATAACGATGCGGTGATGGGTTTTAATACCTACCGCCAGAGTTTCCCACCGGTGTTCTTCGCCCGTAAGTTCGGCCACCCCACGGACGCCCAGTTGCTGGAGTTCGAGGACAGCGCCGAGATTCAGGCCGTCCCCAAGGTGAGCTTCTAGACCTGACCCCGGCGTGAATTTTTTTGAGCAACAGGATGTCGCCCGGCGCAATACCCGGGCCCTGGTGTTGCTGTTTATGGTGGCGGTCTTCGGGCTGATTGTCCTGACCAATGTCCTGGTCGCGGGCTTTCTCTGGTTCGGCGAAGATTACAATCTCTATTCGGGTAGTCGCGCCGGCTTGCCCGGCTTTTTGTCTTTTTTCTCCTGGCAGCGCTTTGGCACCATTGGCATGGGTGTGACCGCCACCGTGGCGCTGGTGGTGATGGTCAAATGGATTCAGTTATCCACCGGTGGCAAGGCCGTGGCCGAGAGCATGGGTGGCACGCGCATCCTGCCCCAGACCCGCGACGCCGGTGAACGGCGCTGCCTGAACGTGGTAGAGGAAATCGCCCTGGCGGCTAATATGCCGGTACCGCCGGTGTACGTGATGAATGGCGAGCGGGGCATTAACGCCTTTGCCGCCGGCGTTACCCCCGCCGATGCCGTGGTCGCCGTCACCCGGGGCACCATCGCCCAACTCAAGCGACACGAACTGCAGGGCGTGATTGCCCACGAGTTCAGCCATATCCTCAACGGCGACATGCGCCTGAATATCCGCCTGGCCGCCATGCTCAAGGGCATTACCTTTATCGGCGATGTCGGCCATATCCTGTTGCGCAGCAGTAGTCGGGCGCGCACCGGTGCCCGGGGTGGCAAAGAGGGCGCCGCTGCACTGCCGCTGTTGGGGCTGGCCCTGTGGGTGCTGGGCTGGTTGGGGGGCGTGGCCGCGGGCTTTATCAAGGCGGCGATCTCCCGGCAGAAAGAATTCTTGGCCGACGCCTCGGCGGTGCAATATACCCGCAACCCCGAGGGCATAGGCGACGCCCTGCGGGTGATTGGCGGCTACCTGCCCGGCACCCTGGTACACGCGGCGCGGGCGGCGGAGATGTCACATATATTTTTTGGCCAGATCGAACATTCCCTGTGGCAGTTATTTGCCACGCATCCGCCGCTGGATGAGCGCATACGCCGGATTGATCCCCGCTGGGATGGCAGTTATCTCACGCGCGAGGTAGAGCATTTTCACGAGAAGCCGATACCCGCTGACGTGGGAGTGGGCCGCGCTGCGGTGGTGGCCGCCGCCCTGGCCGTGGGGCTGGATGAACCCCTGGGGCTGGACGAGCT
>JBALWA010000072.1:0-4390 GCA_036960305.1 Halioglobus sp. | reverse complement strand
CTCTATGCCCTGCCGCTCGCCTTTGTCCAACACAGTCACGACCCCTTTGGTGCCAACGCCCTGGTGTTTGCTTTGCTGATGAGTCCCGACCCCGAGGTTAGCCAACGGCAACTGGACATCATCGCCGGGGCCGAGGTGCAGGGACTGCCCGAGATGGTACACACCCTCACGCCGGGGGTGCTGGCACTGGATGCGCCCAAACGCCTGCCCCTGCTGGAGATGTGCCTGCCGGCCCTGAAAGCCATGTCCCTGCCCCAGTACAGGCGTTTCAAAAATACCCTGTTGCAGATTATCCAGGCCGATGCGCGTACAGATTTGTACGAATGGTGTCTGTTCCAACTGGTGCGCCACTATCTGGACCCCGAGTTCATCCGCATCAAACCCAGCCGGGCACGCTACCGTTCCCTGAAAAAGGTGGTTGCGCACCTGCGTGTGGTGTTGTCGATACTGGCCCACGAGGGCAGTGGGGATGCGGAGACGGTCTTCAGGCTGGCGGCGGACGAGTTGGGCTTTTCATCACTGGCGATACTGCCCAGAGAACAGTGCAGTGTGTCGGCGTTCAGTCGCGCCGTGCACGAACTGGCCGACTGCTATCCACTGCTCAAGCCCCGGGTGCTCAAAGCCATGGCCCTAGCGGCGGGGTACGACGGTTTTCTCAGTGCGCCGGAGCGGGAAATCATCGCCAGTATGGCAGCAGTCATGGATTGCCCCACGCCGCTGCAGAACGACTTATGACAGTGCGCTGACGGTCACCGGGACGCCGTTGACCGCGGCATTGCCCGAGAGGGCGTCGAGGTATAGCTCATCCGTGAGGTCGTTGCAGCTGACACCGGCGTGTCGGGTGGCAATCGCCATGCGCACACCGGCGCGGTCGTGACCAAAGCCGTGGGGCAGGCTCACCACCCCGGGCATGACATCGTCGCTGGCTTCCACCGCCACCTGCACGTTCCCCGTGCGAGATTGAATTGCCACCTGCATGCCATCGTCCAGTTCACGCGCCTGCATATCCTGTGGGTGCATCAGTAGAGTGCAACGGCCCTTGCCTTTTACCAGCCGGTGATAGTTGTGCATCCAGGAGTTATTGGAGCGCACGTGGCGGCGGCCGATCAGGCACAGTGCGTTGTCCTGGTTGTCATCGGTAAATTCAGCCCTGACTCTTGCGAGGTCGGCCAGCGGCTCGGGCGTATCACAGTGAATCAGCTGGTCTTTGCTGCGCAATCGCCCGGGGAGTTGGGGTTGCAGTTCTCCCAGATCAATTCCCGAGGGGTTGTCCCGGAGGGTGGCCATTGTCAGGGCGTGTTCGCTGCCCTGGGCGGCGCTATAGGGGCCCATTTGCAGGCCCATATCAATAATCTGGTCGGGCGCGATGGCGGCCCCGGGTTCTTTGCCCAGTAATACCGCGACGCGATTGCCAAGCTCGGTAAAGATTTCCCAGTCGTGCAGGCTGTCCGCCGGTTTGTCGAACACCGCTTCGCTGTGGCGGGCAGTATTGCGAATGGCATTGCCGTGAAAAGCCAGGTCGTAGTGATCGTGCTCCAGTGGCGAAGTGGGCGGCAGGATGATATCGGCGTGGCGCGTGGTCTCGTTGAGGTAGGGGTCCAGCGACACCATAAATTCCAGGCTGGCCAGGGCCTCGTCCAGTTGGCGGCCATTGGGGGTGGACAGCACCGGGTTGCCCGCGCCGGTGAACAGTGCGCGTATTTGCCCCTCTCCCGGGGTGGTGATTTCCTCGGCCAGGGCCGCGGCGGGCAGTTCGCGATCAAATTCCGGCAGGCCGCGCACCCGGCTGTGGTGACGAGCAAAGCCGCCGGGGCTGCTGTTGGCCACCTGATCGACTGCGGGCAGGGTGAACAGGGAGCCTCCCGGCCGGTCCAGGTTGCCGGTGGCAATGTTCAGTAGCTGAATCAGCCACTGGTTGAGTGCACCGTAGGTTTGTACAGACACGCCCAGGCGGCCATAGCAGATACCGGCTTTGGCAGCCGCCAAATCCCGGGCGATGGTGATAATGGTGTCCGCAGGTATGCCGGTGTGGCGGGCGGCAAAGTCGGGGGTAAAATCGGTAATGGCGGCGGCGACCACGTCCAGGCCACGGGTGTAATCGCTCAGTTGCGCCGGGTCGGCCAGGCCTTTGCTAAAAATCGTGTTGAGCACGGCCAGCAAAAACAACACGTCGGTGCCGGGCTTGATGAAGTGGTGCTCGCTGGCAAATTCTGCCGTCTCGGTGCGACGGGGGTCTATCAGTACCAGCTTGCCGCCCCGTGCGGTCAATGCCTTGATGCGCTTGCGAATATCCGGCACGGTCCAGATGCTGCCATTGGATGCCAGCGGGTTGGCCCCCAGCATCAGGAAGTAGTCCGTGCGATCGATGTCCGGTATTGGGAACAGGTTCTTGTGGCCAAACAGCCACAGGGATGCCAAGTGGTGCGGCAGTTGGTCTACCGAGGTGGCAGAGAAACGGTTGTTGGTGCGAAAGTGCCCCAACAGATTACTCTGGTGGGTCATCATGCCGTAGTTGTGTACCGTGGGGTTGCCAAGATAAACCCCCAGGGCATTGATGCCGTCGCGCTGGGTGATCTCCACCAGCCGGGCAGCGGTCGTATCCAGGGCTTCCTGCCAGCTGATGTCCTCCCAGCTGGGCTCGCCCTTGTCATTAGTGACCCGTTTCACTGGGCCACGCAAGCGGTCCGGATCCTCATGAATGTCGATCAGGGCAATGGCCTTGGGGCAGATATGGCCGCGACTGAGGGGGTCGTCTTTGTCCCCCTTGATGCTCAGTATCTGTTCGCCTTCGGTCTCGATGACCAGGCCGCAAATCGCCTCACACAAATGGCAGGCGCGGTAGTGCGTGTTCACGCTCACTCGGCGATGGGGTCGTGTGCTTCCAGATGTACCAGTCCCAGGCCCTCGATCTCGGTGAGCAGGGTGGTCATGTCCAGTTGTAACCGTTCTTCAGAGACATCGTACTCTTTTAGCAGGGTATCGAAGATGGACTGTAGCTCGTTGGTTTCCTTGATCAGTTGCCAGATACGGGTACCGACTTCATCGAGGCCAAAATAGTTTTCACTTTCCAGGTCCAGCAGCACGGTTTCCCCGGACACCTCCTGGGAGATGACATCGGGTGAAAGGGCAATGGTCTGGTTCAGGTTCATGGTTTGCGGGTCCATGGGATCTTCCGTAGGTTGTTTGGGGTGGTCGTTAGCGTGTAGAGCACCCCTTAATATAAACCATGAATGGCAATAATGTTATGCCGATTGTTATTTCTCCTGTCGTTCCGGCCTGGAAGGGGGGCGCTGGCGAATACGCGAAATTGAGCCATAGTAGAAAGGTGTCCATAGTCACCGCTGAATGAGGGGAATCCAATATGCCGACAAAAACCGTAAGTCGAAGCGAGTGGTTGCAGGCGCGTCAGGCGCTAATGGAGAAGGAAAGGGCGCTGTTGCAACACCAGGATGAGGTGACGGCCGCACGGCGCGAGCTCCCCATGGTGCGGGTGGAAAAGGACTATCACTTTCAGACGGAAGCCGGCGAGCAAACCCTGGCCCAGCTGTTCGGTGACTGCGACCAGCTGCTGGTCTACCACTTCATGTTCGGGCCGGACTGGGAGCAGGGTTGCCCGAGTTGCTCTTTCTGGGCCGACAACTACAACGGTACCCAGCGCCACCTCGCCGCCAGGAATACGAGCCTGATCGCCGTGTCGAACGCGCCGCTGGATAAGCTGCTGCAATACCGCAAACGCCTGGGCTGGACCTTCCCCTGGGTGTCTGCCGAGGGCAGTGCCTTCAGCGGGGATTTCGGCGTCAGTTTTTACGGCGGCGACAGCAGTGACTGCCAAATGGGCTATAACTACAGCGGTGAATCTCCCATGGAAGAAGCGCCCGGCATCAGTGTGTTCCTGCGGCTGGACGATGGCAGCATCGCCCACAGTTACTCCACCTTCGCTCGGGGGCTTGAGCCTGCCAATGGCGCGTATCATTTGCTGGATATGACACCGCTGGGGCGAGACGAGGGCGACTTACCGTTTACGATGGCGTGGATTAAGCGGAACGATGAGTATCTTTGATACTTCATACATGGGCAGCGCTTTGTTTCCGGCCTGCGGGTTAGAGTATTCATCCCAAGCAAGTCCGCCCACTGAACCAAACCAACAATCCAAACTGAAAATGACCTAGTGCGTGTTGCACCACTCCCGGTAGGCTGCTGGATCGAGGGTCTGCTCGGTCCACCCGGCCTGTGCCAGCACGGTGTTTACCTGGTAGGCCTGCCAGCAGTGGGCATAGGTGCCGGGGTGGATGACGTCCCAGAAGAAGGCGGTTTTGGCCTGGGCGCAAATATTGTCACTGTCCAGGGTGCCAAGATAGGCCCCCGAGTAGCAATGCTGCTGCAGGCTGAC
>JBALWA010000071.1:0-23235 GCA_036960305.1 Halioglobus sp. | reverse complement strand
GGACTCTATGGCCTGCGCTGATATTATATTGCCGGCGGCCACGCACCTAGAGTACGGCGACCTGTACGGAGCGTATGGTCACCACTACCTGCAGCGCAGTGAGGCCGTAATTGAGCCGCTGGGTGAAGCGCTGCCCAATACCGAGCTTTTCCGGCGATTGGCTGCCCGCTTTGGGTTTGAGGAGGCTATTTTTTCTACTGGGGATGACGCATTGGTCGACCTTGCGGTCGCTGCTGATACGGACGCGATGGCGGGGCGCCGGGCGATGGACATCGGCACAGATGAGGCGGTGGATATGTCGGTAGGAAGCGCCAGCAGTCTATTTCGAGGTTCAGAGCCGGCCACTCCCAGCGGCAAAATTGAACTCTTCAGTGAGAGTCTGGAGCGGACTTGCGGTGAGGGTCTGCCCAGGTATCGGGAATTGGTCTCGCAATACCGGTTCACTCTGGTCAGTCCGAGTTCTGAGTTTCGAACCAATTCAACCTTTGGTTCTCTGGAGGGGCATGATGGGGATCTGGTGGTGGAGATGCATCCTGAGGATGCCGGCCCACTGGGGCTCGGCGACGGACAAGCTGTCAGACTTTACAACGACCAGGGTGAGGTCATCTTGCCGTTGCTGATTTCGAGCAAGGTGCGACCGTCAACCGTCTATGTCCCCAAGGGATCGTGGCTGAGCAGTAGCGTGACGGGCCAGACCATCAATGCGCTTATTCCCGGTCACCGGGCGGATATTGCCGGTGGTGCCTGCTATAACGACGCGCGGGTTGACGTTGCGGCGCTCTAGCCGGGTTGATACCAGATCGGGGAGGTCCAGGCTCTCTCTTGTATGACCGGAGAATAGAATGGCTCTTCTTCCGTTTTCTTACAGCAGTTGCCGTAGACATCGCCCTTGGCGCCCTGCTCTTTCTGCAGTTTGGTGGTGAGTGCGTCTGCCTGAGTCTGGCAGCTGTCGGCAAAGGGGTTTACGCCTGCAGCCAAGCAGTGACGAGTACTCCAGCGGCAACTGGGATTCTCCAGAACCCGGGCATAATAAAATGCCTGCTGACCCGGGTCGAAGTCCGGGTCCTGCCAAACAGCGCACAGGTTCTTCGCACCACTTCCCGTGGCTTGGCAGCTGTCCTGATCAACCCACGCACCGTTGTCACTATTCCCTGCAACATCGAATACTTGCTCGTGGCTGGCCCCTCCTGTATCTACCCAACCCTTAATTATCTGTATGCGCTGGAGATCGTTTCCTTCTCGGCCAGGAGTACCCGGGTCTTTTAGTGCGCTGACCACGAAGTTTGGCGCTGTAGCCGCGTCACTTGAACCCAGTGTACCGCCCATGGGTACACCGCGTTGGTAGCCCTGATCGACGAGGTTGTCCGAGCTGCATAGATCGGTGTCAAAATCGTAGCCACCAAAGAAACGCACAACAGGCCGCGTGCCGCTGGTGGCATAGGTTTCTTTGCGGCGTATGGCAGAGAAAATGGCGTCGCGGGAATTCTCTTCAGCCCAAACTACAGCGTGGCCGCCGGGGTTATCGGCGAAATGGTCTTGTACGCCCCGGTAGCCACCATCGCGTTGTCCCAGGTGGCCGACAAAGCTGTCCTCATCGGCCCCGCCGGGTGTGGAGTTATGGGTATCGGTGCTGCCTATGAAACCCATTTGGAATGGGTTGGTGCCGCTTGTCTGTGCCATAAGCAGGCCGTCCTTGAGTACATTGCGCAGCATGTTCCGCGAGGCGAAGTTATCCAGATTGACGGGTTTCCCTCCCTCGGCCCGCAGTTCACCGTATAACACACCCATGGCCTGCAAATTATCGGACTCGTATTGTTCAAACGTGCACTGCTCATCGGTGGTACCCAGCCCGCGTTGGGCCAGGCGATCGTAGCGGCATTCCGAAGAGCCCTTGTGCTGGGTGATTTCCACTACAGGCTCGAAGTACAGGCGGTCCTCTACCTCTTGCTCGCTTTCGGGGTCCCGAAACATGAGCCCACCGGACAGGTTTGGATTATGGGGTATCACCAGAACGTCGCAGCCTTTGTCGCCCTCGGTACACTGTGTACGCAATTGCTGCCACAGTTTCGGGAACTGGTAGCTGCCGGTTGCGTAAACGCTCAGTTCTCTTTCTGTGACCTGGTCATTGCGGAATATGACGTTGCGGTGCATGTTGTTGAATTCCGGGGCGTCGGTGTACTCATAGGCCACAAAGGTGGTGAATTGGCAGTCGGCGCTGCGGTCGTAGTGGTCCTCTGCGGCACGCTGGATGTCCGCCCAGGTCTCTGCAGCGGCTGTCTTGCAGTCAACGCCCGGTAGGCTGCAAAGATAGGACCGGTCATCATCCGAGTCCCTGCCTTCGGCGCTCAGACCGGACCAATAACTGGCGGCCAACAGGCGAATAATAAAGGTGTCGGCGCGGTTCATCATGCACTGGGGCGCCCAGTAGGCCAGCGTGGAGGAATCCCGGGTGCAGAGGTTGAGCTCGCCAAAATACTCCGCATGATCCGTGACCGCTGTGAAATCCAGAGGTTTGCTGATTCTCGCACTCACGTTTTGTTCGCCCTCGGCGTCGGGCTGGGCAATGGTCTCGCCTTTAGCGTAGCGATAGGCGTCCCAGGGGTCGTTGCGTTGCTGGGATATGTAAGCGTCATGAGAGTAACTGGTGTGTACATGCAGGTCACCGAATAGCGCCTGGCGTGTCGGCACATGATCAGTACACGGCGCGCGTTGTTCGGTGCGCTCAAAAGGAAGTCCCTGGAAGTCGCTGTCTGCGGGCTGTGCCATTATCGAGCCATTGCCCCACAGCACTGAAAGTAACAGGCATGCTCCGGTACGGCATAGATGAATAGCCACCGTCCTGTTAGCGAGCGGGTTTACTGTACTCATATTGGCTTCCGAGGGGGCGAAAAGTGTTCGTGAGTTCAAGTATAGTCACCTGCTCACCGAATAACACGTGGTGGCTGCCGTACGCAGGCGGGTATAATCTGTGCGGATTTTAACCAACACACATTCAGCATTCCGGAGCAGTATTATGAAACGTCTTGAGGGAAAGGTAGCGATCGTAACAGGCGGCGCACAGGGTATGGGTGAGGCTACCGTTCGCCTGTTTGTCGAACACGGCGCCAAGGTGTTGATCGGTGACCTGCTGGAGGAGAAGGGGCAGGCTCTGGCGGAGGAGATGGGTGCACAGGCCGAATTCCTGCGTATGGATGTCACCAGTGAAGAGGACTGGGCACAGGCCGTGACCCGTGCACAGGCCATGGGGCCACTCAATGTGTTGGTCAACAATGCGGCGATTGTCCATATGGCGTCCATCACAGATACCACTCCGGATGATTATATGCGGGTAGTGCGGATTAACCAGCTGGGAACCTTCCTGGGTGTACGCGCTGTCATTGATCCAATGAAGGCTGCCGGTAGAGGATCCATTATCAATGTCTCATCGATAGACGGTTTGCATTCCACGTCCGGACTGTCTGCCTACTCCTCCAGCAAGTGGGCTGTGCGTGGGTTTACCAAGGCGGCAGCGATAGAGCTGGGCCAGTACGGGATTCGCGTTAACAGTGTTCACCCCGGCGGAATATTCACGGAAATGGGCGGCAAGGGCCTGATCTCTGAAGAGGAAATTAATGCCAGTATCTACGCTGACTTCCCCATCCCACGGGTAGGGCAGCCGGAAGAGGTGGCTTACGTCACTTTATTCCTGGCAACCGATGAAGCCACTTACAGTACCGGCTCAGAATTCGTGGCAGACGGTGGCTGGTTTGCCGGAATGCGCAGACCCGGTATGCCCTGCTCCTGAGGGGGCCTCTTCCCTCAGGGGATTTAAAGCCTTGAACTACCGACCTGAAGTAGACGGCCTGCGGGCCGTCGCGGTTCTCCCGGTCATCGTGTTCCATACAGGTCTTACGCTGGGTGGCATGCAGTTGCTGCCCGGTGGCTACATCGGTGTGGATGTTTTCTTCGTAATTTCAGGCTACCTGATCGCCAGTATTCTGTGTCAGGAGCTGAACGACGGGCAGTTTAGTTTTGCCGGCTTTTATGAGCGTCGTGCTCGTCGCATCCTGCCTGCACTGTGTCTGATGCTGGTCGTTTGCCTGCCGGCAGCCTGGCAGTGGATGGACGCCGCCAGTCTGAAAAACCTCGGCTGGAGCCTGTCGGCGGTCAGTCTGTTTCTGTCCAATTTTCTGTATTGGAGCCGCAGTGGGTATTTCGCCGTAGCCTCGGAATCAGATCCGCTACTGCATACCTGGAGTTTGGCGGTAGAGGAACAGTTCTACTTCTTGTTTCCTGTCTTGCTGTGGCTGCTCTGGCGTCTTGGCGTCAGAAGGATGACAGGAATTTTCTTGCTGTTGCTGGCGGCTTCACTGTTTGCCGCAGTGACTACCGATAGTCGCCATACTGCCTTTTATTGGCCCCATACCAGAGCCTGGGAATTGCTGGCTGGCGTTGTTCTCGCGGTAAACCGGAGCAGTATTGTCAGTCTGCATCGCTACAGGGTCTTACCCGCACTGGCGCCATTGACGGGTTTGTTACTGATCATACTGTCCGTCTTTATGTTGGATAAGAACAGCGGCGTTCCGGGTTGGGCGGCTCTGGGGCCTGTTTTGGGCACCTGCCTGATTCTCGCCTTTGCAGGGGGTACAGACCTGGGTACCCGAATACTGGGTCACCGATTGTTGGTGGGTATTGGATTGATTTCCTACGCCCTCTATCTTTGGCATCAGCCTCTTTTTGCCTTTCTCAGACTGTATTGCGATCTTCCTCCTGCGCTTTGGCAGTATCTGATGGTGGTTCTTGCTGCCTTTGTTTGCGCCGGTGCCAGCTATCGTTTTATTGAACAGCCCCTTCGTAATCGCAGTCTATTCAGTCGCAATACCATCGCAGTGGGTGCCGTTGTGGGAACGCTGGCACTCGTTGGGGTTGGCTGCGCAATGGTTATCAATGAAGGCTATCCGGGTCGTTGGTCCGCGGAACACAATGCCCTGAGTGAATACCAGCATTACAAATACAAGGCGATGGTCAGGGACAAAACCTGTCTGCTACACCCCAGACAGAGCTTTGATGATCTGGGGGATAACTGTTTTGCGCAAGATGATTCCGAGCTGGTGCTGTGGGGAGACTCCCACGCTGCTACCTTATATCCGGGGTTCAGCGAGGCAGTAGGCAGCGGTAGAGTTACCCAGATGACGACTGCCCGTTGTCCCCCAATTCTGGACCTCGAGGGCTTTAATCTGCCCAACTGTGTCGACAACAATCGGCGAGCTTTTGAGGCGGTGATCAGGAATATGGAGGCCAGAATTTTTCTGCTGGCCATATGGAGTTTGTACATTCCGCCTGAGGGGGTGAGTTTCGGTTATTACGCCGAAGACTATTGGCGAAAATTGGAGAGAACCCTGTCTGAACTCTCTAGAGCGGGTGTTCAGGTAACAGTCATCGGCGGGTTTCCGGTCTGGTACCCGACGTTGCCCCAAAGGCTGGCTAAAATCTACCGTGTCGAGGGGGTGGTACCGGATTACCTGCCTCTGCCGACAGCGCCCGACGTGCACGCGGTTGACGTTGAATTGGCGACGATTACCCGGCGCCATGGTCACCGGTTCGTGTCGGTGATTGATCACTTGTGCCCCGGTGGCGTTTGCCCTGTAAAAGTGCCTGGGAAAAGTGGTGGAGAGGTCCTGATTCAATGGGATTCTTCTCATCCCACTCGGGAAGGGGGAAAGCTGATTAGTCGCCAGATTCTCGAGGCAGTTAATCTTCCGTAACAGGAGCATCACAAAATCCTTATTCGGCCTGCCGGGATGTCAATATTCGGGCAACTGGGTTATTCTTCAAAACATGCTAAAGTGCGTTTCAGAGGCTGAGTGATAATGCCCTGGAGTTTGGCAATGTACTGAGATATCAATCGTTTACAAAATAAGATCAAGAGCGAAAAACAGAGAGTTAACTATGAAAAATCACACTAGAAGGTGTAGGGCAACTATTTCAGCTTGTGTAGCCACCGTTGGTCTGTTGTCGGGCCAGGCCATGGCGGATAACCCCGGGGGTTGGGAATATTCTGTTGCGCCGCTTTACCTGTGGGCCAAGGGTATCGATGGTGCAGCTTCGATCGGCCAGTTGGATGCGCCACTGGATCTGGATTTCAGCGATGACATTCTTGAGAACCTCGACAGTGCGTTCGCCATTCATATTGAAGCCAAGCAAGGCGATCTTACGCTTTGGACTGAATATAACTATGCCAAGCTTGATCCCTCGGCAGAAGCAGCTCTTGGCCCGGTAGTAATCGGGGCGGACATTGAATTCCAGGACACCATGTTTGAGTTAGGGGTGGCCTATGTCTTTGCCGATACCGGCTCAACCCAGTGGGAAGTGCTGGGCGGCGTGCGCTATATGGATCAGGAAATTGATGTCGAGATCGACAAGCCTGAGTCTCTTCCCCTGCCACTACCGGACGAGATATCGGGTGGCGATGACTGGTGGCACGGCTTTGGCGGGTTTCGCGTGACAACCAAACTATCAGAGCGGTGGAGCTTTCGGGCAAAAGCGGATCTGGGCTACCAGGACACCGATAACAGGGCTGTTCATGCGGTGGGATTCTTTGATTACCGTTTCACGGCTTGGGGGTCGTTCTTCGCCGGCTACCGCTATCTGGATACCGAGTATGACAACGGCGAATCGGGCCCGGACGGCTATGTCTTTGATGCGGACCAGCAGGGTCCGGTACTGGGCCTTAACTTCTATTTCTAGGAGCGTTTGATGAAAACCTGTTTGCCAGTTGCTACCGCGCTGCTCGTGCTTTTTTCCTGTCAGCAGAGTCTGGCGGAGGCCTCACACCCCCTGATGACGGACAAACACACATTTATTCTAGGGGGCTATCAACAGGACGCCGATGCCAGTTTTTATGCGGAAGTTGATGGTGTCACTGGCGGCTCCGTTGACCTGGGTACTCTGGGTATGGACGAGACGGATACCACCGTGATGCTGGAGTATCGCTATAGTTTGAACGAACGCTGGGAGTTTTCGGCCGCCGGCTATAAGTTTGATACCGAGGGAACATTACAGGCCAAAAGAGATTTTGTTTACGATGGCAAGGAATTTGAGGCCGGGGCCAGGATCGATTCCAGCCTCAAAACCAAGACCTATTTATTCACCGCAATGTACAAGGCCTATAGAACTGATCGAGCCTATATTTCGGTGGGTGGTGGTTTTCACATTTTTGATATTAGCACCGAGCTGAAAGCCAAGGCTGTTGTCGGGGATCTGGAGGCCAGTGGCAGTCGCGCGGCAGATGATATTCTTGCGCCGCTCCCCAATTTACGGGTCGAGGGCTTTTACGCGCTCACGCCCAAGTGGGCTTTGATCAGTACCTTCGGTTGGTTGAGCCTGAATTATGAAGACTATGACGGCTCCTTTGCCTACGTACATGCAAGAGCGAATTATCGCATGACGGAACGCTTTGGTGTCGGCCTTGGTTACCAGTATCTGGATATGGATTTCAGTGTTGAACGCGACCGGGGAGAGGCAGGGTTTGATATTCAGTTCAATGGCCCCTCTGTTCATCTGGCCTACAGTTTCTAATTCTTAATCCAGATTGAACGAGGGTTTTCGATATGTCTCCTAAAACATTGTTACGTTTCGCCATTCCCGCTTGTGTTTGTATTGCTATGTTCTCACAGGCCGCCGATGATGGCGTTCACTGGACCTATGAGGGTGAACATGGACCGGAAACCTGGGGAGACCTTTCGCCGGACTTCATCCAGTGCAAGGTCGGCCTCAACCAGTCACCCATCGACATTGTCGATTCCATTGAGGCCAATCTGCCACCACTGGTGTTGGACTACCAAACCCGCAGTGTCGACCTTATTAACAATGGCCATACTGCCCAGATGAATGTGGAGCCCGGTAATTATCTTCGGGTTGGGGGTGAAGAGTTCGAGCTGCTCCAGTTCCATATTCACGTCCCCAGTGAGCATCGTATCAATGGTGAAGCCTCGCTTTTGGAGGTGCATTACGTGCATCGGAATAAGCGTGGCGAACTGGCGGTCATCGGTGTGTTGTATTTCGAGGGTGAAGATCACCCCAAGCTTGCGCAGTATATATCGCTTATACCTGAAGAGATTGGTAAGCCAGTCCCCCTCGAGGTCGAACTGGCGGATATGCCTATTGTCAGTATGGACAAGGATTATTACCGTTATAACGGCTCGCTTACCACGCCGCCCTGCACGGAAGGTGTGCGTTGGTATGTACTTAAGGCGGTGGGGCCTATTTCGAAAAAACGCAGGGACAGGTTCAATCAGTTGATCGGCGATGATGCTCGCGGTCCCCAGCCAATCAATGCGCGTCCAGTGTTACGGTGAAGAATAGGCTTGTTTGTGTCTGATCTCGGCAGATCATCAGGCGTTCTTTAAATTCAGTTTAAGGGGGTTGTCTCATTGTGAAAAATGCAACACCCCGCCTTCTTCCCCGCTGGTTAAAGGCCTCACTGCTTGGCCTCACGTCCCTCTTTCTAGTTGTTACTCTCGTTGCTGTTTCTGCTTACGTCCTGCTACGGAATGACCCACGGCGACTGGAAGTGGTACTGGAAACAGTGGTCTCCCGGGTTCTGGACCGGGAACTGGTGATTGGCGAGCTTCTGGAGTCCGAGCTTTCCTGGGATACCTTTCTTCGAGCGCGTGATGTCAGTCTGTCGAATCCCGCCTGGGCTGAGGTAGCTGATTTTGTAAGAGTGGGTGAGCTGGAGCTTCGTATAAACCTGCCCTCGATCTGGCGAGAGGGTCCTATCCTGATAAAGACGTTGCTGCTAAGCGATGCCAGAGTGGCCCTATTGGCCCCCGAAGGGCAGGCGCCAAATTGGATTTTTTGGCCTGGTGATGATGAAGAGCCCGGATTGGAGGTGGGTCCTGAGGAAGGACCGGAACCTGTATTCCCGGTGATGTTTGGGGAGGCGATGATTGATGGGGGTGAGCTAATCTATCGCGACCCGGACCGGGATATTTTACTGTCAATTCAAGAGCTGCAACTGCGCGAAACTGTGGGTGAAGAACTCCTGGACCTGAAACTCGACGGCTCAATCGGTGATTTACCACTGCAGGCGAAAGCGCAGATTGGGCCTACTTCGGCTTTGCTTACCCGAAGGGATCTAGCAATGGATCTGGAAGCGAGCCTGGGCAAGTTATCGCTTGAGCTGAAGGGTAACATTGCCGACTTGACCGATTTTTCTGGATCAGATTTACACTTGCAGGTGGCGGCCCCAAGATCGCGACCGCTGCTGGAAATACTTGGCGTGCCCGAGATTCGAGATGGGCCGCTGCAGTTTAGTAGCCACATAACAGACCATGGTGAAGGTATTGCCATTGACGCCAGGGGAGCACTGGCTGAGTTTAATCTGAGTGTCGTAGGTACCTTCGATGATCTGCCCGGTTTTGATGGCCTTGACCTGAAGTTCAAACTCGGTGGTCCCTCCGTTGCCGAGCTCGGGGCGCTATTTGACCTTGAGGGATTGTCCGCAATCCCCTATGAGGCCTCGGGTGAGCTGCACCGTGCAGATGGGGTGCTGGACCTGCGCAAGGGCCTGCTCAAGGTGGGGCCGGGCCGGCTGGCGATGGCGGCCCGACTGCCGAATTTTCCGGATATCGATGACTGGCATGTGACGCTGGATGGGCAGGGTTTTAATCTTGCGATGATCGGGCCGTTGATTGGCGCTGACGACCTGCCGGCCCTTCCTTATGACATACAGGGCCGTTTGGAATCCTCCGACGAGGGCGTTGAACTGATGGATTTTCGTGTGCAGAGCCCCGATGCCAATCTGGTGCTCAATGGCGTAGTCGGCGAGGCGCCCGGTTACTTGAATTCCAGTATGACGGTGAAACTATCGGGCACTAATCTGGCATCTACCGGGCTGTGGTTGGGGGTATATGATCTTCCCGCTCTGGCGTTTCAGGTTACGGCGGAGCTGGCTCTGGACGATGGGGGTTGGCGCTTGAGTGATGGGGTCTTTTATACGCCAGGCCTGCAGCTAGATGTCAGCGGGACGATAGATCAGCTCCCCGGCCCCTCGGATGTGCAGGTGAAACTGGTGGCCAATAGTCCGGATCTTGCCGCTACGCTCAAGGTGTATGGGTTTGAGATGGAGGGGTTGCCGGCCTATCCCGCCGCGGTGCATGGTGGTGTGAGTGGCCCCCCGGGGAACCTGACAATTGATGAGCTTTACGCCGAGTCTGGCGACAGCCAGCTTAGCTTGTCGGGGGAACTGGGAGACCCGCTGAATTTGGAGGTGCTGGACTTGGCGGTAGTCTTCAAAACGCCGGATTTACTGAAACTGCTGCCGCCAATGGACGATGAGGTCTTGCCGGCACTGGCAGTCGATGCTTCTGGCAGGTTTGCTATGTCTCCTGAGGTTTTTGAAATCAGGGCACTGCGAGGTGTGATAGGCGGGGCAGATATCAGTCTGGACGGCCAGATGACACGGCAGGATGCACTGGATAAGTCACATATTTTACTGACAACCCAGGGCCCGAACTTGAACACGATAGTGGGACCCTGGCTGGACACGGATATACCCGATGCGCCGTTTACACTCTCCATTGACGCAGACTTCCAGGGGGGTGGAATGCGAATTGAACGATTGGAAGCGCGGCTGGCTGACACCCTGCTGAGTGCAGAATTTGATATTACAGATCTGGAGGGGCTCAGCAATGCCCAGGGTGAAATAGCGTTTTCCGGCCCCAGCAGCCTGGCACTGTTGAAATTATTTGACGCCGAAACGGCGATACCGGACTCACCTTACCTGCTAAAAGCCAAAATCACGCGAGATCCGGATTGGCTGCGATTAAGTCCCATTAGCCTGGACTGGGGCAAGAGCGACTACGCGGGCAGCGTGGACATACGTTTCGATGACATACCCATCATTAACGCTGATTTACACAGTCAATATGTCAGCCTGCCGTTTTTGTTGCCCAATATGAAAGAGCTTGAGGAGCAAGAAGCCACCAGGCAGACCGAAACGCCTGAAGAAAACGCGGTATCCGAAATGCTCACCAGTAAGGAACTGGCGGAAAGAGTGATCCCGGATAAGCCGCTGGATTTTAGCTGGATGCGTGCCATAGAGGGGTCCCTGAAGTATAGAGCAGATGAAATTCACTTGAATGAAAATGCTAAATCCATGGCGGTAATAGATGTTTCGCTGCGTGATGGCGTTCTGTCTTCCCGTCGATTGAGCTGGGACGGTTCTTTTGCCGATGGTGAAGGGTTGGTGACCCTCAAAGCCCTGGATGAGGGCGTGGAAGCTGATATCTATCTCGATATTCAGCGTATCCCTCTGATGTTGTTTCTGGGCGGTGAGCCCGATAACAAGCCCGGTTCTTTATACCGGGTGAAGCTCAGTACAGCAGGTGGAAGCCTCAGGGAAATGGCGCAGAGTGCCAATGGCGCACTACTGTTCCATGGCAGTGGCGGAAGCCTGGACAATAAGGGGCTGGACCTCATCCTGGGGGATTTTCTGGAGGAGTTCCTGTCTCGGCTCAATCCCTTCGCCGACACCGACCCCGCCACACAAATCGTTTGCCATGCGGGTGGCATGCACATCGTTGATGGGAAAGTGCGTGTTGATCCGGGATTGGTGGTGCGTACCGACAAATTGGATATGGCTGCGGGCGGCAAGGTTGATCTGCACAGAGAAAAGCTCGACCTAGCATTTAACACTCGGTCGCGAAAAGGTCTCGGTATTAGTGCAAGTAAAGCTATTACGCCCTACTTTAAGCTGGGAGGGACCCTGGCAAACCCACGGATGGCGATTGATGTGAAGGGGGCTGCTGTATCGGGTGGCGCGGCCGTGGCGACTGCCGGATTGTCGATTGTTGCGGAAGGGCTATGGGACCGTTGGGTCGCCACATCTTCTAACCCTTGTGAAAGCTTGGTCGAGGAAATCTCCGGGAAAAGCCATCAAACACTTAAAGAACTCTCCGACACACCTGTAATTAGCCACTCTCCCTCAGACTGATCTATGAATTGGCATAGTGCCCAGGCTGCATGCGCCGGATTGTGCTAACCGCCCTAATTCGCTAGAATGCGCGCCCCCCACTCGCTGCATAACAAATACTCCTGCGGCCTGGAGATCCAATTTTTTTGCCATTTTTCCCGAATATCAGGTGATTTGGTGCCATTGCAGACTGAGAATCCGACATGTTTGAGTTTCATCCAAGTAAAGTAGCGACTATCAAGAACGATGTACTGTCGGGACTCACGGTAGCCCTGGCCCTGGTGCCCGAGGCCGTGGCGTTTGCCTTTGTGGCGGGTGTGGAGCCCCTGGTGGGTCTGTATGCCGCCTTCATGGTGGGACTGATTACTGCCTGTATTGGTGGCCGTCCGGGCATGATCTCTGGTGCGACAGGCGCGTTGGCCGTGGTTATGGTGGCGCTGGTGGCTGATCACGGCGTGGAATACCTGTTTGCCACGGTGGTGCTGATGGGAATCCTGCAGATTAGCTTCGGGGTTTTCAAGCTGGGAAAATTCATCCGTATGGTGCCCCACCCGGTGATGCTGGGTTTTGTTAATGGCCTGGCCATTGTGATTTTCCTGGCCCAGTTGGGCCAGTTTGGCGTCGCTGGGGAAGCGGGCTGGTTGGCGGGTACCTTCATGGAAGGCACTATTCTCGATGTCGCCTGGTTGGAAGGTGACCAGCTGTACATGTTGCTGGGACTGGTCGCAATGACCATGGCCATCATTCATTACCTGCCGAAGTTTACGACTGCCGTGCCCTCGTCACTGGTGGCGATACTGGTCGTCAGCTTTCTGGTATTTGGTCTCGACCTGGACACCCGGGTGGTGGGCGACGTGGCTTCCATCAAGGGCGGTTTGCCCAGCTTCCACATCCCTTCAGTACCCTTCAATTTTGAAACCTTGATGATCATCTTGCCCTACTCGATTATTCTCGCGGCGATCGGGCTGATTGAATCCCTGCTCACCCTGCGACTGGTGGACGAGATTACCGAATCCCGGGGGCGTGGTAACAAGGAGTGTATCGCCCAGGGTATCGCCAATACTGCGACGGGTATGTTTGGCGGCATGGGCGGTTGTGCCATGATAGGCCAGAGTATGATTAACGTAAATTCCGGTGGTCGTGGTCGCCTGTCGGGCATTACAGCGGCATTGAGCCTGCTGCTGTTTATTCTGGTGGCCTCCTCTCAAATTGAGCAGATACCACTGGCGGCTCTGATCGGGGTGATGTTTATTGTCGTCATCGGCACCTTTGAGTGGAGTAGCTTCCGTGTTCTCCGCAATGTGCCCAAAAGCGACGCCATGGTACTGGTTTTGGTCTCAGCGGTAACCGTTGCCACGGACCTCGCGATTGCCGTGGTTGTCGGCGTGATTGTTTCCGCGCTGGTGTTCGCCTGGGAACACGCCAAGCATATTCTGATCGAGGCCAGGGAAGACCATAAGGGCTCGACTGTCTACGCGGTCACGGGTCCCCTGTTTTTTGGCTCGGTGACCTCATTCCTGGATCGCTTTGATCCTGCCCAGGATAACGATGATGTCATTATTGATTTCGCCCGCTCCCGGGTGGCTGATCACTCCGGGCTGGAGGCTATCGATACCCTGGCCGATCGTTACCTGGCTGCGGGCAAGACCCTACACCTCGTTCACTTGAGTGATGAATGTCGCAAGTTGTTGACTAAAGCCGGTAAGCTGGTTGAAGTGAACGTGATCGAAGATCCCAAGTACTTTGTTGCGGATGATGTGCTCGCCTGAGGCTAGACACTAGCCCAGCCACATCATCAAGGTAGCAAGCTGCGACAGGGCGAGCAGGCCGGCGATAACTTTCCACGCCTTCAAGGGGTCGCGTTCCAGAAGAGGACGGTGGTGGTACTCCAGGTACTTTGGGTTGGGGTGCTGCAGTTCGTAGGCAAACTCGGCGACATCCACATGCCGACGCGCCTCCTGGTAGCGCAGACCTTTTTTTATAGCGCCATCAAGCCAGTGGGGAACCAGCGGATTGAGCCGATAGCTCTCGGTATAGCGGGTAGTGAGAAAATCTCTCTGGCTACTGCAATTTTCCAGTTTACCGCCAAAGGGTAGAGTGCCTGTCAGCATTTCGTAACTGATAACAGCCAGTGAAAACAAATCAGAGCGGTAGTTTGCCGGCTGTTTCATGGTGTATTCCGGGGCGGAATAGCTCGCTGTTCCCAGGGCAACGTCGCGGGACACCGGGCTTGCGATTTCGGCGATTCCCGCGACGTGGCAGGCGCCAAAATCAATCAGTTTCACCCGGCCCTCGGCATCGATCATGATGTTGTCTGGTTTCAAATCCTGGTGCAGGGTTTCACGCCGATGGAAAGCGCGTAGGCCTTTCGCTATCTGATCGATAAGAAATACCGCTTCTTCTACCGCGGGTTTTGGGTGCTCGCGCATCCAGTCAGTCAAAGTCATACCACTGACGTACTCCGTCAGGTAGTACAGACAGGATTTAGGGTGTACAGGTTCGACAACCTTGACCACATAGGGGCTACTAATCCGGCTACCTATCCAACTCTCCATGATAAAACGTTCAATATAGGCTGGGTCGTCTTCGAAGTTTACGGAAGGCGTTTTCATGCACAGGGTGCGGCCTGACGTTTCCTCCATGACCTGGTAGACCTGGCTGCGTGTGCTGGCATGAAGTTCTCGCACGATGCGGAAACCGTCGAGCACCATGCCCACTTCTAGGAATGGCGGGAAGCGCAGTTCGGTCAGCCGCTGTACTACATCGTCTATCTGGGCCTCGGGTAGATCATCAATTCGAAGTAGCTGACAACTGAGGTTGTCGTGGCTGCCCGCTGATAAGGCCAGATCCGTCAACGCATGGCAAATGTTCTCAAGGGGTACCTCGGAAGAGGCGATGGTTTCCTGAAGCTGCCGGGCACTGAGAAAGTCGTGAACCCCGTCGGTGGTAAGAAGAAACAAGTCGCCTGTTTGTAGGGGTATCGCCTGGTAATCCACGTCCAGTTTTACATCCAGTCCCAAGGCCCGCGTCAGGTAAGTCTGCTTCTCTGTTATGGGTGTGCTGTGGTCCCGGCTCAGTTGCTCCAACTGCCCTTCGCGCAGGCGATAAATCCGGCTGTCGCCAACGTGAAATAAATGGGCGGTATGGGACTTGAAGACCACCGCGCTCATGGTGGTTACAAAGCCCTTACGGTTCTCACTGAAGCTTTGGCTGCGCGCGCACAACCAGCGGTTAAGTGCAGTAAGAACCTGTTGGGCAGACTTTTTTACGGTCCAGGCTTCCGGGGTAGAGAAGTAGTCCGAGAGAAAATTGGAGACGCAGGTCTCGCTGGCCTCGCGCCCTGCCTCTGCAGCGCTGACGCCGTCCGCAATCACTGCGGCAACACCCTTGGTGGTCAGAAGATTGCCATCGGGGATACGGATTCCGATAGCGTCTTCATTCGTCGGCTTGTTACCGGCGATACTGTACTGACCCACGGACAGGGCCAACTTTCCCGGTAGGGGTAGCGATGATTCCTTGATCGCTTGTGGTGCGTTCATGTCAGGCGACGTCGATTAGTTGCACGGTACCGTCCGGCAGAACCTCTGACATCTGGCCCCCCGGCTCATCCAGCAACTGCACGACCATGAAGCACAGTGCAGCAGAACCTGCGATGACCAGAAAGAAAGTAGAGGAATCCACAAACGATAATATTGTCAGGTAGGTTACCGCGCCGACGTTACCAAAAGCGCCGGCCATACCGGCAATCTGCCCGGTCATCCGCCGCTTGATCAGTGGCACCATCGCAAAAACGGCACCCTCGCCAGCCTGAACGAAGAACGAACACGCCATAGAGGCGATGACTGCAGCGGGAATCCACCAGCTACTGTCAATTTGAGACATCATCAGATAGCCCACTGACAGACCGGCGATTAACAGGGACAGTGAGCGTTTACGCCCGAAGGTATCGCTGAGATAGCCGCCGCTGGGCCGCGCGACCAGATTCATAAAGGCAAAACCGGATGCGAGAAGGCCGGCGGTGATCGCGTTTAGCTCGAAGGTTTCCATAAAGAACAAGGGTAGCATGGAGACCACGGCCAGTTCGGAACCGAAGGTAACGAAGTAGGCCCAGTTCAGGGCAGCAACCTGCTTGAACTTGTACTTTTCGATGGTGGGAACACCATTGCGAAGATGGTCCTTGTTTACCCGCCAAATTTGACTGGTTTGAAACAGGAACAATGCGCCCAGAAGCACATACATTCCAATTACCGCTGTCTCTGTCATCAGGCCGAGGTTTGCGGGTGAGAGCTTCCAGGCCAGTACCGCCAGAGCGATATAGATAGGCAGGTTCATGGCGAGGTAAAGATAGAGGTCGCCGCGGCTACTGACTTCAAGTCCACCGGTTTTGTTAGGCTTGAAATAGGTAGAACCCTTGGGTGTATTGCGTGCCTTAAAGTAGAAAAAGAAGCCGTAGAGAAATGACAGGACGCCGGTACTCGCAATCGCGTAGCGCCAGCCATCGTCACCGCCAAACAGCAGCGCCAGGGTTGGTAATGTCATTGCTGCGGCCGCTGAGCCGAAATTTCCCCAGCCCCCATAAATACCCTGGGCCATGCCGACCTGTTGGGCGGGAAACCACTCGCCTACCAAACGGATGCCGACAACAAAGCCGGCGCCAACAAAACCACCCAGAAATCGGAACAGGGCGAGTTGTTCGTAGCTGTTGGCAAGGGCAAAGCCCCAGCAAAAAAATGACGACAGAATGAGAAGCAGACTGAATACCAGTCGCGGTCCGAACTTGTCTACCAGCATGCCCACCACGATGCGGGCGGGAATGGTCAGGGCAACATTGAGAATCAGCAGTGCCTTCACCTGTTGTGAACTGAGGTCGAAGGCCTCCTTGAGGTGAGCCAGTAAGGGGGCGTGGCTGAACCACACCACAAACGTAATGAAGAATGCGACCCAGCTTAAATGCAGGGTGCGAATGGACGGGTTTTTAAAATCCAGTATGTTTACCGGGCTGCTCATGCGTTACCTCCTTGCTGCGAAAAACTGCTGATCCACCAGCTGATCCGGTGGCCCACTGAACGCTGTTTGCAATGACTGTGCCAACAAGGCGAGATGACTGGGTATCTGGGCCTTTGGCATCTGCGAAGGCGCGACCAGAGCGAACTGCAGGCGCAGGGCTGCACTGCCGCCAAGCGGTAAGTGCTCGGTTTTGGTGCGAATAGCGCCCATATGAGGGCGGCCTTGGTGCGTGGGGGCGGCTGTCGACCCCTTAAGGGCGAGTGTTTTCCGATGCTTTGCCGTTCTTGGCACGTTGATTGCATTTACCTGTTACGTGGAAGCGGATGTCCCCTTGTGTGGGCTCCCAATGGTGTATTGCGACGCCGAGTCGCACTGAAGACGGGCAGGGAAAAATGACAAGTCAATTGGTAGTAGTCGGTAATGGCCCGGTGGGGCATCGACTGGTGGAACAGCTGGTAGCCACCGGTAGTGACGCCTGGGAAGTCAGTGTTTTTGGTGAAGAGTCGCGCCCGGCCTATGACCGAGTGCACCTTACCGCCTGGTTTGAGAAGCGCAGTGCCGAGCCTTTGAATATGGTGCCGGAAGGTTTCTATGAGACGAATGGCATTTGCTGTTACACAGGTGACAAAGTGGTCGCCATTGATTTGGCCGAAAAAACGGTGACCTCGGCTTCGGGCCTTACCGTGTCCTATGACAAGCTGGTACTGGCAACGGGTTCCTACCCTTTTGTGCCCCCCGTGCCAGGGCATGATCGATCCAATTGCTTTGTCTATCGCACAATCGAAGATCTTGAGGCGATAACCGCAGCGGCGGATGGGGGCAAGGTCGGCGCGGTTGTGGGCGGTGGCTTACTCGGTCTGGAAGCGGCGAAAGCCCTGCATGATCTGGGTCTCAAAACCCACGTGGTTGAATTTGCGCCGCGCCTGATGGCTGTGCAGGTGGATGACGGCGGCGGTGCCCTGTTACGGCGTAAGATTGAAGACCTCGGTGTCTCTGTACACACGGGTAAAAATACCCGGGAAATAATTGACGGTGACACGGCGGTGCACAAGATGTGTTTCGCCGATGACAGCGAACTCAATACGGATCTGATTGTCTTCTCCGCAGGTATCCGTCCCCAGGATGAGCTGGCACGAAGCAGCGGTCTGGCGATAGGCGAGCGGGGCGGTATACAGATCAATAATTTTTGCCAGACATCGGATGAAGATGTTTATGCCATAGGTGAAGCGGCACTTTGGGGTGGGCGAATTTTTGGTTTGATCGCGCCGGGTAATCAGATGGCCCAGGTGGCGGCGGAGCATATTTCAGGCGCCGGGCAGAGCGAGTTTACCGGTGCAGACATGAGCACAAAATTGAAACTGATGGGTGTTGATGTCGCCTCCATAGGCGATGCCCATGGTGCGACCGAGGGCTCGCTGTCTTATACCTATATCAACCAGGTAGAAGAGGTTTACAAAAAGATTGTCGTCAGTGCGGACAAGCAGCACTTGCTGGGCGCGGTACTGGTCGGTGATGCGGAAAACTACGGCAACCTGCTGCAGTTTACGCTCAACAAGATTCAATTACCTGAGCAGCCTGACAGTATGATACTGCCAACCATGGATGGGCAGGCACCGGCGCTTGGCGTCGATGCCCTACCCGACTCGGCGGCAATATGTTCTTGTAATAATGTCACCAAAGGTGACCTGGTGGCGGCGGTAGAGGCCGGTTGCTGTACGGTTGGAGAATTGAAAGAGCAGACTACGGCGGCCACTGGCTGTGGCGGTTGCTCGGCGCTGGTGACACAGGTGATGAACGCCGAACTGGCGAAGCTCGGTTTTGAAGTGAACACCGATTTGTGTGAACACTTTCCGTATACTCGCCAGGATCTGTACAACCTGGTACGGGTTGAAGGCATAAAAACTTTCGATGAACTGTTGGCGCGGCACGGCCAGGGCCTGGGCTGTGATATCTGCAAGCCGACGGCAGCGTCCATTTTTGCGGCCTGCTGGAATGACTATGTTCTGGAGGAAAGCCACCAGGGGCTGCAGGACACCAACGACCGCTTTCTTGCGAACATGCAAAAAGACGGTACCTACTCTGTGGTACCCCGTGTCCCCGGCGGTGAGATCACCGCAGAAAAGCTTATCGTACTGGGTGAAGTGGCCAAGCAGTACGACCTGTATACCAAAATCACCGGTGGTCAGCGGGTCGATCTCTTCGGTGCGAGAGCCGAGCAGCTGCCGGATATCTGGAGCCAGCTTATCGCGGCGGGATTTGAGTCCGGCCATGCCTACGGCAAAGCCATGCGTACCTGTAAGTCCTGTGTGGGTTCGTCCTGGTGCCGCTATGGCGTACAGGATTCTGTCGGCATGGCCGTCCTGCTGGAGAATCGATACAAGGGGCTGCGCTCACCTCACAAAACAAAAATGGCGGTATCGGGTTGCACCCGGGAATGCGCAGAAGCCCAGTCCAAGGATGTAGGGGTCATCGCCACCGAGAACGGATGGAACCTGTACGTTTGCGGCAATGGCGGTATGAAGCCGCGCCACGCAGACCTGTTCGCAACGGATCTCGATGATGAAACACTGATCAAATACATCGATCGATTCTTCATGTTCTATATTCGCACGGCTGATCGTCTACAGCGCACCTCCGTGTGGATGGATAATCTGGAGGGCGGCCTGGAGTACCTGCAGCAAGTCATTATTGAAGACAAACTTGGATTGGCTGCTGAGCTGGAAGCCCAGATGGGGCACATTGTTGATACCTACCAGTGTGAATGGAAGACGACGGTTGATGATCCGGAAAAGGTTAAGCGGTTCTCCCACTTTGTGAACAGTGAAGCGGCGGATAGCAACGTGGTGTTTGTGCGTGAACGCGAACAGATACGCCCTGCCAGAACGGAAGAAAAATCGCCAGGGCGTGAAGATATTTTGGCTTCGGCATAAATTGGATTACGAGGAAAACACAATGAGCGACTGGAAAGATATTTGCCACATAGAAGATATTATCCCCAACAGTGGGCGCTGCGCGCTGTATGAAGGCCAACAAATCGCCATTTTTCGTGTGCGTCAAAGTGGCAACGACGCGCTTTACGCGGTGGGAAATTATGATCCGCTCAGCGGTGCAAATGTGATTTCTCGTGGCATCGTCGGCAGCCAGGGCGAACAGGTCGTGGTCGCATCCCCTGTGTACAAACAGCACTTTTGTCTCAGTACGGGCGACTGCATGGAAGAGGATGTCAGCCTGAAAACCTGGCGGGTTCGTCTACAGGGCGACCGGGTCCAGTTGGCGGGATAGTAGCGATGTTGTTCGGTAGGCGAAAAAAGAACCCAATCATTCTGCGCGATAAAGGCGTGGTGGATTGGAAGTATGCCACCTGTGGCTACTGCTCCACGGGCTGTTCCATCGAGGTGGGGATTGATGCCGCCGGTGAGGCAGTGACCACGCGTGGGGTCGCCGATGCACCGGTTAATCGGGGCAAGCTGTGTATCAAGGGCATTACAGAAGCTGGAATATTTAATGGTTCGGGCCGTGGTACGGAACCCATGATGCGCGATCACAGCTACCAACCGTGGAAAAACACCGGTTGGGATGCTGTGCTCGACAAGACAGCGAGCGAGTTTAAACGGGTTCAGGAGCGCTATGGCAGAGACGCAGTTGCCGTTGTTTCGACAGGACAGATATTAACGGAAGAGTTCTATACCCTGGGTAAGCTGGTTCGCGGTGTCATCGGTACCAATAACTATGATGGGAATACGACCCTGTGCATGGCCTCTGCGGTATCGGGCTACAAGCGCTCTTTTGGCAGCGACGGCCCCCCCGGTTGTTATGATGATTTTTCCCATACCGAGTGCCTGCTGGCATTCGGTTCCAACCTGCCGGAGCAACACCCGGTTATCTACTGGCGCTTGAAAGAGGCGCTGGAGCAGCGCAAGTTTCCCGTTATCGTGGTGGACCCCCGGGTGACGATGTTCGCCCAGTTCGCCGATATCCATTTGCCGATAAAGCCCGGTACGGACCTGGTATTGCTTAACAGTCTTGCCCACGTCATTTTGGAAGAGGGCCTGGCCGATGAGGGATTTATCGCTGCCAGCTGCAATGGCCGGGACGAAATGCATGCACTGGTTAGGGAGTATAACCCCACCATGGCGGCAGCGATTACAGGCATCGACGAAGACATGATTCGCCATGTGGCACGACTGTACGCCAAGGCCGGTGCCGCGATGAGCATCTGGACCATGGGCATCAACCAGAGTACCCATGGCTCCGATGGTGTGTGCGGAATCAATAACCTCAACCTGATCACTGGCAATGTCGGTAAGCCGGGAGGCACGTCTCTGTCCATTACCGGGCAGTGCAATGCGATGGGTACCCGCGAGTGGTCTTCTTGCTCGGGGCTGCCCGGTTACCGTGTACTTGAGAATCAGCAGCACCGGCAAGAGGTGGGTGAATTCTGGGGTGTTGATCCGGCGTTTTTCCCGGCGAAGCGCGGTCTGTTCATGACAGATATTTTTCCGGCGATTGAATCGGGACAGATCAAGGCACTGTGGTTGGTGGCGACAAACCCCATGACGTCGATGCCAAACACCGCGCGTATCCGCAAGACCCTGGAAAAGCTGGAGTTTTGTGTGGTGCAGGATTCCTTTGCGGATGTCGAAGCCAATCAGTATGCCCACGCCTTTCTGCCCGCCAGTATCTGGGCCGAGAAAGAGGGTTGTTTTACCAATACGGAACGACGGGTCAATCTGGTCACCCAGGTCAAGAAACCCCTGGCCAACTCAAAGCCCGACCTGTGGATATTCAACCAGATGGCAAAGCGCTGGCCCCAGAGCCGTGCCATGTGTTTCCCCGAGCGGGCCGCGGAGGTATTCGAGGAAATGAAAGCGCTGTCGGTGGGAACCGGGGCGAACGGCGCACCCCGGATGCTGGATATCTCTGGCATGAGCCATGACAGTATTTTGCAGCAGCGCGGTATTCAGTGGCCTATGCGCGAAGGGGAGGCAACGGGTATGGAGCGGCTGTACACAGACGGTATCTTCCAATACCCCGATGGTAAAGCCAAACTCCTGGCACTGCCGTGGTTGGACAATAATGAAAAACCCGATGGGGACTTCCCCTTCTGGTTAAACAGCGGCCGGGTGGTAGAGCACTTCCACACGCGCACCCGTACCGGCAAGGTGGGCAACTGCAATAAGTTCAGCCCCACTGCCTACATGGAAATGAATCCGGATGCGGCCAGGGAGTTGGGCGTTGAGAATATGGAGTACGTGCGGTTGGTGTCACGCCGCGGCGATGCGGTGGTGTTGGTGCAGCTCACCCAGCGCGTACCCCACAATATGGTGTTCGTGCCCTTTCATTTTCACGACTGTGTGAACCGGGTGTCTCTGGGGCTGCTGGACCCCCATTCAAGGCAGCCTGCATTCAAGCAGGCGGCAGTGCGGGTCGAGAAAACGGATCAGGCAGAAGCTGCGAGACTTAACCGGGAGATAAGGGCGTTTTAGGATGACAGTAAAATTATTTGAGCCCATCGCCGATGCGCGACCCTCGCAGTCACTGTTCCCGCTTCGACCGGACGAGCCGGCGTATGCACTACTGGACGACCCGAAGACTGAGGAGGTCAACCGATACGGCAAGTTAATCGCCCTGACGGAACTGGTAGATGAGGCGACCTCACTCAATATCAACGGCGTTCGGGAGGTGGGTTTTAACCCCAATCGCCACAAGCAACACGCCTTTCATTTCACCGCAGACAACTGCATCGGCTGCCACGCCTGCGAATCAGCATGCAGCGAGAAGAATGATTTACCGCCTCACTTAAGCTTCCGCTCTGTAGGTTATGTGGAGGGCGGTACCTACCCCAACTTCACGCGCATGAATATATCCATGGCCTGCAATCACTGCGACGATCCGGTGTGTCTCAAGGGCTGTCCTACCCGAGCCTATACCAAGCATCCGGAGTATGGTGCCGTCATACAGGACCCGGACATCTGTTTCGGTTGCGGCTATTGCACCTGGGTTTGTCCCTATAATGCACCACAGTTGGACCCCGTGGCCGGCCAGGTAGAAAAATGCAATATGTGCGTGGATCGTCTGGAGGTGGGATTGAAGCCCGCCTGTGTTTCCGCTTGTCTTGGCAATGCGCTTAACTTCGGTGTGGTAGAGAATACGCCAAATAACCGGGAACAAATTGAAACCCAGATTCCAGGATTCCCCGACCCTGAAATCACCCACCCGAATATCCGCTTTCAGCAGACTAAAAGCCTGCCGCGGGAAATGACGCGGACTGA
>JBALWA010000070.1:0-23720 GCA_036960305.1 Halioglobus sp. | reverse complement strand
CTGGGGAATTACGAACAGGCAATGCAACAGCTGCTGGCGGGCAAGGCACTCAAATTAGAACAATTGCAGCCCCAGCAACAGGATAACAAAGCCCTGTTTTCAGCCCTGGGGCAAGCCTCCACCCGACTCGCGAGATTGCCGGTAACAGGCTGCGATTCTCCCGAACCTATCTTCATTGTGGGCATGCCGCGCACAGGTACCACCCTGGTAGAGCGCATCCTGTCCAGTCATTCCCAGGTCGTCTCCGCCGGTGAGCTGGCGAATTTTTCCACACTGGTGAAGCAGCAACTGGGCACCGCCTCCCGCTGGGTGCTGGACGTTGAGACGATAGAGCAGGCAGACAAGCTCGATTTCGAGAAGCTGGGCCGGGACTACCTGGAATCCACCCGCCACCTGACCGGTAACAGTGCGCACTTCATTGACAAAATGCCCCTGAATTTCATGTACATCCCCCTGATTGCCAAGGCGCTGCCCCGGGCCAAAATCATCTGCCTGCGACGCAACCCAATGGATACTGTGCTGAGTAATTTCCGCCAACTGTTTGCAACCAGTTTTACCTACTACAATTATGCCTATAGCCTGAAAGACAGCGCGGAGTTCTATGTGGCCTTTGACGCACTGATCGCACAGTGCGAGCAAGACCTGGGCACGCGGCTTTACAGTATCGCGTATGAATCTGTGGTGGCAGATGCCGAGGCACAAACCCGACAACTGCTGCAGTATTGTGAGCTGCCCTGGGAGCCCCAGTGCCTGGCATTTCAGGAAAATACCGCGCCGGTAGCCACCGCCAGCGCGGTGCAGGTACGGGAAAAGCTCTATCAACGTGCGGTACATCGCTGGAAACACTACGAACCCTGGCTGGGCGCGGTTAAGGATATTTTTAATGCCAATCACATTGTCTTTGAGTAATAGCCAGAATATTTGCTAATGTAGGCCGATACTTTCGGCGCTGTATCCAACAAAGGGGAATTTAAATGGAACCATCAAGCGAGCAGGTCATCGACCCTGCTGGAACACTGGAGCAGGCCGCCGACATCCTCGAGCAAGTTAGCGGCTACGGTTTCCTCATCCTCAACGCCCTGTACCTGATCATTGGTGGCATGCTGCTCATCTTCGTACTGCACAAACTGGCTTCAAAATTTCTTTACCCCTACGTCAGGCACGCCCGGTTGATACGCGTCATCTTCGGCACCCTCTATGTCCTGGTTCTGGTCATCACCGCCCTGCTGGTGCTGAGGAAAATGGGTTTTGATGTGCACGTCATCGGACAGATTGCGCTGATATCGATATTAATCGGCGCGGTGGTGATATTTTTCCTGGTGCCATTTCTGCCCAGACTGCCTTTCTTGCTGGGACATATGGTAGAAATTAACGGTGTGGTAGGCACCGTCGACTCTATATCCTCTTTCCACACAACGATTCGAAAATTCGATGGCACCATGGTGTTTCTCCCCAACGCACTGGTGATGGCCTCCCGTATTTCGAATTTTCACGACACCCCAAGTCGCCGTATCGATATGAATTTTAGCGTCAGATCCGACAGCGATCTGCAGCACACCAAGGACTTACTGGTGAGTTTGATCAGCGAGGATGAGCGGGTTTTATCGGAGCCCTCCCCACCGGTGGTGTTTATTATGAACGCGACAGCCAGCAGCGTTGAGATGACCGCCTACTGCTGGGTTCTGAACGAGCACTGGCTGGGCGCGCGCAGCGATCTCTGGCTGCGGGCAATGAACAGGCTCAGGAATGAGGCCCAGGTGACCCTCGCTATACCCGAGCAAAAAGTGCATCTCGCCCAGCTCAACGCGGGCCCGGACTAAACAGAGTGGAGCCCCAGCGATGAATCAGCAACCCCAGCTGTCTTTTGACAATAGCTACGCGGCACTCCCCGATCGATTTTTTGCTCGCCAGGAACCCACGCCCGTATCAAAGCCCGGCCTGATCCGGATAAATCATGCGCTGGCAGAGCGCCTGGGTATCGACCCCGCGTGGCTGGAATCCGAAGCCGGCATCGAAGTGCTGGCCGGTAACCGTTTACCCGAAGGCGCTTCCCCGATTGCCGCCGCCTATGCCGGTCATCAGTTTGGTGGCTGGAACCCGCAACTGGGGGATGGGCGAGCGGTATTGCTGGGTGAAATCCTCACCCAGGACAATGTGCGTTACGACTTCCAGCTGAAAGGTTCAGGCCCAACACCCTGGTCTCGCGGCGGCGATGGGCGCGCACCCATAGGCCCTGTGCTCAGGGAATATGTCCTCAGTGAAGCCATGGCCGTACTGGGTGTACCGACAACCCGGGCACTGGGCGCCGTCACCACCGGTGACACCGTCATCCGCAACGATATACAACCAGGGGCGGTATTGGCCCGAGTCGCCAGCAGCCATATCCGCATCGGCACCTTCCAGTATTTCGCCGCCCGCAGCGACACCGAGGCATTACAGGTTTTGGTCGATCATGTGATCGCCCGCCACTACCCACAAGCGGCGGACGCACAGAACCCCTGCCACGCCATGCTGGACTGCGCAATTCGGCAGCAAGCCGAGCTCATCGCCAAATGGCAAGCACTGGGCTTTATCCACGGCGTCATGAATACCGACAATATGCTGCTGTCCGGCGAAACCGTAGATTACGGGCCCTGTGCTTTCATGGATGCCTTCGACCCGGACAAGGTATTCAGTTCGATTGATACCGGCGGTCGCTATGCCTACCGCAAGCAACCTGGCATCGCCCACTGGAACCTGTCAAACCTGGCCCAGACGCTACTGCCCTTGCTGGCCGAGGAAGAAGACACAGCCATCGCCCTGGCCCAGGCTTCCATCGATGCCTTCCCGGACCTGTTCCTCAACGCCCATCAGCGTGAGATGAGCCGCAAGCTGGGACTCTCGGAGCCTGGTAACGGCGACGAGCGTTTAATCCAGGATCTAGTGACCTTGATGGCGGATGAGAAAACCGATTTCACACTGACCTTTCGCCGCCTGGCAGACCTGGCGGCCCCCGGGGAAAACGCGACAGGTGAGGTGTCGCAGCTGTTTACGATGCCGGACGCTTTTACCGAATGGATAAATCGTTGGCAGGAACGCCTGAACCTTGATCCGCTAAGCGCTCCTGAACGCCAGGCCAGCATGTACAACGCCAACCCGGTCTTTATTCCGCGCAATCACCTGGTCGAAGAGGTCATTCGTGCGGCGGTCTACGACAACGATCTCGCACCCTTTCACACGCTGGTGAACACGCTGGAATCACCTTTTGAGTACCGGCCAGAGTTGGCGAAGTTTGCCGTGCCGGCCACGCCCGAACAGGTCGTCACCCAGACGTTTTGTGGCACCTAGCTAAGCGACAGCCAGGTGGTCATTAATGACCTGCAGGAATGCCGCGCCATACTTTTCCAGCTTGCGCTCACCTACTCCACTCACTTCGCCAAACTGGTCGAGGTTCTGTGGCAGGGTAATACACATTTCCTGCAGGCTGCGATCATGGAATATCACATAGGGTGGAACGCCCTGTTCCTCGGCAAATTCCCGACGGCACTCGCGCAAAGCCTCCCACAGGGCCACATCCACATCCGTTGACAAGGGCGTTTTGGTCGTTCGCTTGGCGGCCTTTTGTTTTACGTCGCGACGCAATTCAAGCTGCTCTTCACCCCGTAGCAAGGGCCGGCACTTCTCTTCCAGCTTGAGGGCACCAAACCGTTCCAGGTCCACACTCAGATAGCCGCCAGCGACCAATTGTCGAAAGACGGACCGCCACTGATTCGCATCAAGCGACTTGCCCAGACCATAGGTCGGCAGTTTTTGATGCTCAAACTGCATGATCTTTTCTGTCTCGGCTCCCCGCAAGACATCCACCAGATGATTTACACCAAAACGCTGACCACTGCGATAGGCAACGCTCAGGGCCATACGTGCGGGCTCCGTGCCATCCCAGGTGTCCACCGGCTCCAGACAGGTATCACAGTTCCCGCAGGGCTCCACCAGTGTCTCGTCAAAGTAGTTCAGCAAGGCCTGCCGCCGACAGCTGGTGATCTCGCACAGGCCCAGCATGGCATTCAGGCGGTGTTGCTCCGCCCGCTTGTGCTCCTCACTGCCCTCGGAGCCAGCCATCATCTGTCGCAGCTTGATAACATCCTGCAAGCCGTACACCATCCAGGCGTTGGCGGGCTCGCCATCACGACCCGCCCGCCCGGTCTCCTGGTAATAGGATTCCACGGTCTTTGGCAAATCCAGGTGCGCGACAAAACGGACGTCAGGTTTGTCGATGCCCATGCCAAAGGCGATGGTGGCCACAATAATGACCCCCTCCTCCCTGAGAAATCGCGCCTGGTTGTCAGACCGGGTAGCCACCGGCAGACCGGCATGGTACGGCAGGGCATTAAAGCCCTGCTGCTGAAGCCAGTAGGCCGTCTCCTCAGTTTTCTTGCGTGACAGGCAATAGACAATGCCGGCGTCGTCAGGGTGCTCGGCCTTGAGAAAGCCCAACAGTTGTTGCCGGGCATTGTGCTTTAGCGCAATGCGATAGCGGATATTGGGACGGTCAAAACCGGCGATAAACTGCCGCGCAGCGCCCAGATCCAGACGATTGATGATTTCGCTGCGGGTGCGAGCATCCGCTGTGGCGGTCAGGGCGATACGGGGAATGTCGGGAAATAGCTCATGTAACAGGCTAAGGCGCAGATAATCTGCCCTGAAGTCATGCCCCCACTGGGAGACACAGTGCGCCTCGTCAATGGCAAACAGGGCAATCGGCGCCTGCTGCAACAGCGCCAGCATGCGCTCCTGATTGAGCCGTTCCGGGGCGATATACACCAGGTCCAGCTCGCCAGCCAACAGCGCATTTTCTACACCGCGAGCCGTGGCAGCATCCAAAGTGGAGTTCAGGAAGCTCGCCCTGACACCCAGTTGACGCAAGGCATTCACCTGATCCTGCATCAGCGCGATCAATGGCGATATCACCACGGCGCAGCCGTCTCGCGCCAACGCCGGTATCTGGTAGCACAGTGACTTACCGCCCCCGGTGGGCATCAATACCAGCGCATCGCCTCCATCGATGACCGTCTGGATGATCTCATCCTGGGGCGGGCGAAAAGAGGGGTAACCGAACACGGTCTGGAGTAATTGAGTCGCTTTATTCATCGCCGCGCAGTATACCTCATTGTGGCAGGATCGCCCGCCATCAAATGAGGCGTGTTATCATGCGGCACCTTTTTACTGGATGGCCTTTGA
This sequence comes from Halioglobus sp., assembly GCA_036960305.1. GTDB lineage: Bacteria > Pseudomonadota > Gammaproteobacteria > Pseudomonadales > Halieaceae > JBALVT01. Next base: position 18,503 of record JBALWA010000070.1, on the reverse strand, counting down.
GAGACCATGAAGTTCCCCAAACGACTCAACCCCCTGATTGAAGACGGCCTGATCGATGATGTCGTCCGCCAATTGATGAGCGGCAAGGAGGCCACTGTCTATGTCGTACGCTGTGGCTCAGAAATCCGCTGTGCCAAGGTATACAAAGAGGCCAACAAGCGCAGTTTCAAAAAAGCCGTGCAATACCAGGAGGGCCGCAAGGTACGCAATAGCCGCCGGGCGAGGGCCATGGAAAAGGGCTCGAAATTTGGTCGCAAGCAGCAAGAAGAAGCCTGGCAAAACGCCGAAGTCGACGCCCTGTACCGGGTTGCAGCTGCCGGCGTGCGCGTACCCAAGCCCTACGGCTGTTTTGACGGTGTGCTACTCATGGAATTGGTCACCGATGATGAGGGCCAGGTAGCGCCGCGCCTCAGTGAAGTATCCATGTCCGCCGAGCAGGCCATAGAAGACCACGCGGTCGTTATGCAGGATGTGGTCCGTATGCTCTGTGCCGGTATCGTACACGGCGACCTGTCGGAGTTTAATGTCCTGGTAGACGACTACGGCCCGGTGATTATTGATATGCCCCAGGCAGTCGATGCTGCGGCCAACAACAACGCGGAAGCCATGCTGGAACGCGATGTGAACAAGATGCGGGATTACTACGGATTGTTCGCACCCGAGCTACTGAAGACAAATTACGCCAAGGAAATCTGGGCCCTGTATGAAGAGGGCGACCTGCATCCGGATATCGAATTAACGGGCTACTTTGAAGAGGACACTCACGAGGCAGATGTCGACCAGGTCCTGGAGGAAATCAAGGCGGCCATGGCGGAAGAAGAGGAACGGTTGGAGCGTATTCAGGCCGCTGAAGAACCGGAATAAGGAACAGTGGTAGGCGGGGTATAGCCCAGACGCGTCTCAGTCGTGTAAAATCCCGCCTCTTTAAATCAGTAGGAAGCAAAATTCTCATGTTGACGGTTAAGGAATACTTTGATGGAAAGGTAAAATCCATCGCGTTTGATGGTGGCGAGCTGCCCGCAACAGTGGGCGTCATGGCGGTTGGCGAGTACTCTTTCGGCACCAACCAAAGAGAATATATGACCGTGGTCAACGGTGAACTGGCCGTTAAACTACCCGAGAGCAGTGACTGGCAGCGCTTTAACAGCGGCGATACCTTTATCGTTGAAGCCAATCAACGTTTTGACCTGAAAGTGAGTATAGAAACCGCCTACCTCTGCAAATACGAGTAAAACCCCGCTCGGCCATAAACCACGGGGTTTTTGTACGTTTTTTGTCCAACTTTAGCTCGACTCCGGGGCAATAAATCCCTATAGTACGCCCCCGTTAAAATCCATCTTATCTACCCAGGTACCGTCCGTGATCTCCACCGCAAACATCACCATGCAGTTTGGCGCCAAGCCCCTGTTTGAAAACATCTCAGTTAAATTTGGCGGTGGCAATCGCTACGGCCTGATCGGGGCCAATGGCTGCGGCAAATCCACGTTCATGAAAATTCTGGATGGCACTCTGGTGCCCACGGCGGGCAATGTGTCCATCTCACCCAATGAACGCCTGGGTACCTTGAGCCAGGACCAATTTGCCTTCGAAGAATTTTCGGTCGTGGACACCGTTATTATGGGCCACAGCCAACTGTGGAAGCTAAAGCAGGAACGCGAACGCATCTACGGACTGGCGGAAATGACAGAAGAGGATGGCATGAAAGTGGCCGACCTCGAAGTCGAGTTTGCCGAGCTCGATGGCTACAGTGCCGAGAGCCGCGCCGAAGAAATCCTGATGGGCGCCGGTATTGCCCAGGAGCTGCACTACGGCCCCATGAGCGAAGTCGCACCGGGTTGGAAGCTGCGGGTCTTGCTGGCCCAGGCCCTGTTCTCTGATCCCGATATTTTGCTGCTGGACGAACCGACCAACAACCTCGACATCAATACCATTCGCTGGCTGGAAAGCGTGCTCAACGAACGCAAGAGCACCATGGTTATCATCTCTCACGATCGTCACTTCCTGAACGCCGTGTGCGACCATATGGCGGATATCGACTACGGCGAGTTGCGAGTCTACCCCGGTAACTACGACGATTTCATGACGGCTTCTACCGCCGTGCGCGAACGCCAACAGTCGGTCAACGCCAAGAAAAAGACCCAGATCGCCGAGCTGCAACAGTTCGTCAGCCGTTTCTCAGCCAATGCCTCCAAGGCCAAGCAGGCCACTTCCAGGGCCAAAAAGATTGAGAAGATCAAGCTCGACGATATCAAACCCTCCAGCCGTGTCAGCCCCTATATTCGTTTCAAGCAGGACAAAAAACTGCACCGACAGGCCGTGGTATTGGAAGAGCTGGGACACGGCTTTGACAATGAGCCGCTGTTTAAAAACGGCAGTATGATGCTGGAAGCGGGCGCGCGCCTGGCCGTTATCGGCGAAAATGGCGCGGGAAAAACCACTTTCCTGCGCTGCCTGATGGACGACCTCCAGGCTGATTCAGGGAAAATCAAGTGGGCTGAAAACGCCTCTTTGTCTTACTCCCCCCAGGACAGCACGGCCGATTTCGACAGTGAACTCAATCTGTTTGACTGGATGAGCCGTTGGCGCAAGCCCAGTCATGATGACCAGATTGTTCGCGCCACCTTAGGCCGGCTGCTGTTCTCTTCACACGATTTTGAGAAAAAGGTCAAAGTCTGCTCGGGGGGAGAAAAGAATCGCCTGTTGTTTGGCAAATTGATGATGCAGGACACCAATGTCCTGCTCATGGATGAGCCGACCAACCACCTGGACATGGAAAGCATCGAAGCCTTGAACCTGGCACTGGAACACTATGACGGCACCCTGATTTTTGTCAGCCACGACCGGGAGTTTGTATCGTCCCTGGCCACGCGAGTGGTCGAAATCAAGGACCAGCGACTGATCGACTTTCAGGGAACCTACGAGGAATACCTGGCAAGCCAGGAAGAAAAAGCGAAACTGGCCAGCGCCTGATCGACCACGACGTCCGGGTCAGTGGCCCGGGCTACCCCAGAGCGCTTCCAGACGCTGATCCCGCCCGCAATTCCAGCGGTAGTACTTGTAACGCAGCGGGTTCTTCAGGTAATAATCCTGATGCCCCTCCTCTACGGGCCAAAACGTCGAAGTCGGAAGCAGTTCCGTGGCAATCGTGTCTTCCGGGAACTGGCTGGCAACCGCTACCTGCGATGCCTCCGCCAATTTTCGTTCCTGCTCACCGTTAAAAAACAGTGCACTGCGATAGCTGTCACCCCGGTCGCAAAACTGGCCGCCACCATCAAAGGGGTCAACATTGCGCCAGAAAAAAGCCAGCAGTTGCCCATAGCTGACCACGGCGGGATCATAGGTCACCTGCACCGCTTCATAATGCCCCTCGTGGCGCCCCTTGTAAGTCGGGTTCTGTAAGTCGCCGCCTGTAAAGCCTGAAACCACCTCGGTCACGCCCTCATATTCCTGATAGGCCGATTCCATACACCAGAAGCAACCGCCCGCAAAAATAGCCTGGGCGCTCTCCGCCCGGGCGAAGGTGGATACACTCAGCAGTACAGACAGTAGCAGGGTAAAACGCAGCATAGGGCAGTCCTTTAAGTTTCCTGAGTACATAGACTGCCTATCGTACGATAAGTTCGTTTCAGGCGGGTGCAGCCCCCTCATCAGGCGCGCTTTCCTCGGGAGGGACCACCTCCGGTACCGTGATCGGGTTGCCGTCTCGTACGGCCCGGAAAGCCGGCGAGGTAATCTCCACATTCTGGCCATGGAATTCATCGAGGATGTTGGCATGCAAAGCGGAGTAGATTCTAGGGAGTTCCTCGGGCTTGCGAGTCCAGCCATTGATTTCGTAACTCACATAATTGTCCTCCAGGGAAGTCTGCAGCACAAAGGGCTCGGGGTGTATTCCAATTCCCTCCGTTTTACTCGCGGCCGCTATCAGCAGTTTGTTCACGGTCTGCCAGGGCACATCATAGCCAATGGTAATGCTGGTATGGACCAGCAATCCGGTCTGCCCCATATTCTTGCTGTAGTTAATAATGTTGTTGTTGAGCACCATCGAATTAGGCACCGACACAATGACATTTTTCAGGGTTTGCACACGGGTAACAAAGGTGCTGCGCTCTATGACACGCCCCCGGGTGTTGGCCAACTCGACCTGGTCTCCCACCTTGAAAGCACGGGTATAGGTGAGTACGGTACCGGCGATCACATTGGCCACCGCGGTAGTCGAACCCAGGGAAACCAGTACACCCACGAAAATAGAAATCCCCTGAAAAGCCGGCGAACTGGAGCCCGGCAGGTAGGGAAAAATAATGACTGCGGTCAAAACGTAAATCATCAGCTTGATGATACCGAAGCTGGTCTCAGCCCACTCGGGATAGAAGTTTTTCAGGTGAATACGCCGGCTTTGTATGCCGTCGAAGACCAGGCCAATGGTTCGGATAACAAATTTGGCAAAGAACAGGATAAAGACAATCGTAATCAGGTTGGGCAGATAACCTACAAAGCTCAGCCAAATATACTCAAGGGCGCTGTACAGCATGATGATCATTCTGGCGGCCAGCGTCGTGGTCCATGACGAGGTCATCAACACGCCCGTCAGCGCGGTTAAGCTGAACACCAAAGCAAAGCCCCAGCCCACCCAGCGCCACAGGGTAATCCAGAGCTTCTTCATATCCTCAGACGAAATCAGGTCCTGGGCCTGCAGCCGCAGCGGACGATACTTCTCGTCCGCCAATGCGTCCATTTTCCCAACCCTGCGAGAAATAATCACCCTCGCGGTGATAAGCAACAGTACTGACACCACAATAACCGCCACGGCGGTGATCAATCGTATCAGGGGTTCTGTCGCATCCATCCGGTTAAAGAAGTCCACCAGTACCGTAACTTCATGCACCGGCTCTACCATATCGGCGAGAATGCTTTCTGGTCCGGGGGGCGTTTCTTGTACGTCTGCCATAATCGCGTGTCTATTCCCTGGGTAATAAAAGCCTAAGCATAGCAGTGATAAGTCAAAAACGAAGCTTTTCTTATTGCACGATAGAGGCGGCAAGCCACGGCACCACAGGCATCAACGCTTACATCAATCGACATTTTCCGTCGCAAAATGGACAATTGGGCTACACTAAAAGGCAGTCACTGGATATTGCCGCTGGATCAGGCAATCACTAACGGGCAAGCCGATCGCGGGATTAATACAGCTATCTCGAGGGTTCCTGTGTGAGCAACAGACTCGCCCAGTATGCTAAAATTTGCTGACATCTAAACATTACCGGACACTTGGAATGCTGCTAAACCCCAACTTCAGACCTGTGCTCACGCTCTCACTGGCAATTGCTGTTACATCCTGCAGTGGCCTGAGCGAAGAACAGACCCAGCAGGCATCTCGAATAGAGCAACTTGGAACAAACATGGACCAGTGCCTGATGAACCAGGACGAAAGCCAGCAGCAGCTTACGCAACAGTCCGTGCAACTCGGAGAACTACAAGCCTCGTTATCCACACTGACCGCGTTGACTGCGGTCAAACAACAGGAAGCCAGCCAGCGGCAACCGCCATTGCCATTACTAGCCCTGCCCGCTCCCGCGTGCCCACCACTGGACGACAAGGCCGCGCACTCAAAGATGGTTATAGGCCAGCGGGAGATGGTCTGGATTCAGGATTTGCAGTTGGCGCTTCCCGCGCGCATCGATACCGGCGCTGAAACCGCGTCCCTGGATGCCCGCAATATTGAATTATTTGAGCGTAACAGCAAAGATTGGGTACGGTTCGAAATTATTCACCCACAGACCGGTGAAGCGGTGCCACTGGAACGCAAACTCAAGCGAATGGTCTCTATCATACAAGCCAACAATGAGGAGTCCGAGCGCCGCCCGGTGATCAAACTCGGCATCAGTATTGGTGAACTTTCCCAATCCGCTGAATTTACCCTCAACAACCGCAGCCACCTGGACTACCAGATATCGGTAGGGCGTAATATTCTCAAGGACGTGATGATTGTTGATGTCAGCGGCGAGAATTTGGCACCGCATACCCAGGAGCCCGAAGCTGACACAGCTGAAGGCACCGAACTACCATGAACAAGCGTGTTGCTTTCTATGCCATGATTCTCATCATAGTTCTCACCGGTCTCATCACGGCCTGGCTACGCCATTTGGAGACCGGCATTCCGTTTGATCCGGGTAAAGAAAAAGATGTCTGGTTGATAGAGGCCAGAATTGATTTTGTTGCCATGGGCACCCCCATAACCGCCAGTCTGGGGCTACCGGAAGCCATGCCCGGGTTTAAACTGTATACCGAGCAGGCAGCATCACCAGGCTATGGCTTCTCTATCATCACAGAGGGCGAACGGCGGGGTGAATGGACCCGGCGAGGCGCATCGGGAGAGCAGTCTCTTTACTACACTGCCCAGTTTGTAGAGACGGGTAATAGCTCCGAAGAACTGACCGCAAAGCCCCCTAAAACTCAAACCGTTTACTGGGAGGACGCTCAGCGCATCGCCGCTGAACACTTACTGAAACAGGCCATGACGACGTCTAGCTCTCCCGCTAGCCTAACCCGAGAACTCATTAAGCTACTCAACAACTCTGCCCAGGACCAGAACACGGCATTGCTGCTGTCACAGGATGAAAACCTGGCCGAAATATTGGGCAAACTCTTAAACCAGGCCGAGGTCCCTTCCCGTTTGGTTCTGGGGCTCTATCTGGAAGATGCCCGGCGCCGACAGCGACTGACCCCCATGCTGGAAATTTTTACGGATGAGGGTTGGCTGCTGTTCAATGCCAAGACCGGCGAGTCGGGTGTACCGGACAATCTCCTGTTGTGGTATCGCGGTGGCCGCTCGATACTTGATGTCACCGGCGGCAGGCGTTCCAGGGTCAGCTTCTCCATGATTCAACAGACCGTGCCTGCCCAACAGTTAGCAGCAGTACAGGATGGCCACGGTATCTTTTCAATTATCGGTGTCCACCATCTGCCCATTGAAGAGCAGAGCATGTTCAAGCTGCTTTTGCTGTTGCCCCTGGGTGCAGCCGTGGTTGTCTTCATGCGCGTCCTGATCGGCTTGCAGACCGCCGGCACATTCATGCCCATATTGATTTCCTTGTCATTCCTGCAAACCTCACTGATACCGGGCTTAATCGGTTTTGTGGGTGTGGTTGGCTTTGGTTTGATATTGCGCAGCTTTTTGTCACGCCTCAATCTATTGCTGGTCGCGCGCATCGCCACACTGGTGGTATTGGTGATCTTTCTGATTTCCGCCCTCAGTATCGTGGGTTATGAAATGGGCTACAGCACAGGCATGACCATCACCTTCTTCCCCATGATCATCATTGCCTGGACCATCGAGCGCATGTCCATCCTGTGGGAAGAAGAAGGCCCCCATGAAGTCCTGATCCAGGGCGGCGGCAGCCTCATCGTAGCCGTCATAGCGTATCTACTGATGCAGCTGACCACCGTCAAACACCTGAGCTTCAATTTCCCCGAGCTCAACCTGTTACTCCTGGCCGCGATACTCACCATGGGACAATATACCGGTTACAAACTGTCAGAACTCAGGCGTTTTCGCGCCATGGATGAGGACTGAGCTTCATGTTATGGATACGCCCGGCAAGACTGCAGGCGCTAGGCATGCTGGGCATGAATGGCCGCAACCTGGAATTCATCTCCCGCTACAATGACCGACGCCTCTACCCACTGGTCGACAACAAGCTGAAAACCAAACTGCTGGCAGAGGAATACGGGGTATCCACGCCGGCACTGCAGTTCGTGATCCGGGAACAGCACGAAATCAGTCATATCGAAGATCAGTTGATGGAGCGAGATTGCTTTGTCGTTAAACCTGCCAAGGGCTCCGGCGGCAAGGGCATACTGGTTATTATCGGTAGGGATGGCGATCAATTCGTCAAGAGTTCCGGCGCCAGAGTCTCCCTGTCGGATATCCGCCGGCACATGAGCAATACGCTGGCGGGGCTCTACTCCCTGGGTGGCACACCCGATGTCGCCCTGATCGAGGACCTGATTGCCTTTGATGATAGTTTCAGGGGCTACTCACATGAAGGGGTGCCCGACATCCGTATTATTGTGTTCCTCGGCTACCCGGTGATGGCCATGTTGCGACTAGCCACGCATGCCTCAGATGGTAAAGCCAACCTGCACCAGGGCGCTGTGGGCGTCGGCCTGGCACTGAATGATGGCAGCTGCCAGAACGCCGTGCAGTATGGCGAGAAAGTTTCGCATCACCCGGATACCGGCAACCCCCTGAATGAAATCACTATCGCCGACTGGCGTGACATGTTGTTGCTGGCGGCACGTTGCTGCGATATGACGGGGCTGGGTTACCTGGGAACGGACCTGGTACTGGACAGCGCGCGCGGACCGCAGTTACTGGAACTCAATGCCAGGCCCGGCCTGGCGATTCAGATCGCCAATGGGATTGGCCTGCTGCCCCGACTGCGCCACATCGAATCGCTGTCGACCAAACTGCATTCAACCGCAGCGCAGCGGGTAGACTACGTCATGGAGCACTTTGCAGGGTCTGCCAGTGGCGCGCAGTAACGAGTGACCTCGATATGAAAACACAGGGTCAGGTACTGGTTATCAACTGCGGCAGCTCCTCGGTGAAATTCGCTATCATCATCGCCGAGACCGGCACCACAATTGCTGAAGGTATTGCCGAACGGCTATTTTCCAGTGCGGCGGTTTTCAAGCCGGCCCTGGGCCAACACAATGAACAAAAGCGTCAGTTACAGGGCAACGCTGCACACAGCGAAGCCATGCAGGCCATCGTGCAGTTTATTCGCGAGCAGGGACTGGGAGACAAGCTGGTAGCCGTGGGACACCGCGTGGTGCATGGCGGCGAAGCTTTCGCAGAGTCGGTACGCATTGATGAGGCCGTACTTGCCGCCATTGCTGCACACAGCCATTTGGCCCCCCTGCACAACCCGGCCAACCTGAAAGGTATTGAAGCGGCTATGGAGGCCTTTCCCGAACTCCCCCATATCGCCGTGTTCGACACTGCCTTTCACCAGAGCATGCCTGAGCAGGCCTTCCTGTACGCCCTGCCCTACGAGCTGTACAGCCAGCACGGTATACGCCGCTACGGTTTTCATGGCAGCAGCCACCGCTACGTCAGCGCTGAAGCCGCGAAAATACTGGGTAAACCCCTTGAGGACTGCAACGTCATCAGCGTGCACCTGGGCAATGGTTGCAGTCTCTGTGCGGTAAAAAATGGCAAGTCCGTCGACACCAGCATGGGCCTGACGCCACTGGAAGGCCTGGTTATGGGAACACGCTGTGGCGATCTGGATCCCAGCCTGTCGCTGCACCTGGAGCAGCAATTGGGCTACAGTGCACAACAGGTGAATGACCTGTACAACAAGGACAGCGGTTTACTGGGTCTGTCGGGTATCAGCAATGACTGTCGCAGCCTGGAAAAAGCAGCCGGGGAAGGCAATCGACGAGCACAGCTTGCACTGGAAATATTTTGCTACCGGCTGGCGAAATATATCGCCGGCTATATGGTCGCAACCCACCCCCTGGACGCGCTGGTACTCACTGGGGGCATTGGTGAAAACTCGACCTATATACGTGAGACACTACTGGGGCTGTTGCTTCCCCTTGGCTATGAAGTGGACCCTGCCGCCAACAGTCAGTATCGATTTGGGGCAGCGGGCTCAATCAGTACCAAGGACAGTCGAAAAGTGCTGGTCATTCCCACCAATGAAGAGTGGGTTATTGCGGCAGACGCCGCTCGACTGGCACAGGGCTAACGATAGGCGCTGTCAGGGCGCACTCTTCATCAGGGTATCGCTTTCCTCCCAGCCATAGCGCACCGCTTTGGCCAACACCTCTGAACCCGACGTGACCTTCACGGGTGCACTGTAGACCCGCCAGACACCGCCGTTAATTTGATAGCCCATGGAAGCACCCTCAGTTGCACTCTCAAGGTGCAGCCGTCCGTTTTCAAAACTCACAGTAGGCATTGCGGTAACGGGCACATCCCCACCAGGATTGAATTCGGCCACCATATCGGCCTCGGACTGCTCGCTCCAATCTTCTATCGAACCCTGCCAACTGGCAAGGGCAGCGCGCATCCGTAGGAGTGTGTCATTGTAGACTGGGTCGGCTGCCAAATTGTTCAGTTCGAAAGGGTCAGCCTGTAAATCGAAGAGCCGCTCTTCTCCCGGCGCCTCGAACCACTGCCGTTGTGCCGCGTCCAGTTCGCCCGCTTCCAGCATCTCCCAAAGCTCCAGCATCATATCCATGCTGTCGCGGTAGACCAGGTGATGGCCGCCGGGTTGCTCGGGGTGCCAGCTGCGAATGTACTTGTAGCGATCGTCGCGTACGGCGCGCTGGCGGTCGGGGACTTCGTCGATGCGATCGCGAGACGCGTATATGTATTCCCGGGGATCGTCATTGACGAAATCCCGCCCCTGTAAATTGGCGGGTGATGAGACACCAGCAAGTTTCAGTATCGTCGGCGCAAAGTCGACAAAGCTAACCAGCCGCTCATCGATACCATTAGCCGCAACCCCCTCTGGGCGGTAGGCCTCGGGCCAACGAATCACCATGGGAACCTTGATACCGAGATCAAACAAGTCACGCTTTCCCCGGGGCAGGCCATCACCGTGGTCCGTGGTCCATATCACGATGGTGGAGTCGGCCAGACCATCGGCTTCAAGCTGGGCAAGAATCTCGCCCACCTGTTGATCCATCACCGCGATGTTGTTGTAGTGCCGTGCGATATCAGCACGCACCGTAGGTGTGTCGGGGTAGTACGGGGGTATGACGACATCGGCAGGCGCAACGGGTTCACCCTCGGGCACCGACGGCAGCGTCGCGGCACGCATCACCTGCATGATGAAATGCATGACGCCATGGGGCCAATTGCCGAGTGGCGTAAAAACGCCGCTCTCATGGGTGATATTAAAATTCATCAGCCCGTAAAAAGGCTGGCCAGGCTGGCGATTGCGCCAGTGACCGTCACTTCCTTCCTGGTCCCAGATGGTAAAGGGACCGCTGTTGGCCCTGACTCCACTGAACTGGTAATCCAGCTTACTATCGGTCCAGGTGTAGTAACCCGCCGCACGCAGCTGCTCCGGGTAGGCCTTTACCTGCGGTGGCGGCACGGCCTTGTAGCCGCCATCTGGACGACCGGAAGTACGCATATGCTGGCCGCCGAAAGATATCTGGTGCATGCCGGTAATATGCGCGGCGCGACTCGGAGCGCACACGCCTGCAGCGGTGAAGGTATTGGGGTAACGAACACCCTGCTTCGCCAGCGCATCAATGTTAGGTGTTACCGCTACCTCGTCTCCGAAAGCCCCTACCCGATCGCTCATATCCTCTGCCATCAGTATCAGGATATTGGGGCGAGCAAGTGGCTCGGCGAAGACGTTGCATGATAGTAGACTCACTATCAGTAATGCCTGCAGTCTACTAACGGTTATCAATGTTATTACCTCTGCCATTCAACTGAACTAAAAAAGACCCCAATCAGCGTACGAACGGGGCAGTATCATTAGGCTGGCGAACTTATCGGCTCTAGTACCAGCGGTAGCGAAATTCTATACCGGCGGTACGGCGAGAATTTTTGCTCAGGCGTTGATCATAGCCACCCGGATTAAACGCAATCTGAGAGGTGGAGATATTGGTGGCGTAGCCTTCGTCCGTGATATTTTTCACGAAAATCGTGGTATCCCAGCTGTCGTCGTTCGCCTCGAGTGTCAGGGCAAGATCGAATACGTGATACGAAGACTGCACCGTTCCTTCATCCTGAGTGATATTCATCAGAGTGTCATCCTGCCCCTGATACGCCAGTTTGGCAACAAGGTCGAAAGGCATCCTCTCCAACGGAACTAGATAATTCGCATTCAGGTTGATCTTCCAATCAGGGGAATAGGGCAAATCGCCACCTGACAGGTCTTGCGAGCCCTCAGGGCAATCCCCGTTAAACTTTTGGACCTGTGAGCAGGGGCCATTTTCAAAGCTCTCAATTGTGGCATCAATAAATGCAACTCCACCGAATACAGTCAGGTTTTCAGAGACCAAGCCCGTAAAGTCCAGTTCCAGTCCCTGCGTCCTAACCTCTCCCGCATTAGTCAGAGCAAAGCCTGAATTCTCACCGTCATCAATCTGGGTCTGCCCCTGGAAGTCCTCATAATCAGTCCTGAAAATCGTGGCATTAAACATGACACGGTTATCAAACAGCTTGGATTTGAAGCCAATTTCAAAGGTCTCTGAAAGCTCGGGATCTACTGGATCCAACGGCGGGATGGTACCGAAAGTCACGTTATAAGCTTGCCCCTTATAACCTTCCGCGTAACTGGCGTAGGTCATGGCATCATCCATCACATCCCATTCCAGCACCACTTTTCCTGAAAAATCCGAATCGTCATCGCCGTCGCTAAAAGGAGCCACGGGGGCCGGTATAAACCCATCGCGTTGAAAATCATATTCCAACTCATCATAGGTGTAGCGACCACCCAATATGCCACGAATGGAGTCGGTGAAGTCGTAAGTCAGCTCTCCAAACGCTGCGTAGTTGGTGGTATCCACAGAGTAGTCTGAGGTAGTCACTGTGCCGACGACTTCCCGGGTGACCTGCTTGTCCAGCGTCTGGAGAAAGAGATAAAGACCCGCGACGTAGCGCAGAGACGCATCCCCCGGCGATGTCAGGCGCAACTCCTGCGTGAACTGGTCCTGTTGATCGCTCTCAACCTGATCGAATCCAGATGGATTAGTGGGCCGGGCGTCAACATCACCACTGGCTAAGGTCTCATTGTCGCGGTAGGCCGAGATAGAGGTGACCGTGTAGTCGCCAATATCCCAGTTAATTTCCAGCGAATGGCCAAACCTGTCTACTTCTCTAAATATTTCACCATCGAGATTAACCTTGTAGTTCTCCTCTGAGGCAACAACAGGCAATACCTCAGCAGCGATGTCCGGGTCTGGCGTGGATCGCAGCGTGCTAATCTGATTGCTGTCATCCTCGGATGCCAAATCGCTGCTCCACTTCAACTCCAGGCTATCAGTAGGTAACCAGCGTGCCTTAAATCGGAAAGTGTCGCTGTCACCGCCGTTATAAGTCTCTCCGTCATAAACATTCTTGATATACCCATCATCCCGGATGCCGCCATAGGTAAAGCGTACACCGAATGTATCGGTCACCGGTGTCGAGATTGTTCCGCCCAGGCGGTATTCTCCATGCTCTATCGCTGTGGCCGAGATATCAGCCTCAAATTCGTCGCTTGGGTTTTTCGTGATGAAATGCACCACGCCGCCCGAGGAGTTCTTGCCAAACAGTGTGCCCTGGGGGCCGCGCAGTACCTCCACACGCTGAATATCCACTAATTGCATGAAACCATGCCCCGCCCGGCCCAACACGACACCATCAATCAATGTAGAGACACTAGCCTCTACACCGGCACTAAACGCCTGCGTGCCAATACCCCGGATAACAAAGGAACCACCTCCACCTGCTAGCGTCAATGACGGCACCAATTTGGTCAGGTCGGCCGAATTGCGGATATGTGCATCATTCAGGGCAGTGTCGGTCACGGCAGATACCGCAACCGAAACATCCTGCAGGCTTTCCTCGCGCTTACGGGCGGTTACGAGCACCTCCTCCAATTGTAGTGAGGGCGCTCCATCCTGCGCATGAGCGGGGATGCCATTGACTGCCATTACAGCGGCGGTTATGAGGCCAAGCTTAAGATTCGTTTGCATTAGTCATCCATCAAATAGTTATTGTTCGGTGCTATCGAAAGCTGGCATTCCCATTGCAACCAACCTGCCGAAATGTAATCGTTTGCATACTTACAGCGTAACACCGACAGAACCAGCGGAAAATGACCAATACTGCTAGTATTCTGTCAAATACTGCTAAGCTCGCGCCAACCCAACAGGCGACCCACTTCTGCTACCGCTGGCATACCTCCCAGCGGACTGGTAAATAACCTGGCCACAATCCAGGACTAAGTCATCAGACCGCCATCCAGTCGCAGGTAATCGCCGGTAATGTGATTGGCATCTTCACAGGCAAAAAAAGCAACAGCGGAAGCAACATCCGCCGGTGGCGCAAAAGAACCGTCAGGCAGCATCACTTTTTGCATTAAGCGCTCGTCAGCACCTTCTGGCAGTTGCAACGCAGCGGCTTCTACCATTGGTGTTTCTATGCCGCCGGGACAGATCGCATTACAATTCAAGCCTTCCAGCATAAATTCAACAGCAATACATTTCGTCATAGAGAGTAGCGCGCCTTTAGAAGCCGAATAAGCCAGCGTCCACGCATGTGCGCCCAGGGCCGCGGAAGAAGACATATTGACGATGAACCCTTTGGTCTCCAATAGATGTGGAATCGCCGCCTGACACATCATGAACGCGCCACGCGCATTAACATTCATGACAAAATCGAAGTCTTCCATTTTTAGTTCTAGCGTGTGATCAAAGCGCAATACTCCAGCGATATTACACAGGGCATTCAGCTTGCCGTACTTTTCTATCGCAGCGGCAACCGTCGCTTTAACGGAATCCTGATCCGTAACATCGCAGGCTATTGCAAATGCTTCGCCTCCAGCGGCAATGATATCAGCAGCCACCTGTTCTACGGCTTCCCGCTGTCTATCGACACAGACAATCTTACCGCCCTCGCTGGCAATACGCTCAGCGGACGCCTTGCCGATACCAGATGCGGCACCGGTGATCAGTACAACCTTATCGTTATAACGTGACATATTAGACTCCGTACTTCAGTTGAAAATGAATGGATCCACTGTTGTTAATATAATTATCGTCGCAGTTTCCGGACCAGCCAAAGGACAAACCAAACCATACCCACTAGCGCGAGAATTCCTGCGCCGACTATATAATACGCTATCGGCGGCAACCAACGGCGTTTCGATCTCAACTCACCCGGCATACTGTCAATGCGCGACTGTAATGCCTGGTAGGCGAGTGACACCGTCTGATCGAGTTCGGCGACTGCCAGAGGGTTTTTCTCCAGCGGATCAGAGAGCATATCGAAAAAATCGCCACCCTCGTACAATTTCCAGCGTCGATCGAAAGCGTAGCGGGCAGGCTTCGCTGCAGGCCAGCGAGGCTCATAGTGAATAAAAATATTTTCCCGGGAAAGCTCGCCATCGCCGGACAAGACAGGCACTAAACTCACTCCGTCACCGGGATAGTCCTGTGGCAGTGCTACGTTCGCGATATCCGCCAGGGTGGGCACGATGTCGTTGAGATTAACCAGGCTATTGCTCTCCAATCCCCGCTCTACCACACTCGGCCCCCAGGCCAAAAACGGCACTCTGGAGCCTGCCTCTATCGTGGCGCCCTTGGCGCCGCGCACATCGAACCCGTTCTGGCGGCTTACGATATCAACACCCGTACCGTTGTCGCCGATAAAAAATATTAACGTACGATCCGCCAGCCCCTGCTCTTCCACCTTGCGCCGCACATTGCCTACCATCTTGTCCATGTAGGCCATCATGGCCGCGAATTTCTGTTGATCGCTGGCAGATTCATCGCGCATATCAGGCGTTGTCACCCAGGGGTCATGAGCCAACACCATGGGGTAGTAGATAAAAAACGGCTCAGATTTGTGTTCTTCTATATAGTTGAGAACATAGTCGTTGAATAGTTCGGGACCAAACGCCGTAGCATCGTGCTGACGCAATTCGCCATTGTGATCTAAAAGCGGTGACCAGAAGCGAGAGCTTTTCTTTTCCGTTTTCAGTTGCCATAGCAGGTACTCGTCAAAACCCGCGTCGGCAGGGAGTGCGCCCCGGGTCTCCTCGAACCGGTTAATGTACAACTGCCACTTGCCGGCGATAGTAGTGCGATAGCCCGCGGCTTTTAAAATATGGGCGAATGTGGTTTCAGCGGGGTCCAGATGGGCAAACTGCCGGTAATTACGGAAATTGTGCTGCCCGGTCATGATCTTTACCCGGGAAGGTGTGCACAGTGGCTGGGCATGGCCATAGTCAAAGCGAATGCCGTCATTAGCCAATTGGTCAATATTCGGTGTCTGGTAGGATTCGCCACCGTAGACGCCAATCGTCTCAGCTCCCACATCGTCACTCAGTATCAAGATGATATTCGGGGAAAGCTCCGCAGCCGATACATCCGCGTCGGCGAATGCAGTCGCAATGCTGGCCAGCACAAGCATAAAACACGCCGGTATAGTGATGGCAGCAGTTATGAGACTTGTGGCGATTTTAGTTTTAATAAGTGATCCGCGGTTATATCCCGATTCAGGGCTCTATTGCCTGGTGCCGCGCCTCGTTTAGCATTGTTTTTCGAACGATAAGAGACACCAGCAAAACCGATATGCCAATCCAGAACAGCATCGGCTCGTAGGCGTTAATCCCACGCAACCAGGCCATGGCCCGTAAAAAGTTGCATTCGGCACTCAAAGAGTACATGCAAGACACGGAAGACCACATACTTTCGCCGTTCTGTTGGCTGACAAAGTGGTAGACCAGCCCCCACCATGCTGCGCTGACAGCTGTGATCAGTGCGCCGAGTCCGACAAAGATATTGAGTGTCGTTTTGGTTTTCATCTAAATATTTCCCGCATGTAGTTGTTTAACCGCATAATCGACGGCCCTGGCGGTTAACGCCATGTAGGTGATGGACGGATTGACACAGGAGGCCGAGGTCATACAGGAACCATCGGTCACAAACAGGTTGCTGACATCGTGGGCCTGGTTCCAGCGGTTGAGCACGGATTCAGACGGGTCATCCCCCATTCGGGCCGTGCCCATCTCATGGATAGAATCCCCGGGTGCGCCGCCACTCATAAAGCTACTGACATTGATTGCGCCGGCTGTTTTTAGCATCAGTTCCGCCTGCTCCGCGATATCCACGGCCATGGCTTCTTCATTTTTGCCATAGGCGCTGTCAAAACGCACCTGCGGTATACCGAAGCGATCGACCTGACGATCATCCAGCATCATGCGACTGTTCAGGTCTGGCAGGTGTTCGCCAAAGCCACTGATAAAGGCGATCCAGGGGCCGGGCGCGCGCAGCGCTTGTTTGAAGCGAACGCCAAAGCCTTTCACCTGGGGTGCCATTGCCTTCCAGTCCATACGCATGGACCCACCCTGATAGCCGTAGCCGCGCAGAAAATCCACGTCCTGGCCCTGATCCGGGAGGTTTCTAAAACGGGGAATATAGACACCGTTTGGTCGGTTGCCCTTGTGGTACTTGTCCATATGGCCGGGCATGATGCCGAAGGCACCATTGCCGCCCGTGTGATCCATCAGGTAGCGACCCAGTACGCCGCTGCGATTGGCCATGCCGCCAGGGAAATGCTCCGATTTTGAGTTCAGCAGAATCTGGGTGCTGGCGATGGTCGAGGCACACAGGAACACGAGCTTGGCGCGATAGGTTTTTTTCACGCGGGTTTGGGCATCGATTACCCGTACGCCAGAGACCTTTCCCAGAGCCGGGTCGTAGTCCAGCCCCTCCACCACACTTTCGGTCAGGATGGTCAGGTTGCCGGTTTTTTCAGCGGCCGGGAGTGTCGAGCTCTGGCTACTGAAATAGGCACCCACCGAACAGCCGCGGGCGCAGGGGCCACAGTAGTGACAGGAACCACGGTTGTTTTTCGCTTCGGTCTGAATCGCGCAGCGACCAATGGTCATATTGCGCTCGGGAAAATTTTCCTCGATGGATTGCTTGATCTTGCGCTCCATGAAGTTCAGTGCCATGGGGGGCTGGAACTCGCCATCCGGTAAATGGGGCAGCCCCAAGGTTTCACCACTGACGCCGACAAATTTTTCTACGTAGGAATACCAGGTTGCAATATCTTTGTAACGAATTGGCCAGTCGATGCCGTGACCATCTTTTTTGTTGGCTTCGAAATCCAGATCACTCCAGCGATAAACCTGACGGCCCCATAAAAGAGAACGCCCGCCCAGTACGTCTGCCCGCTTCCATTCGAAAGGCTTCTCCTCGTCGTAAACGTAGGGGTTTTCCTTGTCGTTATTGAAAAAGTGTCGGGTGGTTTCGTCGAAGGAGTAAACCTTGCTCTGAACGGCGTATTCCTTCTCATACAGCTCACGCAGGGGTTTGCCTCCGAAAGGGATTTCCCAAGGCGCCTTATGCTCGCCTTTATAGTCCGCACCGTGGCGGACCGGGGTGCCCCGCTCCAGCATCAGTACCTTGAGGCCTTTTTCAGTCAATTCTTTTGCAGCCCAGCCGCCGGATATACCGGAGCCCACTACGATGGCGTCGAATTCTGTTTCAATACTCATGATGACCACTGCCTCCCGACATCGGCGAAATCTATATCTTTGTATTCCATTGGCATGGGGTCATAGTGAAGCTCCTGCTTGGCGCCCACCTCTGAGGTGTAATAACCCAGCACGGTCAGTTCCTTCATTTTGGTGAAAAACGGTTTGCCTTCATCTTCCTTCGGCGACGTTAAGCTGCCCTCGCCCTCCCCCGTCATCGAACCGCCCTCGGCCTTGTAGCCTTCAGTGTCTTTCTCGGCCTGTTCCAGCGCGCTGATT
>JBALWA010000006.1:0-131047 GCA_036960305.1 Halioglobus sp. | reverse complement strand
CCACCAAAATCGACGGCGCCACCCGGCCGGTGTCCGTACCGGGTGAGCACTTCGCTTACACCCTGAAGGAACCTGTGGGCGTGGTCGGCGCTATTGTGCCCTGGAACTGGCCTTTCAATATGGCGATCTGGAAACTGGCTGCTCCGCTGGCGGTAGGTTGTACCCTGGTTTTAAAGCCAGCCCAGCAAACGCCTCTCAGTATGCTTTTCTTCGCCGAGCTGTGTGCGGAAGCCGGCCTGCCACCGGGCGCTCTGAATATCCTGACGGGCAGAGGCAGTACGATAGGCAACGACCTGGTGAGCCATCCGAATATAGATAAGGTCTCTTTTACCGGTTCCACCGAAGTGGGGATTACGGTGGGCAAGGCCGCCATCGAAAATATCAATCACTTGACCCTGGAGCTGGGTGGCAAGAGCCCCATGGTGGTGTTTGAGGATGCGGATATACAGCGGGTAGTCGACGCGACCCAGCAGAGCATTTACTTTAATACCGGCCAGGTGTGCAGTGGTGGTTCACGGCTGTATGTTCAGCGCACCATCTACGATAAGACGGTAGCGGCCATTGCTAAGCGCGCCGGGAGCATGGTGATCGGGGACACTTTGAATCCGGAAACCGAGATGGGGCCCGCAATTTCCGCTGGTCAGAAACAGACGGTCATGGACTATATCGATATTGGTCTGGCGGAAGGCGCCAGATTGGTCTGCGGTGGCCAGGACCCGGGTGGCGAAGGCTATTGGGTACAGCCCACCTTGTTCGCGGATTGTGACAACAGTATGCGTATCGTGCAGGAGGAAATTTTCGGACCGGTATTGGTTGCGATCCCTTTCGATACAGAAGAGGAGGCCGTCGCCCTGGCGAATGACAGCATCTACGGTCTGGCCGCCAGTATCTTTACCCAGGATATTTCACGTGCGCACCGACTTATCCCGAAAATTCAATCCGGCACGGTCTGGGTTAACACCCACGATATGATCGACGCGAACACGCCCTTCGGCGGGGTAAAGCAATCCGGGGTGGGCAAGGATATGGGTCCGGAGCAGTTGGATCACTTCCTGGAAACCAAGGCGGTATGGATTCAATTGTAATTTTTTCAAGGTCGAAAACTGCCGGGCCACCCTGACACTTGGGTGGCGCCGGACTGGGCCATATCAGAACGTCCAGCGAACGCCCAGGCCAAAGGTGTCGATATTGGATTCCATCTCGTATCGTACCCACTCCCCATATAAATCGAGGCTAGCGCCGATATTGAACGCAAAGCCAAGCCCGTAGTAGGGGTCCATATCATCGTACTTGCTGTCGCCATCGAATTCCCACCAGTTCAGGCCGGCTTTGGCATAGAAATCCATTATCCACAGGGGAACGGAGGCCATGCCGCCCAGTGTCCAGGCATCGACATCGAATTCCCGCTTGTCCCCATTTTCATTGCGATCACTTTCAAAGCTGCCCAGGTCCATGTAGCCGGCATCGACGGAAAGCCATTTGTTGAAGCGATAGCCTACTTCAAAGTTGGCACCGACCGAACTGCCGTCAAAGCCTAGGTCCTCCCAGTCGAGATCATCCCAATCTGTATCCTTCCAATCATCAAGATCGTTGTAATAGAGGCCGGTTCCGATCATCCAACCGACGCCATCCGCGCTCGCGACAGTTGGTATCATCAACGCGAACCACATCAGTGCAAAGCTTGTTACGTATTTTCGAGTAAAATTTATCATTGCGGTAATGCTCCCTTCCTTTATTAGATAAGTTATTGTCGACTAGATAGAGCCGTTTTGTCTACGCTTTAAATAGGCAACTTTTACCTCCCTCACCGGCGGCATGACAGTGGCTTTTGAGGCCGCGGGGAAAGTAAATGTCAGCTTGCGTCTTATCGAATCCCAATATCTCCGGGTTGTCAGAACTATCATTTCTATGGACACAACTGTCATTACATAGCGCGGGTGTTGTCACTATAATTTTTCCTTTCAGCAGCGACTTGGTCGCTGTGTGCGCAGGCTATATTTACAGTCATTTTTTTGCTACCAGGAGAAACGTCCAATGACACCGTTTGCAATCGCCGGAATCCAGATGAATATTGCCCAGCAGGACAATATCGCAGCGATGGAAGAGCGCCTGGAGCAAACCATGAGCCTCTATCCCTGGGTGCAAATGGTGTTGTTCAGCGAGCTCGCAGTCTACGGTACCAATAAAGACTTTGCAGAGCCTCGCCCTGGCCCTGCCGAGCAGCGTTTTCAGGCTATGGCCGCCCGGCATGGTATCTGGTTGATTCCCGGCTCGCTGTACCAGCTTGTGGACGGCGCAATTTACAATACCTCACCGGTAATCAACCCGAAGGGGGAAATCGTTACCCGCTACGACAAAATGTTTCCATTTTATCCCTACGAGGAAGGCGTCACACCGGGCTCGAGTTTTTGCGTTTTTGATGTTGGCGGCGTGGGCCGATTTGGCATGGCCAATTGTTACGACATCTGGTTCCCGGAAACCTCGCGCACGCTGGCAGCAATGGGCGCCGAGGTTATTTTACACCCGGTGATGACCACCTATATTGATCGAGACATCGATCTGCTGATGGCACGCGCGGCAGCGGCTTCGAACCAGTGCTACGTATTCGATATCAATGGCGTCTCCGCCGGGGGAGTGGGTCAATCCTGTGTTATTGACCCATCCGCCAGAATTATCCACCAGGCGGGTTCTCACGAGGAAATCATTCCCATTGAGATCGACCTTGATCAGGTGCGCCGGCAGCGCGAGCGGGGTATTCGCACTCTGGGCCAGCCCCTGAAAAGTTGGCGGGATAATCAGGTAGCGTTCGATATCTACCGCGAGGACTACGAACACAGTTATCTGGAATCACTGGGGCCGCTGGCCAAACCCCATAGAAACGTGCCTGAACCGGAAGAGCAACCCTCACTCACTGAACACCTCAATAGCCTGGGGCACGAACCCTCAATGGGAGCGCTGTAATGACTGGCAATACACGACTTAATAATCTGTCCGATATATACAGCTATTTCCGCAAAAGCGCTGAACCCATATTTTTCGTCCACCCTACACCCTATAACGTATTGGGACTGGGGCATTGGGTGAAATCCTTCAAATACATTACCCATTTCGATTCTTTTGATGGCATTCATCATCGCGTGATGACCCCCAATGCGCCGGCTGATCGCGCATTCAAGTCCAAGGAAGATATAGTCAATTACCTGCTTGCCCATCCCGAAACCCATGACTACATCAAGAGTCTGGGCGGGCGAGGGAAAATGCTGACTGTCATGTTTGATGAGGAAACGGAGCAGTTGGCCAAGGAAGCCGGTCTTGAAATTGCACTGCCCTCTGCCGCCTTGCGTATGAAGCTGGATTCCAAGATAGTGACCACGCAAATGGCAGAGGAGGCGGGTGTTCCCTGTGTACCCAATGTGATGGGGCAGGCCAGTACGTTTGCGCAATTACAAGCATTATGCAGGGCGAATAATCTGGGTAATGACCTGGTGGTACAGACGCCCTATGGCGATTCCGGGCTGACCACTTTTTTTATCAAGAACGAGGGGGATTGGAACAAGCACGCCGGCAGTATCATTGGCCAGCAACTCAAGATAATGAAACGCATCAACAATCTTCCCTACACTTTGGAAGCCGTCGCCACCTGTCATGGCACCTTGGTCGGTCCCATTCAGGCAGATATTGTGGGCCATGCGGAACTGACGCCCTACAAGGGCGGCTGGGCGGGTAACGATTTACATCGCCAGGTATTGAACAACGAACAAACGCGCAAGCTTCGCAGTATGACTCAGGCCATGGGTGATAGGCTTTACCGTGCGGGCTACAAGGGCACTTTCTGTCTGGACTTTCTGGTGGATACCGATACAGGGGATGTCTATCTGGGTGAGCTTAACCCCCGAATCAGCGGCGCCAGCGCCCTGACCAATATGGTGACGGCCAAGTATGGTGGCGCGCCGTTAATGATGTTCCATATGCTCGAATTTTTGGATGTTGAATACGAACTGGATATCGAAAAAATTCAACAACGTTGGGCGGACTTTGACAGCTGGAGCCAGCTGGTCATGAAGCAGATCGATGAGCCGGTGAGGCAGGTTCTTGAGGCGCCCAGTTCGGGTATCTGGACCATGCAGGACGATGGCAACATTAATTTTTCGCGGCAGAGCATCGACTGGCACAGTGTGGACAATGAAGACGAAGCCTTTTTCCTGCGTATCTATGGCAAGGGCGATGTCCTGTTCAAAGGAGCGGATGTGGGCATTCTTGTTTCTCGAGGCCGTATGCAACATGAAAATGGAGAGCTGACAGAGCGAGCGAGGAACTGGACCCGCGGTATTCACCAGCAATTCATCACTGATCCGCCTAAAGCCTGATGTCCGGCCAGGGAGACTTGTCGCTGGATTTGACCGAAACTACGGTCTTCGATTCTCCAGGAGCGAGACTTTCCGCCATGCTCACTGCTGTATGCCTGATGGCGTATTACAGCAGCATGCCAATCATTCTGGGTAGGGCGGCAGAGTCACGGGGTCTCGTCGAAGCCGAATTGGGCTACCTGGGGGGTGCTTTTGCCGCCGGTGTCACCATTGCGTCTTTCGCCAGTATCGTTCTTGTTCGCCGTCTCCCCTGGCGGCCGCTTGTGCTGGTGTCCAGCCTGGCAGCCGCACTGTCATTTCTGGCGCCCCTGTGGTTCGAAGGCTTTGCCTCCCTCCTGATATTTCATGTGCTCGCCGGGCTCAGTTGCGGCATTGGCTATAGCGTCGCAATCGCCTGCCTGGGCTATGGCGCCAACCCCACACGAAATTACGCCCTGTGTTTCGTATTGCAGACATTGCTGGGTATAGCGGTGAGCTATTCCCTGCCTCGATTTACGGATGAACAAACCAGCTATGACCAGGCCTTGATGTTGCTGGCGGTGTTTGCGGTAGCCGCCGCAGTGATTGGCCAGAAACTGCCTGCAAGTGCACCACGGCACGCAGGCCGTTCAACGGGTGTTGCTAGCGCTTTCCCTCTGGCCATTTTTTCGGCGCTATTTGTTATCTTTCTAATTTATGCGGGGGACGGCGCGGTATGGGCCTTCGCGGAGAGGATTGCGATTCATGGCGGCTTGACCGCTGAACAGGCGGGCGCCGGGGTGGGGTGGTCACTGTTTGCCGGCACGATTGGCTCTCTTACCGCTGCCATAATGGGCAATCGCTGGGGCTTCATCTTGCCAATGGTCGTAGCGGTGCTGGCCTCTATCCTCTCTGTGGTGTGGTTGCAGTACCTGACCAGTCATATTGCCTTTATGTGTGCGATTGCCCTCAATGGCTGGGCCTGGAACTTCGGCTCAGGGTTTCGCATGGGTCTGGTGGCCACGCTGGACCGCAGCGGCCGTTTTACACCCCTCATCACCGGCATGCAGTTGCTGGGCACCACGGCAGGCACCACGGTGGCTGGCTTACTGGTGGTGGGTGGAGACTTCAAGTGGGTTTACCTGTTTGCCAGTGGGCTCTGGGTGGCGGGTATGATCCTGTTTGCCATTGTGGTTAGAACGTCTCTGCCAGCTCGATGAACAGGCTGGCCGTAAATGACAGTGTTTAGGCCGTGGGCCCCAATGTAGTCAATGTGCCTGTCTGACACTATCAGTACATGACATTCCAGAATAGGAGCACGCCATGAGCCTGAGTAAAGAACAAATGGTCAAACTTTTCACCAATTTGGTGAGGTCCAGTCATTACGACAAAATGATGTACCGCCGCATGATGCAGGGCAAGCTGATCGGGTTTTATCACCCGGCTGAGGGCGCGATAGCGCCCGGTGTCGGCGGCTGCACCTTTCTCAATAAAGATGACAACTTAAACCCCCATCACCGTGGACATGGCATTACGCATATGGTGAGCAAGGGCATTGATGTCAGTTCTTTTCTGGCCGAGCACACTGGTAAAGATACCGGTTGCTGCAAGGGGCGCTCTGCCTGGCACTTTCACTATCCGGACGACAAGGTGTACCAGCAGTCGGGATTCATCGGCCATAACTTCGCGCCTACCGTGGGTTGGGGGCACGCAGCCAAAGTGCGCGGCAAGGGTCAGGTTGTGATGAACTGCTCCGGCGACGGTTCCTACGGTGAGGGGCGGGCACATGAATCCATGCTGATGTGCCAGAACTGGCAGCTGCCAGTGATCTTCTTTTGCGAAAACAACGGTATGGCGATCTTCTCTTCAGCCGAGGAAATGCACCCTACCGAGGACATCTCTTCTTTGGCCCAGGGTTATGGCATGCCCGCCGTTATCGTTGACGGACAGGATGTCTTTGCTGTTGCCGAAGTAGCCCTGGCGGCCATTGATCGTGCTCGTAAAGGCAAGGGTCCGTCTTTTGTTGAATGTAAGACCATGCGCTACAACGAGCACGACATCGGGACGCCGGATCTGAAGGGTTGGGAGGATCGCTCAGAAGAAGAGCATGCGGAGATGCGCAAGCGCGAGCCCGTAGCGCTGGCCACCGAGCGCGTTCTGGCCGATAGCCTACTTTCGCAGCTTGAGATCGATGGTATCCACGAGGCGGCCCTGAAGGAGATAGAAGGGGTGGAGGAATTTGCCGACAGCAGTGAGATCTCCCGTCCCACTGAGGAAGAGTTACTGGCCGACGTGTTTGTCGATTAAAAGCGAATTGGAGAATTATCAGCATGAGAGAAATTACTTTAATTGAAGCGATCAAAGAGGCCTATCAGGAAGAGATGCGCCGGGACGAAGATGTGTTCATGGTTGGGCAGGATATTCGTGGTGCGATTTTTCCGCACACCAAAGGCCTGGTAGAAGAATTTGGGCCCCAACGCATACTTGACACGCCGATTGCCGAATCCGGTATGTACGGCGTCGCCCTGGGCGCAGCCCAAGAGGGTATGCGACCTATTGTGGACTTTATGTTCGGCGGCTTTTCCTATGTCACTTTTTCGGAGTGTTCGGTGACTACCGGTCAGTACCACTTCCTGCACGGCTCACCCCGTTCACTGCCTATTGTGATGACGGCTGGCGTGGGCACCGGGCAGCGTCTTGCCAATGATCATGCCATGAGTATCCACGGTACCTTTGCTCACCATCCGGGTATCAAGGTGGCGATGCCCTCTACGCCCTATGACGCCAAGGGGATGTTCAAGGCGGCTATACGCGATAACAACCCGGTGATGATTCCCTGGCATATGGGCATCATGATGTTGAAAGGTGAGGTGCCGGACCTCGGTGAAGATTACGTGGTACCTCTGGGGGTCGCCGATGTAAAACGCGAGGGCTCCGATGTCACTGTTATGGCGAATAGCCTGCAGTTGCAGCATGCCCTGAAGGTGGCTGAAAAACTGGAGAAGGAGGGCATCAGTTGCGAAGTGATTGATCCGCGCTCCTTTGTGCCCTTTGACCTGGACACGGTGCTGAAATCACTTGAGAAAACCAACCGCCTGGTGGTGGTGGATGAGGATTGGGAGTCGGGCTCATTTGCCAACACCGTCTCTGCCAATGTTATGGAGCAGGGTTTCGATTTGCTGGATGCACCAGTGACCCGGGTAACCCTGCCGAATATGCCGGTACCCGGTGGCTATATGGAAGACTATATCGCCCCCAACCCCGAGAAAATTGAAGCGGCTATCCGCAAAGTTCTGGCTTAATACGAGGAGATTGTAAAATGGCTACGCCCTATGTAATGCCCAAACTCGCCATGGCTATGAATGAAGGCACCATCAGCGAATGGCTGGTGAGTCACGGTGATAAGGTTGAGAAAGGACAGCCGCTGGCCTCGGTGGAAACCGAGAAAGTGGCCTACGATGTAGAGTCGCCCGAGAGCGGGTATTTTTGTATTATTCTGCAACAGGGTGAAACCGTACCCTGTGAAGACCTTGTCGGCTATTTCTGTGAGACGCCTGAAGAGGTTGCGGAGATGCTCAGCAGCGCATCCGAGGGTGTGCCGGCGGGCGATGACAGCGCGGCCGATTCTGAATCAGCGGCGGTCACCACCGCGCCTGCTGATAACGCACAAAAGGCGGTACCTGCGGTTCCAGCGCTCGCTGAAGGCGCCAGACTGATCGCCTCACCCCTGGCTAAGAAAATGGCCAAAGATGCAGGCCTGGACCTGCGGCTTGTGGCCGGCACTGGCCCCGGTACACGTATCGTAAAGCGCGATGTGCTGGATGCGCTTGAGCGTGGCCTGCAACACGCGCCAGCACCGGGCGCAGCGGCGCAGCTGGGTGGCTCTCGCGAGTTGGCTCGCATACCCCTCACCGGCATGCGCAAAACTATCGCTGAGCGGATGACGCAAAGTCTGCAGACCACGGCACAGTTGTCGTCAGGATGGGAGTCGGATATCACCGACCTCCTGGCAGCACGCGGCAAGTTTGTTGCCAGGGCCGAGCAGTTGGGCACCAAGGTGTCCGTGAATGCGTTTATTATTAAGGCTATTGCCTATGGTATCGGTCAGGTGCCCATTGCCAACTCCTGTCAGGACGGCAATGACATTGTGATATACGACAACATCAATATGGGTATCGCCATCTCCATGCCCGGGACAACTGAGTATGACAGCGGTTTGATGGTTGCTGTCCTGCGCAATGTTGAACGTATGGGTGTGGTGGAAATTGACCGCGAAATGAAGGCCTTGATCAACCGTGTGAGAAATGGTGAAGCGTCGGCAGATGACCTCTCTGGCGCCACAATCACCTTATCCAGCACGGCGGGAATTGCGCCTCCGGGGATGACCACGACGCCGGTTTTGAACCTGCCCAATGCAGCTTTGATAGGCCCCTCTACCCCGGTTGATAAGCCGGTGATTCACAAGGGCGAAATCGCCATTCGTACCATGATGCCGGTGAGTTTTACCTTTGATCATCGTCTGCTGGATGGCGAGCCCGCTGCACGTTTCATGAAAGCACTGCACGAAGCCCTTGAAAACCCGGAACTGATGCTGGCCTAAGGAGAAGTACCCATGTCTGATTTAGATTTGATTGTTATTGGTGCGGGCCCCGGTGGTTATGTTGCGGCGGTTCGAGCGGCGCAACTGGGCCTGAAGACTGCAGTGATTGAAAAAGACCAGCCCGGTGGTGTCTGCCTGAACTGGGGCTGTATTCCGTCCAAGAACCTGATTCACCAGGCCGAGGTCTATCACTCGATGCATGAGATGGAAGCCGTGGGTGTCGCCATCGACCGTTCGGGGCTGGACTACGGCCAGGTTCAGGCCAGTTCCCGCGCTGTGGTTAAGACCCTTGCTGGCGGTGTGGCCGGCTTGCTCAAAAAAAATAAAGTCGCCTATCACACGGGGACTGCCATGATTACCGGCAAGGGGCAGGTGACTGTTTCCGGCCCGGAGGGTGAACAGAAGCTAAAGGCCAAAAATATACTGGTGGCCACTGGCTCCCGGCCGATGAATATCCCCGGCTTCGAGTTCGATGAGAAAGTGGTGCTGTCTTCCAGCGGAATTCTGGCGATGAAGAAGCTGCCAAAATCCATCGTGATTCTGGGCGCCGGTGCCATCGGTTGTGAATTCGCCTATGTGATGAACAGCTTCGGCGTGCACGTTACCCTGATTGAACTGGCAGACCATATTCTACCCACTGAAGATTTTGAGACCACCGCCATTCTGGACCAGAGCCTCCAGCGCGACGGAATCAAGGTCCTGACGAAGACTCGCGCGACCGGCCTGGCGAAGACCACCAAGTCCGCTACCGTGACGGTTGTCGGTCCCGATGGCGAAGAGCAGGAAATCAAGGCCGAGAAGGCCCTGGTGGTTTTCGGTCGGGTACCCAATACCGAAGGGTTGGGCCTGAAGGAAATGGGCGTAAAGCTGGATGAGCGTGGCTATGTCGACATAGGTGACTACTGCCAGACCGCCGCTGCGGGTATTTATGCCATCGGCGACATAACCCGCACTCCCGCACTGGCCCACGTCGCATCCAAGGAAGGCGAGATGGCGGTGGAGCATATGGCCGGACATACTCCCTCGATAAAGTCCGTGAACGCGGACGACGTGCCATCGGCCATCTACTGTGAGCCACAGGTGGCCGGCTTTGGTTTGCGAGAGGATCTGGCGAAGGCCGAAGGCATCAAGGTGAAGAAATCGGTCTTTAATTATGCCGGCGCAGGCAAGACCATTGCGGTGGGCAAACCCACCGGCATTGTTAAGGTGCTCTGTGACGAAAAAACCGATGAGCTGTTGGGTGCCCATATTGTGGGCCATAACGCCACAGAGCTACTACATGAGTTGCTGCTGGCGAGACATGCCGAGCTGTTACCTGAAGACGTGGAAAGCATGATCCATGCCCACCCCACGATTTCGGAGGCGATCATGGAAGCGATGAAAGGTGTTAATGGTAAGCCTATACACGGCTAGCCTGACCTCGCCATTGCGCAGGTCGCAAACTATTACAAGAGATTAGGGTGCACGCAGGAGGTGCTACGCGGTAAAATACAGTGGCGCAGTCTCGCGCGCTGCCCCCAATTCAATAATTGGCCCGGCCTCATCCCACAGAACAGGTTACCAAATGAACTTCCGCATTCTTGTTAAAACAGGCTCACTGGCTTTGTTTTCGGTTCTATTTCTTGGTGCATGCGCGTCGACGACCCCCGATACCTACTCCAACGTCGCCCCCGGCAGTGATTTTCGAGGGATAAAAACCTACGGTTTCCTGTCAGAGTTGTCCACGGACAAAGCGGATTACCAGTCGCTGGAGAGCAATTATCTTAAGGTGGCCGTTGCCCGACAAATGGACCTTAGAGGCTTGCAATATGATCCAGTCAGTCCTGAAGTCGTGATGAATTTTTATATTCTCAAAGATGAGAAAGTCAAAACTCGGCAAACTCCGGCGATGGGTGGTGGCTATTACGGTTACCGGGGCGGCTATTACGACGGTTTTGGCTATGGCGGTGCCGCCTACGAGACGCGCATTGATCAATACACCGTGGGCACGCTGACAATCGATATGATAGACCCGAAGGCGCGTAAGCTCTTATGGGAGGGCACAGTAACCGGGAGGCTCACAAAGAAGGATGTCGAGAATCTGGAGGCAACTATCGGTGAGGCGGTCCGGGATATCTTTGTGAAGTTCCCTGTCCTCGACGCCCAGCACTGAGCCGCCGGATCGCAGGCGTCCTCATAGGCGTTGCCGGAATGGCCTATCCTAGCGGCGCAAGGTCCACAGTCGTGCGCCGGTCAAAATGTTCTTGTGGAAGTAGAGCTCGGTATACTCCAGCCTGTTGTTCTTGACCTTGAGGTGGCGAAGTTCGGTGCGCATTACATGATAGCTGCGACGCTTGCTCATAAAGGCTAGGCTGCTCTTGTCCAGGTGAAGCCCTTCTGCCTGGTTGCCACGCAGCGCGATGGTTCGACTGGACGTTTGGTTGCCTCCGCCTTTGGCCTCGAAAAAATACAGCCCTTCGTTAACCTCAATATAACTGACGCGTGTTTCATCGGTTCTGCGTTTTGAACCTCTGGCCCTGTTTTCAAGAATCAACAGACCTTGGTCATCTCTCCAGGTGGCCACGCTATTGACATCGAAGTGCAGGTTTTCATTTGTGGGAGCATCGATACTTCCAGCGCAGGTCAACTCGATGGATGAACCGCGCCAGCGTCCCGCGGCACTAGCCAGAACTTTCCTGGCGCCATTTGTTTGTGTCTGGGTGAGATCACTGGGCGTGACGGGTGAATAGGCCGCTTTTGTCGCACCACGGAGTACTTCCGCAATGGGGGTGTAGCACGAAAACTCTGGAATAGGTTTACCGTCTTTCTGAACGGCTGTTGCCGACACGGGCGCGGCAGCCGCGCCATCGCTAGTTGCCCGGGTATCCAATGTATCTTGCAACTCACGCTGTGCCTTATCGACTTCCGCCTGAGACGGGCCTGTGGGAAGATCGAGTGACTTGGCATTGGCGTTACTTGGGGGTTTGTCGCCAAAATTCACATTGCCGTTTTCATCCACCCATTGATAGACCTGAGCGAACACGAGGCCAGGAATGAGCAAGAGTGCGAGCAGGTATCGAAGCTTGCTGGCGCCGCGCTCTGAAAAAGTGCCGACTTTACGCATTAGTGTATTCTCCAGCCCATAGCGGGATTATATTCTCTTTAGCGATCATAGTTGATTTGCTGCCAGTTTTGCAGCGTAAATTTTCCTGTACTATTCTTGTCTACAGACGGAGATTGCTAAATGAGCGTTTTTGGAAAAAAACTCGGACGTAGGCTTGAGCGAAAAGAGAAGCTGACGCGTAGGGAAATGCTGAAGGTATTCCTGCCGACAGCCGCACTGACTATCATCGGGTTCATTATCGCCTTTCAATTCGTTGATCCGGCCCCGCCACGCACCATTTCCATTGCTTGCGGTGCGTCTGATGGCGCCAATTGTATTTTCGCGGAAGATTACCGCGAATTTATGGCGAAGGAAGGGATTACGCTGAATATTAAAACCAGCGCCGGGGCGTTGGAAAATCTTGAATTACTGCAAAGAGAGAACGATGGGGTTGACGTAGCATTTGTCCAAGGTGGTTTGGGGACTCTGGTCCACGATAAAAAAATTATGTCACTCGGCAGCCTTTTTTTCGAACCCCTGTGGATTTTTCATCGAAACGGTCTGCTTATTGATCGTACAACCGATATGAAGGGAATGACCTTAGCCGTCGGCGAGGAAGGCTCTGGAACGAGAATCCTCACCATGCATTTGCTCAAACTCAATGGTATCAACGCGGAGAACAGCAGTATTGTGTCCGTTGGCTATCAAAGAGCAGCGGATATGCTTGCAGCAGGCGAGGTGGATGTCGCTTTTTTCGTCTCAACGCACCATGCTCCCTATGTTATCCAGTTGATCGACTCCAGATCGGTCAATCTGATCGGTATGCCCCGAGCCGAGGGATACACTTTTGTTTACCCGCACCTGTACCTGCTAAAAGTGCCTGAAGGTGTGATCGACTTCGAGGCCAACATCCCCGCCAGAAATTTGAGCCTGGTTGCGTCGACAACCGAATTAGTGGCAACAACGGATCTGCATCCAGCCCTGGTTAACCTATTGATGCAGGCGTCGGCCGAAGTGCATAAGTCCGGTACAGAATTTGAACGTCAGGAAGAGTTTCCTTCACCCCTTTATCTCGGCTTTAAGTTGAGCGAAGATGCTGAGCAATATTTTGACAACGGCCCTCCCTTTCTACAGCGATACCTGCCTTTCTGGGTCGCCAACTTTATTTCTCGCATGAAAGTGATGTTGCTGCCACTGATCGTCATTTTCTTTCCCTTATTCAAAATTATCCCGCCCCTGTATGCGTGGAGAACGCGGCGTAAAATATATCGCTGGTATTCGGAGTTGGATGCAGTAGACCCCGACTTAAATAGGGAGGAGGCGGCCGAAAGTCTTCAGGAATTCCTGGTGAAGCTTGACGAAATCGAAGAGAAAGTCTGTAACGTGACAGTGCCACCCTCCTATTCTGAAGGCCTTTATGCGTTGCGTTTGCATATAGGGATGCTGCGCGAAAAATTAAGACACGGTGTAGAGAATGACTCACCTCCGTGAGTGATGCGCGCCACTTATCTTGCGCATAAAAAAAGGGCGCGGTATTAACCGCGCCCTTGTATGGCGAGCGTTCACCACAGACCTAGAATCGGTAGCTGACTTCCATTCTCATTAGACGGCCTACACCGCGGACTGCCAGCGGTGCGCCGAAGTCAATCATGGAACTGATGTACTCTTCGTCACCGAGGTTTTCCCCAACCAGTGCGACAGACCAGGTGTCTTCATGAGACGCCAGGGTGACGCGTAGGTCTACCAGATCGTAGCCATCCTGGGTGAAGGTACCCTCGGGGTCCGGCGCATGGATGAAACGACGCTCGTCGGTGTAGCTGTACTGCAGGCGCGTCGTGAGATCAGCGAAGGACAATGGCAGTGTCCACGTGCCGGCGATATTGAAGGTATTCTCCGGTGAGCGGGCGGGGGTCTGGCCTTTCAATGGAACGGGATTGCCGTCGCCATCCATCAGGGCACCAGACTTGTACTCGGCATCCAGGTAAGCGTAGGCCACCCGAATATCGAGATTTTCCGTCAGCAGGAAGGTGCCATCAATTTCGATACCCTTGGATTCCATGTCGGCCGCATTCTGAATTTGAATGGACAGTCCATCGTTGGTCTCCAACTGGAAATCTTTGTAGTCCATGAAGAACAGGGCAGTGTTCAGGCGAGCGCGATTATCCCAGAACTCCCACTTGACACCCAGTTCATAGGCATCGTTGGTCTCTTCGTCAAACTGACCGGGGATAAACACGCCACCGGCAGGATCCACGGGCTGGCGACTAAAGCCGCCTGACTTGAAACCACTGGCATAGTTGGCGTACAGCAGGGTATCGTCGTTCAGTGCGTAGTCTATCGCTATGCGAGGATCGAAAGAGCTCCAATCCGTGTCATCTTTCTGGGTGCCGTTGGTTGGTAGAAAGACGCCCAGTATATCGGTGTTTACAGCAGTGATCGCCATTTCTTTCTCATCTGTAGTCCAGCGACCGCCCAGGGTCAATGACAGACGATCCGTGGCACGCCAGGTCACGTCACCGAATAACGCGTAGCTGGTGGTCTCGTTCTTGCTGTTATTGGACTCTACGGGCAGTGCTTCACCTTCGAACCATGCTGGCAGGACGGTCGTGGCTTCTACCTCTTCGTTGTAGTAGCTGACACCAACGAAGAAATCCAGGTTGTCGGTGGAGCCATTGAGGCGGAAGTCCTGTGTGACCTGTTCTATGCTCCAGGGCTCGTAAAAGTTGAGGCTGAACTCCGGATCACCGAATGTCAGGTCGAGTGGCAATGCCATCACGTCGCTGTCGAAGTAACCGGTAGTAGAGGTCAGGGTAAACATGTCGCTGAGATCCCAGCCAATATTCAATACCGACAATTGGTTGTCCGCACTCTGTTTTGGAATATCGGAATGATCGGCATCGATAACCTCGTTGAAACCATCCAGGCCATCATTGGGGAAGTACAAGTCTGGCTGCCAGCGGTTTTCAAATTCGAAGTTTTCGACAAACCACTTAACATTTAGCGTGTCGGTTGCGTCCCATTGCATGCTGATGCGCCACTGATCGTGATCACGACCACCCAGTTCCTTACCGTTAACATCTTGGTATATGCCATCGCGCTCGTCGTGCTTACCCGCAAAGCGAAGGGCGAAGTCATCGCTCACTGCATAGTTTGCGGTGAGTTCCGCGGACTTTTGGCCCTCGTCACCAGCACCCAGGAACACCTCCGCAAAGTTGTCGTCGAACTCCGCGGCATTATTGGTCACACTGATTGCACCGGAGGAGGTGTTGCGGCCGAACAGGGTGCCCTGTGGGCCTTTTACCACTTCAACCCGCTCGATATCCAGGAAGCCCTGGCCGCCGATATTACGGCTGACGGGCACTTCATTGAAGTAGGTACCCACGCTGTTATCAGCGCCGGGACTGAAGGCTCCGGTGCCCACGCCGCGAATCGTGTAAATCGTCTGCGAATCGGAGTCCTTGTTACCTGTCAGGCCCGGGGTGGAGGAAATAATAGAGCCGGTATCGACAACGCCCATTCCACGCAGGTCGTCCCCGGTGTAGGAGCTCACAGAGATAGGAATATCCTGCATGCTCTGGGCACGCTTCTGGGCAGTCACCACAACTTCTTCCAGCTGCGCCTGAGCACCGCTGACAACGGCTGTGGAGAGCAGGCCAATCGCGCTGGCTAAAACTGTTTTATTAAATTTCATGATATGCGTTCCCAAGTTACTGAGCACCGGGCTCGGTTAGTGTTTCGAGTTTGTGTAGTTTAGGAGAAGTCCAACGACTTGATAATTACATTTCGGTCCCGTCACATTACATTTCATGACCGCTTGCTTGTGACAAATTACAATCTCTTCGATTTTGTTAAACGCGCTTGTTTCGATGGGCATTCCACATCAGTGCCGCGGCAATGACCATGGCGATTGCAACAATGCTCAGGATGAGTTGTGCAGACTCACCCGTGTAGAGGAATCCGGCGGTGCCGGGGCCTATCATGGCGCCCAGGCCAATCGCTGGTACCGACAAAATGACATAGCGGCCATCCACGTCCAACTCGGCTATCTCGGCCACGGCGAAGGGCAGGCCCGCGCCAAAAGACAGTGCGAAAAGACAACAACCGACGGAATACACCGTCAGGGTGCCGGAATCGGACAGAAATGCCAGGCTGGCCGCAATGAGCACCAGGGCAAGTAAAAACGGGTGGATATTGCCAAAGTGTTTGCCGATAGCAGCTGCCGCCAGTGAGCCCAGGGTGGCAAAGCCCAGGGACACGGCCAGCAGTAGGCCGATGCTGCCTGGATCAAAGCCGGCGTTGTTGCCCAGTCGCTCGATGAATGCCCAGACCGCGGAGATACCGCTGAAGAACACCAGCGTGGCGAAAATCGCGCTCCAGATTGCCCAGTGATTGATACTTTCGGGCTGCTGGTCCATTTGTATGTATTCTTCTACCTCTTCCTCGTGGCTCTTATTACCCCTGGCAGGCAGCATGAAAAGCAGTGGGCTGAGGATAACCATGGCCAGGATGATGCCAAGAATCATGCCGTTGAAGCCGTAACTGGCGATGGCGGTACCCGGCAGGATCATCAACAAGACAGCCCCGGATGCGGCCTCTGCCGCGATTTTTAAACCAAACCAGCGCGCAGGGTTGCTGGTGTCGGCAAGAATGGTGGTGCCTATGCCGTAAATCGCGGCGAAGGCGCCGCCGGAGACGGCTGTGGCAGCGAGCAGGGCATAGTAGCTGTCGGTCAATGTGCTGGCGTATAAACCCAGGGCGGCGATCGGCGTGGCAACCAGGGTGACACGGCGCCAGTTCCACTTTCGTATCCAGTAGAATGCCCAGATCGTAATGACGTTGTAGCCGAGGAAGAATGCGGTGCTGATAAAGCCGATCTGGGCGTTAGCCAGACCTTTGCTGTCCTGTGCCGTGCCCAGATACATCGGCAGCAAGTTGTAAAAAAGAGCACCTATACTGGAGATCACAATGGCCGACAGGATAACTGTGGTCGCATCCATCGGATTTTCGGGCTTGTGCTTCACAGGTCATGCTCCCTGGTGGATTGGGTGAGAACGTGGGTACTATTTTAGATGTAGGTCATGCGAAATGTAATGATATTAGCGGCCCTATCAATTACATTTATGCACTGAGTAGTGTTGAGTTCGCTCGCCGATATTGATCGGGTGCCAGACCGCAGTGGAGCTTGAAGGCGCGGCTGAAGGGCGCCGGCTGCGAATAGTCCAACAGGTAAGAGATTTCCTGCACCGTCAATTGGGTATCCAGCAAGTAGTGTTTCGCCAGTTCCATACGTATTTCCAGTACCAGCGCTTTGAAGCTGGTATTGACGCGATAAAGCCGTTTCCGTAACTGGGTGGGGGAGAGCCGCAAGTGCTCCGCCGCTTCCTCCAGACGCAGCATTTTCCGACCGGGTCGGCTCAGCAACAGGCGGCGCACCTGCTCCGCCGTGTCGGCCGTGCGATCACCTGGCCCGAGAATTCGCGCGCACATGGCGGTATAGACATTTTCCATGCCGTGGATGGCATTATCAACGGGGTTATCCAGCCACCGGACGGGGAAGTGCAGTTCGTTGTTCTCAGCTTCGAAATTCAAGCGGGCACCCTTGAAACACGATTCGTAAGTTGCCAGGTAGGCGGGGGCGGGATGCTGGAAGTTCAATCGTACTCTACCGGGGTCAAAAGCCGAACCCAGCAGAATCTCCAGGCAGCGCCAATTACCCATGAAGCTGTCTTCGACGATATTCTGCAGGTCGTGGAGGTGGTTAAAGAAGGGGGTGGTCGTAACAATGGCCATTTCGCCCACGCGCTCAAGCTGGTCGTTATAGCGATCGGATGTCAGACTGTGATACTGATAGAGCACATTCATCGCCCGCCCGACCGAGTCGCTGTTCACGGCGGCGTAACCCGTCAAACCCAGATCGATTAACTCAGCAATGGCGAACATGCGAAGGGTGATATCCGGTACATCAGCGCGCAAAAACCGACTGACCTGATCCAGTTGCGCCTGGTGGATATTGGTCGCCATATGGATATCATTTTGGCTGATGCCGGTCTCCCGCAGGGCATCGCGGAACAGCGGTGCACCCTCGTCGCCCAGACATCGCTCCAGGCGGTGCAGCCAGTTGGCCGCAATTCTACTTTCCTGGGCATCGCGCGAGGCGATGGACAGTGAGCCAGCAGTTACATTCATCACGTGATTCTACACACCTGGGATGAATTCAGGAAGGCGCGGCATTCGAGCCCGTTACCAGCTGCAAAAGTGCGTTGGTGGGCCCGCAGTCCCAGCCACCGTCTACTTTCAGGGCCTGCCCGGTCATGTAGCAGCTGGCCTGGGAGGCCAGAAACAGGTACACACCACTCATATCCTGAACCGTGGCGACCCTGCCCAGGGCGGTAAAGGCTTCGCAGATTTTTTGCCCCTCTTCACCGCTACCAAGGGCGGTTTCGGTATAGCCGGGGCAGACACAGTTGACCCGAATATTGCGGTGTCCGAGTTCCAACGCGGCCATTTCAGTCAGGCTGGTTACCGCTCGTTTGCCCGCCGAATACACCGCAGAACCAGGCAGGCTGATGAAGGCCGCCATGGATGAAGTGCTGATAATAGAGCCGCCATCGTTCATCGCCAAAGGCGCGTGTTTCAGGCCGTAGATTACGCCCCAGTGGTTGATTTTGGTCACTTTTTCGATCAGTGCTTGTTCGGTGTCAGCCAGA
The DNA here is from genome assembly GCA_036960305.1 of Halioglobus sp. Classification (GTDB taxonomy): domain Bacteria; phylum Pseudomonadota; class Gammaproteobacteria; order Pseudomonadales; family Halieaceae; genus JBALVT01. The sequence goes on along the minus strand of JBALWA010000006.1, from coordinate 112,333 downwards.
ATGGGCCCAACGTCCCCGACACCGGCATTGAGTACCACAATGTCCAGTTTACCCCCTAGCGCGGCGCAGGCCAGCTTCAGTGATTCGGCTACGCTGGCTTCATCGGCGACATTACAGGGCACGGCAGATGCGCCGATCTGTTGCGCGACTGCGCTGGCGTCGACAATATCTGCGATAACCACATTGGCGCCGTGTTCGATGAAAATCTCGGCGACTGCCCGGCCTATGCCGGAGGAGCCACCTGTAATGTAAGCATTTTTACCTGCGAGATCGAACATTAATATTGCTCCTTGTTTAGGCAGTTAACGCCAGGCAGAACGGTGGGGTTCTCATCCGGACGGGGTACTTCACACAACTCGATAATATTGCCGCTGGGATCCCGCATATAGACGGCGTTAAGGCCTGAACTCCGGGGTGCAGGCTCGCCCAGGGGGTGACCGCCCAGGCTCAGGCAGCGCTGGTATTCCGCGCGGCAGTCGTCCACATAAAAGGAGAGATGGCGTATGCCGCGCTCATGTGGTCCGAGGCTGCGGGGGTGCGGTGCTGTTTGCTCTGGCGCTTCGAACTCAAACATCTCCAGATAGCAGTTGTGGCCAGCCAGCATGTAGCCGCGGCAACGGGAATTCTTGCTGCCTATGGCGGCATCCACGGTGGGGTTGTCAGACCAACCCTCATCGTTGATAACGCGAAAGCCAAACATTTTCTGGTAAAACTCCCGGGCAACTTCCACATCGTCAACGACGATACAGGGGTGGGCAAAGGCGAGAATCATCGTTTCAGCCTACGCTGCGATTGAATTTTGAACGGCAGGTGCATAACGCTCGGTCAACATGATTGCATTGCCACCACAGGGTTCTCTTACATAGGCCGTCATGAGCCCGGTAAGCGGGTCAATGCCGGGTGCCTGCAGGTCTATCATGCCCGCCCACAGGGCGTCATCGTAGGCGCGTGTCACATCTTTAGCCTGGTAAATGATGGCAGAGATATAGGGGCCGTGCTTGGCCATGTGGTCTTTTTCAAAATCATGACGGGCGTTTTGCAAAATAAACAGCGAGCGACGTCCTACCGGGTCGTAGTCCTTGTCAGACATGACGACGACATGGTCGTCCCCGTCCTTGAACTCTTCCAGTACGCGCAAGTCCAGAATGTCCTGGTACCACTTTGACATGGCCTCTACATCGCGACAAATTTCCGCGTTACCCACTATTTCCAGACCACATTCGCCCGAGGGCGCGTGGGTAAATTCCTGCACCCTGAAGGTGTCATCTGTGTACTCCATGATCTCAATCCAGCGACCTTCCGGGTCGTGTACGACAAAGCCGTCGTAGGTGGGAAATTTCTCAAAAGGCATGACCTCGGTTGCACCATTGGCCAGCAGATGCTCCATGGAAGCCCTGGCATTACTGGACAGCCAGCAGATATGGTTGTATCCACGGCCGTGATCTGCCCACCAGTTGCGTTCATATTCAAACTGGAAGGGGGGAGCCTCGATTTGTATTTGGTAGGCGCGTCCACCACAGCCCATGAAGGTATAGTCCGAGTGACCCTCGTCTGTTACATGAAATACATTACCGGAAAAAAAGTTGGTGATGCCATGGTGCCAGCGCAGGTAAGGGAACATATTATCCCGAGGCTTATCGTCATATATGCACAGGTGATGCAGGCTGTAGTCGAGTTCTCTGGCAGTTGTCATGGCTTATCTCCGGTTCAGTGTTGAGCTTCCAGTTAGTCTAGCTGACCAAATCGGACTAAAGTATGGCTTTGAAGGACAAAGACGAGGGCTTTACCGGACAATTACACCCTGGTACACAATTGTAAAGTTAAGGGCCTTAAGTATCATTATCAAGCGCTGGATTGCGCGATAGACTGTTTCTTCCTATTTCAACTGCAACCGGGACGCTGCTATGACCGAAGCATTGAACAATACCATCCTCACGATACCCCGGCCCGGCCAGTTTGAACTGGTGGAGCGCCCTTATCCGACAATAGCCGCCGGCTACGCCATCATAAAAACGGAGATCGCGCCCGTCTGCCTTGAAGGCAGTCGTATATGGGCGGCCCACGATTTCGAATTTCACGATGACGCGGAACACCTGGGCCATGAGGGTGTGGGCACCGTGGTAGAAGTCATGGTGGGCTCAAATTTTGAAGTAGGTGATCGAGTCATTGTCTTCCAGGGGGATCACTGCGGACACTGTCACGCCTGTACCCAGGGGTTGTCGCCAACCTACTGCGATGCCAATGACCCGGATGTGCGCGGCGTCGATGGCGCGGCTATGAAGGGCATCGAAGCTCGCACAGGTAGCGAGTCCGGTGGTTTCGCGATGGCAACCTACCGCATTGCGCCCGAAGCCAATATGTTTCGAATACCGGACCAACTGGCATTTCGTCACGCTGCCTCGGCCAACTGTTCGTTGGGGGTGGGGTTTTCCAATCAGGAAGTTATGAATGTGAAAGCCGGTGACACGGTGTTGGTTGGAGGCGTAGGTTTTATCGCCATGGGGCATATTATCTCTGCCCTTTATCGCAACGCCACGGTGATAGCCCTGATGCGCAACGAGTACCGTGAGGGCTTGTTACGTGAAATGGGCGTCCAGCATTTTGTAAACCCTGATGACCCGGATTGGTTGGAGCAGGTCACGGCATTAACCTACAACGGCCAGGGCGTGGACCATTCGGTAGATGGCTCGGGTGTGACTTACTACCAGGAACGTTTAATGGCGGCGACTCGCCGATACGGCAATGTTAATTTCAGCGGCCACACGCCCGGCGCAAAGATCGATTTCAGCCCTCTGCATCACGTTATTGATCCGGCACACACTTTGTGGGGGCAGCATGATGTTCGCCTACTGGACCGACAGGGCCTGGTGCGCGCGCTGTGCAATCCCGAAGTTCAACGCATGGTCGATGTCATGGTGACGCATGAATTTCCGATGTCCCGTGCGGGAGAGGCTTTTGATCTACAGGTCAGTAAGCAGTGCGGAAAAATTTATCTCTGGACCCAACAGTAATCGATAGGAAGCTATTATGAATCTCTTGAATGATAAAACGGCGTTGATCTGTGGCGCTACCTCCGGTATTGGCTTGGCTATTGCCAAAAACTATATTGCTGATGGCGCGAAAGTGATTATTACCGGTCGCCGTGAGTCTGGAGAAGATTTAGCCAAAGAAATTGGCGCCCAGTTTATCCGTTGTGACGTCAGTCAAGAGGCCGACGTGGAAGCCTGCTTCGTGGAGGCCGAGCGACGTCTCGGAAAATTCGATGTACTGGTCATCAATGCCGGTGTGGCAGATGACGAGGGCAGTATCGAGGAATTTTCTGGCGAGGGCATGAAGAACATAGTGGCTGTGAACCTCGAGGGCGTATTTTATTCGCTAAAGTACGGCCCCCGGCACATGAATGATGGCGGCTCTATTATCAATACCGGTTCCGTCGCTGGTTCGGGTATCACCCATGCGGGCACGGGCGTCTATGCTGCCACCAAAGCGGCGGGAGCTTATCTGGCGCGTACCGCGGCCATTGAAAATGCGCCCCGGGGTATTCGCGTCAATTCTGTCTGTCCTGCGATGATTGCCGGTACCGGCATGATGGTGGATGATGACGGTAGCGACGATGCAAAATTTCTTGGCACCCTAACGGCTTTTGGTCGCATGGGTAGGCAGGATGAGGTGGTGGGGGCGTATAATTTCCTTGCCAGTGATGCCTCTACGTTTATTACAGGCCAGGAAATTCGCGTTGACGGCGGCGTCTCGGCAGGCTTTAGTTTGCCGGTCTTTGGGGCGATCGCGGGCTGATGGTATTCAGGAGGCTGCGCTAGTCGGCTTGATGTAATTCACGATATTGTTTCGGCGTCGCGCCGTGGTATTTACTGAAGGTGCGGTGGAAATTGGAAGGGTCTGAATAGCCGGTGGTGAAAGCAGCTTCCTGCACGGTCATAGCATCGTTACGCAGGTAACTGGCCGCCAGTTCCATTCGGTAGTCCAGCAGTACCTGTTTATAGCTGGTGCCCTCATCATTAAGTCGACGGCGCAGGGTGCGCTCTCCAAGAGCCAGGTGTGAAGCGGTCGTTTTTATAGACGGATAATGCCCCGGCGTATTGGTTAGCAGGCGACGAATTTCTCCCACCAGGCCCTCTGTTTCCTGTAACTCGCCCAGCAGTGCAGCACACTGCCTATCGCACAAGTCGGCAGCCTGTTCGTTGGCGAAACTCAGTGGCTGTTCCAGTAGTTTTGTCGGAAAGTTCATCTGATTGAATTCGCAATTGAATCGCACATCCTTTCCCAGGATCTGCTGATACATGCTGCGGTACTTCGGTGCCGGATAACTGAAGTTCAGGCTGTCAAACCAGTGCTGATCTCTACCGATAGCAGGCCCCATCTCGGCCCACTGGCTAAACAGCCGTTCCATCTCATAGTGCAGCTTCGCCTCCGTGTTGAGCAGGTCTGGCCTGGCCGTCTCTATGACACGCAAGTGAGCCATATCGCCGTCAACGAAGAGTGCCGTATGTACGACGGCACCGATAGTATCCTGGTACTTTGTGTGCCGTTCAATGGCCTTGCCCAGATTGGCACTGGCATACATGGCGTAGCCCAGTACGCCGTGATTCAACATGTTTACGCCCTGTCCGTCCAGCAATCCCAGACCGGGTACCGTGTACTTGCGCAACACCTCATCCAGTAGTTGCGAGTACTGGTCCTGGCTGATTTGTCTTTCTTCATTGCCCAGTGCGGCTTCGGAAATTTGATGTCGCTGTAGCAGTGACTCTACGTCAATATCTTGCGCACGCAATACATCCACGGTGTGTTTGACGTAGACGTTGTATTCGTTGAGCGGCTTTCCCATTTATATTTAAACCTGCCACGATAGAATGCGATACCAAATATAGCATAGCGCATTTCGCCACTTCGGTTTGGTTGGTGGCTTATAGGGCCAAGTTGGCTGTTTTATCGCCTAGTACAAGCTATTCTGGACGCAGTTCATTGTTGTCGCCCAATACTACCTCGACTTTGATTGTGACTTCTGCGAACATAATTCTTGGTCGCATGGTCTATAATTCCTTGAATCAGGAGTTTCTGCCCGCAGTCCTGTCGTTTACTTATTCTGGATGCATTGCTAATCCAGTGAGGATATAAAAAATGAAACGTAAATCTCTCCGCGCTCTGGCCACCACCGCGGCAATGTTTTTCAGTGGCGCCTCGTTCGCAGCCGATAAACCCAATATCCTGATTATATGGGGTGATGACATCGGTCAGTTCAATATCAGCGCCTACAATATGGGCATGATGGGCTATAAGACACCCAATATCGACAGCATTGCCCAACAGGGTGCTGTCTTTACCGATTGGTATGGTCAGCAGAGTTGCACAGCAGGTCGCGCCGCCTTCATTACAGGCCAGTCGCCGATGCGTACCGGTCTGACCAAGGTCGGACTACCAGGCTCGCCAGAAGGAATGAAGGTGGAAGACCCGACTATCGCCGTGTTGCTCAAGGAAAAGGGTTACGCGACCGGTCAGTTTGGCAAGAACCACCTGGGCGACCGCGATGACATGTTGCCGACTAATCACGGCTTCGACGAGTTCTTCGGTAACCTCTACCATTTGAATGCGGAGGAGGAGCCTGAGAGCCCCGATTACCCGGCCGACCTGCAACTGGGTACTGACGGCAAGACCTTCAGCGAGCAGTTTGGCCCCCGTGGTGTGATCCACTCTTATGCAGATGGCAAGATCGAGGATACTGGCCCGCTGACCAAGAAGCGCATGGAGACCGTTGACGAGGAAGTCACCGCTGCGGCGATGAAATTTATGGAAAAAGCGGTCAATGACGACAAACCGTTCTTCGTGTGGTGGAACAGTACCCGCATGCACGTCTGGACGCACCTTAAGCCTGAATCCAAGGGTAAGACCGGTCTTGGCGTCTACGCTGACGGAATGGTTGAGCACGACGGAATGGTAGGACAGCTGCTGGACAAGCTCGAGGAGCTGGGCGTAGAAGACAACACTATTGTCATGTACAGCACCGATAATGGCGCAGAAGTATTCACATGGCCTGACGGTGGCACCACAATGTTCGCCGGTGAAAAGGCAACTCAATGGGAAGGCGGCTTTCGAGTACCTACCGCGATACGCTGGCCTGGCGTTATCAAGCCCGGCACTGTCATCAACGATATCGGTGCCCACGAAGACATGCTGCCCACGCTGCTCGCCGCGGCGGGAGATCCCAACGTGAAAGCCGATCTGCTGAAGGGCAAGCGAGTGAACGGGCGGAAATACAAGGTTCATCTTGACGCCTACAACCTGATGCCCGCGCTACAGGGCGAGGGCGAGTGGCCGCGCAAAGAGTTCCTCTATTGGACTGACGATGGCAATGTTGCAGCCCTGCGCTTCAACAACTGGAAGATTACCTTCCTGAGGCAGAACGCGCACGGCATGCACGTGTGGGAAGCGCCCTATGAGCAACTGCGTATGCCGATGATCGGCAACCTGCGCATGGATCCCTTTGAGCGTGCACATAAAGAGGGCATCGGTTACCCGCAATGGCAAATGGAGCGTATGTACATGTTTGCGCCAGCAGGTTTTTATGTGGGCCAGTGGCTGCAGAGTTTCCGTGACTTTCCGCCCCGCCAGAAGCCCGGAACCTTCAGTCTTGATCGGGTGATGGAATCAATTACTAAAGGTGCAGGAGATAAGTAGAGGCTGGTGCCTGAGCCCCAAGCACAATAAATAGCAAGCCAGAAATACCAGTGATCCCCGCCTCGTGCGGGGTTTTTTATATCTGAAATCTGGATTGGGGAGCGGCCTCTATAGAGTGGAACCGAACGATGACTAATTCCCAACCCTGGATACAATCACTCTCACAAAAAAGCCCGGGCTGAATTAACAGGCCGGGCTATCAGGTCTAGTGCTAATTAGTTTTGAATGGCTCTATCCAGCAGTCCTTTCAGGTTGCCCATTGCTTTTTGTCGTTCAAGCGTTCCGTAGCCGATATTACTGGCACTCAGGGAGCCTCCTGCCTGGAAGGGGTAGTCTTCAATTGTAGCAAAGAACTTTTGAACAAAGCCCTGTGCGGGAACCATTAACCACATATTGTCAGCGTACCACCGCAAATACATGGCGGATTCTCGCGAGGCACTTTCGAACGGGTCAGCTCTCAAGTTGGTGATCACTGGCCATGCGGGTGTTTCTCTATATGCCTCGTTAATCGGACCTTTCTCTATAGCAAATGCCACCTTCCAGTCATCTACTCGTATCGCGTTTAACATACCACTCGCAGCGAAATACATGATCTCTCTTCGCGGCCCCTTCTCCTCTTTGCCTTCGAAATAAGGCTTGAAGTTATAGCCATCGAGGTGCACCCGGAATTTTTTACCGTTAGCCTTGTACCCACTTTTGGACGCGAGCTTTTCTTTCACATCGGGTACGCCTGCAGCGGCCAGTAATGTTGGCATCCAGTCTTCCTGACTCATGGTATCGTTAAAGATGGACCCAGGCTTTATGGTGCCCGGCCACCTAACCATTTGAGGGACTCTCATGCCGCCTTCCCAGGTCGTTCCTTTTTCGCCATGGTAGGGCGATGCGCCGCCGTCAGGCCAGGTGAATTTCTCTGCCCCATTATCGGTCGAGAAGATGACAATGGTGTTGTCTTCAACACCCATCTCCTTGAGCTCGCCCAGGAAGCTACCCACCATGTCGTCGAGTTCCAGCATACCGTCGGCATAGAGGCTAATACCGGACTTACCTCTGTATTTCTCTTGCAAGCGTGTCCAGACGTGCATACGGGTAAAGTTCATCCAGACGAAGAACGGCTTGTCGTCTGCAACGGCTTTCGCCATAAACTTCTTGGCTGCGCCGCCAAACTCGGAATCAACTGTTTCCATACGTTTTCTGGTTAACGGACCGGTATCTTCGATTTTGCCATCCGCATAAGAGTGGATCACGCCGCGGGGTCCGAACTTTTTATGAAATTCCGGATCTTTCGGGTAGTAGTAAGTTTCAGGTTCTTCCTCGGCATTCAAATGGTAGAGATTGCCAAAAAATTCATCAAAACCGTGGTTAGTCGGCAAGTGCTCATCCTGGTCACCCAGGTGGTTTTTGCCGAATTGCCCGGTGGCATAACCCTGGTTCTTTAGCAGATCAGCGATAGTGGGCGTCCAGTCTGGAATGCCCTGGTCACTGCCCGGCATGCCGATTGTTAACAAGCCGGTTCTAAAGGGTTGTTGGCCCAGGATGAATGATGCGCGTCCCGCTGTGCAGGACTGCTGCGCATACATATCGGTGAACAAGGCACCCTCATCGGCTATAGAATCAATATGCGGTGTCTTGTAACCCATGCCACCGCGGTTGTATGCGCTGGTGTTCCAGACACCAATATCATCTCCCCAAAGAACAAGAATATTTGGTTTTTCTGCCGCCATCGATAGGGCGCTTGCAGTCAACATAAATGTTGCCAACGCCCAGACGGACAATTTTCTAGTGTGTCGCATGCGGTTCTCCTGAATGTACATAAAATTCAATTTCGAAATCTGTTCATATAACGATGGTTGAAGTCAGCGAAATGCGCCGCCACCAAAACGCATCAATCGTATTTTATTAAGTTCCTGCCAGCAAGTAGTGTAAGCCTGCATGGCCGTTTTTTTTTGCAAGAACTCACTAGAGCTGACTCTCAGGGACAAATATTGAGAGTGTGCGGACTTTGAATCGATCCCAGAAACTTGTTTCAGGTTCTTTGTCGAAACGAATATCCTCGCCGTTTTCTCGCGTGATCCAGTATAAATCTTTAGCATTATCCAAGTGCAGTTTATAGGCGCGATCAAGGATATTCTGGTCAAAATTTTCCGACAGCTGTTGCCCCTGCTCTGTACTTTCAAAATAGGCACCTAGCTCGGCGTTGAGTTCGAGAGAGCGCGCATCAAGGTTAAATGAACCGATGAAGATGTAGCGTTGATCAAAACCGAAAAACTTGGCATGCAGGCTGGCCCGGGAAGCGCCTACCCGCTTTTTCTTTTTGTCCTTGCGAGCGATGCCGGTACCGCCGGTCGCCTTGTATTCGTACAAGTCCACCCCGCCGGCTACCAGGTCCTTGCGGTAACGCATGTACCCAGCGTGTACCAGAGAGACATCATTGGCGGAGAGAGAATTGGTCAGAATGCGAACGTGAACGCCTTTGTCCACCAGGCCAGTGAGATACTTCGTAAAACTGACCCCGGGTACAAAGTAGGGCGAGACAATGATCAGTTCTCGCTCTGTATTATCCATACCCTCCTTGATCACGGGCCCAAGGTGTGTGCCCGCAGTGACCTTTTCCGCTTCAACCTTGCTGGGAAGGTCATAGGCCAGGCGCCACTTGGACCAGGAGTAATCCAATCCCGCCAGAGAGGCAATTTGCTGCATTTCAATCTCGTTCAGTGCGGCGGCGTACTCAGAGGTAAGGGCTTGCTCCATATAGGCCGCCGATTGCACCCGGTAGGCGCTGATCTCGGCTGCATCGGCGGGTTCGGGGCTGAATGCCGCCAGGGGGTAGACCCACTGGCTGTTCCAGTAGAGGTCAAACTGGTCGGAAACCTCATTCACGATAGGCCCGATAGCGAGCGTATCGACATCGCCGAAGGCGACGTCCTTGCCGGCATCAAAATATTCATTACCGATATTACGACCGCCAAAAATGGTCGCCTGATTGTCGACAGTCAAGGTTTTGATATGCATACGACGATTGACGCGGCGGGTGTCGGTTATAAAATCCCCGGCCCGCATGTCTCGGTTGGCAAAGGGGTTGAACAGGCGAATCTCGATGTTGGGGTGTGCATCGATGTACCGCAGTATGGGCTCCTTACCCGCAGTGTCCAGGTCGTCAAGCAATAGCCGTACGCGCACGCCGCTATCTGCTGCTGCTAACAGAAGGTGGTGCAATACCCTGCCGGTCAGGTCGTCATGCCAGATATAGTATTGGGTATCGATTGATTTTTGAGCTGCCCCGATCAGGCGCGTACGTGCCGTAAATGCATCCATCCCATCGTTAAGGATATGAAAACCCGATAGACCGGGCTGTTCATCGAGCAGCGGTTGGGTTCGCAGGGCGAGATTGGTTTCTGCGGTATCGGTAAGGGTGTAGGACTCTTCGCGCTCCACGTTTGGGGGCAGGGTGCTACAGCCAGCAAGAAGTAACACTATGGCCAGCAGGGCATACAAAGGGGTGCATGCGGGGGTGGGATGTGCTCTGTCTAAGCTATTTGGCAAGGTAATCATGGTGTGGGATTGCCTATTTTTTTGTTAGTAGCAATTTCAGCCCGCAGGGCCCGCTTACGGTTCGATCATCAGCATGACAGAAAACAGCGCCTGAGCAAAGACACGCGGGTTCTGTCTGTTTTCACCTACAACGGTCCTAGCTGGCAATCGACTGCCTGAAAGTGGCAGGCGTCATACCATTTTCCTCGCGAAACGTTCGATAAAAATTTGCAGTGTCCGCATAACCCACCAGGGTAGCTATTTCATTAGCAGGCAGTGTGGTGGCCTGTAGGTATTGCCTGGCCATTGCCACCCTGAAGTCAATGATTAACTGCTGGTAGGTTGTATTTTCAGTGAGTAATTTACGACGCAGGGTTCGGGCACTCATAGCAAGCGTTTCTGCCATCGCCTTCATACTGGGGATACGCCCTGGCGAACTCAACAGGTGGCTGTGGATCTCGCTTGAAATGCTTTGCCCTATGTCGAGGTTTGACCTGATTTTTTCGCTGTATGTCAGGTAACTGGCAGCGGCGGCATCGTTGGAAAAATCGAGTGTTCTATCGAGGTAGACCGAGGGGAAAATGGTAGTGGTCTCGCCGCGCCCTGTTGTGACCGGGCATTTTAGATGCTTGGTATAGATGTCGAGATCGCAGCCCGGATTGAAACCCAGTGTAACCTGTTCAAAAAAACCATCCAGCTTGCCTATCAATGGCGCCCATTGGTTCCAGCCCGCCAGCCACTTCTGTATAAAGTATTCGACTTGCGCTGTGCTCAGGGCAATTCGTCGCTTCAGCGGCTGGACCTTGAATTTTGCGAGTTCCCCCTCCACCACAAGTTCAATGGTAAGGCCCGACCCCAGCAAATACTGGTAGCGTTGATAACGGGTCAGGCTTTCACGCAGTGTATTGCTACTGCGCAAGGCATATCCCAGGCTTCCTTGTTCTAGAGTGTCTTGATGCTTACCAACCAGAAACCCCAAATCGTCGCGTTTAGAGAGTTCCAGTGCCCGCTTCACTGCCGCTAGATAATATTCCAGACCTATATGTCCGCGCGTGGTGCTGGTTTCAGCGCCATTCATGTCTGGCGTCGACAGAAATGTTTCTTTATCGATACCGAGTTCTTGCAAGACTTCTACCAATTTGGCGAAGTGAGAGGCGGGCGTTTGGCGAAGCATTGTAATCAACATAGATTTAATACTAGAGCTCTGGACGATTATGAAGAATGATATTTGTGATCATATTAAGTACATTTGTGTACCCCTGTCATTCTCGTACACTATTACCAGGTTCTGCCGGAAGACTTGTCCATGATCTGGCGCAATGATCTGGGGCAATAAGCTCGGCATAATCGTGGTTGGCTTCTCCAAAACATTGCTGCGCTGTATCTATTAGTCGAGATACTGACCTCTAAAGCCACTGCCAAAAATGGTGTGGCTTCTCTACACTACCGACCTCGCTAGGGATTTGCGTAGCATTCGCAATTTATCGAGTATCACGACCAATTAGTCTTTCGGAGAAATCTTTTTTATGAGTCTTTTCAAACTGCAATTACCCCTATCATCACTAACTACAGCTCAGGTCCCTCGTCGCGTTCTGTCTTTTACTGGCAGTATGATGATGGCCTCCGTGATGGTTGTTGCCTCGGGTATGGTCAATGCGGGCAGCTTTATGGAAGACCTGATAGATCCCGATGACGGCTGGTTGGATGGTGGCAAGTTCCTGTTGGAATACCCCTACGCGGTTTTACCAGTCCCTATCATTATCACCGAGCCCGCGGTTGGTGAGGGACTGGGGGTAGCCGCCGCGCATTTTCACGATGCCCCGAAAGATGCCCCTGTCGATGGGCTGGACAGCCGGGGCAGAGCGATGCCTCGCAGTATTTCGGCGGTGGCACTGGGGGCAACCAATAATGACACCAAGTTTATCGGAGGGGGTCACTTCGGCCACTACAAACAGGACAGCATTCGTTATGAGGGTGTCGTTGGCTATGCAGATGTATTTATGGATTTCTATGGCTCCATCGACGAGCCGAATGAGGAGGGTTTTTCATTCAACTCCGAGGCATTGATTCTGAGCCAGGTCCTTGCCTTTCGTTTAGGCGAAAGCGATTGGTTTGTCGGTGGTGCCTACCGCCTGATCAGTACCGACTCCCGCTTTGATCTGCACGATGGCGATCCCGGTATAGATCCCGAGACGCTGGATTCCAATAATGCCGCCGTGGCAGCGATTATTCGCTACGACTCTCTGGATAATCAGTATGCGCCAAAAACCGGGATAGTCAGCGATTTACAGCTTGCACGCTTCGATGAGGCTGTCGGTGGAGACTTCAACTACAACCAGTACACCTGGCTTAATCAGGTTCATTTGCCATTGGCAGATGACTGGGTTTTGGGGTTGCGACTGGACGGTGACATGGCCAGTGGGGACGTACCGTTTTATGCGGTTCCCTACATTGAACTCAAGGGTATTCCGGCTCTCAGATACCAGGGGAAAAAGGTGGTCACAACGGAGGCCCGACTGAACTGGCAGCTTCATCCGCGTTGGCAGTTGGCGGCTTTTGTGGGAGCAGGTCGGGTTTCAGACGATATGGATGGTTTGAATGAAGCTACCAGCAGGGTATCCCGGGGAGTGGGTTTTCGCTATCTGGGCGTCAAGAAGCTGGGCATGAACATGGGTCTGGATTTTGCCAAGGGTCCCGAGGACGAGGTTATCTATATCAGTTTTGGTACGCGGTGGTAGGCGCATAGATGCCGCACTGCAGGCCGAAGCTAGTAACTGTACCCCACTGAGGATATCAGACCGTAGTCAATATCTGAGGCCTCAGGTGATGGTGGTTGACTGTCAAAACTGGTGTAAAACTCCATACCGATATAGAAGCTGCGCACCACTTCCCACTTGAAGTCCAGAGTGAAATCGGCACGAATTCGATCCGACTGCGTGAGACTGGGCATAATCTGGAAGTAGGCGTCGATATTACGTTTGGGAACGCTGTGTTTATAGTGCTGGTAGCGTAAGCTGGCAACCGCTTCGAGGTTTTCATCAGGGTCTGTATCGTCGAAGGGTCTTTCGAGGTTTACCTGTATGCCCCCGCCCATTGTCAGCCAGTGTGCGCTCGTGCTTATCGGTACCCAACCGTAACCCACACCCAGCACGGTGCGTAGGTCTATACCAAGCTGGTCGTTTTGCTCCAGGTTGCCAAAGTAACTGTGGTAACGTTTATTGGGCCTATCTGCCATATGCAGCGCGCTCAGAACATTACGTTTGGTGTTGTCTGCAGTGTTCTGTGTAGTGATCTCAGAGCTGAGTTTTCCGATATTGACGTAGTTTTCAGCGCGGTACATGGTGTTTATACCCATGTTGTACTTACCTACCGAACTGGCCTTGTCATAGTTGAAGCCCAGACTAAGGTCGAAATCGATCCGGTCCCAAAAATCTGCACCCAGAGGATACATACTTACAACACTATTGGATTCGATACGTTCCGTGGTGGAGGCCGTTTTTACGACGATGAGACTCTGTTCGTTTTCTTCTGGTGAGACCGGCTTGCTGAGCTCTCCGGTCAAGTGACCGCCATCACTGAGTTTAACCTGGTGCACTTCATCGCTGATCAACTCCCGTATGGCACTCCAGTTAATCATCAGCACGCCAACGTCATCTGTTTTGAATTCCAATTGGCCCGAATACACCCCTTTTACCTCGCCGGTAATGCGATCGCCGTTGTGTAAGTACACAATGTCGGTTTTTTCAGCGCGGAGCTCGGCGCTCACCAGGCACAGGCAGGTCAGAATCAGGAATAAGGGAATGCGAAATTTCATCTTGAATTCAAACCTCTAAAATGGCGTGGGCCGTCACTGGTGTGCAATACCGATTCACACCGTTGTAGCGGGCGCAACCTGTATATCAAACTGACTCCCAGTCCGGACTCAGTTAGCTGCCTCTACCACCTTGCTGGTAGGTGTAGAACAGGCTGACTGAGTCAAAATCACTTCCTGCGCCATCGTTAATTCCTGAATCGATTCGAACACTGATTCCATGCCGTTCGGCCAGAGGCATGGAAAACGTGGCTCCAAATCGCCAGTTCTCTTGTTTAGTTTGCTTGGAAACGCCGTCTACGCGGGTTTTGCCTCCCTCGCCGTAGGCTACGGAGAAGCTCGTCCACCATCCTGGACGGGAGAGGGAATAGATGGCCGAGCCTTTTACCGCCCATATTGGTTTTTGTTCCAGTGTTCGGGTGCCTAAGAGTTCGTCGTTGTCACTAAAAATTCGGACACTGGCGACACTCTCCAGAGTCCATTGGTCCCAGGTTTGTGAGGCTGCAAATTCGCTGCGCAGCGACCATCGGTTGGATCCGAGGTTTAAAAGTTCGCTCGAATCATAATCACCTGTGGGCATTGAAACACGTAATCCCACGCCTAAAACCCTGCCTGCGTGGTATGTGGGGAATTCAGCCAGTGTGAGTGCAGGCGCTCCAGAAAAAAGCCAGTCCACCCCCACCCAGGCATCCCCTACACCCTGTTCCTTTTGGCTTTCGGGTATTCCCTCCAGAGTGCCTTCCCAATCGCCCGCCTGCCACGGTATCGCAAATTTAATCTTGGCATTGTCTCCACCGAGTGAAAACGCATGGGACATCTGAAATATCCCAACGTTAATGTTGGCATCCAGGTTTTCAATGGGTAGCGCCGGGTCAAGAAGAACATTGCCGTTGGACCAAGCGTATCCCAGGCTGATAAAGTTCACGTCTGTTGGGGTATTAGCGTATGCGCGAGGCTCCGACTTCTGGGCTTGTACTGGGCTGGAGGTTGCTATGACCAGGCCCACGGCAGCCAGTGGAATAATCGATAGTCGACGTCGCTTTTTCAAAGATGCTCCAGGTCGGAGTCCAGTGGATTTTCCGAGATTATCGATCATACCTTGCGGGTACAAATACATTCAAGCCTTTACGCTTTTACCGAATAATCCTTTTAGCGGTAGTCTATCGGTTATATGATCATGACCCTGTGTTTAGTAAAGGAGAGAGTACATGACGATTATCCGCGGATATAATGCTTGCCTGGGCTTGCTTGTAGTACTGACCCTGACAGTTGCCGGTTGCTCCACTGAATCAAGACAAGGTGCGGCCCAGGGTGCCGCCACGGGTGCCGCTGTGGGTGCCGTGGGCGGTGTGGTTACCGCGCTGGTCTTTGGCGGCGATGTAGGGAATGCTGCTGCCCGTGGCGCAGTTTGGGGCGGCAGTACAGGGGCAGTCTCCGGCGGTATTCAGGGTGCCGAGGTGGCCGACAAGAAGCGTGCGGCAGAGGAAAAGAAAAAGGCGGACGAACTCGCTAAATTACGCAAGGACATCGGTGATGATGCCTATCTGGGCCTGGAGGCTTTGGTCGATTGCAAACTTCCTGTGTCGCTTGCCTACGCTGAAACTGCCAAGGGCAATAACAAGGCGAATTACGCCCTTGCGGGTTACTGGCTGGAGGTGCTGACCATTACCGAGCAAGGCAGGCGGGATGATGCGCTAGCGATACTGCCGCAACTGGTGAAAAAGGACAAAAAATTATCGTCTACGGATTCCGCACGCGGCTTAATGGATGAGGCGATCGTTGAGCTTGGCGATATCCGGCAGGAAGTCGGCTTAAGCCGGAGTTGTGGTTAGCAGTCGATTCGCAGCTGACTCAGTTCTTTTTTGTTCCCGGGGCGTACTTGGCCTCAAGTGCACGCTGGCCCTCGTCTGCCTCGATGTAGGCGTGGCCACAGGGATCTTTCGGCGATAGGTATCGATCCTTGATACTGGTTGCCAGAATCGAAAGACCACCGGTGACCAGGGCAGCCCCCCCTTGTATCAAGGTCGATTCAGCGTCCAGCGTCAAGCTCGGCTGTGCCAAGGTGCCGGTTACCATGATATAGGGGTTGATGAGCGTCGTCATACTGATCCCCAACCCCTTTTGCGGGACTGTATTGAAGTGGACATCCAGTTTTTCGGTACGTAAATCTGTATGGGCGTTGGCAAAAATATTCACCCGCGAACCGTTAAGCACGAAAATAGGCTCGCCGACGACCTGGCCTGCCTCGACTGCGGTCAGAACCGTCGCACAGTGAATCTCCGTATAGGGGTCATCCACTGCAAAGGGGTTCACACTGCTGATCAGCTGGTCCAGGAAGTCATTAGTGAGCATACGCAGCGCGCCGGCTTTTATTTGCCCCTGTCCACTTTCGACCCGTAGATAGCCGTTTGCAGCACCGGCCAGCGCCCTGACCGTAGCACCCTCGGAGATGAGCGCCAGATTCAGTTTCAATCGGGGTAGATTTTGCAACTCCTCTTCTGTTTCAGCCCGCAGTGGAAGACTAAGCGAGTCGCCCTTCATGCGCACCCTCAGTTCCGTGCCGTGAGGCGAAGGGCGCAGTGCCAGCTTGCCTTCAAGATAGCCGCCTTGGGAGCCCTTAAGGCCCAGCTTATCGATAATCAAGGCACCCTCAGCAACCGAGCCTCCCAGCTCGACATCCTGAAAGGTGCGTGCATCGATTGCCAGCTCTTCGATACGAACATTAGCCTGGGCCACAAAAGTCTTCAGCACCTCAGTTGAAACAGGTGTATCGGGTATGACTTTTCTATGTTTGTCTGCAGGCCGTGGAGCCTCGATGACCGTCGCATCCTGGTCCGGTTTCGCTTCCGCAGCCTTGGCGAGAAATGGCGTTAAATTCATTCTTTTCGACGTGAATGACGTGGTAAGTTCGGGGATATCTTTACTCCGCAGAGAAAGCTCTCCCGACAGGTCGCTGTCACCGACGATCACACTGAGTCCCTTAAGTCGTATTACGTCGCCATTACCAATCAGGGAGAAGTTCATATGCGCCGGTATGTCCGGCAGCTCACGTCCGGCGAGGAGACTAAAACCTGAAAGGCTGGGGATTTTTCCATCCACTTGAAGATTGGTCTTGCCAAAATCAGGCGGCCCCTTCAGTGTCCCATCGACTGTTAGTTGGCTCTTCCCTACGTACAGGTTAAGCGCTTTGATGGACCACTGGTTCTGAACCCACGTAACCCGGCCCTGCAATTTCAAAGGCAGGCGGTCGGATACCGAAATTTCGTCGAGCTCCGACGTTAGCGCCAGTACATCCACAGAGTTGCCGGTAAGTTCCAAACTGCCGTGCTCAAGCAGTGGGTCGAGCCCGACTTGACTGTCCAGCTGTAACTGGGTCTGGTCAATGCGAATGTCGGCGCCCTCTATTATCAGCAATTTATCCTCTATGCGTATAGCGGCGTCCAGGGTAAAGGGTTTTGCCAGCCGCTTGAGTCTCTCGTTGGGGGGGAGCAAGTGGGCCAGGTTGGGTCCACTTAAGGCAAGTTGTAATGCCGTGCCGTCCAGAGCGGGTGAGTTAGTGACTCGTCCCTCGATTTGTGCAGTTGCTCCGGCATACATTACGATGACTTCCTGCAAACTGAAAAACCCTACCCCACCTTGTATGCTTCCTTTCGCCGAAAGATCACTCTCTGGCAGCTGTTCGACCGCTATCCCATAGCTATCCAGGGCAGGCTTTAAAGCAGGCGATGTCAGCTCGAATGCCAGACGGGTTTTGGCGGACAGTGGATCGCTTCCAATAATACCGTCGATCACCATGCGTTCCTTCCCGATAGTTGCAGTTGCCTCCTGTACGATCAAGTGTTCGGGTGCGGTCTGGAGTCGGCCGTTGAGCTGATAGGGTTTCGGGGGTAGCTCAGTGGCGGATATGCCGAATGCATTGAGGGTCTCCGCAATATTCGGACCGCCCAGTTCAACAGTGAGATCGGTCTCTCCCAGCATCGGTTGGTCAGCCACCGAGCCGCGCAGTGTGAGTTGATCTGCTCCTACCTCAACACGAACTTCTGGAAGCGCCATTCCACCGGGAATGCGGTCCACATTCGCTTGTAACGCAAAGGGCACATTCGGCGTTAGTTCCAGGCCAATCGCGGTAGTTATGGTTTGCAGTGTTGGACCATTCAACGCGATTTGAACGTGGGACCCTGCATAATCCTCCGCATCTACGATATTGCCATCGACTTGCAGTGTAATATCATTGCTGCTGGCGCTTGCCTCGACTCGCGTGTCATTGCCCGCGCTTGCGGCAGCCAGGCTGGCGTTCAGGAGGAGTGGTCCATCCAGTGCTCCCGGTATCCTCAGCAGCTTTGAAAAATGGCCAATGTCCGGGATGTCGAGTTGCGCCGTGGCCCGGGCGTCGTTCAGGCTGGGGAAATCTGCAAAAAGGCCATCCAGAACCAGGCGTGCCTGACCGACCGTAAGCACAGTGTCATCAATACTGAAATTCCTGTCGGCGCGAACCACTCGGGCACTGAGGCTGAAGGGGTCGTGCGGGACATGCTCCACGCCGAATAGACCGGCCACGCGGCCAATATTGGGGCCGTGGGCTTTCGCACTTATCTTAAATGTCTCCAGGTGCTGTAGATCAAGGAAGCTGCCGTTGGCCGCGAAAATGAATTCGCCAAACACCCCCTGCAAGCTCAGTCCCATGTTTTCTTCTTGCGGGGCGAATTCCATTGCCAGACTCAGCGGTCCCGATGTCGAGTGCTCGAGTTCCAGAATATCGAGCAGGTATTCGATGTCAGGACCGGTAAGATTGAGGCGAGCGGTTGGTCGTCGGGGTGCTTGCAGGTCGGCAACTGCGAGTTCACCATCGAACAGGATCTCGCCGAGGTGGCCTTTCAGGCCGAGTTCAACGTCCAGCATGCTGATGAGTGCGCTGAACTGTGTTGAGGAAATCTCTATGTCAAACCCGGTGTCATTGATTTCTCCCTCCATATTGAGCCGCATCCCGCCATCGGCCAAAACGGCCTCGGAGATTGTTTCCGCCGTGACTCGCAGTGGCTGTGGCCGACTGGGCCTGGTATAGGTGATGGCCGTATCCGTGAGGCGAACATCGGTAGGCAGCACCGGCAACTTAAAGCGCTTCCCCTCAGACTCGCTAGCGGGGAGCGAACCCTTGTCACTGGGAAGAGTCCAGTTATTTTTACCGTCGGCACCTTGTTCCAGATTAACTCGCAGGCCATCCACCCGTAGCTTATCTATGACCACGGGCTGGTGCAGTAACGATCGCAAATCGATTGCCACATCGATGCTGCGCAGGCTGACAAGATTGGAATCTGCGTGCGAGTGGCTGTCAGCCAGCCGAACATCCACAGCGCTTAATTTGATGCCCTGATCAAGATCGAGTGTAAGGTGCAGGGGACCTTCGATGACGAAGGTTCGACCGAGGATTTCAGTGAGCAGTGATTCTGCCTGTGGTTTGAATCTTCCAAAATCCAGACTGAAGGCTAGTACCAGTGCAATGGCGATAAGCCCGGTGAGGGTACAAAGCAGGTAGGTTAAAGCTTGCACTACACGCATTTCAAATTCCCATGAAATTGGTGGGAGGTTGCCAGATCATATCCCCTACTACAAATATAGCAGTCCTGGGGGCCTATCCGGAGATAGACTTGATAGCAAATTACGCTGTGACCTCAAAAGCCGGTGTGCCGCAAGGTGGCACAAAAAGATTCGCGGCCATCCGCGTTAGGATACTACGCTAAGCCCCAAATGCGCGCTACACTGAGAGAGGTCAATCTGTTTCCACAGTGCTACACCTACTCAAGTTTTCGAAGGTATCTGCTATGCTGAAGTTTTTTAAGTCCGCGGTATTCAACGGCCTGTTGATCCTCCTCCCGGTATTGTTCCTTATCATTATCCTCAAGGAATTTGCTGGCCTGCTCATCGGCCTGGCAACGCCAATTGCAGACTTGTTCCCCATCGACGCCATCGAGGGTATTCCGGAGACCAATATTCTGGCGGTGTTACTTATTGTCGGTGCGTCCTTTCTTGTGGGTGTTATCTCCCTGCTGCCTGTTGGTGCATCCATTGGTCGGTACTTTGAGCGCAGTATTTTGGAAAAGCTCCCCGTTTATATACCGCTCAAGCATCTGCTCCAGGCTCTATTGGGGGCGGAAAGGTCCGGGTCTTTCAAGCCGGCGTTTCTTATAGGAGATTCGGGGGTGCTGGAGCCGGCCTATATCGTCGAGGACACGGGCCGGCCGCGGCTTGTTGTGCTGGTGCCATGGACGCCGGCATCCTTTGCTGGATCGCTCAGGGTGGTGCCAAGAAAGCAAGTGCATAAGCTTGATCTCACACTGGACGAATTTTCACTTGCCATTGGCCACTATGGGATTGGTTTGTCCGAGCTTATTCCCGAAACCCCGGAGGAGCTTAAGCTTGCCCCCGAAGAGGAAGGTTAAAAAAGTAACTTTGAAGATGGCTTTTAGGGCCAGTAGTGCGGGAAGACCAGCTTTTCTGCTCTAAATTTGATTTGGCACAATTTGAGTGCATGCGGGCGGGTTTGATTGGTGAATGATATCACCTATAATTTACCCACGGATTTGGCCAATAAATATTTAATAACAAGGAGATTACTATGCGCAGATTGTCCGGAAACTCTATCTGGCGATTTCTAATACTATTGCCCGTTCTCTCCGGCGGCGCCCTGGCGCAGGACGGCGTTCAGGACGATGTCTCAAAGGCGCTTGATTCCACCGCAACGCAATGGTCGTTCCAGTTGGCTTACCAGGCCATGCCCGATTACAAGGATGACATTGTAGACGGGCAGGTACGGCGCGAGGGCTCTACCGATTTTGTACAGCTGAGAATCGTGGCACCCTTGGCCTTTGATAAATTTACCATCCTGCCAAGACTCACTTTCCGCCACTATGAAAATGCCCAGGGCCAGTCCGGTCTGGGAAATACCGAATTATTTGGACTTATCATTCCCAAGAGTTGGGATTGGGGCTCTGGCAGGATGGGGTTGGGGCCGCTGATTACTGCGCCAGGCGATGAAGACGTTGCAAAAGATGAATGGGGCTACGGCGTGGCGGGAGCTATCGTTAACTCATCGGGCAATTGGTTCTATGGATTTCTGGCAACGCAATCCTGGCAGTCGGTCGATCCATTGGCGCCGCCCACGAGTAAATCCGACACGAATGCACTGGGTCTCGCACCCTTCCTGAACTACCAACTTGGCGGTGGATGGTATGTGGGTAATGGCGATATGACCATTCGATACGATTGGGACTCAAGGGAATGGTATATCCCGATCGGCGTGCGTTTCGGTAAGGTCATCGTAGGACCGAACAGTAGCTGGAATATCTACGGCGAATATCAGACTAGCCTGATGTACGATGACTACCCCGGTCCAGCGGTAGATAATTCCTATCGCATCAATGTGACCTACACTATGCCGGGGCTGTAAGCTGTTGAGGGTTTCCTGAGCCATTACACGAATATAATAATTTCTGGTTGGATTCAATCCGCTTCACTGCATGTAAAGGGTTCTGAATGAAGATGTCTATGCTCCGCCAGGTGGATAGCTGGATCGGTGTTCCTTTGACGCTGGTTCTTACGCTGGCCAGAAAGTGCCTGGGCTGGACGTTTCCTGTTACTGAGGGCCCGGTCAAGAGTATCCTGTTTGTTAAGTTGGCGGAGCAGGGTTCTACCGTCCTGGCTTACGGTGCGATCCTGCGCGCAGTCGAGATGGTGGGCAGCGAGAATGTTTACTTTCTGGCCTTTGACAACAACCGGTTCATCGTGGATGCACTGGATCTGATCCCTGAGAAAAATGTCATCACCATTGATGAATCCTCCCTGATTATTGCCATGATCTCATCTCTCAAGGCTGTGTTTCGAATGCACGGCCAATCGATCGACGCGGCTATCGATATGGAGTTTTTTGCCCGCTCCTCGGCGGTGTTCACGCTGCTCAGTGGCGCACGTCGACGAGTGGGCTTGCACCGGTACGCCGGTGGCGGGGCCTACCGGGGAGATCTGATGACCCATCGTCTGGTCTATAATCCCCATTTGCACACCAGCCAGGTGTTTTACAGCATGGTGGAGGCACTCAAATGTTCCCCCGACACGTTTCCAAGTTTTCCCCTCAAGGTACCGGCGCTGGATGAGCTCGCGCTACCTTCGCACACGTCCGCGCCGGATGAAATCACCAGCACCAGGGCCATTATCCGCGAAGCAGTAGGCCGGGAAGATGTCCCGCCTCTTATTCTCATCAATATTAATTGCAGCGATCTTCTACCCCTGCGCAAATGGGATACCGAAAATTACGTCCGCCTGGCCCAGGGTCTCCTGGAGCAGTACGAAGACCTGTACATTGGCGTTACCGGGGCCCCCGACGAGGCGGAGGGGGCGGAGCAAGTCGTTCGCACAGTGGGCTCTCCGCAATGCGTGAGCTTTGCTGGCAAAACAAGTATGGAAGAGTTACTGACCCTCTATTCGCTTGCGCGGGTCCTCGTCACCAATGACAGTGGGCCAGCGCACTTTGCCACGCTCACCTCGATTCAGACACTCACCCTGTTTGGCCCTGAGACGCCCATGCTCTTTGCCGCAAATTCGCTTCGCAGTCATACCCTGTGGGCCGGGTTAGCATGCAGCCCCTGCGTCAGTGCTTACAACAATCGGGTATCATGCTGCGACAATAACCTGTGTATGCAGGCCATTACCGTGGAGCAGGTCCTGGCCGAAACCTGCGAGCTCTACGAATCCGACAATATAGAACTCAAGAATGTCTGAGCCATTGATCGAGGAGGGCGGCAAGCCATTTCCCTCCTTCCTACGCTGGGAAACCTTTTTAAGCCTGGGCCTGACCGCGGGGCTGCTCACTTTTCTGGTCGCACAGATTGATTTTGACTCGGTGTTGCACGACCTGGCCCAGAGCGACAAGACCTATATACTGCTCGGATTTCTGGCTCACTATGCCACCTACCCGGTAAGAGGCCTTCGATGGCGGTACACCCTGGGGGATATAACGCGGGATATCCCGGCAAGAACCTTCGGTTTGATTGTCTTTTTTTACAACGCGGTCGACAACGTCGTGCCCGCCAAGCTAGGGGATCTTTATGCGGCGCACATGGCCCGCATCAACTTCCGCATACGCCGCTCGTCTGCCCTGGGTTCCATCGTCTTTTTGCGCCTGATTGATGCCTGGATTGTGTTCTTGCTGGCGGGAGTTTCCTCCTGGTTCGCTTTTTCCAAGCACCTCCCGGAAGGTGTCGCCTGGGTGCTTGGCGGTGGCTTTTTATTGGCCCTGATTGTGACCGCTACCTCAGTCTCCATAATGTTAATCAAGCACACCACGCCCAGCTGGGTGCCCAGCCGTATCAGCGAGATGATTGAGGCGTTCCATGACAACATGTGGCCCGCGCGCAAAGACTGGCCCCCCATCCTGTCTTTGACTGTTATCATCTGGTCTCTCGAAACGCTGTGGATTTTCTGCCTCATAAAGGCATTTGGTGTGAGCCTGTCGCTGCCGGAGCTCATTTTCCTGACCCAGATACCGCTGTTGGCCTCGGCCTTTCCACTGACACCCTCCGGTGCCGGCGCGGTAGAGATCACCTTGTTCGGGTGCCTGCAGTTACTCGGCGTTCCAGCATCACTGGCGGCGTCCATAACGGTGTTGAACCGGCTTATTGACTACTGGCTGCACATAGGTTTAGGTGGCCTGGTGTGGGCTTTTCGAACCCCGTTGGGAATTCATACATTGCGCGAACGGTACACACTCAGATCAGAGTCTGATTGACCGGGCGCCCTGGATATAGTGGAATGAAATACATGAACTTTCTGGGCACAGTTCCCCGCCGCTGCGTAAACTTGCCTCCGGGCTCGCTGTGGACCCTGTTGAGTAATTTTCTGAGCGGTAGCACGCTACACGGGCCTGACGTCGATCAATTCTCTCGCCGCTTCGAAGAATACCTGGGTTCGGAGCACGTCTTCGGGGTTGCCCAGGGCCGGTCTGCCTTTGATCTGGCCTTGCGGGCATTGGATCTTGAAGAGGGCAGCGAGATTATCTTTCCGGTGTTCACCTTCCCGGTCATGCCCCTGGTCGCAAAGCTTTTGGGATTCAAGCCCGTGTTCTGCGATGTCGACCCAGTGTCCTTCAATGCCCAGGCCAAACATATCGAGGCCTGCATCACCGAGCGAACCTCCGCGGTTCTGGCAACCCACCTGTTCGGACAACCCTGCCATATTGTCGAGATTGCGGCGCTGACAAAAAAACATGGGATTCGACTGCTTGAAGACTGCGCTCACGCATGCGGATTGCGGATAGACGGCAAGCAGGCGGGGACTTTCGGGGATATCGGGGTTTTCAGTTTCGCAGAGGGCAAGAACATGCCCTGCCTTGGTGGCGGTGCGATCGCGGTAAAGGATTCCGCTGTGGCTGAGAGGGCTGGTGAAATCCTGGCCGGTGCAAATGAACAGGACAGTGGTACGGTCTTTAAAAAGGGCCTGGCAACCTGGGTCAAGTGGTTGCTTACCCGGCCGCTTGTGTTTGGCCTCTCAGCTTATCCCGTACTGCGCCTTAAACTGGCCACTGGCACCCCCCTCATGGATTCCGCGGTCGGCAATGAACTCCTGTCGGTCTACGCCGCCGACAACCCGGGTGTGGTGAAAATGGCAAATCTTCAGGGCGCAATCGGGCTCAGGCAGTTGAAGCACATCGATGCGTTCAACGAGGGGGCGCGAAAAAATGCCGTGCTGCTTTCGCAGTCACTGGATACGGTCAAAGGAATCGGCTTGCCGCCAGCCGGCGCCGACCACATCGACGTGTATTACCCAATAGCCGTGGCGGCTGAGAAAAGAGACGGTTTACGCAATTACCTTCTGCGCCAGGGTATCGATGGAAAAATTACCGACATGTCCGACTGCTCTCAGCTTGATGCGTTTCGCCAGGAAACGGGTGACGATCACAACACGTCACCAAAAAGGGAGGCAGCGCTGCTGGAGATATGCGTTTATCCCGTTATTTCCACCCAAAAAATAAAACGGATTGCCCGCGTGATCAGGGCCTGGTCCGAGGTGCCCTCATGACAGAAATCGCAATGTTCCCAGACTACTCTCTTGAAACCACTCAAAGAGAATTCTACGGCGTCAACGAGGACACCGTGGCCCGGGTTGTGCAAGAAGTTATCACAGAGGAATTTTCCGTTGTCGATGGCGGTGTGCTCGAACGATTCGAGGAGTCGGCTGCGCAGTTCTTTGGTGCGCCCCATGCGGTTGCCGTCAGCAATGGCACAGCCGCGCTCCACCTCGCCCTGTTCGCGATGGATCTGCAGCCCGGGGATGAGGTGCTCATTCCCTCATATGCCTACTACGCGGTTCCCCTCGCCGTTTGTTTAATGGGGGGCGTCCCCGTGTTCTGCGATGTTCGGGAGGATGACCTGACCATCGATCTCGACGATGCGGAGAGGATGCGTACCGACCGTACCCGCGCAATTATCGTCCACCAGCCCCACGGCATTCCGGCGGACGCCGAGCGCCTGCGCTCATACTCAGACCATCACGGGCTCCGTCTCATTTGCGATGCTGCCCAGGCCCACGGCGCACTCTGGGATGGCCACCCTCTGGCCTATTACTACGATTATGTATTCAGCTCCTTCGGCAAGGGCAAACTCATCTCCGGCGGGGAACTCGGGGTGGTCACTGCGCCCAGCGACCGGTGTCGTGATCGCATGCTGCTGTACGGCCATGTAAACCGGGTTCCTCACGCCCTGCTGACCGATGAATACCGCCATATCGACAATGCCGTGGGCGTGAAATATCGTCCCCACCCCTTTGCTCTGTCCCTGGCGCTTGAGCAGATGAACACCTATGCCGAGCGGTCACGGAAGCTGGTGGAGAACGTGCAAATCTTCGAACGTGGGCTGGCCGCCATACCCGGTTTCAGTCCATTCGAAACGCAGCCGATGGCGAGCCGGATGTACTGGCGCTTCCCTGTACGGGTTAATTCTCCCGATTCAGACCTGGCTGCGCTGGTGAAATGCTTGAAGGAACGCAACTGCCCGGTCCATCACAACCCCGGAACACTGGCCCATCGACACAATGTCGTAACGGAGTATTACGGGGTAAAGACACAGCGGGCATTCCCTGTGGCCGAACGAATCGCGAGCGAGGTGCTACATGTGGACGCGTTCCCCCTCTACCAGGACGGAATGGCGGAACGCCTTCTGGAGGCATTCGCCGAGGTCGCTAGACAATCTTGCTAGCTTAGCAGCCCTACTCGACGCGCAAGGTCTGACGTGAACAGGGCTTCGGGGTCGAGCTTTTTCTTGATCGCCTGCAATTCCCCAAAGCGCGGATAGATAGACTGGAATTGCTCAGGTCGTAATACCTGGTCCTTGGCGAGGTGGATTTTACCGCCCCGCCTGGCGGTGGCTTCCATGAGGCGATCGATCGCGGCTCTGCTGCGGGCCTCCGTATGCTGCTTGGGATGAAATTCGAAGTTGAGACTATAGCCATCCTCCGAGAACGATAGCAGGCCATCGTCCTGCTTGTGCGCCCGCAATACCGTTGTGACGGGCGGGCAGGGTGAGGATTGGCAGATGCCCAGTAACTCGACGATAGCCTCGCGAGCATGGGTGCGCGGGAAACTGAGTTGCACGGTATAGCCCCGGGGACCACAGACCAGATGTGCCGGAGGTACTGTGAAACTGGCAGCAAAGCTGTATTCAATGAACAGTTCCTGTTTCGGCCCTTTCTCCAGGCTGGCAAGAATTGTGCTCATTCGGTAATAGAAGCGATTGAACAGATACAGTAGTGGGCGCTGTGCGTACAGCATCAATGAAAGTAACGGCCCGAAAATCTCGTGGACTGCAAGCCCCATACTTCGGTGCTTTTCCAGGCCCGCATAACCTTTTTCCAGCAGTGCCTTCCGGTGCTCTGGCGAAGCATCATGCTCGGTCCAGTTGGCTGCATGTATCACAGAACGGCCCGTGCGTTTGCCAGAGGCGTAGGCGTCAACCCACGCGACAGCAAGATCGCTGGATGCCTCTACCTCCGCCATGGCAGTGAGCAGGGCGTCGACATTGGCTGCCGGGAGGCGGCGCACCGCGAGATAGGGTGACGGAATTGGCTTCAACTGTAGGGTGGCATCAAGCACCACGCCCAGCATACCAATGCCGCTAACTACAGCGTTGAAGAGTTCGTGTGAGCGATCAATCTCCAACGTCTGCCCCGCGGCCGTTAACAGGCTCAGCCGGACGATTTGATTGTGAAAGCTCCCCTGTTTCCAGCCGTCTTTGCCGTTAACATTGGCAGATAGTGCGCCGGAGACCGAGGAGTGCGACTCGGTCGGGCTGGAGGGTAGGGTCAGCAGACGGTGATGAACGCGTTCGAAAATGTCGATGAGCCGGGTGCCAGCCTCGACCGTAATCTGGGCCGCGCTTTCATCAAAATCCAGGATTCGGTTCATGCCGCTGACATCGAGAAGCACCTGGCCGTTGTTCAGGGCCTCGTCCCCATAGCTGCGTCCGGCGCCGCGGGGGCAGATTGTCAGGCTGTGTTCTCGACAGTAAGCAAGTGTCTCACGGCATTCGTCTATTGTAGTGGGTCTAGCGATCAGGGAGCGGGTTTTGATCGAGCCGACCAGTGAGTTTAGGTCCTCCCATATCATGAACTCTGGCAGTGTAAACACAGTTTCGTATTCTCCCTCTTGTGCTTGGCGAAAGGATGGCCCCTTCACTGGAGGGTGAGTATACGACAATGTATAATGTAGCCATATTATTAAAGCCAACCAATGGAATACGATGAGCGCATTTTTAGACAGGACTGGAAAAGCGGTCCCCACGCTGCTGATTGCCCTCGCGGGAATATTATATTTTTATTACATCGGCGAGCGTGGCTTGTGGCCCTCGGATGAAGACGACTACGCGCAGATCAGCCGGGAGATATTGCGCAGTGGTAATTGGATCTATCTGACTTGTAATGATCTGCCCTGGACCGCCAAGCCAGTACTGCTGAACTGGTTTATCGCGGCGATCTCCTTGCCCTGGGGTGATGTGACAGAACTCCGGGCTAGAATCCCGTCCGCCGTGGCGGCAATCGCCACCGTTATGCTGACCTATGCACTGGGAAAGCGCATGTTCTCGAACCGTGCTGGCCTACTTAGCGCTCTGGTTCTTGGTACCTGCGGAATATTCATCATTCAAGCTCGCTTGTCTCAGACCTACATGCTTGCCGCCTTTTTCTCGACTCTGGCCATCTTCTGCTTTTATGTGGGATACACAAACCCCGCACGACGAACGCTAGCCTATTTATCCATGGCAGCGGCCGCGGGGTTTGGTGTAATGACAGCAGGCCCCGTTAATCTCGCGGTGCCAGGACTGGTGTGTCTTACATTCATCGTATTCATGCGCGACCTAGGGCATATCAAGGAAATGCGCCTCGTGAGGGGTATGCTTGTGTTCCTGGTTATTGTCGCGCCCTGGTACGTAATGATGGGGCTTCATGAGGACTACGGGTACGACCTGTTCATAAAGACCAATTTTGTCCGTTACACAGATACCTGGACGCATGCGAAGCCCTTCTACTACTACCTGAAGGTTCTGACCCATACCTTTGCTCCATGGTCTTTATTCCTTCCAGGCGCGCTCATACTCGCCTTTTCCCAACGATCGGGGGAGCACCGAAAAGCGATAACTTTTATTCTGGTCTGGGTTTTCAGTCTTTATATCTTTTTCTCTATCGCCACCGGAAAAAAGCCGGGGTATTTGCTCGGCGCCTACCCCGCGCTTGCCTTGCTGGTAGGCTACCTCCTCGACCGAGCCCTGCAATTTTGGCCCGAGTCCTTCTACCGCAAAGCGCTGCTTATTCCCAGTGGGATTCTTATAGCCCTCTCGGCGCTGGCTACGGTTGCCGCTCCTATTGCGAGCGCTATATTCGAACCTGACTATCTTATTTATGCGATTGGATTGTCATTAATAACGGGAACCTTCGCGTTACTGAGCTACCTGGCGTGGCGCAGGAATCGCCCAGGGCAGCTAGTCGTTCTGCCGGCTGCTCTGGTATTCGTCCTGGTATTGTACGGCGCTCAAGCGATAATACCTCTGGTCGACCCTTACAAGTCGGCAAAGGTTTACAGCGAATATGTTCGCAGCCAACTTGACGAGGATCCGGGCACAGCCTGGGGAATGTATAAAAGTTACCGTGCCAAGTACGTGTACTACGCCGATCACTTCAATAGAGCTCTATATACTGAGAAAGAACTGCGGAGATTTTTGAAGAAGAATAACCCTGCCATTGTCACCTTTCACGCAGATGACTACGACAAGATGAAAACAACGCTCCTTGCAGATCTGGAAGTACTCGACAGACAATTCATTGGCAGCCAGGAATTCGTGTCGATCTCCAATCGCTCATCCTTGAAGTATCAGAAACAGTAACGCCTGGCCAGATCAGCGCAAGAACGAGCGGCGAACCCAGGATGCCAGGTTTGATTGGCGGGTGATATCACCTATAATCTGTTCACAGACTTTGCGGTAGCCGGGGCTTTGATGATTGGAGCAAACATAAATTCAGTCGACCTTGAAAGGCGCGCCCTGACGGTATCCATCTTTGGCGCTGTACTCATGTCAGGTCTGGGATTTTATTTCGCCATTGATACTGGATCAGATGCCATCATGCTCGATGGCGTTTTTTCCGCCATTGGTTTTGTTATGGCCTCGTTAACCCTGAAGGTCGCTGCGCTGGTGGCAAAGCCGGATGACGAGCACTTTCATTATGGTTATTCACATTTTGCCCCTTTACTTAATGTACTGAAGGCAATGTTACTGCTGGTGTTGTGTACGGTGGCGCTCATTTCCGCAGTGGGGGCGCTGCTCAATGGCGGGCGGAGTATGGCCATGGGAAGCGCAGTGATCTACGGCGCGCTGGCTACAGCCGGTTGTATTGCCATAGCGCTCTATATGCGCAGGGCCAAGAATCTTACGGACTCATCGCTGGTTGCCGTGGATGCCCAGAGCTGGGTCATCGACACCCTAATGAGCGGCGCGGTATTGTTTGCCTTCGTATTTGCCTGGGCTGTTCAGGATACCGCGCTGGGCGCCTATCTGGACTACGTGGATCCGGCGATGGTCGCCGTATTGTGCCTGTTATCGTTGCCTATACCTGTGAAAATCCTGATTGAGAACGGCCGCGAGGTATTGCTTTTTGCTCCCGACGCCTCGTGGCAGCAAGCAGTGGAAGATTGCTTCCAGCAAGCCCTGCCCGATTTCCCCACTGAGGATTATCGGGTTCGATTACTCAAGATGGGCAATAGTCTGAATGTGCTGGTACACGTAAAGCCTTCTCCGGAGTTTGAACTTGATAGTCTGGAGCGATTGGACGAAATCAGGCGAAAATTTAACCAGGCGCTGCAGTCGATGGAGGTCAAGACCGTCGCTGATGTGGTGTTCTTGAATGACATGGAACTGGCGCAGTAAGCCCAATTTTGGCACAATGCGCACCAACATAGTGTATTCAAATCATGGATGTGCCTGTGCTGACTTGTAGCGCGCAAATTTTTCACTACCCCCTGGAAAGACTGTTGCAACGACTTAACTCAATCCTGTTTTCCTTTACCCTATTCTTTTGTCCTTCTCTTTCGTCTGCCGAAGAAGTCAATGGTGTGGGCAACTATGCTTACGCAGTCTTTGTGGGCACCGGCATTTATTCTGTCGATGACCGGGATATCTATATTGTCCGTGCTCCGCTGTCGTTTGATCTAGAAGAGATTGATCTAGAAGCGGGAGAGAGTACGGGCATCAGGCTGCTCGCACCTGTAGCAGTTGGCCTGACTAATTATGAGCTCCTTGATGAGCTGCCAGAACTTGATGTCGAGGATTTGCAATCAATTAGCTTTGTTCCAGGGCTGGAGGTACCCATAGCGCTGGCCGAGAACTGGCTATTGAACCCCTTTGTGCAGGCAGGTTTTGGTGTGGATACCAAGTCGGATGCCGAAAGCTTTATCTGGGGTGCTGGCATACGTACCAGTGCCAGGTTTGGTGATGAATCCAGATGGATAGTGGGTGGAGAGTTTCTGAAGGCCGGGGATAATCCCACCAACGATGATCCTTCGACTAGTTTCAGTAGGCTGGGACTGGGTGCCGAATACAAAATACCCACTAACTGGTTGGTTTTTGATCGTTATATTTCCTGGCATTTTCGAGCAATTCAATGGTATTTTTCAGACCCCGTGGTCTTCGATGAGCCCCTGGAGAGATTTGAGTTGAATGACTCCACGGAAGTGGGCCTGTCTTTGGGTTTGAGTCGTCCGATCAATATGTGGGGTTATGATCTCACCCAAATGGGTGTCGGCTATGAGTGGGCCAGCGATTTCAAAGCGGTCAAGTTTTTTACAACATTCCCTTTTTAAGCGCATCATCCCCCTGGATCCTGCCGAGATCCTCAACCACCGTTCGACTCGCCAGCCAGTAATGGAAAGTACACCAGCTGCCAAATATGAGCACAACGATGACCAGTGCATATCGCACACTGTCCTGACCATACTCCGGGGCTAGATAGTCGCTAATCATGCCGGTGGCCAGTGGTCCCAATCCCAGGCCAATGATGTTGATGATGAAGAGCAAGACCGCGGACGACATGGCGCGCATGCGCAGATTGACCAGGGAGTGGGTCAGTGCCAGATTGGGCGCAAGAAACATGGACATGCCAAGTGCAGCGACAAACTGAAGTGTTAGCGCGAGGTGGGGATTGGCAAGATTGTAGATCAGAAGATAAATTGGAATGGTGAAAAGCGTGGATAATGCCGGTACCCAAATGTACCAACGGGCGTCGCGTACCACCAGTCGGTCCGTTAGGTAGCCTCCCAGGAAGGTACCAACTGCCCCTATAACCCCCGACACTGCCAGCCATGTGCCAATTTCTCCCAGCCCCAGATTATGCGTTCTGACGTAAAAGGAGGGCGCGAAATTGGCGATACCATAGGAGACAAAGGCGTGCAGACCAGCACCCAGCGCCATATGTCTGAAAGTGGGTATTCGCCACAGGTCCCTCGCGACTTCCAGCATGCCAGGGCTGGTTGTAACGTCCGGTGTTTTGTCGGCAAAACCTCTGGGCACTTCACGGACAGTCAGGCGTACTACCACAGCGTAGACAATACCGGGAATGCCAACTACAAAAAAAGCGATGCGCCAGTCCATGTACTGTGCGATCCAGCCCCCCACCAGTAAGCCCAATAGCGCGCCGAAGTTAATGCCCGAGGAGTAAACCGCCAGCGCGGTGGCGCGCTCTTCCTTGCGAAAGATGTCCGAGATCATAGAGTGCGCCGGCGGACTGCAACCCGCTTCGCCTGCTGCTACCCCCATACGTGCCAGCAGCAAGTGCCAGTAGCTCTGGGCAAAGCCGGAAAGCGCCGTAAACGCACTCCACACGACCAGTGCGACGGTGACGACATTGCGACGATTGCCCCGGTCGGCGATGCGGGCAATGGGGAAAGCCGCAAAGACATAAATGAGAGCAAAAGCGAAGCCCGACAGGAGGCCCAGTTGGGTGTCGCTGAGATTGAGGTCCGCCTTGATAGGCTCCTGCAGAATGACCAGTATCTGCCGGTCGATAAAGTTGAACGTGTAGACGCCGGTCAGCATAAGCAGGGCATACCAGCGGTAGGATTTGCGTGTATAGGGCGTGTCGACGGTGGCAGCCGAAGCGATCGGTCCTTGATCAGGCATTGTTATTATCAGCGCTCAAATCGAGTTGGAATTCCATTTAGCGCCGCGGTGGTTCGTCTTGTCAAGCGCAGGATACTGGCCAACTGGCGGTGCCTCGACTATACCTTTATGTAGGCCGCGCGGACTGTAACAGAGCAAACAATAAAAAAGGGAGTTGCACGATGTCAGGAAATACACTGAGGAAGCTCTTTCCCGTTGCGCTCCTCGTCGCGGCTATCGTCCTGATTTATTCCACCTCGACAGATTCCCCCGACCCTTCCGGACCAGATCCCGCGCCATTGCCATTGCCATCGATTGGCATGATTGACGAGGCGCGAATCAACGCAGCTGACAGCGAACCCGGGAACTGGCTAGCCTATGGCAGGACCTACGAGGAGCAGCGTTTTTCTCCACTTGAGCAAATAAACCGCGAGTCGATTTCTCGTCTGGGCCTCGCCTGGGCCTTTGATATGCGCAGTACCCGCGCGCTGGAGGCCACCCCTATCGTGGTGGATAACATGATGTTCGTTTCCAGTGCCTGGAGCAAAGTCCATGCGCTGAATGCGACAACAGGTGAGGAGATCTGGTTCTACGACCCCAAGGTGCCTGGGGCCTGGGCGCGCAAGGCCTGTTGCGACGTGGTAAACCGTGGCGTCGCGGTGTATCAGGGGCGGGTGTATGTGGCCAGTCTTGATGGCCGTCTCATTGCCCTGGATGCGGCCAGCGGAAAACTTGTGTGGGAGGTGGACACGCTTATCGATCGGGCGCGCGATTACACGATTACCGGCGCGCCGCGGGTGGCCAATGGCAAAGTCTATATTGGCAATGGGGGCGCGGAGTACGGGGTTCGTGGATACGTCTCGGCTTTCGATGCCGCGACCGGTGAGCTGGTCTGGCGTTTTTACACGGTTCCCGGAGACCCTTCCTTGCCCTTTGAGCACCCTGAGATGGAACTGGCTGCTAAAACCTGGAAGGGCGGCGAGTGGTGGACCATAGGCGGCGGGGGTACCGTTTGGAACTCTATCGTTTACGACCCCGAGTTTAATCACCTCTATATTGGGGTGGGAAATGGCGCGCCCTGGACCCGGGTGATTCGCTCCCCCGGCGGAGGCGACAATCTCTTTCTGTCATCCATTGTTGCGCTGGATGCCGATACCGGTGCGATGCAGTGGTACTACCAGACAACGCCGGGCGACAACTGGGACTACACCGCTGTTCAGGATATGGTACTGGCAGACCTCGAGGTCGACGGGGTCGATCGCAAAGTATTAATGCAGGCGCCCAAGAACGGCTTCTTTTACGTGTTGGATCGCTCAGACGGCGAATTGCTTCGAGCGCATCCCTATACCGCCGTTACCTGGGCCAGCCATGTCGACATGGACAGTGGGCGCCCCGTAGAAACCCCAGGCCAGGATTATGTGGAGAGGCCCCAGTGGGTGTTACCCGGGCCATTGGGCGGGCACAATTGGCAGGCCATGTCCTTCGATGAAGATAAGGGGCTGATGTATATACCCACCCAGGAGGCGCCCTTTCCCTTTGCGGTGGCGGATGAATGGCGCTCAACGGGCAAGCTTGAATATACGCCGGGGACCTGGAACCCGGGGGTGGAGCTGGCTCGGTTGGGGGAGGTGTCAGATGAGGCGGGCGAATCGCCGCCTACCCAGGGCGCGCTCAAGGCCTTCGACCCGCTGACCGGAGAAACGCGCTGGTCTGTTGCACAAGCTCATTACTGGAATGGCGGCGTGCTTGCGACGCGGGGCGGTCTGGTCTTTCAGGGCGACAACGAGGGGATGCTGCACGCATTTGATGCAGATAATGGCGATCCGCTGTGGTCTTTCAATGCCTATACTGCCTTCCTGGCACCGCCCATCAGCTACCAAATTGACGGCACCCAATACCTTGCGATATTGGCGGGGACGGGGGGCGGCGCGCTGTTCACTGGCGAGGTGGAGGGCATGGCTTCCGCTGAGTATGGCAACGCCGGGAAATTACTGGTATTCAAACTCGACGGAAACGCCACTATGGCGCTCCCACAACGAACAGATCAATCCATCCCCGAGCTTGAGCCTTCCACTGCATCCGCCGCGCAAATACGTAGGGGCACAATGCTGTACGGCGAATACTGCGTGATGTGTCACGGTCTCGAAGTGCGATCCTTAGGCTCTATTCCCGATCTCAGGAAAATGACCTCGGACAGGCGCGATCAGTTTGAAGAGATTGTGTTGGGAGGCATGCTAGCCACCCTGGGAATGGACAGTTTTGCCGATGTACTCAACGAGCAGAACGTCAGCGATATCAAAGCCTATATTACCCAGCAAGCCATTGAGGACAGGGCGGAGGCGCAATCGATAGAAATCATTGGCCAGTGATTTAGCTGTCCTTAGTCACCCAGTGTGAATGCCATCACATGATCTGCCGACGGCATGGGTGAGGTGAAATGTCCGCCGGCGGCGATGAGCACGTATTGTTTGCCCTGGTAGCGATAGCTCATGGGCACAGAATTCGCCGTTGCCGGCAGCTTATGTCGCCATAACTCGGCGCCGCTTTCCGTACTGTAGGCGCGGAAGTAACCGTCTGAGGTGGCGCCCACAAAGATTAGCCCGCTGGCGGTCACCATGGGGCCTCCCATCTGTAGTCCCCCTTCAAACCAGTGGTAAACAGGCCAGGGCACCATTTCCTCCAGCGTACCCAGGGGGATTTGCCATTTTAGCTCCCCGCTTTCCAGATCCAATGCCGCCAGTGTTGACCAGGGCGGTGCGGTACAGGGAATTCCCAGCGGGGACGTGATGGGCATTATAACTGCGCAGTAGGGCGAGTCTGTCTGGGGGAAGGGCAGTTGCTCGGGACAGTCCTTTTGCGGCAGGAGTTGGATTTTGATAGGCAGGTGCTGGGTCGTGGCCACCATCAGTTTGCGCTGCGGATCTACCGCGGGACTGCCCCAGTTATTGCCACCCAGTTGGGAGGGGTAGGTGGCGGTGCCTTGCAGGCTCGGGGGTGTATAAATGGGACCTGTATTCAGGGACTCCAGTGTTTTGCGGCATGCGCCGCGATCCCAGAAGGTGAGACCCCAGGCATCGTCGGGACTAATACCCAATTGATGTAGCGGCTGGGGTTTCAGTGGAAAGGGTTGGGTAGGGCTAAGGTATTCCCCTGGCGCCGCAAAGTCCTGTGGCACGGCGCGTTCTTCAACCGGGTGCAATGGCAGGCCCGTTTCGCGATCCAGTACAAAGGTCAGGCCCATTTTGGTCGTCTGCACGACCGCAGCTGAGGTTTTGCCATCGATGGTTAAATCGACAAACGTGGGCTGCGATGGCAGGTCCATGTCCCAGATATCGTGGTGCACGGTTTGGTAGTGCCACACCACTTCACCGCTGTCGAGATCCAGGGCGACCACCGAACTGGAATAGTAGTCTTTGTGGCCCCCACGTTGCCCCCCGTAGTAGTCGGGTGCGGAGTTGCCGGTAGGCACGATCGCCAGTCCGCGCTCGGTATCGATTGATATCGTGGACCAGACATTGGTTGTGCCCGCGGTATATCGGCCCTGTTCATCCCGTTGCGCGTGGTCGGGGTGTGTCGGATTCCAGCCCCAGACAAAATCGCCACTGCGCACATTGTAGGCTCGAACAACGCCGGAGGGTACGTCTGTGCGCTGGCTATCCAGAACCAGCGCGCCAGAGATAATCAAGTCACCTGCAATCGCCGGTGCACTGGTGATGCTGTACTCGCTCGCCTTGTGCTCGGTCAGACCCTCAGTGAGAGAGACCTCTCCGTTATCGCCAAAATCTGTACAGCGCTCTCCAGTCTTACCGTCCAGCGCGATCAGTCGGGCGTCCAGAGTGCCCATAATGATACGGTGTCCGCAAAACGCGTCCGGTTTGTTCGGGTCGACCCAGCTGCTGACGCCCCTGCAGTTGGTTAGCGATTCCACGGACATATCCACTTGCGGATCGAATGACCAGCGCGCTTTGCCGGTCGCTGGATCGAGGGCGAAGACGCGATTGTAGGGCGTGCAGTAATACACTGTATCCCGAACCATGATAGGTGTGACCATAAAGGACGAGGGCATGGTGGGTGGTTCTCCGCTACTGCTCCCTTCTGTTGGACTGAAGTCGCCCTGTTGGTAATCCCCCGAACGGTGAGTCCAGGTATGTTCCAGTTGAGTGACATTGGCGGGCGTGATCTGGTCGGCAGGTGTGTAGTGTCCGCCGCCCTCCGCGCCACCATAAGCGGGCCACTCGATATTGCTCCCAGGTATCTGATCGTCCGGTCCTGCGTTGGCCAGGCTGGCGAGTAGGATTACGATCCATGGCAGGGCTGACTTTATCATGCAGTGCCTCGTGAAAATGGGTTCGTATGCGGAAGCGACGGGGAAATCCTACAGGTTTCCTCACACTGGCTTCACAGTATCTGCACATTCTCCGTGTCTAATGACGATGAGACTTTCAAGGAGAATGGCCGTGCCTATTCTAACTCGTAGTAGTATTTTATTCGCGCTAATTATGCTGGCCGCTTGTGGCGGAGGTGGCTCCGGTTCAGGTTCGGCGTCGGCTACTGCTGACGTCGATGAAGTGACGGAGGAAGCAACGGAAGAGAGCACTGAAGAAACAACGGATGACGCAGGCAGCGCCACCGGAACGGCAGGTTCAACCGATGGCGTTCTCTGTCAATACCAGGATACAACGTTAAACAGCCAGGCATCACTTACCTACACCAGCACCTCTGAGTGGGCGTGCACCGACACTAGCCGTGAATTAACGGCCAATGGTATTCCGGACCACGCGGTCGGGACCTTTCCCAACGAGAATAATCCCAACACCATATCTGAACAGTCCGTGTCGGCCAGCTATACACTGGCGCCGACACAAACGGAATCTGCCACGCCCCTGGGCGGCCCAAGTGGCCCCACTGGCTATGTACTGAACGGCGTTAAGATCGATGCCAACACGGCTGGCTCCTGTGATGACTCGGGCACAGCCTGTAGCCTGATTGGAAACAGTGGCAGCTGGAGTATCGAAGCGTTGGGGCAGCAGGCCTTTAACTTTGGCACCGATGAAAACAATGCGCATGTTCAGCCCGGTGGCGTATACCACTACCACGGCATGCCCGAGGGGTTTATTAGCAAACAGGGGGGCAACAGCTCGACCATGACGTTGATTGGTTGGGCGGCTGATGGCTTTCCAGTTTACGCGCGCTACGGCTACAGTGTCGCCGACGATGCAAGCTCACCCCTCAAAACCCTGGCTGGTAGTTTTCAGTTGATCACCGATGTCAGTACGTCAAGACCATCGATAGAGACCTATCCCTTAGGCACCTTTGCCCAGGATTGGGAATATGTTGAGGGCAGCGGCGACCTGGACGAGTGCAATGGCCGCGAGGGTGTAACGCCTGAGTTTCCAGACGGCATCTATCACTACTATGCCACTGACAGCTACCCCTATTTCCAGCGCTGTGTCAAAGGCGCTGTCGAGGTAACTGCTGCGCCCGGTGGTCCGCCATGATACCTCTACGCAGATACCTGTCACTCACCGTGCTGGTGTGGACGGTAACACTGGCCACGGTTCAATTGGTCCAGGCCCACTTGATGGTGGCACAGCACGGCACGCTGAACATTGTGAATGACGGCGCCTTCATGGTGCTGTCGCTGCCTATCACCGCTTTCGAGGGGCTGGATGATGACCGCGACGGCAAGGTGTCGATGCTGGAATTCAACAGGCATCGCGATGCCATTATTCAATCTGTAGAGAAAAACGTCACCTTGAGCGATCAGCAGGCGGGCTGTTCCCTAAAGGGCATCATGTTGTCACCGGTGGTGCCGCACGACTCTGCAGACGCGACGATTTCCCAGCTCGCGGTGATGGGCCGGTTTACTTTGAATGACGTGGCCAGCCCACTGCATTTTACGATAGGGCTCTACGGCATACAGGCAGCTGAGCGGCGGCTGGAAATTACAGCGACTCGATCGCATGATAAGCAGAAAGCCGTTTTTGAGCTAACGCCCGCAGTGCCGGCACGTGTCATATTCCCCAAGCACACGTAAGTGGCTATAGTGGTCCAATGACTTTTTCGATTGCACAAAAACTGATTGCCGCTTTTGTGGGCCTGACACTGCTGGTACTGGCTGCCACACTGGGTCTTGCCCGATGGAGCTTCGAGCAGGGGTTTCTGGATTATGTAAATGCATTGGAGCAAACTCGCCTGGAGCGGTTTCAGCCTGACCTGGCAGCGGAGTACCTGTCTGCTGGTCGCAACTGGAGTGCCTTGAGCGAGGAGCGTTTTGCCACTTTGGTACGCCGTTCCGCACCGCGTGACCGATTTCGTCGTCCGCCCCCGGGTACCAGGCCACCGCCCCCCGGCGGTCGTCACCGACCACCACCGGGCAGCCCTCCGACCGCGCTCTATGACATGGATGACAATCTCGTTGCCGGCAAAGCGATTGGCATGCAGGGCGGCCTGGCCATTCGAGTGCCCATTGTCGTCGAGGGCACCCCGGTTGGCGAACTGCGCAGCGAGCCCCGACGGTCTATCAGCTCACCGCTGGAAACAGAATTTTCCAGGCAGCAATTGACTACGAGCTGGATACTCGGAATATCGAGTCTGCTGCTGGCCTTTGGCGTCTCCTTCGTGCTCGCCCGGGGGCTGTTGGCACCGGTCCGTCGCATGATTGACAGTGTGGCGCAGTTGTCCAGCGGAGATTACTCCCACCGGATGAACGAGAACCGTGGCGATGAGTTGGGCCAGTTGACCCGGGACATCGATCGGCTCGGGTCGACGCTGGAAGCGAACCAGTCATCGCGCAGGCGTTTGTTGGCCGATGTCTCCCACGAGTTGCGCACGCCATTGACCGTGCTAACGGGTGAAATCGAAGCGCTGAAGGACGGTTTGCGAAAGTTTGATGAGACACAACTGGAATCACTGGATCAGGAAGTGCAACGACTGCGCTACCTGGTCGACGACCTGTACGAGCTCTCCATTTCCGATGTCGGTGGGCTGAGGTACCGGTTTGCCACAGTCAATCTCACAGACAGCCTGCGAGATACTATTGAGGGAATGCATCAGCGGGCGGCAGATCTAGGCATTGAGCTGAGTCTGGCGACGCCCGAAACGGGCGGCGCAGCAGAGGCTGTCAACGTTGCGGCAGACGTTCAGCGAATAGATCAACTGCTACTGAATATTCTGGAGAATTCCCTGGCCTATACCGATGCGCCGGGGCGCGTGGTGGTGGGCCTGTCGCGAACCGCTGACGTGGCACTGATTACGGTTGACGATACATCGCCCGGAGTGAGTGAAGGTGATTGCGAGAAGTTGTTTGACCCCTTGTTCCGCCAAGAGGCTTCTCGCAGTCGCCGCTCGGGTGGGGCTGGCCTGGGCCTGGCCATCTGTCGAAATATTGTTACCGCCCACGGCGGAACCGTCTCTGCATCGCCTTCAGCCCTAGGCGGCGTCAGGATTCATATCGAGATACCTTTATCAGGAGAGCGCAACACGTGAATTCCATGGATGTCCTGGTGGTTGAAGACGAACCGAAGATCGCGCAGTTGCTGGTTGATTACCTGGAACGGGATGGTTTTGAGGTAACGGTGCTGAACGAGGGCACCCATGCTGTTGAAACGATCAGGGCGCGTGAACCGGGTTTCCTCATCCTGGATCTTATGCTGCCGGGTAAAGATGGTCTGACGATCTGTCGGGAGGTACGTCAATTCTCCAGTTTGCCCATCATGATGCTCACGGCCAAAGTGGATGAGATCGATCGTCTTATTGGGCTGGAGTTGGGCGCAGATGACTACGTGTGCAAACCCTTTAGCCCGCGTGAAGTTGTCGCCCGCGTGCGCACTATCCAGCGCCGCCTGCAGCAACAACCCACAGTCACAAGTGAGAATGAGGTGAGCTACCGCGATATCACTTTATACCTGGATCGCTACGAGTGTATTGCTCAGGGGCAGCGGGTTGAATTGACGCCGGTCGAATTCAAAATGCTGCAGGGGTTTATAGCGCGACCCGGCCGCGTCTTTTCCCGGGATCAGCTGATGGATATAAGTTACCCGGATGAGCGCATTGTCAGCGATCGGACAATCGATACCCACGTCAAAAACCTGCGCAAGAAATTGGCGCTATCTGCCAGTGGGGAAGAACTGATCCATTCGATCTACGGTGTTGGCTACAAAATCGAATAGCAGGCCGCTATTTAGCGAAACAACCGGGCCTCGATCAGGTCGATAAAAATTTCCATTGAGTCTGTCAGGCTGGAGCGCTGCATGCCATATTGGAACAGGGCGATACCCACGCCCGCCCCCATGATGGCGACGACCAGGTCTTCCGGACTGGCTTCGCTGCTTATTTCACCGTTTGCCTGTGCCTGGGCGAAGGCAGTGGCCAATATTTCAAGCACACTGTTTTGTTGGCTCAACATTAACTTGGCTACATCCGGATGGCGGCGGATCTCCAGGGGAATAGCCGCCAGCAAGCCGGTAATCGAGCTGTCCCTGTCGTGTGCCGCGGCCGAAACCATCAGGATGCCTCGCAGTTGTTCTTTCAGGGTACCGCCACGCTCAATTGCCGCCAGATAGTCTGGCTGCAGCAGAGCCTGGGCGTGATCTGTGGTCGCCAGATACAGTGCGGCTTTGGACGGGTAGTAGGCGTACAGCGCGGCGTGGGTCATACCCACCGCCAGGCCCACATCCTTGAAAGTCGTTTTTGAATAGCCCTGCTCGGCAAAAAGTTTGCAGGCAGCAGGCAATATTCGAGCCAGGCCAGCCTCCCGGCTACTGCCCTTGGGCCGCCCGGCACCTTTTGTTTTTTTTGTTTCTGCCATCGCGCTAACCCTGAACCCCTAATTATACCGTTTGCCCTTATGTGCCCATTATAGACACTAATTTACTTGCATGTTAATTAATCCTATGAATAATTATGCCCATGTGAATAATTGCGTGGCGCTGCAGGAGAAAATAATGACAACCCCGCTGGAACTGGCCAGAGCACTGCGCGACCTTATAGAGTCGGAAAGCGACGCTATTGAGAAAGAGGGCACCATGACCGCGCCCGTTGTTGATGCACTGGATAAATCCGGCCTGTTCCGGTTGCTGGTGCCCAAAGCCTACGGCGGTATGGAAGCCGATGTAGACACGATCTTTGCGGTGGCTGAAGAGCTGTCCTACGCCGACGGTTCCGTGGGTTGGTCCTTCTCCCAAAATACCACCTGCATGGCCCTCGCCGCCTACCTCGCGCCGGATCAGGCCCAGCGCCTGTCTGACAGCCGGGCGGCTGCGGGCATGTTTGCGCCCCTGGGTATGGCCGAGAAGACAGGCGATACCTATAAAATCTCCGGCAACTACGCCTTTGGCAGCGGCTCCGGGCACGCCGACTATATTGGCGGTGGCGCCCTGGTTATGGAAAACGGTGAAATGGTCATGGGTGCGAAGGGTATCCCTGTCATCCTGGGTTACATGGTGCCCATGGGCAAGGCCAGGCTGAAGGGCAACTGGGATGTCATGGGCCTGTCCGGGACGGGCAGCTATGACTTTGAAATTCCCGAGCAATCGGTTGAGGCCGGTGCCACATTTTCGGTGTTTGGCACCGAAACTATTCAGGGCGGACCGCTCTATGGACTGGGTTCTATGGTCGTGGGCACCCTCAGTTCTGTGGCCTGGGCCCTGGGGGTTGCCTGCCGGGCAATGGACGAGGTCGCCGCCATCGCCAAAGCAGGGCGCGCGCGACTCGGGCAGGACCCCTTGGCACAGCAGCAAATTTTTCAACGGGACTTCGGTACCCATATGATGGCAATTGATGCCGGCCGCCTGCTCGCAACAAACGCCTATAACAAGGCGGTTGAGGCGATTGGAAATAATGCGGAGCAAGCCCTCATCGATGACCTGGTGCGCGATACCAAAGCGGCGTCCAGCTACGCGGTTAAAGTCGCAAAAGAGGCGACGAACTTCGCCTGGGAGGCCGCTGGCAGTGGTGTCATCCGCAAACCCGGTAAACTTGAGCGTTGTTTCAGGGATATGGCGGCCGGTGCAGGCCACCAGGTCTTCGACCAACGCAACTACATTGAAGTCGCCAAGAAGCCCCTTGGCC
Organism: Halioglobus sp.; assembly: GCA_036960305.1. Classification (GTDB taxonomy): domain Bacteria; phylum Pseudomonadota; class Gammaproteobacteria; order Pseudomonadales; family Halieaceae; genus JBALVT01. The sequence continues at coordinate 69,553 of JBALWA010000006.1, read as the reverse complement.
AGGAGCCGCTTCCCTACTAGAACGGTGGTATTGCATAGTATATATTGAGTCAAAAGGACGGTTCATGGTCAAACCCTATTCACAGATACACCGCGCGCCGCAGCCAGACACGCCGGCTAGCGATGCGTTTACTATCCATCGTGCCGAAGTCGAGCCTGGCCTACAGCTTGCGTTCATCCGTGAGGGCATTGGCGGCTATCCATTACTCTTGCTGCACGGCTATCCGGAATCCAAACGCATTTGGTGGCGCAATATTCGACCACTCGTTGAGGCCGGCTTTGAAGTCATCGTGCCGGACTTACGCGGATACGGCGACTCCGATCTTTCGGCGAAGGATGAATACGATCTTGTGTTCTACGCGCGTGACTGCCATACCCTGGTCAATAAAGTGTTGGGGCATTCCTCTTGCGGCGTTATCGCGGGCGATGTCGGTGGTTCAGTGAGTTGTGACCTTGCCAATCGCTTTGAGGGTTTTGTTGATAAGCTCATCTTTTTTAACTCCTCTGCTCCTATGGTTATCGATCAAGCCGAGTGGTACGCAGAGCGTGGCCTCTCGCTGGACCAACTCGGCGAGCATCCGACCGGTGAATATCGCATACGTCAGGGGCGAGACTGGCGTGAGCTTCTGGAAGAACTGGACACGCCTGTCAGATGCCAGCGCTATGTACGGGATTTTTATGAGCATCGAATGTTGGCGTCACCCTACAGCTTCAATGAGGATGATTTTTCCTTTATGACCGAGCCCTTTGCAGATGCCGAAAGGCTGGCTGCCAGCTGGGCGCCCTACCAACTGGCCTACGACCGACCCATGCCGGAAATGCCACTCGTTTTGCAAACAGTGGATGTGCCGACTATGGTTCTATACGGTCCTGATGATACTGTGGTCACTGAAGACTTCACCAAACGCTGTGAAATTGCATTTCCGAACCGGGTTGGACCACTGGTAGTGCCCGATGCCGGACATTTTTTGCAGTGGGAACGAGCCGATATCCTCAATGATCTGGCCAAGTTGTTTTTCGCCGATTGCAAAAAAACAAATTAAGATATGCCTTAGATGGCAGGAGCAGATGACCCTATGTACGATTTAGTGATTAAAAACGGCAAGATTGTTGATGGCACCGGTAATACGTCCTTTCAGGGCGACATTGCTGTTAAAGATGGCCTGGTCGCGAAGGTAGCGAATACTAGCCGGGGAGAAGCGATCACGGACGCCGCGAAAGAAACCATTGATGCTGCCGGCGCGGTTGTTTCTCCGGGTTGGGTGGATACCCATTCACATATGGATGGCCAGGCGACATGGGACCCTTATTGCAGCCCGGCAAATCACCACGGCATCACGACACTGGTGATGGGTAATTGCGGGATTGGCTTTGCGCCCTGTAAGCCGAATGATGAGGCGCATCAGCAGCTTATTGAAGTGGTGGAAGACGTTGAAGATATTCCAGGCTCAGCCTTGGCTGAAGGTGTGAAATGGAACTGGGAGAGTTTCCCCGAATATCTCGATGCCCTGGATGAAATGCCCCGCGCCATCAATATTGCAGCGCAAGTGCCACACTGCGCGATCAGAACCTATGTGATGGGCGACCGTGGCGCCAATAACGAGCGTGCGACGCCGGAAGATGTTGAGAAAATGGCTGACCTGGTTGCCGAGGGAATCGAAGCCGGTGGCGTCGGTTTCACGACCTCAAGAACCGAACTACATAAGACCCGAAACGGCTTGTCCATGCCCGGCACTTACTCTGAAGAAGATGAGTTGTTTGGCATCGGTGCAAAACTGGGTGAGCTGGGTAAAGGCTTTTATGGCATGGTGTCAGATTGGGAAGACGATGTCTGGCGTGAAGAAATGGAGTGGATGAAGCGCCTGTCGATTGAAAACAAGTGCCGTTTCAATTTCCTTCTTTTCTACCAAACCAATGACCAATGGGATCGTGTGAAAGAACAGTTGGAATTCGTGGCGCAAGCGAACAAGGATGGCGCGCAGTTGGTGGCCCACGTCGGTGCGCGCCCAGTCAACGTCCTGATGAGTTACCACGGCACGGTGAACCCTTTTTTCCTGCATCAAAATTTTGCACCCCTGATGGAGTTGAGCCCAGAGGAACGAATAGAGAAGCTGCGTGACCCGGCTGTTAGAGCGGCCATTCTGGCGGAGCCTACCCCGAGTATGGGCATTGAAATTGCCGATCGAATGATGAGGGATTTTGACTTGATGTTCGAATTGGGTGAAGACCCCGATTACGAACAGGGTGCTGACCAGAGCATCGCAGCCAAGGCAGAAGCTGCGGGCGTTACACCACAGGAATATGCTTACGATGCCTTGTTGGCACGTGACGGCAAAGCGATTCTGTATTTCCCCTTCATGGGCTACGATCAACGCAACCTGGATCGCCAGCTTGAGATGCTTAAGGACGAGAATACCGTTATTAGCCTGGCTGATACGGGCGCGCATTGCGGTGTGCTATCGGATGCCTCGATGCCGACCTTTTTACTCAGTCACTTCGTACGTGACCGCGAGGGAGAAAAGCTCAGCATCGAACAGGCGGTGAAATTCCATACACACGATACTGCCAGAGCTGTCTGTCTGGAAGATCGGGGAACGCTGGAAGTGGGTATGCGCGCTGATATCAATGTCATAGATTTTGAAAATTTGAAGTTGGGATTGCCGGAGATCATATACGATCTCCCGGCGGGTGGCAGGCGCATGTTCCAAAACGCCCAGGGCTACCGTTATACCCTGGTGGCCGGTGAGGTGATTATGAAGGATGGCGTTGAGACCGAGGCAATGCCTGGCGCATTGATTCGTGGTGCGCAACCGGCACCAGGCATCGCCGCCTAACGGGAATAATCCATGAATGAATTTGGCAACAAGACGGCCGTGGTCACCGGCGCGGCCAGCGGGATTGGCCTGGAGTTGGCTAAGGTCTTTGCCGAGCAGGGCATGAACGTGGTGCTGGCAGACATCGAGCAGGACAAGTTGGACGCGGCTGTTGATGCCGTGCGCGCGCTGGACGCGGAGGCTATCGGCGTGCTGACCGATGTGGGCTCTGGTGAATCGGTGGCGGCTCTGTGCAAGGCAAGTGTGGATCGCTTTGGCAGTGTTCAGGTACTGTGCAATAACGCCGGCGTTTACACGGGTGGTCTCCTTTGGGAGCAGACCGAGGATGATTACGAGTGGCTGATCAAAGTGAATCAGTGGGGGATTATTCATGGCATACGCCATTTTGTGCCCCAGATGATTTCACAGGGTGACGAGTGCCATATTGTGAACACTTCGTCGATGGCATCGATGTGCACGCTGCCCTTTGCCGGTGTCTATCACATGACCAAACATGCGGCCCTGGCGTTGAGTGAATGCCTGTTCCACGAATTGGCAATGACGGCACCGCAGATCAAGGTGTCCTGTCTGTGCCCGGAATTGGTGAATACCGGTATCGCGGCCTCTGCACGAAATCGGCCCGCTGAGCTGGGTGAAGAAAACATCACCGAGATGCAGCAAATGTCGATGACGGCGATTACGGACGCAACAGCCGATTCCCTGGCGCCGCGGGTGCTGGCGGACCGTGTCCTGCAGGCAATCAAGGACCAGGTGTTTTATGTGCTGCCACCTGACGACAATCCCTGGCGCGAGACCGCCAATACCCGGTTGGATGATATGCGCCTGGTGCGCAATCCAACGTTCGCCCCCCCGGCTATTTAACAACTGGACCTAATGATGAGTGGACGATTACTGAATAAAGTGGCCCTGGTGACAGGTGCGGCCTCGGGTATTGGTTTTGCCTGTGCCAAGCGCTTTGCACAAGAGGGCGCCGTCGTGGTGGGCCTTGATCTAAAAACCACTGAACAGTGGCAGGCGATTGAGTCTATTGCGAACAAAAGCCTTTTCCTTGAAGTGGATGTGACTGATCTTGCCGGCCAGCAGGCCGCGGTGGCTAAAGCGTTAGAAGCCTTTGGCTCACTGGATGTTCTGGTCACCTCAGCCGGTATCGGCGATGCCGGCCCTGTGCACATGGTGGAGCAGGAAGCCTGGCAGCGGGTGATCGATGTCAACCTGAACGGCACCTTCTATTCAACAAAGGCCGTCCTGCCCCAGATGATGAAACAGCGCAGCGGCAGTATCGTCACCATTGCCAGTTGTGAGGGGGTGGTAGCGACCGAGGGTGGGAGTTCCTATAACGCCTCTAAAGCGGGCGTGGTTAACCTGAGTAAAAACATTGCGATCGATTACGGCCGTATGGGCATACGCTGCAATGCCCTGTGTCCCGGTTTTATCGAAACGCCCATGTTTGATGCTGTGCTGAATCAGGAGTTTATGGCCGAAGTGAAAGCCGACATTATGGCTCAGACCAAATTGGGCCGTTTTGGTGAGCCGGCGGAAATGGCCAATGTGGCCTTATTTCTTGCCTCGGATGAGGCGTCGTTTGTGACCGGACAGGCGATTGTTGCCGACGGTGGTTACATTGCCGGTCATAGCCATGGCATTGTCGAGATGATGGGGCTGACCTGAGTTCCTTTTTCAGTCGGGACTCCGTTCGAAAACAGAATACATTCTAGGGATTAAATTATGCCGGGTAAAAAAGCAATACGTGTCGCAATCATTGGAGCAGGGCCAGGAGGAATTGCTGCGGGCCGAGAGCTGCTGCAAAAAGGCTTTACCGAATTTACGATCTTTGATTCGCTTGATGCCCCGGGGGGGACCTGGCGTCTGCACTCTTATCCCGGCCTGGCTTGCGATGTCTGGGCACATTCCTATTCGTATTCCTATGCCCCTAATCCAGACTGGACGGCGAGTTTTGTCGGCCAGCCGGAAATCCAGGCCTACCTGGCGCGCTGTGCCACGGAGTTCGGCCTGGACTCCCATATTACATTGAACACCTTCATCGCCAGCGCGCACTACCAGGAAGGCGGAACGTGGAAGCTGAAAACCAGCACCGGCGATGAATTCGAATTTGATGTCGTCATCAATGCCATGGGTAACCAGCATACGCCCCTGTTCCCGGATGTGCCGGGTATGGACTCCTTTGAGGGAGACAGTTGGCACGGCACTCGCTGGAATCACGACGTGGACCTTAAGGGGAAACGGGTAGTGATTGTCGGCTCGGCAGCCAGCGCTGTACAGATCGTTCCTGAGGTCGCCCAGATAGCCGGCCACCTGACCGTGATGCAGCGTTCTGCCAACTGGATTATGCCCCGGGGTAAAAAGCTCTACTCGGAAAAGCAGCGCCAGCGGGCACGGCGTTTTCCCTTTCTGATCTCCCTGACCCGCAAGTGGCAGCAATTGCTGATGGGTCAGGTGCAATACGCGGTGACCATAGGCCACAAGCGTATGGGGCAGTTTGAAAATGTGGTGCGGAAGGCTGTCAAAAGCACCATCAGTGACACGGCAATGCAGGAGGCACTGATCCCGGATACGCCCTGGGGTTGTCAGCGCGGCCTGGTATCCGATGATTTCTACCCGGCGTTGATGCGCGATAATGTGGAATTGGTTGCATCGGGTTTGCAGGAGGTTACCCCCACCGGCGTGATAGCCGCAGACGGGCGCAGTATCGATGCCGACGTCATCATCTATTGTACGGGCTACCGAATTTTGGACTATGACCGTATCGATGTAGTCGGCGCCAGTGGCAAGTCGCTTGCCGATGTCATGGCCGATGATCCAAAGGCGCACAAAGGCATTGCACTGCCAGATTTCCCCAATTATTTCTTTGCTATCGGCCCCAATGGCCTGGTACTGAATGTATCGTTTTTTATTACGGTGGAGAAAAGCGTTGAAACGATTGTGCGTTTGCTGGATGGCATGCGGGCGCAAGGCGCGCAAAGTCTTGAGGTGAAGCAAGATGCCTTCGATGACTACAATGACTGGATGGCCGACCGCTTTGGACGTTTTACCTGGGGCTCCAGTGACTGCCACAGCTATTACCGGAATGCCTCGGGCCACGCGCCCTTTCTTTTTCCGGGTAACTTCAAGGAATACCGGCGCCTGCACGATGACTGCGGCCTCCATGAATATAAACAGGGCTGAGACAGAACATGACAACTGAATTAAAGGCCGTGATATTTGATTTCGGCGGCGTCTTCACCGATTCCCCTTTTCATGCATTCAGCACCTACGCGGAAAAGATTGGCGCATCGAACGAGCAAGTGACGGCAATTGCGTTTGGTGGTTACGGTGTCGATGGTGATCACCCCTGGCACCGGGTAGAACGCGGTGAGATCACCCTGGAGGCTGCCCGCGGCGCGATCATGGCGCTGGGGCAGGCGCAGGACCTGGAAGTTGATATCTGGGAAGTGTTCATGGCCATGGCTGAAAACGGTGGCGGACTGCGCACCGAGCTGGTTGAGTACGTTGCCAAAATTCGTGCGTCGGGGTTGGGGACCGCCATTATCACTAATAATGTGGTGGAGTTCAGGGAGCACTGGCGCGGTATGCTGCCGGTAGATGCGTTGTTTGACTTTGTCGTCGACAGTTGTGAAGTTGGTGTGCGCAAGCCCGATCCCGCTATCTTTGAAAAGGCCCTGGCAATCGGTGGGTTCTCACCGGAGCAAGTGATCTTCCTGGACGATTTTCCAGGGAATGTGGTTGCTGCTGAGGCCTTGAATATCCGTTCTATATTGGTCGACGGGGACGGTGCAAAAACCGTTGCCGACCTGGATGCTATATTGAATTTAGGCTAGTGGCGGTCGGCTATCGGCCATCAGCTTATCCAGTGCTATCTGAGCCTGATCCGGCGCATCCAAATCACGCACCTCGATCATTTCGCATTCGTCACGCACCATATCGGCAATAGAGACCGGGTAGTATCTGCAGTCCCCGGGGCGGTCATGATAAATACGACAACCGTATTTCACAGACGCTGACCCAGGGCTGGCCGGCAGTTCCTCCAACCAGGGACAACGGGTCAGTTGCTCACCGCTAACCGGGTCCATCCAGATCTTCCCATCGACGACATAATCCGCAATCTCAGGATTGAATAACTCCCAGCCCTCGATTTCCTCAGCCGTAGCGGACAGACCCCCATCGCTGTAGTGAAGACAACACTTACCGCATTGGTTGCATTCTTTCACGGCGAGGATTGCTTGCTCGGGCCGGGGAAAAACCGGTTGGTGCGCTGTTGGTAGTCTTTATAGCCGGGTCTCTTTTGCGCGGAGAAGTATTCGGAAGGGACCGCCCCGGTGGCAAAAACCAGGGTGATATACATGATTCGCGAGGTGAACAGCAAACCCGCCAACAGCAGTAACCAGATTACGATATGTTCCTGGGAGTACAGTGCCATCCAGGAGGGAAATGAGGCGATGACCAGCCCTGTCCATACCATCCATTCAGCAAAGTAATTGGGGTGGCGTGAATAACGCCACAGGCCGACATCGCAGACCCGGTTCTTTTCGCCGGCCTTCTTCATCGCGCGCAAAAAAGACAGCTTCTGTAAATCGGCTACGGATTCCATGGTAAATGCAGCCACCCAGATCAGCAGGCCGATGACTTCAAAGAGGGAGATTGAGGGGGCGGGGTTTGAGGCGATAATAAACGCGGGGAATGCCAGAAAAGAGGCGTTGGCCAGTCCCTGCATCAGGGCATCAATCTGCATCGCCAGAGGGACGTTGGTCTTGCCCGACTTTTCCCAGCGCAAACGTTGGTACTGATAGCGCGGAAATTCTTTCTTAAGCAAGCCCTGTCGCCACATTTTTAACGCGCCCAAACCCATGCGCAAACCAATAAAAATGTACACCGCGCTCACCAGGGCAACGCGCGGCCCATAGCCATCGCTGAACAGGTAGGTCAGCGCACCCAGGACCACCAGGCCCCAGGGCCAGCCGATATCGACATAGCACATTCTTCCGGTTTTCCAGATTGGCAAACAGACCACTAGGGCAAACAGTGCCAACTGGGCAATGCCGTTGACCAGGGCCAGCTCAGACAGTCCAGCGGTCGACAGCAAGATCATCCAGCCAAAGAGAAAGGGGAGCAGGGGGGTGAAATACTTCATTACCTAGCGACCTCTGCTCGCGATACAACGCAGTACCTCGGCCTGGTAAACTTTGCCGCGCTCGTTGAGAAGGTCCAACACATGCAAAGAGGTAGGGACGAAGGCAAAGCCAATATCCTGTTGCGGATGCCATTGGAAAATCGACCCGCCCAGGCCCATCCAGCCATAAAACCCCTCTCTGCCCTCATTGAACTCCCGTTCAAGCTTGTTGCTGTCCTGGTCGCATTCACTGTATAGCGCGAGCCCGCCCTGGGTAAACCGGGTAGGCAGGAATCCGCCCATATCCGCTTTCACTGGCTTATCGTGCATGGCCTTCCAACCCAATTCACTCACATACTCGGTGCCCTCGAAAGTGCCACCGGCCGACATCGCCGCAGCGAGCTTTGCCAGGCCCCGTGCGGAGCAATTGGCGTTCGCTGAAGGGGTTTCGCCCATGGCCAGGACGGGTTCGTTGAAAAACGCAATGTCTTTCATGCCCTCGAATGGCGGTGGCGCCCCACCGGAGGTTCCCTTGCGCATCGCAGGCAGCATGCGAATGAGTCGTCCCAGTATCTGGAAGATATTGTGAACGACGCGCCGTCCCATGAATTTGGGTTTGAAACTCTCCAGAAACTGGAAACCAAAGCCCAGCGGCGATACCTTTGAAACCCGGCTCAATTCTTCCTTCTTGACCCCGATGATGACATCGGCCGATAGGGGCCCGCTGATTTCCTCCCGCAGAAATTCCCCAATGGTCCGGCCTGCCGGATGGGCCCGGCGAAAAAGTTCATTGGCAATCCAGCCCCGGGTGATGGCGTGGTACTCCCGTTTTGCGCCGTCGCCATTACCAAATTTCTGCGCGTGCTCCTCAATAAAGCGGCCCACCTTGTTTTGCTTGATATTCTCAGTGAGCAGGTCTTCCAGGGGGAGGGCGGCACTCAGGTTGGCCAGACCGGCCTCGTGACGCATGAGATCGGCAACGGTGACATCGCCCTTACCGTTGGCGCCGAATTCCGGCCAGTAGTCAGCAACTTTTGCATCGTAGCTCAGCAGGCCTTGCCCCACGAGAGAGGCGATAGCGATGGCCTCCAGGCTTTTGCCGCTGCTGAAAACGTTGACCAGGGAGTCGGCGCTAAAGTTGCTGTCCTGTATTGCCGAGGCCCACAGGTCCACCACTTTTTCACCCTGATGGTAAATACACAGTTGTGTGTTTTCCTCGGCCAGGGTGTGCATGTTGTATTCGTATAACTGGCGAACCGATTCAAAACCGGGCGCGACAGTGCCCTCGATTTGACATTGCGTGTTAGCGGCAGGACTCATTTTTTCTCCAATGAAGTTAGCTGTTTGACTGCGCAACAAGATGCAGCGCTAGAAGATAGAAAGCGACGAGTATAAGCAGGCCGCCCATGACGCGGTTGCACCACAACAAGTGACGCCTGTTCTGTAGGAGACCACTTACTTTGGAGCCTGCCAAGGCCCACAGGGCGATAGAGAAGAAGCAAATGACCCCATAGAGACTGGCGAAGAAGAAAAGGCCATTTCCCAGTGTCGCCTCGAAGGCTGAAATGCCCGAAAGACTGCCTATCCACGCCTTGGGGTTGAGCCACTGCAGTGCCGCGCCTTGTAGAAAGTGTGGTTGGCGCTCAGGGGCCCCCGGCAGTTCCGGGTGGGCAGTGGCAATTTTGTAACCCATATAACAGATGAAGGCCGTGCCGGCGTAGGTCAGTACCTGCATGAACAGGGGGCTCAAGGCGATGAGCTGCCCCAAACCCAGCCCGACAACTACCAGCAGCAGGGTAAATCCCAGTGCGCCTCCCGCCACAAAGGGCAGTGAGGGGACAAAGCCATAGTTCAGTCCGGAGGAAAAGGTCACCAGGTTCACAGGGCCGGGAGAAACCGACATGGACAGTGCGAACAGGCTCATGGCTATTATCAGGGACATGACGACTCGGGTTAAGACGTGGGTGTGTATTTGGCAGCGCAGCGATTATAGTACGAATCATGATAGAGGGGTAAGGCGATGACGAGTCAGATTACACTGCTCCAGGAGCTGCTCGCGGCCAGCAAACGCGCGGTAGTCTTCACGGGCGCCGGTATCAGCACCGAGTCGGGTATCCCGGACTTCCGCGGCCCCGGCGGCCTGTGGACGAAAATAAAGCCAACCGATTATCAGGACTTCATTGGCTCTGAATCCGCCAGACAGGCATCCTGGCAGCAGTGGTTTGAACACCGTGGCGGCTTTATGACGGCACAGCCCAATAGCGGCCATTTTGTGGTGGCCAATTGGGTGGCACAGGGCAAAGTTACTTCGGTGATCACCCAAAATATCGACAACCTGCACCAGAATTCGGGTATTCCACCCGAGCAGGTAATCGAGTTACACGGCAATGCGACCTATGCACATTGTGTTGATTGCAGCCTGAGGGTGGAGATAGCCGAGGTTGAAAAGGGCTTTCGGGAAACCCATACGGTAGGCCCCTGCGCCAGCTGCGGCGGTATAGTGAAGCTCGCTACGATCTCCTTTGGCCAGATGATGCCGGAGGAGCCGATGCGACGAGCTGAGCAGGAGACCCTGGCCTGTGACCTATTCCTGGTCCTTGGGTCTTCCCTAACCGTCTATCCGGCCGCCGCGTTTCCCGGGATAGCCCGACAAAATGGCGCCAAACTGGTCATCGTGAATCAACAGCCCACCGATATGGATGCAGCGGCAGACCTGGTGATTCACGCCGGGATTGGAGAGACGATGGCAGCGGTGCTGCGGTAGACAGTCCCGGGAAGTGCGGCTGTCACCACAAGGGGGTATACCCCTCAGGCTCTCCCAGCCACTACAATTACGCTCTGAATACGAATAAATACTAATGGCTTCAGGATAAACACCATGTCCGAAACACGTAGCGAAAGTGTCCAATTTCTGTATTACTCGATGAAACGGGTGTGGATGGCGGCGGGGGGCTGTGAAGAAGAGGCCCACTATATCGCCGACGCTATTTGTTTTGCGCACAAACAAGGCAAGTTGAACCAGGGCCTGGGCGTGTATGAGGCTATCGATATACCCTTGCAGTTGGGCGTACTGGATATTACAGCCAAACCCGAGGTGGTGGACGAGGGCCCTACCTGGGCCACCATCGACGGACATCGTGCCTCGGGTTATTGGTGTCTCAATCTGATGGCTGACCTGGCCATTACCAAGGCAAGAGAATACGGTATTGCTATCGTGTTTGGCGGCAACCACAACGACGCGGGCAGTTTTGCTCGCTATGTGTATAAAGCTTTCGAACAAGACATGATGGCCTTCTCTTCCAACAATTCGGTACGGCTTGCTGCCCCGTTTGGTGGTATGCATAACCTGTTGTCCTGCCCTCCCTTTGACGCGATAACCCCCGCCGGTAACCAACCCCCTATCTGGGCCAGTGTGGCACTGGCAGAATTTTACGATGCCGACGTGGCCGAGGCCGCGATACACAACCAGCCGCTCAAGGGTAAATGGTTGATCGATCCGAAGACGGGGGAGCTCAGCGACGACGTCACGCCCTATGCCAAACCAGTAGAGGGTTATGGCAGGGTGTGGGATTGCAGCGCCGCTGGCCAGTTGGAGAATCCTCGCACCTACGCCCTGAATATGTGGAATGAGGCGATGACTGCAGTGATCAATCCACTGGGTGTGCCCTCCACGTCACTGCCTTCAGTCGAGGAAGCCGTGGCCCCCGACGCTAACTATGAGGGCACGTTTGTCGGGGGTAGCTATTACTTGTGTATTAACCCCGCGAAGTTCGGCTCCATCGACGCAGTCAAAGCGCGCTCTGATGACTATGTAGAGGCGCTGGCGAATTGTGAGCCCCGGCCCGGGCATTCGGTGCGTATTCCTGGATCCAGAGGCTATGAGTTTCTGCAGCAGGGTAGTGACACGGTAGACGTGCTCACCAATCACTGGGACCCTTTCTTTGTGAATATTGCGGGCCGTTACGGTCTGGATGAAGATCAGCTGCGGGCTGATTTCAAGGCGGCGGGCGGCGCCTGATATGGCAAACAGCGGACTCGACCGCTTACCCTTTATCGCGGCGGCGGCAGGGACCGGTACCGCCGCTATCATCGTGTTTGCCATTATGCCGGTGCTGGTGGGCGCGATGGCTGAGCGCTTCGACCTGGATGATTTGCAGAGCGGCCTGATTGCCACGGCCTATTTTTCCTCCTACGCGTTGGTGGCACTATCTTCGCCTCTCTGGATCAGGCGCTGGAGCTGGCGCCTGACTGGCCTGGCTGGCTTCGCCATTATGTTGTCGGCACTCGCGGTCGCGTACCGGGGTGATACCTACTCTCAGGTTCAGTTGGCTATCACTGTTGTGGGGGTCGGGGCCGGCATGTTATATCCCATTAGCCTTACCCTCGCGTCTGACATGGACAACACGGAACGTGTCTACGCGATCAAGTTGTCGGTGGAGCAACTGGTTCCCGCAGGTCTGCTGGTGTTGATGTCGTTGGGGTGGCTGATAGGGCCCGGCGTGCAGCACATGCTTTTGGCAGCCTTGTTGGTGGTGTTACTGTGCCTGCTAGCCAGCCTGGCCATGCCGGCCACCGGCCGACTGACACAACAACTGAACGATACCGGCGGTAGTCTCTGGCGGGGTGTACTGGCTCTGGCCGCGCTGGCTATAAGCTTTGCCGGCTTTGCCGGGCTGTGGGTATTCCTGGAGCGTATTGGCTCTGAGCAGGGCTTTGAATCTGGCTTCACAGCGCTCTGGTTGGCAGTGGGCTTAATCACCTCGGGTGTGGGCCCCCTGTTGGCGGCGGGCGTTGCTAACCGATTTGGACAGTTGCGGCCCCTGGTATTTAGCATCATTCCCGCACTGTGTGTTATTGGCCTGCTCTCCGGTCAGCCGGGTGAGGCGGCCTATGCTACGGTCCTGACCTTGCTGCCACTGTGCTATTACTTTGCAATTTCCTACATGATGAGCCTGATTGCCGCTGTTGATAGCAATGGCAAAATGTCCGGACTCATGTCGTTTGCACTGGCGGTTGGTGCGGCCTCCGGCCCTGCCCTGTACGGGGCAGTGAAGGCAATGGATGGCCCTGTGCTGACAGCCATGGGTGCCCTGATTGCCACTGGCACGGTCTTGATGGTGCTTGTGGCGCGCCAGCTTTCCACTCAATCGGAGGAGGCAACGGTATGAACACCGAGCCAGTTTTTGACATCACGACTTATACCCGCGCAACACTGCGTATGGACGCCCGCATTACGTACGAAGGTTTCACGGCTAACCAGGTCTTCGACATTATGGGTGATCCCGAACGCATCACTGACTGGTACCTGCTGGCCCGCCGGGTGAAGATGCACCCAAAAGTGGCGGGGGAAGAACAGACCTTCAATGTGGAATTCACTTTTTTTGGCGATGTGTTTGAAGAAATTCTTCACTGGGATCCACCCCGGCGCTACGTGTACCTGGCCAAGGGGGTGGATTTTCCGATCAAGGATTATGTCGCCCAGATCGAGATTGAAGAGACGGGCCCCGATAGCGGCGTGATGAGTTGGAAGATCTATAGTGACCTGATCGAGGGTGAGGAATATCAACGTATTCTGCCGGTGATGCTACCGGCGGTGAATGAAGCCAGTATGCAAAAGCTGGCGACGCTGATCGGTGGCGTCAGCTGTGACGTTCGCAGCTATTTTTGAATGAGGGCCACAAAGATGTTTTCACTTAACAACAAAGTCGCGCTGGTGACGGGCGGTGCCAGTGGTATCGGTTTGGAAGTGGCGCGGCGTTTTAAGGCAGCCGGTGCCGCCGTGGCGATAGCCGATCTGGCCGACGAGCAGGGTGTCGCACAGTCCGAGGGTTTCCTGTTCGTGACAATGAATGTTGCCAGTGCCGACGCCGTACAGGCCGGCATTGCCTCTGTCGTCGCCGAGCTGGGTAAGTTGGATATTCTGGTGAACAACGCCGGTATTGGTGGCGAAGATGGCGTGACCATCGAAGAGTGCGACGAGGCGCTTACCCGGCGGTTGTTTGAAATCAATACCCTGGGGGTACTCAATGGGCTTAAGTATGGTCCTGCACAGATGAAGGACGGTGGTGCCATCGTCAACACCGCGTCACTGGGTGCCAGTCTCATGTTCCCGGGATCGGGCCCTTACTCGGCGAGCAAGGCGGCGGTGGTTAACTTGACGCAGATGTCTGCGCTGGAACTGGCCAACCGCAGGATTCGAGTGAACGCCGTTGCGCCTTCGTTTATCCGTACGCCCATGGCAGCCAGGGACATCGCGCTGTTCGAGAAAATCGGCCGTAACGCCACGGCAGCGCAGCGCATCGCCGAGCCGGAGGAAGTGGCGGCGGTGTTTCACTTTTTGGCTTCTGATGACGCCAGTTACATCAATGGCCAGGTGATCAATGTCGATGGTGGTATGTCCCTGGGTTTCACCAATGAACAACTGGCGCTGATAAGCCAATGAGTATCACCAATAAAGTACTTCACATCGAGCAGGGCAAGGCCACGGTGGTTGAAACCCCGGTCAGCGAACCCGTAGCGGGATTCGTGTTGATAAGGCAAGCAGTGGCACCCAATTGTATTGAGCACAGAATTTTCGAAACTGGATTCTATGAGTTTCACGAGGGCTGCGCCCATGCTGGCCATGAAGGTTGTGGTGAGATCGTGGCGATTGGGCCCGGTGAGACACGTTGGTCTGTTGGCCAGCGGGTAGTCGCCTTTCAAGGTTGGGCCTGTGGGGAGTGTTGGGTGTGCGAGAACGGTCTGGGTGCTACGCACTGTATTAATCTCAAACTGCCTACGGATATTGAATCGGTCAATGGCAGCGAGTCCGGTGGCAACGGCTTTTGTGAGTACCGATTGGTGCCCACCAATATGCTGGAGGAAATCCCCGAGGGGCTTAGCTACAAGTACGCAAGCGCGGCAAATTGCCTGATTGGTTGTACCTACAGCGGTATACGTGACCTGCATGTAGAGCCTGAAAGTGTATGTCTGGTGGGCGGTGTCGGTTTTATTGGCCTGGCCACGCTGGTTAACCTTAAATATCGCGGGGCGAAAGTCATTGTGCTGGGTCGAGACCCGGCGCGTATGTCCGCTGCAGTGGAGCGCTTCGATGCTGATCATGTGGTCAATCCGGATGACCATGATTGGCTGGAGCAGGTGAAGGCGCTCACACCCCAGGGTAGGGGGGTTGATTTTTCCTTTGAATGCTCGGGATATCCCTATTACCAGCAGCGATGTCTGGAGGCCACCCGCCACTACGGTACGCTGATGCTGTTGGGCTATGCAGCGCATGAAGGTGAAAGCCTCACCTGGAATATGCATACTGAATCGGCATTGTGTTGGGGCCACAAAGTCGTCACGGCGCATTTTGATGTGAACTTCAATCACCGCAAGGATATTTTGCGGATTCTTTGCGACCCGTGGATTCAGTCAAAACTGGATCAGCTGATTACGCACTCATTCCCCATGTCCGAGGCTCAGAAGGCCTTCGAACTGATGGTTAATCGCAATCAGTCAGAGGAATTTGTCGGTAAGGTACACCTGATACCGGGGCAGTAGGTTTACTGGCAACTCACGTCCAGCACGTTTGTCCGCAGCGCTCACGCTCAACCCGGGTATCAGCCAGCAGGCACAGCAATTCAAAGAATAGCGCTGCGGCGATATGGCTGCTCTTGCCGTCCGGGTCGCGGTTGGGGTTGGTCTCGACCATATCCGCACCGATAATATGCAGGCCCCTGGCGCCGAAAATAATTTCGCGCACTTGCCTGGGAGTCAGGCCAAAGGGCTCCGGTCCGGTCGTGCCCATCATGTAGTTACTGTCCAGTCCATCCACGTCGAAGGAGAAGTAGGTTTTGCTGTCGCCGACAATCTCGCGTGCCTTGTCGATCACATATTGCGTGCCTTTTTCAAATACCTCATCAGCGTAGATGACGGTCATGCCGGCGTCGTGGGCAAACTCCCACAGGAAGTTGGAGCGGCCGCGAATGCCGATCTGTACGGTTTTTTCCGGGTCGATATAGCCATGTAACACGGCTTGTCTGAAGATAGAGCCATCATTCACCTTGTCCCCGCCCCAGCTCGCCATGGTGTCGGAATGGGCATCGATATGAATTACCGCAAAGCTGTCGTTGTGGGCTTCGCTCAGTCCCTTGAGGGCGCCGAAGGTGGTGGTGTGCTCGCCACCGCAGTTGAGGGTGTAACAACCTGCCTTGGCCAACTCTGCGAATACAGCGTAGATGTCTTCCAGCCGTACCTGCAAGTCGGTGGCGGACCACTCCACATCGCCGTAATCGATGATGCTGCATTGTTCAAAGGGAATGTTGCCACTGCGGTCGTTGATGGGCCCGTAGTTGCGGCTGTGCTGACGCACTGCCTGGGGTCCGTGACGGGTACCGGCCAGGCCGATGGCGCCAAGGTCCAGGGGGCTGCCGACCATGGCAATGTCTACTCCTTTACCACTGCGCCGGTGCGGTGCCTGGAAAAACCCCGGGTGTTGTAAAAAGCCGGTGGTGTCCAGGCTGTAGCCCTGCTCGGCGGCGCGGGCAAAAAAACCGGCTACATTTTGGTCGGCAAAATCGAAGGCCTCCCGGTCCATAGCCCGGTATTTTGCCAGTTGTTGGTCGGTCATTTTAGCCATAGCGCTCTCGTTCTCTATTCGGGGTTTCTATAATCCGGGGGCCATACCGCCGGCCACGGGCAGGGCAACACCGGTGACATAGCTGGCCAGATCACTGGCCAGGTACACCGCGCTGTTGCCTACTTCCCCGGGCTCGGCTGAGCGGCCCAGGGCGATGTTGGCATTTTCCAGTTCCTGCGCCTGCGCGGGCGTGATGTCGTGTGCTTCCGCCAGCAGTACCATACTGTTCTGGTGCATTTGCGTTACCACCGAGCCCGGGCACAGGGCGTTGACCCGTATACGATTGGCCGCGTACTGGATGGCCAGTTGTTTGGTCAGGCCCACCGCTGCGAATTTACTGGCGGTGTAACACGCCGGGATGGCGTCCAGTGCGCCGACACCTGCCAGGGACGCGACGTTAATGATACTGCCGCCATTGGCCAGCATATGGGGTATGGCCGCCGTGCAGCAGTTTGCCACGCCGCGCAGATTAACCGCCAGGCTGATATCCCAGTCGCGTTCGGTAAGCGCCAGGAAGTCCGCCGAGCCCAGACCCACACCGGCGTTGTTGACCAGGATGTCCAGCCTACCGTGTTGCTGAATCACCGCTGCCACGGCCGCCTCGACCTGGGCGATATCGGTGACATCACAGGCCAGGCCGTCGATGTCGGCGAGGCCCTTGGCTCCGGCCAGGTCGGTGCCCACCACGGTAGCACCGTGGGTGGACAGGGCCGTGACAATGGCACGGCCTATCCCCTTAGGGTGGGCCGCGCCGCTTACAATGGCGACCTTGCCTGCCAGTAGATCAGCCATTGGCTTTCTTCTCCATGATTTCCAGCGCGCTGAGCAACCACTTGGGCGCATCTTCTGCCGCGCCCACGCCGCCGTAGCTGAGCAGGCCTTCCTCGTGCAATTCACCGGCGCGAATACGGGAACATACCTCATCCAGATCGTCCACAAACCGTTGCAGGTCGGGCGCTTCCATTACGTCCAGGGTCAGGTGGATGGCAGGGGGATTGTTGACGCCCAGTAAGCGCCAGCCTTTTTCCTCCATCCCACCCACGACCAGTTCTATGTTGAAACCGTCGGAAGCGATCATCATCAGCGGGCCCTGGGTAGCCCAGGTCCTGAGCCCCTCAATACGCTCGCAGGCCTCGGTAATGGTATGTTTGATATGCAGCAGGTTGCGGGCATTTTGCAGATAGCCCTCCCGGCCCCAATAATGCATGAGTGCCCAGATACCAGCGACGGGGCCCATTGGGCGGCTGCCGATAAAGCTCTGTGACAAGTACAGGCCACAGGCCCACTCGGTCACTGGCACGAAATGGTAGGCCTGTTCTTCCTGCGAACGCCACAGCACCGTGGAGCAGGGCTTGGGTGCATAGCCGTATTTGTGCAGGTCACCGGACATGGAACGCACGCCGGGCACGGAAAAATCGTAGGGCGGAATGTCTTCTCCCAGTTCGCGCATAAAGGGCAGGATATAGCCACCCACACAGGCATCCACGTGCAGCCACAGCTTGTGTTCTATCGCCAGCTGGCCGAACGCCTCGATGGGATCCACGTGGCCGTAAGGCCAATTGGGGGCCGAGCCGACAATGCCAATGGTGTTGGGGCCAATCGCCGCCGCCAGGGCATCCACGTCAGCAGTTAAATCGTCATTCTGTGGCACGGTGATTAACTTCAGGTCCAGGTATTTGGCGGTTTTGTGCACCGTGGAGTGGGTGGAGTAGGGCGCGAGGATTTCAGGTTCTGTAATCCCGGGTTTGTGTTCTCTGGCCCAGGCGCGCATGGCGTGCAGACCACAGTAGTTACTCTCGGTGCCGCCCGATGTCAGGTTGGCGCGGCCTTGTTCTCCGCCGCCAAACAGGCCCACGCAGATATCCAGTACGTCGTTTTCCATCTGGGCGGCAGCGGGCTCCTGAAAGCTGAACAGTCCGTTCCAGCCGAGGAACTCCATAAATGATTCGTAGACCAGTTTGCCCATCTCGTCGCGGCCTTGAAAGGCGGTACTGCTGAGCTTGCCGCGTTCACTGGAGGTCATGGATGCGCGGAAGTCGCGAATCTTTGCCATCACGGCGTCGCTGGATTCACCCGACTGCGGTAACTGGTGTAACTCACTCATGCCGCTTGCTCCTTAACCAGGCCAGCCACTTTCAGTTCAGCGGCAGTTTCATTGATACTGTCATACAGTGTAGCGGCAACTTGCCTGCAGTGCTGCTCTGTGAAAATCAGTGGCGGTGACAGCACAATGACATTGCCCACGGGTCTTACGATCAAACCCCGGTTCAGGCAGCGTTTGAACACGCGTTGGGCGGAACCGACGGTGGCGTCAAAGCCGGTTTTGCTCGCCTTGTCAGCGACCAGTTCGATGCCTACCATAAAGTGGCTGCCACGAATGTCGCCTACAATCGGCAGCTCATTCAGTGCCTGTAGCTCACGCAGCAGGGCGGGACCGGTGTCGCGCACGTGCTGGCACAGATTTTCACGCTCCATGATTTCAATGTTTTTCAGGGCAGCTGCGCAGGCCACGGCATGGCCGCTGTAGGTAAAGCCCATGCTCAGTACGCCGCCTTCTACCTGTGGACGGGCGATCTCAGCGTAAATTTCATCAGAGATGATGGTTGCTCCCAGCGGGATGTAGCCGGAGCTGATGCCCTTGGCACTGACCAGGATATCCGGCTGGCAGTCGTACAGGCTGTCGGACACAAACCACTCCCCCAGACGACAGAATGCAGTGACCACTTCATCGGCCACAAACAGGATGTCGTTGGCCTTGCACAGCTGCTGAATGCGCTGGTGATAGCCTTTGGGCGCAACCAGCACGCCGCCGGCACCCATTACCGGCTCGGCAAAAAAGGCGGCGATATTATCGGCACCCAGTTGTTCTATGCGATTGGCCAGCTCCGTGACCAGGAAGTCGCAGTAGCTCTGTTCGTCCATGCCCTCGGGTGCACGGTACAGGTTTGCTGCTGACACATGGTGGATCATGTCCTCGGCCAGGCGGTTAAAACCGATCTTGGTGCCGTGGATACCGGTGAGGTTGGCGGCGAAATAGGTACTGCCGTGATAACCATCCAGGCGAGAAATGATTTTTTTCTTGGCGGGCAGGCCACGCTGTGCAAAATAGTAATGGGCCAGCCTGGCGGCGACATCATTGGCGGTGGAGCCGCCGGTGGAATAAAACACGTGGTTGAGGGAACCGGGAGCAAGCTCCGCCAATTTGGCCGCGAGCCGGGCAGCAGGCTCATTAGTGCTGTGCCCGAAGGGGTTGTAGTACTGCATTTGCATTACCTGGTCGCGGATGGCGTTGGCCATTTCCTCGCGGCCGTGACCGATGTTGACGCACCATAGGCCGGCAATGGCATCCAGGTATTCCCGGCCCTTGTCGTCGCTCACGGTAACGCCCGAGGCCGCACTGATGACCTGGCTACCCTCGGCGTCAAATACCGAGTAGTCGGTATAGGGGTGGATAAAGTGATTTTTGTCCATTTGCCAGATAGAGGATGGCTGCTTTTGCGTAGACATGGCGGTACTCCGTAAATCTTATTGTCGTGTATGCATACTAGGCAGGAGCGTGATTGACGCCCATTACCCCGATTGGGTACAGTGACTGTCCCTCATGGCTGGAGTTTTTTGCGTGGCTGGAAATCTTGCAAGTACCCAATGGCAGCAGTCGCTCGCCGCTATGATAGCGGGACTGGCGCACAAGGATTTTTATGCGAAGTTTTCGGCGGGTTGCGAATATCTGTCTGGATTCCAGAGCACGATGGTGGTCTGGCTGAGTACCGCACATCGCCCCATACACCTCTATGATGATTTACCTGAAGAGTTTGCCGACAGCACCATCGTTGAATGGTATAACGGCGCGTATTTGCTGGACCCCTTTTATGGTCTGTTTCTGGCTAACGCGCCGGATGGCATCTACCGGCTGCAGGATGTGGCACCGGACAACTTTTTCGACAGTGAGTACTATCGCAGTTATTACCTGGGTACCGGCCTCAGCGACGAGTGGGGCGTGCTGATTAATCTCGACGGCGACCACGCCATCCTGCTGTCCCTGGGCAATCGCGCTTCTACGCCTGTTGATCCGGCACAATTGGCCGAGCTGCAAACGGCCCTGCCGGTATTGGCCGAGTTGTGCCGCCGACAGCAGTCCGCGGGCGAGGGTGAGATAAATTTTTCCGCCCCACTGGATATCGCATTCCGTAATTTTGGTAAAGACCACCTCAGTAAACGTGAGTGCGAGGTCGTGCAGTTGATTCTCAAGGGCCACTCCAATAAGTCGATTGCCCGTCTGTTGGAAATCAGTGTGGATACAGTGAAGGTGTTTAATAAGCGCTTTCACGCCAAGCTGGACATCTCATCCCAGGCCGAACTGTTCTCACTGTTCCTGGAGGCCATTTCGCTTGTGCCCTTTGACGCCGACGTTGACCCGCTCACCCATTACTTTGAAATAACCCGTAAACCCTAGCCAAAAAAAAGCAGGCCGAAGCCCGCCATAATGTACCCGAAGGTACGACTCAGAAGTTGTAGGTCAGGCTGGCGCCGTAGGTGCGCGGTGTGCCGTATAAGTTGGACGATGCAGTAAAGAATCCGGTGACAAAGGTATGCTGCAAATATTCTTCATTTCCCAGATTTTTACCCCATATCGCCACTTCCCAACGGTCATCCTGGCCGCTCAGACTAATGCGGGCGTTGTAGACGGTATAGTCCTCGCTACGCGCCAGTACGTCATTGGTTGCCTCCTTGAACATCTCATCGGAGTACTTCAGGTCAGCCTGAAAGCCCATACCCATGCCGTTGCCCATCACCAGGTTGTAGCGTGCGATAAGCGTGTATTGCAGCTCGGGTGCGTTGGGCAGCTCGTTGCCGTCCAGTCCAGGAGAGTTGAATTCAGTATCCAGCCAGCTGACGCCGGCTCTCAAGTTCAAGCCTTCTGTTGCCTGCCAGTTAAGATCCAACTCAAGACCCGTGATATCGGCCTCTTCAGCATTGGTGAAGGTCAGTGCAAGGTCGGTGGGAACCTGAGTCTGTATGTCCTCATATTCATACAGGAAAGCCGCACCATTGAACTGCACACTGCCCTGGGCCAGAGTGCCCTTAAAACCAATTTCGTAGGCGAGCAGGTCTTCCGGGTCCAGTGGACCCATTTCCTCGGGAGCGAAAGTGATATCAGAGAATACGATGCCACTCTTGAAACCAGTACTGGCACTGGCAAAAATCAGCCAGTCGTCGCCAGGCCGGAAGTTTGCGCCCAGACGCCAGGAAACATCGCTGTCATCGAACTTGATTTTGGTGTCGGTGGTAAGAGGCAAGGGGCCGGTAAAATCTTCTGGTAGACCGAAGCCGCCAAAGTCTACCGGCAAGTAAAGTACAACACTCTGGTCAAAGGGGTTCAAATCGGTGGTGCCCCCGACAAAGTCGCGTTCCTCCCAGGAGTAACGGGCGCCCACCTCGACGCTCCACTGGTCACTGAAGCTGTATTCAAGCTGTGAAAACAGCGCCGCTGCAGTGGTCTCCTGCTCATAGTCAATAAAGTAGCGCGTGGCCAGGGCGTCGCTGGCGTCAACTAAGGCATCAGAGGTGACCTCGTCATAAGAATAAAACAGGCCGGTGGTCCAATTGACAGCCTCGGTTACATGGGCATAGCGGAATTCCTGGGTGACCTGTTCAATGGTTTCTTCCCTGGCAGCATCAAAGTAGCGATAGCCCTTGGGAGAGCCCCATACTGAATCAGCGTATTCGCGGTCAATATCTCCGTAGCTGGTTACCGAGGTGAATGTGCCCCTGTCGCCCACCTGGTAGTCAAAACGGCCCACCCAGAATACCGAGTCAGTGTCGGTGGTCGGGGTGGGTATATTGTTGGCGTAGGTTGCCTCTTCGAAGTCCTGATTGGGGAATGTCTCCACATCCACGTTGAGAAAGATGCCGCCAACACCCAGTAACTGGGACACGCAGCTAAAGTCTTGCTTGGGGTTGCCACTGGCGGCGCTGGGGCAGCGGGCGATCAGGTCGGGGTCATTGATGTCAGCGTAACCCTTGTTTTTGAACGGTGTAAAACCCATGCTCTGGCTGCCTACTGTCAGGCTGGTGTCAAATAACAAGCGGTCACCCTGATAACGTAGGGCCAGCCGGCCAGAGGCCATGTCGGAGCCGTCAAAATCATCACCAAGGACATTGTCGATGTAGTTTTCACCCTGGTCAGACCATTTACCCGAAACCCGGTATGCCCAATTTTCGCTAATGGCATTGCCGTAGGCGCCGTCGACTTCAAATAACTCGTAATTGCCGGCAGTGACGTTGACGTAGCCCGAGGATTCAAAATCGGGTTTGGTGGTGAAGTAATTCAGTGCGCCGCCCGTGGAGTTGCGGCCGTAAAGCGTGCCCTGCGGGCCCTTCAGTACTTCGATGCGCTCGATATCGTAGGTGCTGAAGTTCAGCATGCCCGAAGACACCAGAAATACTTCGTCAACATACACACCCACCGCCGGGTTGTTGTTGGCGTTGAAGTCGTTCAGGCCGATACCGCGAATGGTAATGGCCGGGTTGGTGCCGCCCAGCGTGCCCTTGATGTCAATGTTGGTGGTGTAGGCCTGGATATCCATGGCATCCGTGATGCGTAGGTCTTTCAGGTCATCGGCGCTCATCGCGGTCATGGTAATGGGCACGTCGTTCACCGAGGCGGTGCGTTTCTGTGCTGTCACCATCACCTCTTCCAGTACCGGTTGTGCCTGGGTCGTGGCTATCAGGCTGCTTGCTACAAGGCCGACGGCCGTTGCCAATATGCTTCGCTTGAACATGGGGTATCTCCTACCAGTTTTACTGTTATGTTGTTGAATGATACTAGTACGTTCGGGCGAGTTGGCGCGTACCCTTTAGTGGTTATCCTGCCGCAGGCCGCGTAAAAGCTGGCCGTCGCGCCAAAATAGAAAAGCCGGCGATACTGATAATCACCAGTGCGGAAACGCATAGAAGCAAGTTATCGTAGTTGCCCCCCATGGCCAGCATGCCCCCCATAACAGGCCCCAGCATTGCTCCGGCGCCCTGTGCCGCTGGAATGAGTGCCGAAAAGCGGCCGTCACCGTCCAGGGTGGCGACGACGCCCATCTGATAGGCGAGGCCAAAGTTCCAGCTGAAGGACAGCAGGGCAGTTACCGTGAGAAATAAGGTCCAGTTCATGTCCAGGCGGTAGCCCACACAAACCGACAGGAACGCGATCGCGCTGAGCCAGAGCGGTGCCTGCCTACCCAGGCGATCTGCCAGTCCCGTCACCAACAGTGCGCCGGCCAATCCGGCCAGCATGGACAGAGACAGGGCAGAGCCCAGTTGTTCGCTGTCAAGGCCCGAATGAGAGCCGATACGGTCTACAAAGGCCCAAAGTGCGGAGAGCGCCATGAAGTTAATCATCAGGGCCAGCAGTGCGAGCCATGCGGGACTACTTTTTGCGGACAGGTCGTTTTTACCCGGTGGGCTTGCCGGGACGTGTTCGTAGCCTGACAGAGCTGTCATGCCGGGCAGAAGTAGCAGGGATAACCCGCTGACGCACAGTAATGTGGTTGCCAGATTCCAGTCAGTGCTGGCGAACAAAAACAGCGCTGCCAATAGTTGTTGTGTTGCCAGCAGCCAGCCGAAGTCCCGGTCTGCCTGTGCCCTTCGCGAGATGATACTGGTGGCAAGACTGAAGAGCATGCCGCCACCGACGCCTGCCAGTGCCAGGCTACTGGCGAGGCCCATCGGCGAAGTAACCAGGGTCGCGAGGTAGGGGCCCATGGCGATGCACAGGCATGCGACAGCGCCACTTCGCCCCGGCCTTACATGATCTATCCACAGAAAAGCAGACGCGCTGGCGATAAAGTAGGTGGCGAAGTAGGCACTGGCGATCAGGCCGGCCTGTTGTTCGCTAAAGCCCCGTTCGTCAATGAACAGGCCGATCAGTAGCGGCAGGGCCAGAAAGACCAGGGCGCCCATCGCGCCCATTCCGCAGGCCGCAGCCAGCGTTAACAGGCTGCGGTGTTGGCTCACTGATCTGCCAGGGTGAGCATGGCATCCAGTAGGATATTGGCACCCTGGGTGAGGTGTTCCGGCTCAGCGTATTCGGCCTCGTTATGGCTCAAGCCATCGGCACAGGGGATGAATATCATACTGGTGGGTACCACTGAGGACAGGTTGCAGGCGTCGTGCCCGGCTCCGGAAACTATGTCACGACAGCTGTAGTCCCGGGATTGGGTGGCGCGGCGCACTGCATCCACACAGTGACCATTAAATTCAATACCGGGTGCGAGCCAGAAACAGTGCATGTCGAAAGGCAGGTCCAACGAGGTGCAGGCATTGCTTACGGCCTTTTCAAAGCCTGCCAGCATGGCGTCGTATGCCTGCTGCTGGGGATGACGAATATCCACGGTCAGTTCCAATCTTCCCGGCACGGTATTACTGGAGCCGGGGCTGGCGTCGATGTAGCCAAAGGTGACACGTCCGTCCGGGGCGTGTTGATCTGCCAGTGCATAAAGCTGTGGCAGGAACCTGGCCAGCGCCATCATTGGGTCTTTGCGCAGGGTCATGGGGGTTGGCCCCGCATGGGCTTCCTGGCCCTGGATCACAACGCGGTGGCGGCTCATGTGCTGCACCCCGGTAACGACGCCGATCTCTTTGCGTTCTGCTTCCAGTACCGGTCCCTGCTCGATATGCAGTTCCAGTGCGGCATGCACCTCAAAGACAGCGGCGGGAATGTCACCCAGATGCCCAATTCTTGTCAGTTCCTGTTCTACGGTCGCGCCGTTGCGGTCAACCAGCGCATAGGCATCCGCCAGTGACATATTGCCCGACCAGACCGCGGAGCCCATCATGGCCGTGTCGAAGCGGCAGCCCTCCTCGTTGGTCCACACTACTACTTCCAGTGGCCGGCGGTGTTGCCTGCCAGACTCGACAATCGTGGCCAGTACTTCCAGTCCCCCCAGTACGCCGTAGATACCGTCGAATTTACCGCCACTGGGTTGTGTGTCCAGATGACTACCGGTAATGACCGGCGCCAGTGTGTCGTCCTGCCCGGGCAGGCGCGCAAAAATATTGCCTATGGTATCGATGCGAATACTGCAGCCAATGTCACGGCACCACTGGATAAATTGTTCCCTTCCGGCCAGGTCCTCATCCGTTAGGGCCTGACGGTTACAGCCGCCACCGGGAAGCGCGCCAAATTGGGCCATGTCCATCATGCGCGACCACAGCCGCCCACCGTTCACTGAGATTATCGTTTTCATGGGGTGAGAGTATCGTGGTTATGCCATTGGGGTGGAATAACCACTAAGAGTGACAAAACGGATTTTGAGAAGGCGTTTCGGGAAACCTATACGGTAGAGCCCTGCGCCAGTTGCAAGCGGTAGTCCTGGGGTGACACGCCCAGCCAGCGCTTGAAAGCGCGACGGAAATTGGTGGTCTCTGTATAGCCCAGTAACAAGGCAACTTGCTCGACCTTGAGGCCAGAGTTCTGTAAGTACTGTTGGGCGAGCTCCGCGCGCACCTGATCGAGGAGTTCCCGATAGGAAGTATCCAGGGCAGACAGCTGACGCCTTAAGGTGCGCGCGCTCATGGTTAGTGCATCTGCCACTGCGGCTTCATCGGGAAATTGTCCGGGTACGCGCAGAATGATGTGGCGTATTCGGGTGGTCAGATCTTTTTCACCGACGTACTTGTGCAGAATTTCCTCGCACATCTTTTCACTCATACGGGCGTTAAATTTGTTGGCCTGCAAAACGGGCAGATCCATAAAGGCTCTGTCCACTACCACGCGATTAGCCGGGGCGCCGAATTCCACCGGGCATCGGAATATCGTCTTATACAGTTCACGGTAGCCAGGGTCCTCATAGACGCACTGGATTTCGATGGGGTAGAACTCTTCGCCCGTGAGGATTCGGAGGATCTCCATAATACCGGAGAAAAGCGCCTCAACCGCAAAGCGATAGCATTCTGGTTTGACCACAAAGGGCGTGTCTGCGGCCATGGCGATTGAGTTTTCACGTATTTCAAGGCGTGTATCACATATCGCCTGGGCGGTGCGTTGATATTTCTCGCCCACAGCTATTGCCTCTCCGACTGTGGCGCAGCTGAGCATCGCGTAACCCAGGATGCCAAAGGTACTGATGTCTTCTGCCGAACCCACTTCCAGGCCCAGAGTGGCGCTGCCCGTTTGCTGATAGGCATTTTCGATGATCTTCATGGACTGCCGGTAGCTAATCCATGTGTCGTGGTTTTCAAGGTCGGCTGGGGATAAACCCGTGCCGTGCAGGACGGCGGTCGGACGCGCTCCCAATGGTTCTGCCAGTTGCAACAGTAGCAATGACAGCTGAGTGGGCAACATCAAGCTGTCGATGGATCGTCTGGAACCGGCTGCGGACATCAGCAGTCATCTCATGTTGGTTTGTCCTCAGCCTACCATAGTCAGGCAGCCTCCCGCCTGGGATTCAGCGGCACGATTTCTGCGGGCGCGTTGGTGTGGAAATCACCCAGCACCGGCTGCTCCAGGGTTTTTACCCACTGTTCCCAGGAATAGGGCCACATGGCAGGGTCGCCATCAGCATCCAGGTACCAACTCTGGCAGCCACCGACCCATACCGTCTTGCCCATGCCGGCCTTGATGTGGGCATTGAATCGGACTTTGGCTTCCTCGGTGGCTTCAACCGTTGCCAGATTTCCTACGCGCCATTGATCGATAAGCTTCAACACATACTGTGATTGCACCTCACTCATCGCGATCACTGAGTAGTTGCCTATCGGTGTATTGGGCCCCAACATTAAAAAGAAGTTCGGGAAGCCAGGTACGCAGACATTGCGATAGGCCTGCACCTTGTTCGCCCATGCGTCGTCGATGGAAAGGCCGTCGCGCCCGGTCAGGTTCATGGGCCGCATGAAATTGAAGGGCTTGAAACCCGTGGCAAGAATTAACACATCCACTTCGTGTTCAGTGCCGTCGCTCGTGACTACACCTTTCTCGGAGACACGCTCTATCGAGTTGGTTTCCAGTGCAACGTTATCGCCCTGTATAGCATCATAGAAAGTGGAGCTGGTCACCAGGCGCTTACAGCCCACCTTGTAATCGGGTGTCAGCTTGGCTCGCAGCTCGGGGTCGCGGACACTTTTACGCAGGTTGCGCCGGCTGCTCCAATTGACGAAGGCATGTGCGATTTTATTACCGGTAACCGCCGCAGTGAAAATACTGCGAAAAACAAAGGCATAACGCTCCGACAGTTTGGTCATAAGGCGCTGATTGCCTCTTAGCCTGGCTTTATCCGACTCGCTGTAGTTTTTATCGGGTACTTTGACAATCCACTGGGGTGTACGCTGGAAAACGGTTAGATGTCCGGCGGTTTTGGAGATCTCCGAAATCACCTGTGTGGCTGTAGAACCGGTGCCAATGATTCCTACGCGCTTGCCTTCCAGGCTGACGTCGTGGTTCCAGCGCGCGGTGTGGAATTTGTCGCCCTGGTAGGATTCCAGACCCTGAATCTCCGGGTAGGCCGGGTGATGCAGAATACCGGTTGCCGCCACGACGAAATCCACTACCAGGTCATTGCCCTTGCTGGTGGTGAGGTACCACTTACCGTCCCGGTAGTGGCACTCGTCCAGCGACTCGTTGAAGCGTATCTGGTCGGTTACCCCATGCTCCCCGGCGACGGCTTCCATGTAGGCCTGAATTTCATTGCCGCGAGCAAAGCGATGTTCCCATTCCGCGTTGCCACGAAAAGAGTAGGTGTACATATGGGCGGGTACATCACAGGCAACACCGGGGTAAGTATTTTCCCGCCAGGTGCCACCGACCTTGTCGGCTTTTTCCAGAATAGTGATATCGGTAATGCCTGCTTCGCGCAGCTTGATTGCCATCAGGATGCCGGTCATGCCTGCGCCTATGACTGCGACAGACGGGTTCTTTTCGGTCGTGTTACTCATGGGGTTTCGCCTCTACTGTTAGCGGTTAAATTGCTTAGCTTGAGCGAACTATCTTATGATCTGGCGGCCAGGACTGGCAGGTTAGGAAGGGTCATTTGGGGATCATTTGTGGCCACGCAATGCGTGACCACAGCCGATGGATCAGTGGCAGGTATAGCCGCCGTCGATGACCAGCTCTGAGCCCGTCATGTATTTGGACTCCTCTGAGGCGAGGAACAGGCAGCCATTGGCAATATCCAGGGGCTCGCCCATGGAGCCGAGGGGAATTTCCCGTTCCAGTCTAGCAGCCATCTCCTCCTGCTCCTCTTCGGGCATCGAGCCAATGCCCTCTTCAACCATGGGGGTGAGAATAAAGCCGGGGTGAACCGAGTTTACCCGCACGGGATAGCCCTCTTTGGCGCAGTGCAATGCCGCGGACTTGGTGAAAATGCGTACGCCGCCCTTGCTGAAGTTATAGGCCGCAGCGGTGGGCTCACCGACTATGCCCTCGATGGAGGAGATGTTAATAATCGAGCCTCCACAGTTTTTCATTACCTTGATTGCAGCCCGACTGCCCAGGAAAACGCTCTCACCGTTGACGGCCTGGGTGGCACGCCAGTCTGCAACCGTGGCATCTTCGAAGCTGGCAGGAAGGACGATGCCAGCGTTATTAACCAGTATATGCAGGCCGCCATGCCGGGTCGCGATGTCCTGTACGATGCTGTCCCAAAGGGCTTCATCGGTGACGTCCTGAAGTTTGGCCTCAGCGCCACCTCCACTGGCGGTGATGTCAGCGGCCACCCGCTCGGCACTGGCGACATTAATGTCGGTTACAATGACAAAGGCGCCCTCCTGGGCAAAGCGCTTTGCCGTGGCTTCGCCCAGCCCCGAGCCGCCACCAGTTACCAGTGCGATTTTGTTCTGTAATCTATCAGTCATTTTCTAATCTCCTTTTGAATTCTGTCAGGATTGATCTACCAGATGACGCACCAGCCAGCGACGGCCGGAGTCAGGAAGCAGCTTGTCCGCCAGGCTCCAGAGCCTGGCGATGGTCCCCAGCAGGTAGCTGCTTCGCTTGCCCTCCAGGGCCACCTGGATGGCTTCCGCCACGTCCTGTGGTTCCATGTCCGCACTGAGCTTCTTAGTCAGCTTGGGGTCCAGTTGGTGTCCCATGGCCGTGTTGACAATCGGCGGCTTCACCGAGGTGACGCGTATGTCGTAGGCGGCCCATTCGAGATTCAGTGCCTCTGTCAGTCCATTCACGTAAAACTTGGAAGCCCCGTAGACCGCCAGCAGCGGTATCCCGTGAACGCTGGAAACAGAGCACAGATTAATGAGTGTAGCACCCGGAGTGTCTCTGAGCAGAGGAAAGGCCGCCTGGGCGACGTTGGTGAGTCCCTTTACATTAATATCCACCATCCTGTCGTTTGCCTGGGGGGAGATTTCCTCGAACTTGCCGGAGCTCAAGACACCGGCGTTATTAAGCAGCAGGTCCAGCCGTCCGCCGCTGTGGCTGGAAAAATGTGCAAAAGCCTCATCGATTGAGCCGCGGTCTGTGACGTCGCAATACTGACCGCAGGCACTGGGAAATTCCCCGGAGGCCAGCAGCGTCTCCAATCCCTCGCGGTCAATATCGTACAGACCAACAAACCAGCCCTGGGCGGCAAAGCGTCTTGCGGTTGCCAGGCCGATGCCGTTGGCGGCCCCGGTGATAAACAGTGTTTTCATAATATCTGCGCTCATTAGCGATTAGGCTGTAATTCGAGTCCGGATTATAGAAGCAGGGCGGAATAGGAACAGATGGGTAACGGTCAATTAGGGATCATTAGTGGCCATTTACTCAATGTCGAACAACGCCTGTCAGCTGAAAATGCTATTCTACCCGCCTGTTGAAATTGAGAGGGTTTAATTATGGATAGATCATCTATCAAGCAGTCACTGGTTCTTGTGCTAGCAATGTTAGTGTCACAAGGGGTTCTTGCTGCGCCTGATTTCTGGATCGACGTCCGTAGCCAGCAGGAATACGACCAGTCCCACGTTTCCGGCGCGATCCGTATTTCCCATGAGGAAATTAAGGCACAGATTGAAGAGGTGACACAAGACAAGGACTCGGAGATATACCTGTATTGTGGCAGTGGCTATCGGTCCGGTATTGCGATGAGCTATTTGCAGTCCATGGGATACACCCGCGTGAAGAACGTCGGTGGACTGTCGGACGCACTGGAGCTTGAAGCGTCCTCTAAGCCTTAGCAGAGCCCCGCTCGTGAGCAAGCTGGGTCATTCTTGACCACGAAACCCCGATGCCGCGAAACAAAAGATACAAAAAGCCGATAGGAATCAAGATGGTTTTGAACAATAGCGAAACCAGCAGATTAACGGTTGAGTCCACAAATCCCGACACCTTATGATCGAGTTTCTTGAGGTTCTCCTCCAGTGACAGTGTGCTCTTAACCGAATCAAAAAGACCGCAGCTCTCACCTGTCGAGCGCTTCTTAAGACATTCAGTGGACTCGCGTACTGTCTTGATCTGATTTTCCTTAGCAGAGATGCTGTCTTCCATTACATCAATGCGGTTGTCGAGTTCCTTCTGCGCTTGCGCCGCAGCCATCACCTCATCAGAACAGGTTTGAGACGAGAGAGTCAGTTTGCAGAGCAGGCTTTCCTGTCGTGCTATATCGAGTTCAGCTTCCTTGCCCATATAGTCTGTATTCATGGAGGCGAGTTTCGACTTCAGTGACTGGAGTTCAGACTCATATTGACCCTTGGCTCTGTCTAGTTCGTTCAAGGTCTCTTCGTCTACCAAGGAGCCCGACTTCGCAGCATTCAGGTCTTCTGCGAACAACATCATTTCCTCATGCCGTTCATTTTCAACATCAGCCAAAAAGGCAGAATCAATCCAGCTATTCGCCAGTACCACCAGAACCAGTGAGAAGCGCAAACAGACAGTCACCCAGAAACCACGCACAAGATAGGGATAGAATTTCCGGTCGCCCACAAGAAGACTGGTCACAGAACAGGCAGCGAGAACCGTCAACAAGAGCGTGAAAGTGGTATCCGAAACCAGTTCCAGCACAATTTTCTGAAGCGCCAGAGACCCCAGGGCCGCGAGCATGACCGCAGAGAAACGTTCCACCAGGTCGTTTATGGGATCCAGCACCTGCCCGACCTGAACACTCACGACAGCGGCATCGATCTCGGTGGTTTGAATGACGCTGATCACCGCATTGATGCCGCGCGCAGTGGCATAGATTAACCCGGCATTGGTGAGTGTTTCATCGAGATAGGCATAGGACAGCTTTTCCAACGGCCCCAGCCAGGCGATCAGCGGCAGTAGTATCAGCGAGAGCAGGAGCGCCTTTTGCGTACTGTCCAATTGTCCAATCATAGTATTCCCAATGCCAAACGCGAATCCCCCATCACGGTCAGCTATGAGTCTATCAGAGAGCGGCGCCAGGTGCCGCCCATCGAGTTTAACGCACCTGTATAGGCGCTCCCCCCCAGGGTGTGACAGGGTCTCCAAAGGCTTTCTTGAAACTGTCCGGCAGTTCCTCGGTCATATCAAGTGTCGCAGCCAGGCGCCCCATGCCAACGTAAAGGGCCAGGTGCAGCAGCAGTTCCATGGTCTGCTGTTCATCGAAGTGCTCACGCAGGGCGGCAAAGCGCTCATCGGTGATGGACAGGTGATCTGTCGCGAACCGATCGGCGAAATCCAGGGCGACACGCTCAGTGGCCGTCAGGTTTTGTGCTTCCTGGGGTTGCTCAAGTGAACACACGAGGTCTTCGCTCACCTCATCGGCTGCACTTGAATAGCGAATTGCCATGCAGCTGCGGCATTGGTTATGAAAGGCAACCCGCAACCGCACCAGTTCAATCAATCGTTCCGGCAGGGTTCTGTTTATCGTGACAGCGGCCCCGAAGCCTATCGCCCCTTTCGCCATCTCCGGGGTATGGGCCAGCATGCGGGTAATCCCTTGTTCAATGACGGTGGCTGTATCGCCGGCCGTCATCGAGACCAATTCCGGATCCCAGTGCGCTACCGGGATTTTGCTGATGCGGCTCATACGGCAAGCCTCTGGAACTGCAATTCCGGGAAGCCGCTATCTGCAGATTCACGCAATTTATCGTAGTAGATATGCGCGCCACCGAAGTAGATCAAGACCCGGGGATTGTGGTTTTCGATGTTCGCGCCCATCATCCACGAGTGCACCTTGTCACCCTGGTTCATCAAGGTTTGTTGATGCACTTCAGAGACATGAGCCGACCACTCTTCTTCAGCTTCCTGTCTGGGTGTGAACACATCATATCCCTCGCTCTCCATCTTCTTGATACAGTCGGCGATCCAGATGGCGTTTTGTTCAATGGAGGTAGGCAGATTGGCGAAGGGTGCCTGTGGCCCCGTTACCATGAACAGGTTGGGGAAATCTGCCGCGCAGACCCCCATGATGCAATTGGACGTCTTCTCCCACTTCTCGGCCAGCGACTGACCGCTTTCTCCGCGAATGGGGAAGGCTTCCAGCGCACCGGTATAAGCTCTGAAACCGGTGGCAAGCACGATGATATCGAACGCGTAGTCGTTTTCGGTAGTCCGTATACCGGTTTCCGTGATCTCGGCGATGGGCTCGCGACCCTTGATGTCGACCAGGTGCACATTGTCGCGGTTGTAGGCCTCCAGGTAGCCGTGATCCAGGGGCGGGCGCTTGGCAAACAGCGGATAGTCATCAGCCGAGGGCACTAGCAAGTCCGCAATTGCGGGATCGTCAATTCTCTCTCGCATCTTATCGATGATGAACTGTGACGCCATCTTGTTTGCTTCAGGGTTGGACAGTAAATCGTCGAAGGTCTCGAAGACCCAGCGGAAGCTACCCTTCCAATTGTCCTCAAATATCTGCTGGATTTCCTCAGCTGGGGTATCGGCCAGATTGCGTCCTGCCGCGTTGAAAGCCATACCAAATAAATGGTTGCGGCACATGGCGACAATCTCGGGGTAATTTTCCTTGATCTCCTTTTCCCACTCCGGCGTCATGGGCTGCTGCATGGCTGGCATGATGTAGTTGGACGTGCGGTGGAACACCGTCACGCTCTCTGCGGTTTGGGCCATCACTGGCAGCATCTGGACGGTCGTCGCCCCGGCGCCGATAATTCCCACCCGTTTGCCCGCGTAGTCCAGGCCTTCCTGGGGCCAGCGCGAGGAGTGAAACAGGGGGCCCTTGAATGTATCCATACCCGCTATTTTTGGAATCACAGGCTCTGAAATCATTCCCATGCCGCTGATAAAGTACTTGCAGGTATAGGTCTCGCCATCGCCTGTCGTGACTAGCCATAGACCGCTGTCTTTTTGGTAATCGGCGCTGACAATTTCGGTATTCAACTGAATGTGGGGCCACATATCACACTTGTCTGCGACGAAGTGGAAATAGCTGTGAGTCTCCTGCCAATCGGGAAAACGCTGGGTCCAGGACCATTCCTGCAGGAGTTCCTTGGAGAAGGTCAGGCAGTAGTAGTAGCTCTCACTGTCGGTCATTGCGCCTGGATAACGGTTCCAGGTCCACGTGCCGCCAATATCGGCTGCCCGATCGAACACGCGAACGGACTGGCCGGCCTCGCGCAGATAGTGGATCAGCGCGAGGCCGGCAAAGCCGGCACCAACGACAATAGAATCGTAGTCGGGTTTCTGGTGAGTTGTCATTGTCGCTCTCCCTGTCCTGCAATTGTAAAAATGATTTGAGGTTCGATTTTAATTATTTTCGTTGAGGTAGTGTCCGTATTTTTCCATTGCCGCGGCACTTTGCGTTGGCGTGTGGTAAGTGGGGAACAACCCCGGTGCGGGCTCGTAATCACGCAATACGGTGCGCGCCACAGTAACCTTGTGTACTTCCGTCGGTCCATCCACCATGCCCAGCTCTGGAATGTTGGCCCACATTGTCATGATGGGAGTTTCATCCGACACCCCGATACTACCGTGTAGTTGCATTGCCCGGTAGATCACCTCTTGTAACACTTTCGGGGTCGCCGCCTTGATGGCAGCAATCTCTTTGCGTACCTCGCGGTTGTACTCCTTGTACTTATCTATCAGCCAGGCGGTATACAGCACGTGCAGTCGGTATTGCAGGATCTGCGTATAGGTGTCGGCAATTTTGTCCTGGGTCATCTGTTTGTTCGCCAGCAGTTCGCCCTTGGTCGTGCGGCTCACTACGCGCTCACACATCATGTCCATGGCCTTCTGGAGCACACCCACCGTACGCATCGCGTGGTGCACGCGGCCACCGCCCAATCGTGTTTGCGCCACGATGAAACCCTGGCCTTCATTGCCCAGCAAGTTTTCCAGTGGCACGCGACAATTGGTAAACCGGATGTAACCGTGTACCCCGTCGCCCTGTTCCGCATAGGGGCCCACTGCGGAATTACGCAGGATATCCATACCCTCGGTACCCTGTTCTACCAATACGATAGAGGCGCCCTCGTGAATAGGCACGTCGGGATTGGTTACCACCATCACCAGCAAAAACGCCGAGAAGCGGGCGTGGGAGGCGAACCATTTCTCGCCGTTGATGACCCACTCATCACCCTCACGCACGGCGGTGCAGGTGAATTCGGCGGGGTCGGAGCCTGCCTGCGGCTCGGTCATCGAGTAGCAGGATGCGATCTTGGCATCCAGCAAGGGCTGCAGGTAGGTCTTTTTTTGATGCTCTGTACCAAAATGCGCCAGTATCTCCGCATTGCCGGAATCCGGTGCCTGGCAGCCGAAGACACTGGGGCCGAAGCGACTGCGGCCCAATATCTCGTTCATGAGCCCCAGCTTGACCTGCCCGAAGCCCTCACCACCGAGTTCCGGTCCCAGGTGGCAGGCCCAGAGTCGTCGGTCCTTGACGATTTGTCGCAAGGGGGCCATCGCTTTTGCTGCCGGAGAGTCGGGGTCCCAGGGGTCGCCCGGCCCGCGGAACACGAGATCCAGTGGTTCGATCTCGGTGCGTGTGAATTCTTTCACCCAATTCAGTTGATCCTGGAATTCGCTGTCTGTCTCAAAGCTCCAACTCACGTATATCTCTCCTGGCTTGCTTGACTTGATAGGGCGCTCGTTTAAACTTACTGAACGCGAACAAGCATATTTTGAATAAAATTCAGGAGAAAGTCTACCCATGGCTGAACAAATGATTTGGCTGGTCACTGGCGCCTCCCGCGGTATTGGCCTGGCGCTCGCCCGCCGGGTGCTCGCAGCGGGCGACCGTGTCGCTATTTTGGCGCGCGGGGATGCCGTGATCAATGTGGCGGCTGAGCTGGGTGAAAACTGCATTGGCTTGCAGGCAGATGTTGCCGATAGGGCCTCAGTGCAGGCGGCGGTGACTAAGCTGATTGAGCACTGGGGTAGGCTGGATATCGTCGTCAACAATGCCGGCGCGCACCGCGGTGGTAAGGTCAAGCGCATTGATCTGGAAGATTGGCAAACGGTTCTGGATACCAATCTAACCGGCGCTCTCAATGTCATAGCCTGTGCCTCACACCATCTCGAGAGCGGCGGCTCTATCGTCAATATTGGTGCGGTAGTCGGCTTTCGAGGCTTTCCGGGCGATGCGGCTTACGCTGCCTCAAAGGCCGGCTTGTCCGGTCTGACCCGGGCGTTGGCTGTGGAGCTTGCGCCCAAATCGATTCGCGTAAACCTGGTCATACCGGGCCTTGTTCTCACGGAAATGACCGGGGCGTTGTCGGAAAATGCTCTGGAATCCATGCGCAAGATGATTCCGATGGGGCGCTATGGCGAGCCCGATGAGATCGCCGAGGTGATCGAGTGGGTTGCTCGCTCACGCTATATGACCGGCGCATTCGTGCCCGCAGATGGTGGCCTGATGAGCAGTTTCGGGATGCCGGGGCAATGAGGGATAACGATTTTCCGCTGTTTGCCGGTTGGATGGAACGCGAATTGGGTGTCACCGGGGCGCGCGTTGTGCGTGAACTGGCCGGTGGTAATTCGAATCTGACAAGGCTGGTCGAGACGGACGCCGGCTTAATGGTCGTGCGATCCGCCCCGGCAGCTACGGTCTCGCCCAAAGCGCATCTGGGTGTGCAGCGCGAGGCGGCCTTTATGGGCGCGCTGGGTGGTCATGCACCTGTGCCCCAAATGTTAGCCTGGTGCGAGCAGCCGGACATCCTTGGGCAGCCCTTTGCCCTGATTGAACATATCGACGGCCTGTCGATTACCACCGAGATGCCACAGGCTTATGCTGGCGTGGATGACGTCAACCAACTTGGGCGTGACCTGGTGGATGCGCTGGCTCAAATTGCCGTGGCGCCCTGGCAGGATGTCGGTCTTGGGGAGTGGGGGCGGCCCGACAATTTTCTCCAGCGCCAGATCGAGCGGTGGTTGGACATTCGCCGCAGCCAGCCGGTGCGGGATTTGCCGGAAATAGAGCGGCTTGGCAAGTGGTTGCTAGAGAATATGCCAGCGAACGGGCCGGTGGGCGTGGTTCATGGCGATTACCATTTGGATAACAGCCTGTGTCACCCTGAGCGCGCCGAACTTCTGGTCGTGATCGATTGGGAGATGGCCACAATTGGTGACCCGCTGACTGACCTTGGTCTGCTGTTGATGTTCTGGGGGCCGCGAGCGGTAGAGCCACCGGGGTTTGCTCATGTTCAGGCGGTTTCTCGCAGGGAAGGTGTGATCACCCGGGCTGAACTGGCGCAGCTGTGGGCTGCCCGCAGCGGTTTGAGTATCGATAATCTCAACTATTACCTCTGCTTTGCTTTTTGGCGCCTGGCGGCGATTGTTGAGGGTGCCTACGGCTTGTATAAGCAGGGCAAGGTGGATACGGATTATGCCCGTGGCCTGGAGTGGGATGTGCCCGCGCTGTTGGCGGAAGCGGCGCTAGCGGCCCAGGGAGAGTGGTAGTGGATGCAACGATGATGCATATGCCCATGACGGTTCAGATGATTCTGGCGCATGGGCAGCAGGTCTTCCCGGAGTCAAGGGTCAGTACCTTTGATGGGCAGGACGTACACCATACAAGCTATCGTACGATCGCCGACAATGCCGGGCGTCTCGCCAGTGCCCTGGTCGATATTGGCGTGAAACCCGGCGACAGAGTGGCGACGTTCAGTTGGAATAACACCGCGCATATGGAGGCCTACCTGGCCATACCTTCCATGGGCGCCATCATGCATACGGTGAACATCCGGCTGTCGCCGGAGCATATAGCCTATGTAATCAATCATGCTGCCGACAAGGTCGTATTACTGGATGTGAGCCTGGCAACGGTTTTTGAGCCCGTACTGCCCCTGCTGGAAACCGTAAGGCATATCATTCTGGTGGGTGGCGCTGAGGCCGTGCCGGGCTTTGAGTGCCATGATTATGACGAGCTCTTATCGTCTCACGCGCCACTCGAACAATGGCCGCAACTGGAGGAGACCAGCGCGGCAGCAGTGTGCTACACCAGCGGCACCACGGGTTACCCCAAAGGTGTTGTCTACAGTCACCGCACCACGTTTGTGCATTCACTCGCCTCGCGCGCAGTGGACACCTTTGGCATATGCGAACGCGATCGAATTCTGTTACTGCCTGCCATGTTTCATGCCAATGCGTGGGGGTTGCCCTACAGTGGCTGGTTCAGTGGCAGTGATTTCATCCTGCCCGGGCCGCATTTACAGCCTGCAGGCATCCGCTCGATGATTGCCAGCGAGCGGCCGACGATAACGGCCACTGTGCCCACCATCCTGGGTGATTTGTTGCATCTGGACAGCGAAGCCCTGGATATGAGTTGCTTTCGCATGCTGGTATGCGGTGGTTCCGCCGTTGCCCCGGCGATGATAGACGCCGCGCGCGAGCGCTGGGGCGTGCCGGTATTACAAGGCTGGGGCATGACGGAAACAAGCCCCTTGTGTGCACTTTCGCACCCCCCACGGGATCCCGGTGATGGGGGTGAAACCCCCTGGCGTGCCAAGAGCGGTCGCCCGGTCGCCGGTGTGCAGGTAAGGGTGGTGGATGAGGCCGGTCATAAACTGCCTGAGGATGGCCATTCCGTTGGTGAACTGCAGCTGCGTGGCCCCTGGATTACGGGTGCTTACTACAGGGATGAGTCGCCTGAATCGATCAGCGAAGACGGTTGGTTGCGCACCGGCGACGTCGGTCACATTGATGACAGGCATTTTGTACAGCTGACGGATAGGACCAAGGATGTCATCAAGTCTGGCGGTGAGTGGATATCGTCCGTCGATCTGGAAAATATCCTGCTTGGACATCCGGGGGTAAGAGAGGTGGCTGTCATCGCCACCGCGGATCAGCGCTGGCAGGAGAGGCCGCTGGCTATTGTGGTGCCCGAGCAGTCAGCGGTGCCCGCGGCAGAATTACGTGAATTTTTGAAAGGCAAGGTCGCACGTTTTTGGCTGCCGGAGTACTGGTGCTTCTTGCAGGAAATACCCAAGACCAGTGTCGGTAAGTTGGACAAACGCCGTCTGAGAGACCTCAATGAGGCCGGTGAGTTTGACGTGGAGGTGTTGCGCTAGTGAAAGATGACGCTCAAGAGGTCGGCAGTGGTTCACGGATGACACAGGCAGAGCGTACGGCCCTGTCGGATCGAAAAATGTTTGACGCTGCCATTGTACTGATCAACGAACGCGGTACCCAGAAAACCACCTTGAAGGAAATTGGCGAGCGAGCGGGTTACAGTCGCGGCCTGGCCAATTACCGATTCGGTTCCAAGGACGGCTTGATGCTAGAGTTGTTCGAGAGCTTCGATAAACTTTGGAAGGCGCACCTGGCCAGTTACGTCAGTGATTCCAGCGGCTTGCCGGCACTACTGCAGGCGATGGAGGCACTGCGTGATTTTCTGAAAAAGGAATCAAGCTATATGCGTGCGATGTATCTGTTGTGGTACGAGTGCCTTGGCCATGACAGCGATATGCTTAGCACGCTTTCTCTGCATCATGATGTTTATCGCAGCGACGCACAACGATGGATAGAGCAAGGTGTCAAAGCAGGCGAGATAAGGCCGAAAATAGACGCGGCGCAGTTCGCAGTGCAGTACTGTGCATTTATTTTTGGCATCGTCTACCAGTGGTTGGTCAATGCCGCCGCGCTGGACCTGGATGCCGTATTTGACAGCTATAAAGAGCACACAATAACGCTATTAAAAAACCCTGATTACGAAGAGGAGCAGAGCTAATGGGATATCTGGCACGGGAAGACGGGAAGCAGGTTTATTTTGAAGACTACGGTACGGGAGACGATGCCATTGTGCTTGTACACGGCTGGGGTATGAGTCTACGGGTTTGGGATTATTCACTGCCGGCTCTGGTCGACGCGGGCCATCGTGTGGTCTTACTCGATCACCGGGGTTGTGGTCAGTCCAGCAAAGATTTCGCCGATATGGGTATACAGGCCATTGCCGGTGATGTCGTGTCGCTGGTAGAGCACCTTGGGTTAAAGCGCGTGGTATTGAATGGGTGGTCTTTGGGCGGCGCCGTGGTCGTAGCAGCAGCGGCTCAACTGCAGGCGCGTTGCGCCGGCCTGGTGCTGACCTGCGGCGCCACCCCCTGCTACCTGCAACAGGACGACTTTCCGCACGGTGGCACGACCGATGCACTTGCCGAGACCCTGTCTGCGATGGCGGCTGATCGAGTGAATTTTTTGGCGGCTTTATCGGGAGGGGTATGCGCGAGCGATGTCAGTCAGCAGGTCGTAGACTGGATGTGGGGAATATTTTTACAGGCTTCACCGCTGGCTGCCCAGGCACTCGCGCAGTTGGGTCCACTGGATCAACGAGAGCAATTGTCAGCGCTGGAAGTACCTATCTTGAGTTTTGTGGGTGCCAAGGACGCGGTGGTTGATCCGGAAGTGTGTCGGTCTGTACAGCGCTATAACAATAACGTCACTACGGTAGAGTGTACCGAGTCCGGGCATGCGCCGTTTATCGATGAGGGTGAGCTCTATCACCGCACCCTGTTGGAATTCTTGTCTGACCGGATGGAGGGATAGTCCTATGAGTGGATCAGTGAACTATGGTCTCTGGTACGATTTTCGCAACCCAGAGCGCTGGCGGCAGCCGTTTGAGGATTTTTACGAGCAGCGTTTCGATCAAATTGTTCGCGCAGAACAATCGGGTTTCGACTCCTGTTGGCTGACCGAGCACCATTTCTGTGACGATGGTTACACGCCTTCTCCACTGGTGCTGGCGTCGGCCATTGCCAGCCGCGCACGCAGTCTTAGATTGGGCACGAATCTTATGTTGCTGCCGCTGCATGATCCGGTTCGGGTGGCGGAAGACGTGGCCACCCTGTCACTGATTACCCGCGGTCGATTTGATCTCGGTGTCGGTATTGGCTACCGGCAGTTGGAGTTTGATCAGTTCCAGCGCAAGATTTCACACCGTCCCAGCCTGGTGGAAGAGGGTATAGAAATACTGCGGCGTAGCTGGAGTGGTGCACCGGTTAACTTCAGCGGCAAACGGTTTGAGGTGGGTGACATAAAGGTAACGCCCACACCCGAGACCTTGCCCAAGATCTACCTTGGCGGTATGGCTCCCCCGGCGATCGAACGAGCGGCAAGAGTGGCGGACGGGTTTCTCTGTACCGGCGGGATAGGCCTGGACGACTACAATGAGGCCCTTGAAAAGCAGGGTAAATCGGTGCAGGACGGTGACATCATTCTCGGATGCTGGGCGATTATTGCCGAAGATCCCGAGGCCGAAGCGGCCAGAATTGGTGAGCATGTGCTCTATCAGGTCAACGAGTATATCAAGTGGGGCGCCTTTGGCCCGCCTGGAGATACGCCGTTATTTGAAGATGCGCCTACCGCAATAGAAAACGGCTTGTATCAACTGTGGGATGCCGACACCGCGGTAACTGAGCTCAACAAATTACTGGCCAACTATCCCAATATCCGGGATATCCATTTCTGGGCGCAATTTCCCGGCGAGTCGGTTGAATCAGGCGATGCACGCCTGCGCTATATTGCCGAAAAGGTGTTGCCGCGATTGGGCTAGTCCTGGCCACTCATGGTTTGCATGCTGCCAAGGAAGAGGCGGTGTGCATCGGCAAGGTCAATATCAGGATCGAAGTAAACCGCGGAGCGCAGGCCAATCATCAGGCTGTAGGAAATCTCTGCGGCGTCCTTGGCGCTATGCAAAAAAACGGAGGGTGAGGCTTCGAAAATTTGCACGAGATAGGCTTTGCAGCGCTCATCAAATTCTGCCTTTGTTACCCGCAGTACATCGTCGTTCACCGCGGCACCAAAACACTCGAGCATGAAACCGATCTCTTTGACCGTGCTGGCTTCGCGCTTGAACCAGAAGTCCGCCAATGACTGGATTTGCTCCCCGGGGTCCTGGGTACTGAACTCGTCGATTTTTTCGAGGAACCTGACCGACACGCTCTCGAAATACTGCTCCAGTATCGCCTCTTTGCCCTTGAAGTAGTACAGCAAGTGACTGGCCGACATGCCTGCACCCTTGGCGATATCTGCCAGCGTGGTTTTGACATAGCCCTGGGAAAGGATGCAATCGTGCAAGGATTTAAAAATATGACGCCGGCGCTGGTCGCCTCGACTTTCTTTGCGGGTAGCGCTGGATCTTCTTGGTTTGGTAGTGGTCATGGCGCGACACCTTACCACTTTGGATGGCAGTATGGCAGTGGTGTGTATAAAACTTGAATAATGTTCAAAAAATTACTACTATGTGAAAAACAATACTGCGTAGGAGAGATTGATGGGAGTCGAAGGCCTTAGAATCGTTGTTACCGGTGGCGCTGTTGGTATTGGCGCCGGTGCCGCAAGGCTGGCAGCCAGCCGCGGGGCGAAAGTCCTTGTTTCTGACATGAATGATGAGCCCGGTCGTTTGCTGGTAGAGGAGATTGTGGCCGCCGGCGGTGAGGCGGTATATCAGCATTGTGATGTCACAGATGAGTCCCAGGTTAAGGCAATGATGGCTGCCGCGGCCGAAGCTTTCGGAGGCATAGACGTTCTGCACAACAATGCCGGCATCCATGAAAGTATGCTCAGCCAGGAACTGTCCCTGGAATCGATGAGCATCGAAACCTTTCAAAAGGTCATGTCGGTGAATGTTCTGGGTGTCTGGCTCTGTGCCAAACATGCCTTGCCCTATCTGCGTGAGAGCGAGCAAGCCTCTATTATCAATGCCGGTTCAACCAGTTCCCTGTCCGGGTACCCACAGTGCCAGGCTTACGGTGCCAGTAAGGGTGCCGTCATGCAGCTGACCAAGATGCTGGCGGTGGATCTCGCGCCAGATAGCATTCGCGTAAACTGTTATTGTCCCGGCTCTATCCACACCCAGATGGTCGATCAGTATTTGGCCTCTGCGCCCGATCCCGAGGCGATGCTGAATACCATGACGAAGACCCATCTGATACCCAGAATGGGCAAGCCGGTCGATGTGGCTGAACTGGTCTGCTTCCTCGCCAGTCCCGAGTCTGCCTTCGTCAATGGCGTGGTGTGGACGATTGATGGCGGGTCTCTGGCATGGCGTGGAACGTTGGATGTGCTTGGAATGGAGCAGGAATGATGACCCTTGATAGTGATGCAAAACTCCAGATTCATGAGCTCCTGAGCAGGGCGGCCTATGCCTACGATGAACGGGACATGGACATGTTGGAAGCCTGCTTTGCCGTGCAGATGCGCTTTACAATGAAAATTGCGGCGGGCGATCTCGTTGGGCCCTTCGAAGGGCGAGAGGCGGTGATGGACCTGATGAACGGTTCCATGGCCCAACAGACGGATATTCGCCGTCATGTTATCAGTAATATTTTCTTCGACCCGCGCCAGTCGGAACCTACCGCTGTTTCAAATCTGACCCTGTTTTCCACCGAAAATGGCGAGATCCAGTTGCTGTCGGCGGGCGTGTACCGCGACACACTGGTCTTTGAAGACGGCGCATGGAGAATTCTCATTCGTCACATTGACCTGGATAAGTCCTACTAGGAGTTACCGCTTGAATTTAGGTTATATACCTGCGAAAGCTGCCAGGCTGAACCCGGCGCGCGAGGCAATTATTGATGTCGCCAGTAGCAGGCGTATCAGCTATGGGGAGCTGGACGAACGTGTCCGTCGTTTTGCCAATGCGCTGATTGATGAGCTGGGTTGTCGCCCCGGTGATAGAGTGGCAATACTGTCTAAAAACAGTATTGAGTATATGGAGGTCTACTACGCCTGCGCCAGGGTAGGGCTCATTGTGCAGCCCATTAACTGGCGGCTGGGTGCCACGGAAATGGCCCGAATTCTGGCGAGTGGAACGCCCAGCGCCATCGTGGTATCCGATGAATATTTGCATTTGCAGGATGACCTGAAAGCGCAGGTCTCCGTGCGTCACTGGTTGGGCTTTGGGCCGGCCAGCGACGGTTCCTATGACGCCTTGCTCGCTGCAGCGTCTGCAGAGGAGCCCGAGAGTTCTTCTAGCGTAGGCGGGGACGACCCGGTACTCATCTTGTACACGGGCGGTACTACCGGCGAATCCAAAGGCGCACTGCATACCCATCGCTCTCTCTATATGGGCATGGTTAATCAGACGGTTGCCGAGCGAATCGTCCCGGATGACGTCTACATGCTGACGGGGCAAATGTTTCATATCCCCGTGGCACTGGCCATGAATTATCAGGCACATGGCTGCCCGCTGGTGCTGATTAACTTTGATGCGCGACTGGCATTGGAGACCATCGAGAAGGAGCGGGTGTCGGCATTTCTGGGTATCACTACCATGCTCAACTGGATGATGGCCGATAAGCATTTTGCCCGTTTTGACCTTAGCAGCCTGCGCAATATTCAGTATGGTGGCGGACCAATGCCTCACAGCGTGGTTGCGTCTGCTCTGGAAGCCTTTCCCTGTACGATCATTCAGGGCTACGGCCAGACCGAAGGCATGACCATGAGTTTTCTGTCCCAGGAAGACCACATGGCGGCATTGGCGGGCGATCACCCCGAACGGCTGGCGTCCTGTGGTCGCGAGGGTTTTGTAACAGATATAAAGCTGGTCGATGCTCAGGGTGAAACCGTTCCACGGGACAGTCAGACCCCCGGTGAGATATACGTGCGCTCGGAGGCCAACATGGTGGGGTACTGGCAGCGCCCGGATTTGACCGAGCAGATTATTCGAGACGGCTGGATGGCCACCGGTGATGTGGCGGTCTGGGATGAAGACGGTTACATTTTTATAGTCGATCGGGCCAAGGATATGATTATCTCTGGCGGCGAGAATATTTACAGTA
Organism: Halioglobus sp.; assembly: GCA_036960305.1. GTDB lineage: Bacteria > Pseudomonadota > Gammaproteobacteria > Pseudomonadales > Halieaceae > JBALVT01. The sequence continues at coordinate 24,880 of JBALWA010000006.1, read as the reverse complement.
CGCAGGTTGAAGCCGCCATACACCAGCACCCCGGTGTTCTGGAATCGGCTGTATTTGGCATACCCGATGACGAGTGGGGCGAGTCGGTAAAGGCCGTTGTGGTGATGAAACCTGGTGTGGATGCATCAGAGCAGGAAATTATTGCCGCCGCCGCACAGCATCTTGCGTCCTACCAGAAGCCCCGTTCCGTTGATTTTGTGGACAGCCTGCCCAAGGCGCCCACCGGCAAAATACTGAAACGTGAATTGAGAGACCCTTACTGGTCCAAGGCGGAGAAGCAGGTATGACAGTGCTATCGCCTGAGCTATTGGCCAATATTGGTAGGCAGAGTGAGCCCAGAAGAGAGCTGGTAACCCGGCGGGATATACGAAAATATGCGGTTGCCACCGACAATCGCCAACGCAAATACCTGGACGGAGACCAGGCGCCGCCTATGTTTCATGTTCCTCTTTTTTGGGATGTAGTGGAGCTGGATCAGTTGACGCCAGATGGCGTGTCTATAGACGCACTGCTGCCCAAGTTCCCGCTGGAGAAAGCCATGGCCGGTGGTCTGAAAATTGAGTACCACCTACCGGTGCGGCCAGGGGATTGGCTCACGGCCACTCGCACGCTCACAGACATTTATGAAAAAGAAGGGCGCTCCGGACCATTGATTTTTTACGAAGTGATTATGGATATCGTCAACGAAGACCAGACACTGGTTATCCGCGAGAAAACCACGAGGATTCTGCGATGACGGCATCTGCGGCAATCGACCGATTTAGCGCCTTACAGGTAGGTCAGGCTCTGCCCGAGCGCGACTTCGCCTGCGGTAATGTGCAACTGATGTTGTACAACGCCGCGCTGTGGAATGGTCATCGCATTCATTTCGATGAGCCCTATGCGCGCGACGTGGAGGGCTATCCGGGTCTGGTTCTGGCGGGACCGCTGCTGGGTGATTGGCTACACCAGTGTGTAGAGGAATGGCTGGTAGACGATGGCGGGATTGTTTCCATAGATTACTCTAATCGTGTGGCCACCTATGTGGGCGAAGTGTTGACCTCGGGCGGTACGATTACCGAGGTACGTCCCGATTCAGGCGAAGTGCTTGTCGATGTATTTATTAAAAACGCTGAGGGTACGATAGTTGCCCCCGGCACCGTGGTGGCCCGGTTTGGCGAATCCTGGTAGTCAGTTGCGCGGCAAGGTCGCGATAGTCGGTGCAGCGGATACCGCCGTGGGCGTGTTGCCAGGGCGCACCCCCATGGAGCTTTGCGTGGAGGCGTCACTCAATGCGATAGCGGATGCAGGGCTGGAAAAATCCGATGTCGATGGCCTGCTAAGCTGCAACTCAATGGCCCAGCCATTGATGTATCACGCAGAAGCCCTGGCGGAATACCTGCAAATTTTTCCCCGCTATTGCCTGGCAGTGGGCGCGGGGGGCGGCACCACTTTTTCCATTATCCATCACGCAGCATCCGCCATCGCCACAGGTATGGCAGACGTTATTGTCGTTGCCATGGCAGACACCATGCGCAGTGGCTTGACCCGTGACCAGGCGATGCAGGTGCAGGCATCTACCGGCCACCCTGAATTCGAACAACCCTATGGCGCCACCGTACCGGCCTACTATGCGTTGATCGCACAGGCACATATGGCGGAGTTTGGCACGACGCCAGAACAGCTGGCGGGTATCGCGGTAGCTTGCCGGGAACATGCGTCACGCAACCCAAGCGCACAGATGCGCGAACCCATCAGTGTGGAGGATGTGTTGGCCTCGCGCATGATTGCTGATCCCTTGCATCTGCTGGATTGTTCTCTGGTCTCTGATGGCGGTTCGGCCATTGTGCTTTGCAGTGCTGAGCGCGCCGCGGATTTGGCACACGACCCGGTCTACCTGCTTGGTGCGGGGGAGGGGCACAGTCATGAACACATTAGCGCCGCACGCAGTCTGACAACCTCTGCGGCCAAGGAAGCGGGAGAGCGCGCTTACGCGATGGCAGGTCTGGCGCCGGCGGATATGAGTTTCGCGCAACTCTACGATTGTTTTACGCCCACTGTGTTGGTGGAGTTGGAGGATCTGGGTTTTTGTGCCAAGGGTGAAGGTGGTGCATTTGTCGACAGCGGTGCCTTGCGCCCTGGCGGGGCATTGCCGGTGAATACGCACGGTGGCCTGCTCTCCCATAGTCATGCGGGCAACCCCGGATCGATGTTTGCCTTAACCGAATCAGTCTGGCAGTTACGCCATGCCGCGGGTGAGCGGCAGCTGCCCGATGCGCGTCATGGTCTGGTACATGCACAGGGCGGCATTATGTCGTCTCACACTGCCCTTGTGTTGTCGCGGGAGTGCGGCTGATATGAATGCTCCGGAGCTATCCAGGATCCTACCGCCGGAAACGGAAATTTCACTGCCTTTCTGGGACGGCTGTCGCAGCGGTGAACTGCGTATGCAGCATTGTGACGATTGTGATCGCTTCCAGTTTTACCCGCGTATCTTTTGTACACATTGCGGCGGCAACAAGCTGAGCTGGCGTGCTGTCTCAGGCGGCGGGCGTATCGCCAGTTACACCGTGGTGAGACGGGGTATTTCATCGGCGTACACAGCGCCTTACGTGGTCGCTCTCATCGACCTTGAAGAAGGGCCTCGCATGATGAGCAACGTGGTGGATTGCGACCCGGATACTGTCGTTGTGGGAGCCGCGGTAGATGTGCAGTTTGAACCCTGGGGGGCAGACTATAGTCTGCCCGTTTTTGCCCTGCGCACGCAAACCTAACTAAAGAAGAGGCTGGATTATGAGTCGCCCTGACATTCCTTTTGCCGTTATTAATCCCGATGCGCCGCCCGAGTCGCTGGAAGCGAAGCAGCCCAACATCGACAATGGCACGGAGCGCTACTCCAAAGAGGGGTATTTCTCCCGCGACTACAAGCAGCGCGAGTGGGATCGAATCTGGACAAAGAGCTGGCTGATCGCGGGCGTCACCTCTGACCTGTTGGACGTGGGGGACTTTTTTACTTTCGATATTGGAGAAGAGTCCATTATGGTAACCCGAACCGAAGCCGGCATTCGGGCTTTTTATAATGTGTGCGCTCACCGAGGCGCCAAATTGCTCTGGGACGAACGTGGCCACAAAAAAGTATTTGTCTGCCCGTTCCACAGTTGGAGCTACCACAACAACGGTGACCTGCGGCGCATCACGGATGAGGAGAGCTTTCACCCAGACGTAGTAGCCCACCGCCCTGGCCTGACACCGGTTGCCTGTGAGGAACACGCGGGAATCATCTTCATTCACATGGGTGACAAGCCGGAGCCACTGGCGCAGGAGCTTGGCCTGCCCGAAGGGTATCTTGAGGCCTATCAGATAGGCAAAATGAAGGTGGTGCGCCATGTGCGCAGCGAGTGGGGTTCCAATTGGAAGGTGGGGGTAGAAGCCTTTTACGAGAGTTACCACCTGCATGCCGTGCACCCTGAAACGCGCGGCGTTATGGGTGACCTCAACGTCCAATACGATTTGTACCCGCACGGTGCGAGCCGCATGATTGTTCCCCTTGGCCAGCCCAGTCCGCGCATGAGCGACCAGGAGACAGTCAACGAAGGGCTGCAAATGATGTTACGGGACGCGGGTGTAGATCCCGCCGAATTTACCGGTTCGGCGGCAGACGTACGCCGTGCGATACAGCTAGGTAAACGTGAGCGTTCCGAGCGCCTGGGGCTGGATTATGAGCGCTTTGAGGATGGCCAACTTTCCGATAGTTGGGCAACCGGCGTGTTTCCGAATGTGCAGATCGGTTGCCACCCCGAGGCGATATTCCTGATGCGGTTCCTGCCCCATGAGACTGACCCTGAACGGTTCTACTACGACACCATGACCTTGCTGCTGGCGGCTGATGACCCGGATTACAGCCCTCCCGGCTGGATGGGGCTCCCTGAGGGCACTGATGTCAGAGGGCTTGTTCGCCCGCCTACTGAGCACTACAGCTTTGAACAAGATGCCAATCTAGGGCCGGTGCTGAGCCAGGATTCCGCGCTACTTCCCGTGGTACAAAAGGGGATGCGAAGCCGTGGTTTTAAGGGACAGTTGTGGGGAGAGCAGGAGCAGCGTCTGCGGCATTTTCACGTCGAGCTTGAGCGCCGACTGAACCAGAAATAAGCCACAACAAATCTACTTGACAAAAACAAGTAACAAGTTCAGTCTTCAATCTTGAATAAGATTCAAGTTAATGCACACCACTAAAACTATAAACAGGTTCGTTAAGAATCGAGAAGGAGAACACCCTATGAAGTCTTTCCGGCGTACCCCGCAGCATGTCGCTTGGCAACTGTTCAGGAAGTCCTTACTGCTCGGCCTCACCCCGACATTGGCGTTGGGTAGTCAGGCGATTTTCGCCCAGTCTTCAGACTCCCTGCAGTTAGAAGAAGTATTGGTTACCGCGACGCGCCGCATCACTGATGTGCAGTCCACCCCCGTGGCGGTAACAGCTATCGACAGTGAAAAATTTGACAGCATGTTTGCGGCCAACATCGGCGAGGTCTCGTTGCTGACGCCGAACTTCAGTGCCGCTCAGGTTACTGGCTTCAATGCGGCCGGTTTCGCTATACGCGGCGCATCCCAGACCGATATTCTGGTTTACTGGGAGCCACCGGTGGGCGTCATTGTCGATGACTTTGTCGTTCCACATATGCAGACCCAGCTACTCGATGCCTACGATATAGAAAGTGTGGAAGTCCTGCGTGGCCCCCAGGGCACGTTGTTCGGTAAGAACACCACAGCAGGCGTGGTAAACGTCAAGACCAAGAAGCCACTCTTCAACGAGTGGGGCGGTGATATCAGCTACATGTATGGTGACTACGGCCGTCAGGAACTCAAGGGCGCCATTAACATCCCGGTGATCGAAGACACACTGGCATTTCGGATTGCGGCTTTCAATCAGGAAAGCGATGGTTATTATGAAAACGGTAAGGTCAGCCTGGGTTCAGCCGGTGGCGATTACGTAGGTGACGGTAGCGACCTGGGTGGCGATGACTCCTTGTCTGGCCGGGCTAAGATGTTGTGGGCCCCCACCGATAACCTCAGTATTCTCCTGCAGTACGAGTATCTGAAGGATCGCAGCGACTCTCCTCCTGCGGTTAACGAGACTGACCCAAATTCAAGCCAGGCTTTCAACCTTGTAGGTTTGCCCGGTGTAACCCGTGGCGATCCACTCAAGCAGGCAGGTGTTACCAATAAGGATCGCCTTGCTGACGGAACGCCTTCCGGTCTTAATTTTAAAGACGGACATGCGATCGATGTCGATGGTTATTATATGAACATTGACTGGACTATCGGCAAGTTCCAGTTGGCCTCGGTCACCGGCCTGCGCGAGCAGCAGTCCAATTTGCCCAGCACTTACACGGGTGAGGTTGGTGATGTTAATGGCGTCGTTTCAATATTTGACGCCAACCGCTTCGATGACCGCGAAACGTTCCAGCAGGAACTGCGGCTGAGCTCCTACTTCGACGGTCCATTCAATTTTGTCACTGGCATTTTTTACCAGGAGGATGAAACCACGTTCAACGTGGCACAGTATCTGGGCATTGCAGACCTTTTTGGAAATGGAATACCGGGTGTTTTTGGCGACAACGATGCAGTTTTGATCAGCAACAACCAGGACATGGAGTCTATCGCCGTTTATTTCGACGGTAGCTATGACTTTGCGGAAACCTGGACTGCGTCTGCGGGTATTCGCTATACGCAGGAGGAGAAGGACTTCTTCTCAAGGGGCAGTACGCCGATAGTCGCGTACGGAGAGGATGCTTCTGCTTTGCCTTTTGATGGCAATAACACGAACCGCTATCCCTGTGATACGACCAATCCCCTGGATTGCCAGACAGACAGCGAAGAGTGGAATGAAACGACCTATCGCCTCCTGGTCGCCAATCAGTTCAGCGATGATCTTTATGGTTACGCCAGCTTCAGTCACGGCTTCAAGTCGGGTGGTTATTCTGACCAGGCAGGCTCAGCACTTGCTGTGCCCCTCTCTGCCACTCGCTATGACCCGGAAGAGGCGGACTCGTTCGAAGTGGGTCTGAAGTGGGACTTCTGGGAGGGTCGCGGCCGATTCAATACGGCGCTGTTCTATGTTGAGTACACCGACATGCAGCGAGCCACCATCGTAGTTACCCCCGACGGGTCCCAGGAAACGGTAGTCTTCAATGCCGCTGAAGTCGAGGCCTACGGACTGGAGTTTGAAACCACCGTGCTGCTGGCAGAGGGTCTGACCCTGCAGGCTAATCTTGGTTGGCTCGAAACCGAGTACAAGGACTTCGACCTTGATCTGGACCTTGATCCAGACACCGACCCAACCTCTCTTTCTGGTAACGACGTGAGTAGGGCGCCGGAGTTGAATGCCGGTCTTGACCTGACGTACGCCTACCCGGCGGATTGGGGTGAGATTCGTCTTATCGGTGGCGTCTATTACGAGGATGAAAGCACTTTCTACTACGCGGTTGATGCGCCTAGCGAGGGCTTCCCTGGAGGAACCCCGGTGCCCGACTTCAATACCTACCTTCAGAGCCGTACTCTGGTTAACGCCAGTCTTACCTACACGCACCCTAGCAATAGCTGGTACGTGGCAGCCTTCGGCAAGAACCTGACCGATGAGCGCTACCGCAATGCGTCCCAGTATGTAGGCGGCCTGTGGACGTTCTCCACCTATGCTGAGCCCAGAGTTTGGGGCATAGAGTTGGGCGCGAGGTTTGGCACCAGCAAGTAGGACGCTAACGCTTCCAGTCAAGGCCGGTTATGCCGGCCTTTTTTTATAGAGGACTGAAATTGCCGTGACTGAGATTATTCTGCATCACTTTGACGCATCACCCTTTGCGGAAAAGATAAGAGTGGCGTTGGGGATCAAGGGGGCCTCCTGGTCCTCAGTGCAGATCCCCATGGTAATGCCCAAGCCCGACCTGACCGCCCTTACCGGCGGTTACCGTAAAACCCCCGTGATGCAAATTGGTGCGGATATCTACTGTGATACACAGCGCATTAGCCGTGAGCTGGAGGCGCGCTGTAGCGGGCCGACCCTGTTTCCTTCTGGCACTGAAGGCCTGTGTCATAGTCTGGCTTCATGGTCAGATTTACTGCTGTTCCGTCCTGGTGCGGCCTTGTCTATGGGCACCAATCTGGATTTGCCGGAAGACATTCTCCAGGACCGTTTTGCCTTCTTCGATTTTCTAGACCGCGAAATCTTGCCCGACCAGTTGGTCGAGCTGTTTGCACAGTTCCGCGCTAACCTTCAGCGCATAGAAGATATGCTGGCAGATGGTCGCGAATTCCTGCTGGGCGAATCCCCCAGTTGGGCCGATGCCGCCAGTTACGCGCCTGTTTGGATGTGTCGCGGCAACATCAGGGGAGCGAGCACACTGCTTGAGAGCCTGCCGGCCTTGCAGGCCTGGGAGCAGCGTGTTGCTGCCTTTGGTCACGGTGAGCGCAGTGAATTATCGGCCGAAGATGCCCTGGCCATTTCGCTGGACGCCAGGTCTGTTGTTAAGCCTGAGTTGTCTGGGGATCGTTGGCCTCAAATTGAACGTGATGCACCGGTGGCTGTGAGCCCCGATGATTACGGTGCTGTTCCGGTTCACGGTGAGCTGGTGTCCCTGACCCAGCACGAAATCGCCCTGCGCAGAACGGATGAAAGGGCGGGTGAGGTCGTGGTGCATTTTCCGCGTGTTGGATACAAGGTGACAGAACGATGATGAGAGTATTGCTGTATATCGGTGTTGGCTTAATGGCCTCAGCTGCTGCCCAGGCGGAGGAGGCTCACCCGGGTGAGGCGATTTATACCAAGCACTGCGAGCAGTGTCACGGCGGAAATGTTCTCAAGGCGCCCGAGAGAGAATTACTGAAAATGATGTCCACCGGCTCCATTTACCGGTCCCTCAACGATGGCGCCATGCGTCCACAGGCCAGTGATTTGAGTGACACGCAGCGTAAACAGGTGTCCGAGTACCTGACCGGAGTGACGCTTGATAGTGCAGAGAAGCCAGCGTTGCCACCGATGTGTAAGGGTGAGTTCGCGGCCTTTGACTATGACGCACAGCCACTCCTTGAGGGGTGGGGCGTAAAGCATAACAACCAGCGCTACTTTGACCCGCAACGTACATCGATCAACATCGACAATATTTCCCAGCTGCGTCTGAAGTGGGCCTTTGCCTATCCCGAGTCTGTTCGCGCGCGCTCACAACCGGCGTTGGCTGGCGGCTCTATTTTCGTGGGCAGTCACAACGGCACGGTATTCGCTTTGGATGAAGAGACGGGCTGCGTCAGGTGGATGTTCAATACCACCGCTGAAGTGCGCACCGGTATTGTCGTCGCGAGCTGGCCCACCGGTGAGCGCACAGCGCCACTGCTGTATTTCGGTGACCTGGTGGGTAATGTCTATGCGGTAAACGCGGTGACCGGTGAACTGGCCTGGCGCGATAGAGCGGATGATCATCCCAGCCTGACAATTACCGCCGCCCCCGCGCTGCACGAGGGCCGTCTCTATGTGCCCTTGTCGGCTCTTGAGGTGTCGGTTGCGGCAGATCCATCGTATCCCTGTTGCACCTTCCGAGGTGGTGTTGCGGTCTACGACGCCCACAGTGGTGAAAAACTGTGGACAGCTTACACCATAGACGAGACACCCAGGGAGGTCGGGAAAAATAGTATCGGCACGCCCCAGATCGCCCCTTCGGGTGCGCCCGTGTGGAATACACCGGCGCTGGACCCCAAGCGCGGTGTTATGTATGTGGGCACGGGAACCAACTACTCCTCACCGTCCAGCACCACCAGTGATGCAATTCTTGCGCTGGATATGAAGGACGGGCGCATACGTTGGCAGCAGCAGATGACGGTGGGTGATGCCTGGAATATGGGTTGTGAAACCGAAGATAAGATTAACTGCCCGGCTGAGAAAGGGCCGGACTATGATTTCGGCGCCGCGGTGATTATGGCCACAACAACCGAGGGCAAAGACATCTTGTTGGCTGGCCAAAAGTCTGGCGAAGTGTACGGGCTGGATCCTGACAAGGGCGGCAAGGTCCTGTGGCGCAGGCAGTTGGGGCGCGGTGGTATCCAGGGGGGAGTGCACTTTGGGATGACAGTAGAAGGCCAAACGCTGTACGTACCCGTTTCCGATTTTGATCCCGGCCCACTGTGGCCAGGGAAGTCTTACGCTGGCATCGATTCCTATCCTGGTATGTATGCGCTGGATATCCTGACCGGAGAGACACGCTGGTTCAAACAGAATAAAGATCTGTGCGTTGGCCGCAAGTTTTGCTCGCCCGGGCTGTCTTCTCCCGCATCCTCCCTGACCGGTGGTGTTGTCGGTGGTGCGATGGATGGACACTTACGGGCCTATAGAGCATCGGACGGCAAGGTTGTCTGGGATATCGATACCGCCGTGAACTATGACACCGTCAATGGCGTCACCACCTCAGGCGGTTCTTTTGGCGGCGGTACGGGCCCGGTATTCAAAGATCGTCGACTTATTGTGAACAGCGGCTATGGTGCCTACTTCCACATGCCAGGCAATGTATTACTGGTGTTTGAGCTGGCACCTAAAGAGTAGGGCTAGCCAGTGATAGACCTGTATTATTTTCCTACCCCTAATACCTGGAAAATTTCGATTTTTCTCGAAGAAACAGGGCTGGATTACCGCATCATCATGGTGAACATTCTGGAGGGGGACCAGTTTAAATCCGACTTCCAGAAAATCAGTCCCAATGGCCGAATACCAGCGATCATCGACCACGATATCTGCGATGAAAACGGACAGCCCCTGACTATTATGGAATCCGGTGCAATCCTGGTTCACCTTGCGGAAAAGACGGGCCAGTTTTATCCGGCAGAGCCGGCTAAACGCGCCAAAGTACTGGAATGGCTGATGTGGCAGATGGCCGGCCTTGGCCCTATGGGCGGTCAGGCCAACCACTTCAATGCCTATTGCCCGGAGGACCTGCCCTACGCGAAGCAGCGCTATGTCACCGAAGTGGCCCGGCTTTGGCGCGTACTGGATACTCAGCTGCGAGACAATCAGTGGATCGCAAATAACGAATATTCAATCGCCGACATGGCCTGCTGGGGCTGGATCACCCTCCACGAACTGCAGGGCCAGGATCTTGATGCGACACCCCACCTGAAAGCGTGGTTCGAACGCGTTGGCAATCGTCCGGCGGTGCAGCGCGCCTACGCTATTGGCGCCGACATTGCGGCCACGCCCGGCCAAATCTCGCCGGAAGCAAGGGACCTGCTTTATGGTCAGGTACCCGCAGGCACAATAGAAGATTCAAACCTTTAAAAGAGAATGGCATAAGAGGAAGAAACAGAATGGAATATCTCACGGTCGAAGAAGCCCGTAGCCTATCGGGGTTGCGCCTGGTCTTAACGCGCGGTGTCCCTGGCCCATGGGGCGAAGCCGCAAAAGCACTGTTCAAGCTGCGCGCTGTTGACTATGTGCCGGTACAGCAAAAAGCCGGTGATGAAAACACCGAGCTGGTGCAGTGGACGAAGCACAGAAACGCGCCCATCGCCCTGTATGAGAACGAGGCCCCCAGGGTTCGCTGGCTGGAGCTATTGGATCTCGCTGAAAGATTGGGTTCGGGGCCCTCGCTGGTGCCGGAGAATCGGGACGAGAAAATGTTCATGGTGGGCTTGATCAACGAAATTGCCGGTGAAGGTGGGCTGGGCTGGAACGCTCGGATGCTCATGTTCCATGCCGGTGCTTTGAGGCAGGGGCCCGATGCTGAAAAAAACCCCATGTACGCAGAGTATCAATATAGCCTGGAGGCCATCGAGGCGAGTAAGCAAAAGATTGAAGATTTTTTGCAGTACCTGAGCGCACATATAAAAGCGCAAGAACAGAATAAAACCCATTTTCTGGTGGGCAGTCAATTTACCGCTGCTGATGTTTACTGGGCCTACTTTTCCAATATGTTGCAGACTCTGCCCCCTGAAGTCTGTGCGGTGTCAGACGGTCTTAGAGGGGTCTGGGGCGTTATGGCGAAATCAATTTCCGGCTACGACCCGGTTTTGATCGAACAGCGGGATACAATATTTCAGGATCATCTCGTGCTGCCGCTCGAATTCTGAAGGGCCAGAGGCTCCAGGGCCTGCCCGAACTGAACGCTCATGATCGCCTTTTACGTATTACAGTTGTGTCTTCATAGTATTCCCAATGCCAAACGAGATTCCCTCATCCGTTTGAACTCACCTACTACAGAGTCAGCAGGTCGAGAATATGAATTTTCGTATCCTCAAAGTGCTGTATGCCGATACCCACTTCTCCGACCACGTTGTACCCAATAGCCACGCCACCGACAGCAGCTAGTAAACCGATAGCGGCGCCACCAAGAGCGAGAACGCCTATCGCGAGTCCGCCTACACTAACCAGTCCAATAGAGGCACCTCCCACAGAAAAGACGCCGAAGGCGAGGCCGCCAAAAGATAGAATGCCAAACGAAACATCGCCAATGGCGATTATGCCTTTGGCCAAGCCCCGATCTTCATGCATCTCTGGGTTTGGACCAGAAGCGATACAGACTAGTGGCAGGCCAAAAAAATTCCACTTCGATTTGTACCTTATACCGGTAGCAGCAATTTTTTCGATTACGCCCAATGTGGGGCCTCGATTTACATAACCTATCAACAGACCCAGGATAAGCGCCCCTGCGATCCAGATACTGAGGTCGGCTGTCTGGTTTTTAACCACGACAAAGAGGCCGAAGGCGATAATGGCCAAGGAAATCAATAACTTCCGGGTGAGGAACCCATTCTGACTGCTCACTGATAGCCGAAATCGACTAGGTGGAAAGATCCTCATTTTAGTTTAATCGTTATTGAATATCTTGTTTCATCTGTGTGGAAGGATGCCTCGTCATAGCTAGCTCCACCCCATTTCCAGCTGCCACTGAATCCATAAGGTTCTTTAGGAATCTTAAGCATATTGCGATCGAGCTTCCCGTTGCCATTCAGGTCTTGAATCACGGCAACGGCATATTCACCCGATTCCAAATCAGGAATTTCTACTGTCATTTGCTCTGCTTCAGCGGGTACTTCAGCGCCATAGAGGAATTTCCCTTCGGCAAATTGATCTCGATGCGCCTCATCAAAAACTGCTACACGGAGGTTCCCTTGTCCGGCCTTAATCCCGCTGACTGTTACCTGCAATATATCGGCGTAAGCACTGGATGACACTAATGCCAAACAAGCGGCCAGTTGACGAGAAAAGTTGTGATTCATTGATTTTCTCCTGTGTTCTTATTCGTTAAATCTATCAGCTGGCGTTTTGAAGTCCAGCGTTTTTCTCGGCCTCTCGTTGCTTCGCTTGGCGATCATCAGCAGTGTCAGATAGAGGGGGGAAGGTTGCTAAATCATTCATGGCAGAAACCTTATAATACTGAGCAAATACACAGTATATGTTACGGTTGTGAAATTAGGTGGGCAAGGTCTTTTTACTTGTTTATTGGTTGTCTGTTTTCGGGTTTTCGAAAGAATTGAATCTGCTTCTATTGGCATTGCGTATAGATAGTAATTACAAAAGGATTCAAGCAAATGAAAGACAGTTCAGATTCAAAGCCGGGTAATAGTGCGCCAGCGGACACAGCGGTTGTCAGTTCACGTTTACCCTGCCGGGGTTGCTCCGACAATTGCAGGCATTATGAGATTTGTGATGGCCGGCCGTGGAGAACGCTTACCGCGGAGAACATAGTGGCGAGCAAATAAAGCAGAAAAGTGGGGGCTGAACTGCGCCCCCAATTAAATATCAGACGAAGAAATCCGAATTGCCTGCGCCTAGCTCCACTGCGCCCAAATTGCGCGCGAACGAGGTGGGATTGTTAGCCACATGTGCTCTGGCAGTATGGATATCCAGAAAACACTGTTGAATGGGGCTGCCTACAAACACCGAGGAGCCACCGGCCGAGGAGAACAGTGAATCCACCACGGTGATGGATTTCTCTATCACCAGGGAGGCCTGGTAGCGATACAGGATACGCTCTTCCAAAGAGATCGCGCCTCCCGTGCGCAAAGCCCCCATCATGGTATCGAAGTTCGACTGCAGCACCGTTGTCATTTCGGCTATGGTATTTTTTGCCGCAGCAATTCTCATCTGTGTACCGGTGTCCTGTGCGAGCTTGGTGACATCACCACTGGCCTTGCCTCTAACCAGGTCGGTATACAGGGAGAGAGCATTCATTGCCGCGCCAATAGCCGGTGTAGAAACCACGCGGATAAAAATCTGCGCCCAGGGAAGGTGATACAGCGCCGCGCTCTCGTCAGTAACGCCCGGGTTGGTGCCCTCGAACCCATCGGTTTGTTTGTGGGTGCGGTAATCGGGTACAAAAGCATCTTCGATTACGATATCGTTGGACCCTGTGCCCTGCAGTCCCATCGAATGCCACGTATCTTCAATGAGGTAGTCGCTTTTTGGTACGAGGAACGTCCGGTATGTGCCATCTGGCAGTATGCCGCCCAGTAGTGCCCAGGTGCAGTGATCACAGCCACTGCTCCAGCCCCAGCGTCCGCTGAACCGGAAACCACCTTCTACCTGCTGAACCTTACCCATGGGTGCATAAGAGGAAGATACCCGCGTGTGAATACTTTCTTCCCATACATCGCGCTGGGCGCGCTGATCCATTAATGCAATTTGGAATGCATGTACCGCGACGATGCCGCTGGCCCATGCCGTCGACATACAGGACTGGGAGATCGCTAGCTGCATGCGAAAAAAGTCCTGCGGATCCAACTCGAAGCCGCCCCACTGCGCCGGTTGAAGGGCTAGAAAAAAACCTGCCTCCTGAAGGGCTTCAATGTTTTCCGTAGGAACACACCGTCCTTTGCGGGCGAGGTCTGCGTTGGCCTTAAACATCGGTTGCAGGCTTTTCACACGCTCTAGCATAGCAGTGCCTTTATCTGCTGCGAGCAGAACGTCGGTATCTAATGGTTTATTCATGCGTGTCCTTTGGTTCTTTTGGTAGGATGGAAAGAAAAAAGCCCCCTACCTTTTCAGGTGGAGGGCTGGATATTCCTCATGCCGTGTTTCTAGTCTGTCAGGATAGTTGCATTGATCAGCGGTGTACCAACTTCTTCAGCAGAGGGGTCACGCGCTATGATGGTGTAGTTCACGTTGCCATCCAGTGCGAGGGTGCCACCTGAGTCAAAGGCTACTACAGACTTGTCGCCGGACGCAGTTACTGTGATCCAGTAGTCGCCAGGTGCTACAGGCAGTTGCCCGGTTGATTCCTGGTAGGCCAGGCCGGTAACGGCGGGATCAACATCAGCGATAACACCGTCAACTGTCAGGTAAATATCAACGGGGATCTCAGCTGCTACAAGGTAGGATCCGTGTATCACTTCTACCAGTGCCGCGGTTGCAATATTGCGACGATTCGTTTCAAGCAGAATCGGTGCTATTGAACTTTCATTCAAAGAGCCGACTGCAATTACCGTATAGCTTTTGGTTTGCTCCAGGGTGACATCCACATCGATGGGCGCAATGCTATTGTCCACATCAGCAGCGACTACTACATTGTAGGTTCCTGCAGGTGCCTGAAGGGCGTCGAATGCGGTGCTGTTAGGGAAGGTCAGTGCGTCGATTGCTTCGCCACCATTTACCAAAACATCTACTGCCGGAGTGTCCGCAGAGTTATGGACGACCCTGACCGAAGCACCTGTGTTGACATCAACTACCTCAGAGGCAGAGTCTGGGCCAACAGCCAACAGTGTGACTGGGCTGGGACTGAGCTTGAAGGTGTTCTCTACTGCGGCCAGAACAAGCTCCGTGCCGGCAGGGAAAGATACTGTGCCGGAATCGAACACAACGTCCGAGCTGCCATTGGGCGTAATACGGATCTGGTATTCAGTATCTGCCTCTATGGCCACAGGGCCAGCAGAGTCACCAAACGCCGCTGTGATAGGCGAGGTGTTAGCCAGGTCGTCACCCGGGGCTGTTACATAGATATCGACAGCAGGTACTTCAGGCGCAGCGTGGAGCACACTGACGCGCACATCGGTAATGCCATCTTCTATCGCGACAGGTTCCAGCAGGGCCGCGGCAATCGTGATTTCGCCTGCATCATTAAACAGATTTCCAATCGCAAAGACATCTGTACGTTCACCGCCTTCAAGTGTGATATCGACAGGACCAATTACCGTGACTTCACTTCCGTCTGGCAGAATGCCTCGCACTTCAACTTCAAAAGTGCCCGGCTCTGCGATGTTGACAAGGCCTGAACTTTGCTTGAAATCCACGCCTTCAAATTGGCGTTCACCACCGAGGTAAACATTGACTGCGGGCGCATCAGCTGACGCATGGGTTATTCGCAGTTGAGCGGCCTCTGGTGTTGGTGTGGGTGCTGGATCTACGTTGCCATTGCCGTTGCCATTGCGGTCGCTGCTGTCACTGCCGCAGGCAACTAACAGTGACAGGGCCATCAGGCCGATTAAATTTCTTAGTCGTAACATTTTCCTATTCCTCATCATTAGGTTTCATGTAGTGATACGACAATGGCTCATGGCTAGATCAAAAATATTTTCAAAAATTTTCGGAGACCTGCTGACGTTTAAAGTTTTCAGCAATGGCGTCCCCCAATAATGTGAGGTAGCGGTTACCGCCGCCCAGTGTCAACTCCAGTTGCTTCGCCCACAGGCAAAAACGGAACAGGGGGTAATCGCGATCGACTCCAATACCGCCGTGTAAATGCTGTGAGGACTGACTGACACGGTGCGCGGCATCACTTGCCCATATTTTGGCTATCATTACCGCCTCGGTGGCATCAGCACGCGCACTGAGCAGGGAGGCAGCTTGCTGGCAGGCCAGGCGCAGGTTCTGGACATCGATGTAGGCGTCCGCCGCCCGGTGTGATACAGCCTGAAATGTTGCTATGGGTCTACCGAATTGTTCTCTTTCAGACGTATAACTCGCTGTCATTTTGAGCATGGTGTCGGTAATACCAAGCGTCATCACGCTGTTGGCGACCAACGTCATCTGTACCATTGCCTCTACCGCAGCGAGCGCGGAATCCCCGCGCGCAATGATGTCTTCATTGGTGACGGTTAAGCCGTCGAATACCATGCTGAACTGTGGCTCACCTGTGGTCACGTGCTGCGGTGTCATTCTTACATTGGGTGCGGTAGGGTTAATTGCCAGCAGAACCAGCTCGTCGTGAAAGCAAGCGCTAAGCAACACCGCTTCGGCGCGGTCAGCGGATACCACCATGTTTTTTTGTCCGTTGAGTACCCAGGTGTCACCGGCTTGTTCCAGATGCGTTGACGGCGATAAGGGGTCTTCGCAGCCAGGCTCGGTGAGTGCTGCAGTTAATATCAACTCGCCGCGGGATAGGCCCGGCAGCCATCTTTCACACTGTGAGACCTGCCCGAACTGCTGCAGGGTTAATGCGGCTGTCGCCAGAACAGGGACCACAGGCACTGCTGCTACGGTCTTTCCTACTTCTTCGATGAGCAGGCACAAGGTCTCGAAGTCAAAGCCCATGCCACCATAGGCCTCGTCTATCGCGACACCCAAGAGTCCCGCTTCGGCAAGGTCCTGCCAGAGCTTGTTATCGAAGCGCTCCTCGCTCGCCTCAATCGCTTTGAGTCGATCAACCGTTACCTCCTGGGCAAGAATCTTGGCGGCTAGTTCCTGTACGTCCTGTTGTTCTTCAGATAATGCAAAATCCATGATGACTCTCCTTTAGCGATAGCGTGGCATTAGTAAACCGGCGGCTGCGACAATGTCGCGTTGTACCTCATTGGTACCACCACCAAAGGTCAACACTGACCCGGAGCGATAGCGATGCTCCAGAACACCCTGCAGTACAGCACCTTCTGAATCGCTGCACAGGGCACCTGCCTGGCCAACGATCTCCAGTAACAAGCGCCAGGCCTCGACAAAAAACTCCGAACCATAGATCTTCGCGGCAGAGGCCTGGTCCATGCCCAGGCTGGCATGACTCATACTCCAGGCCTGCTTAAAGCAGATCAGGCGCAATATTTCCAGGCCGGATTTGACCGTGGCCAGGTTGGTGCGTACCCAGGGTTGGTCGATAACCTTGCCGTTACCATAGCCTGCGTCCATTTGTGCAGCCCATGTCGCAACGCGTTCATAGAGCATTTCGCAGGGGCCATGATTAACCAGACTCAGGCGCTCGCGATTGAGTTGCGAGGTGATCATGCGCCACCCTTCATTCACCGGCCCTACCTGCCACTTATCCTCGAGCTCAATGTTTTCGTAATAGGTGGCATTGGTTCTCACGCCCAATGTATTGATAGGCGTGAAACTGAATCCGGGGGCAGAGGTCGGGACCAGGAACATGGAGATGCCGTTGTGTTTCTTGGTTGCATGGGGATCTGTTCTAGCGGCGAGCCACACATAATCGGCAACATTGCCAAAGCTGGTCCAGATTTTCTGGCCATTGATCAACCACTTGTCGCCCTTACGTTCAGCGCGTGTGGTTAAAGAGGCCAGATCTGTGCCTGCAGCGGGCTCAGAATAGCCTATCGCTATAACGCACTCTCCGCGCAGTATGGGATCGACGACGTCTCGGCGTATTTCTTCACTGGCCACGTCCGCAAGCACCGGGCCTACCCCGTCAGTTGTCAGAAAGGGGTAGGGAAACCCTGCGCGTATAACTTCGTCACAGAAGATGTACTGTTCGATAGGGCCAGCATCCTGTCCGCCATATTCCTTGGGCCAACTGCGCACTACCCAGCCATCAGAGCCCATCTGTTTTAGGGCTTTGCGGTGTTCCGGGCCTCCACCTTCGCGCTGTTCGCCGTGTAACTCCGCCAATAGCGCCGGGGTCATTCGCTCTGCCATGTAGCTACGAATTTGATCGCGCAGGCTTAGCTGGTCGGGTGTCAGGGTTGTGTCCATCAATTTCTCCGGAATGCATATTTTTGTGATTTCGCTAGACCTTACGCGTGCAGGGCAATAACGGACGTACTTATCTCAAAGTAGTCCCGCGGAACGTAAATAGTTGAACCACTGCAATCGATCGGTCTGGCCTGGTGAGGTTTAGCATGGGGCGTCTTTGTTGATCCGGAATTACCCTCACTGCGTATATTTTCTCAAATGCTTATTATCAACTGATTTCATGGGAATAGCGGTCATGGCCAAAAGAAAACGTACAGTCACAGTCACCGGGGCAACAGGATTTGTTGGGCGCCATCTGGTCAAGCAGCTGCTGGAAGAGGGTGACTACAAGGTGCGTTGCCTGGTGCGGCGCGACAGTGATGTGTCGGCACTGGCGCTGTTAACGGGTGACGTGAGCTTCGTGTATGGGGATATCACCGATCAGGCATCGCTTGTGAAGGCCTTTAAAGGC
The DNA here is from genome assembly GCA_036960305.1 of Halioglobus sp. Classification (GTDB taxonomy): domain Bacteria; phylum Pseudomonadota; class Gammaproteobacteria; order Pseudomonadales; family Halieaceae; genus JBALVT01. Next base: position 6,566 of record JBALWA010000006.1, on the reverse strand, counting down.
ACTTGGGGTGTCGTTAACCTCGCCGGTTATCGGGAGTTCTGGAGCCAGAATCGGGATCACTTCTATGACATTAACGAGCGTGGCGCCACCAAGGTTTTTGAAGCCTGCCTGACCGCTGGCGTAAAGAAGGTTGTGCAGGTCAGCACGCCATTGGCCTACGGACGGCCGGACAAGCTACCCTTTAATGAGGCAAGCACAGCGGGACAGCACGCTAGCGACTATGCGCGCAGTAAATATCTTGGTGACCAGGCGGGTTGGCGGCTGCATGAGAGCGACGGCCTGCCGCTCACCGTTGTACACCTGGCCGCGGTGATAGGCGCCGGTGATGACAAGTCGACCATGGAAGTCAGGCGGGCGGTGGAGGGTAAGCTGCCAGCGCTGGTCGGCGCAGATACCACCTATACCTATGTTTATGTAAGGGATGCGGCGGATGCTATCGCCCGTGCGCTGGTGAAAGAGGACTCTATCGGTCGTAGCTATCTGATAGGCAATCAGCGATCGACCACCCGGGACTATTTTAATACGATCGGCAGGCTCGCTTCAGTGCCGGTGCCCCATTGGAATATACCGGAGTCATGGCTGATGCCCCTCGCCAAGGGTATGGATGTGATATCACGCCGCACAGGAAAACGCCCGGTCTTACCCCTGGATGTACTCAAAACGACCAGTGCGGGCTCACTTTTGTTTGATCCTAGCCGCTCTATCCAGGAGCTGGGTATGAATTATACGCTCCTGGAGGTCGCGTTGACCGAATCAATAGGCGAGATCCGAGCCGCTGCCTGAAGTGGCTCGAACCTCGATACAGGTTTTACGCTAAAAGCTGAGACAAATTTTCCCCAGGTGCTGCTGAGACTCCTGCAGCCGAAATGCCTCCGAAATCTCTTCAAGATCAAAACTGCGGTCGATGACCGGCTCAATGCCATTCGTATTGATGGCCTTCACCATGTCCTCCTGATTGGCGCGTGAGCCCACGGTGATGCCACTGATCACCGCGTTCTTTTGAAACAGCTCTGCCGTGGGTACCTCGCCCTGAATACCTGTTAGCACGCCAATCATAGAGATATGCCCGCCCATGGCGACCGCGCGAACGGATTGCGACAGTGTGCCGGAACCCCCGACCTCAACAATCACATCGGCGCCCCTGCTGTCAGTGATTTCCAGCACTTTGTCACCCCAGTTCTCGACCTCACGGTAGTTGATGAACTGATCGGCCCCAAGCGCTTTGAGCCGTTCCAGTTTGGCGTCGGAAGACGATGTTGCAATGACGTGACACCCGGCGGCCTTGGCAAACTGAAGGGCAAAGACCGACACGCCGCCACTGCCCTGCACTAATACGGTATCGCCAGGCTTCACCTTCGCCTCAACCATCAGCGCACGCCAGGCGGTAGCGGCCGCGCAGGGGAGGGTGGCCGCCTGCTCGAAACTGTAGGTGTCCGGCATACGAGTGAATGCCGAGGCGGACATGGTCACGGTTTCGGAGGCAAAACCGTCGACATTGTCACCAGGAATGCCACCGATCTTCTCAGGACTCGTGGCCCGGCCATCGGCCCAATGGGGGAAGAAACAACTCATTACCCTGTCGCCCGGCTGGAACTGTGTCACCCCGGGGCCGACAGCTTCAACAATGCCCGCTCCGTCCGACATGGGAATGCGGCCGTCATCCACAGCCAAAAGACCCACAGCGACTGCATAGTCATGAAAATTCAGTGAGCTGGCATGATTTCGGACCCGGATTTCACCGCAGGTCGGTTCAACCGCTTCAATTTCAACCAATGCCAATTTGTCCAGGCCACCGGGGTTTGCCAATCTGATTGCGCGCACTGTTAATCTCCTGATATGAAAAAGCTGAGGCAGCTTATGCTGCAGTCGGGCTGTAGCATAGTATAGATTGGGGGGTGGTTGGGTGGAAAATCTTCCGGGAGTGCCCCGGTTGTTCTAATCATCGTGATTATGGTCCGCCATTTTTGCGGTAAACTGCAGCATTCGTTTTTCTGAGCCCTTCTTTATGGATACCGCTGTAGCAACATCTCCCGACTTGTCCGTCGAAATTCCTGCCGATTCAGCTGCAACCCCAGAATGGTTTGAAGAGGCGCTTGCCACGCCGCGCCGAGAGGGCTGGCTGGATTCAGCAGGCTGCCCGATACATTACTTTAGCTGGGGAGACCCCTCCAACCCTGGGGTTTTGCTACTGCACGGTTTTCTCGCACATGCGCGATGTTTTGCCTTTATCGCGCCACTACTAGCCAAAGATTATTATGTGGTTGCCTATGACCATTCCGGCATGGGAGATTCGGGCAGACGGGAGATATACCCTAATGACGTTCGCCTACAAGAGCTGATGGATGTTGCCCGGGAAACCGGCTTGCTTGATAACGGCCGTAAACCGAGCATCGTTGCGCATTCGTATGGTGGCGAAGTTGGACTAACCGCTATGGAGCGGTGCCAGGAGCAATTCTCGCTTCTGGTTCTCTGCGATACGATGACATTGCGCCCGGAGAGGCTCAAAGAGCACATGAAAGAGGGCGGACCGCCGGGGTCTCAGGACCCAAAGCGGTCAAATCGAGTGTACCCGGACTATGAAACAGCCAAAGGCCGATTTGTGTTGTCGCCAGCCCAGAAAGTAAACGAGGCGTATTTGTTTGACTACATGGCCTACCATTCCCTGAAGGAAGTGGAGGGCGGTTGGTCCTGGAAGTTTCATCCCAGTGTATTTGAGCGCACTGCAGACGCACATGAGCATCTGTTGGCACAGGGCAAGCGAATCGCTAATGCACCCGGCCCCTTGGTAATCGTTTATGGGGAGCAGAGCGTATTGTTCGATGCCGATTCTGCCGACTATGTCCGTGAGTGTGGTGGTGGGCATATACCGATGATCGGAATTCCAGATGCAAGGCATCATCTGATGCTTGATCAGCCTATTGCTTTTGTTAGTGTGCTTAGGGGGATTTTGGTGATGTGAGGTGGGTGTTTGGAGTCTATAAGCAAACCAGCGCGGAAGCCTGGTGAGTAATAAGCTATCAAAAAATACCCAGTCCGCCGCCCGGGAAGTTGGCAAGGCCTGGTAGCGTCAGGTTCAGCTCTGCCTGGTTGAGCCCATACCAGGCACCCAGGGGGGCGGCAAACTGTTCAACTGAAACAGAGGGAATAAGACGACCGTTACCCCAATCCTGGGAGTGCCCCAACTCTGATACCGGGATATCACCGTAAATGTCACCCCCTTTTACTGCGCCGCCCACTACGAAGTGGTGGCTACCCCAGCCGTGATCGGAGCCATCGCCATTCACTGTGAGCGTGCGACCGAAATCGGCTGCCGTGAACGTCGTCACGTCCGACGCGATGCCCAATTCCTCCGTTGCGCCATAGAAGGCGGCAATGGAATCGCTGATATCCTGCTGCAGCGCAGGCAGGGTTGTCGCCTGCGCGGAATGTGTGTCGAAGCCACCCAGGCCAATGAAAAATATTTGTCTGGATGCACCCAGAACATTGCGCACCGCCATGGTTCTCGCTACCGCCCCCAACTGGGCCCCGAGGGGGCTGGCGGGGAATTGGGTGTCCAGGTCGGGCGCGGAGCGCAGCGCGGCATCCAGTAAGTCATTGGCGGCGAATGAATCTTGACTGAGATTGACGAAGTCGCGTTCAAACAGGTTGCTGCGATTTGCACCAGCTGCGCTGAAGTGGTCTCGCAAGATGGGATCCAGCGCCACGGGGATACCGTTGCCGGAGCGTTCCAGCAGCAAGATGGATTGCACGCCGTCGACATCGATCTGGTAGGGGGCGACCTGTTCCCCTGAAAGAAACACGGTATTACCGGCCAATGATATTTGCGAGAAGCTGTTGTTTATATTCGCGCCCGCATTGGCGGCCGCATCACCAAAGCGCCCACCCCATCCCAGTTTTGCTCCCTCGGGTGCGAAGGACATCCAGGTAGATTGCTGGTCGTTGTGGGAGAACAAGCGCTTGGGCAGCGGTGCACTGCCGTTCAGTGCAGTCGTTCGGTTGGTGGGCTGTAGCAGTGGGCCGACGTTGCCAACAATGGCGGCTTTGCCGTTGCTAAACAAATTGTGCATAGCGTCCATCTGTGGTGGCAGCGCGAACTGGCGCCCACCAAAATTGGCTGATGCGGGTTCCAGGGGCAGTAGCGCCTGCCGTGCCCTGCTGGAGCCACCGGGGAGGGCAGCATAGGATTGCAGTAAGGAAGATCGGATGGCCGCGTATTTGCTGTATGAGTTCTGGTCGTAGGGCAATACGGTATCGTGGCAGTCCATGCCCCCGAACAGGAATACGCAGACCAGCGCCTTGTATCCGCTGGTATCCATCGCCTGGGCATTCATCGAGGCCAGTGAGCTGAGCATGGAACCTCCCGCCAGCGCAAAGGGCGTGGTGGCGGAGAGTTGGAGAAATTTTCTTCGAGTTTGCATGTCGGTTTCCTGGGCTGCTGTATCAGTGCAACACGATGTATTCGGGTGACGTCATAACCATTACGCTTGCCAGTTGGACTCTGCCCAGGCGGGCGGCCTCGGAGACGGGCGCAATGACCTCCAGGGCGTCCGTGATGCGGGCGCGCGTTGCCTGAGCCAGGGTGCCGTGGGTAAGCAGTAGATCCAGATGATCCAACAGGGCCTCAGTGTCTGCAGCCAGCGCCATTTCGGCCGCGTAGTCAGCTGTAAATGCCTGGGGTCTGTCGCTGGACACCTGGGGCGAGGCACCCAGGGCAAAAATAGTCAGGAAGTTGGGGTAGCCCATCACTGTGGAGGCGTTGGCAATCTGCATTTCCGGTGCGGTCAGCTCTGCTGCACCGGTCTCTGTGCCCGGGGCGATATAGCCCGGTCTATAGAAGTTGAAGACCGAGGGCGAGCGATAGGGGTGCTGGCCCAACAACTCGGTGCTGCTGGTGTCGCGCAAGATACGTTCGTTGCTGGCGTCGGCACTGTTTACTTCGAAAGCACGCGCCCAGTGCGTAAAGCGGATCACCGGTTCTCGCAGCTTGCCAGCTGAGGTGTCGGTGCGAGCGGCTTGCCCACGGGCATCTTCATCGAACAGTATGGCAGTGATAGTCGCCGACAAATCGCCGCGTGCGCCACTGCCAATGACCTTGCCCGAGGGTAGGTCAAAACTACCCCTATCAAATGCGCTGGCGACCCGCTGCACGTATTCCGGAGAGGGGGCGCTGTTGATAAACCGCTGAATCAGCTGCCGTGCAAGAAAAGGCCCGACGTTGGGATGGGCGAATATAGTATCCAGTGCACTTTTTATCGTCGCCGTACCGCCGGTATTGGCCGAAATCGTTGTGCCCAGAAAGGACTTCTCTTCGGCGGAATGGAATCGGTTGACCATTTGCAGTGGCTGGTAGAAGGAGGCGTAGGGAATGGATGCAAGCGGTGTGCTAAACCCTGTGCCGCTGAAACTCAGCCCGGTAAACACTTTGGCGAGCCCGGTAATATCGCTGTTGTCATACAGTTCAATGGGCGCGCCGGTGGCATCCAGGGTGGGAGTGCCATCCGGGTTGAGCTGCACGAGGCCAAGGGTAAAGAGCTGCAGCAATTCCCTGGCGTAGTTTTCGTCGGGCACACGACCCGTATTGGGGTCGGCTTTCTGGTTGCGCAAGTAGGTGAGATACACCGCCATCGCCGGTGAATAGGTCACATTCTCGATCAGGTCACGAAAATTTTCGAAGGCTCCCTCGGTCAATATGTCCATATAGGCAGCCACTGTTTGCGGCGCACGGAACAAGTCACTCTGGCTGGATATCACCAGTATTTGTGACAGTGCGAAGGCCATGCGCTGGCGCAACTGGTCATCGGCGGTGACGGCTTTGTCCCAGAACGAGTCTGAGGCGGCGAAGACAAGTTCGGGTAGAGGGTTGCCCTGATCGTCGAAGAAGCGGCCATCGGCAGGAAAGCGCGACAGTACGTCCTCGAGATGAAGCGTTGCCGGTTTGGCGAGTTCCGCTGACAGCCAGCCTTCCAGGCCTTCATCCATCAGCGCAGCGATTGCATCTGAGTTTGGTCCAAAGGTTGCCTGGCTGAGGAATCTGGCAGCCTCGGTTTGCGTTAACGGCTCGGGTTCAGGTTCCGGTTCTGGTGTTGGAACTGGTGCAGGGGGAGGGGCCGTTGGGGGTGCAGTGCCTGCGTTGTTGGAGGTACCTCCGCCGCCGCCACCGCCACAGGCGATCAGTACCATGCTGAATATCGCCAGAATCAGGTATCTGGTGAGAGGCGTATTTTGCGTGCTCATGGTTAATCCCGGTTGTTGCCTATATTGCTATTTTGACGGGAGGTGAATCTGGAAGGTAGGATTAAGTGGACTTTTCTGAAGTTTTTTCTTGTGGCTTTCGAACGGCCAGGCGGGTTTTGTGGATTTTATTGAATCTGGTTGATAATTGAGGCTTATTCCAAGAGAGCTTTATCGACAAGGCTTGCGAGAAACTGCGTGAACGGCTCGATATTCTGATGAACACTCGCTTGCTCCAGGGCTTGCATGTATTCATCGCGGCGTTCGACCGGAATAACGGTCCAGGGGTATCCGCCGCCCGCCAGCGTCGCATTCATAAGAAACCTTCCCATCCG
>JBALWA010000069.1:0-24263 GCA_036960305.1 Halioglobus sp. | reverse complement strand
ATCATCAGATTTGATTGCAGAGTGTAATTGCCTGAAATCTATCTTGCAATCTGAAACGGTGTTAGTTTCCGAAACGCCGGCTTTGAGTAAGGAGTGGCCCCTCATCGAAATTGCAAGTCAATTCCTGAGCGGCATCTTTTGGTGTCGATTGAACTATATTAAAGGTTAGCGCAGAATTGACCAACAGCAGACGCTCAGCGATATATTCTGTTTAACCATTAAGCCAGAAAACCTTGCTAATATGGGCTTACTGCCCAATAGAATCGTACGAAATCATCCAGGAGTAAGGAAATGAAGTATTACCTGATTACCGCCATTGCCGGTATGTTAATTCTTTCAGGATGCGCTAAGGAGGCTGTGCAAAAGCCTAAAGCGTCGCCCGCGGCAATGGCAGCCGATATCGTCTACACCAACGGCAAAATTTATACCGTCAACGAGACTCAACCGTGGGCTGAAGCAGTCGCCATCAAGGATGGTAAGTTCGTTGCGGTGGGATCAGCAGCTGATGTCAAAGCGATGGCCGGTGAAGGCACGGAAGTCGTCGATCTTGGTGGTCAGTTCGTAATGCCCGGATTGGTGGACACCCACACTCACCCCTTTGACAGTGCTTTCCAGATACTGGATCAACTGGTGCTGGATGATCCGCAAACCTTGCAAGACATTCAGCAGCAGGTGCTTGCCTACTCAGAAGCTAATCCCGACAAGGAATGGATTCTGGGGCTGTCCTGGCCCAAGGGAATGTTTCCAGGGGAAAACCCGCACCGCTCCATGTTGGACGCAGTGATCCCAGATACTCCAATTTGCCTGATGGACCAGGGTGGCCACGCAAACTGGTGCAATACCAAGGCACTGGAAATAACCGGAATAATGGACCCAGGCTTTGAAATTCCTGCAAAGGGCATTGTCGAAAGAGACGAGGCCGGTGTGCCATCCGGAACCATCCGCGAGACTACGATTGGTCACGTCAAAAATTTTACACCCAAGGCATCTCCTGAGCTTTATGCCCAGGCAATCGACTACGTTCAGGATCTTTTTGTCAGAAATGGTGTGACCGCGCATCGAACTGCGGAGGGTGATGAGAATGACCTGATTGCACTGAAGGCCAAGGCCGATGCGAATGAAATAAAACTGCACTGGGCGGTCGGAATGAACGTCAATTTTGCACAGTCCACGTACACTATTGAGGAGCGCATGCAGCAAATCGCAAACCGGGGTCAATATGCATCGGAGTTTGTAAACCCCAACTTTGCGAAAATCTTTCTGGATGCTGACGTCAGTGGGTATGGCATCTGGATGCTGGAACCGTTTCCCGGCACAGAAGACAACTATGGTGAACCCGCTGTCGAAGTCGAAGACCTTAACCGCTGGACTGCCGAGTTTGATCAGCAGGGTATCAGCGTTCAATACCATGCTGTTGGAAGTGCATCGATCGCCGCAGTTGCCGATGCACTGGAACTTGCCGCTGAAGCCAATGGTGGCAAGCTGAAAACACGCCATTACCCAGATCACAATGGTTTTCCTACCGCTCGAGACCTTGAACGATTTGCTCGCTTAACCGGCTTGGTGGGATACGCCCCTTATTTTGCTTTCGAGTTTCCCGGTATACACGCCTCCTACGCGGAGTTCCTAGGTGCCGAAGCGTTGGGTAAACTACAGCCCGCTCGCGATACCATAGACGCAGGGGCCATGATCGGCACCGGTACAGACTTTTCCAGCCTGCCCCAGGATCCATGGCCACTATTGGAGGGTATGGTACACCGCCGAAACCCTTGGGTTCCGGAGTCCGAATCGACGCCGAATAATGCCAGTCAGGCCATTACGCTTGAAGAAGCCATTAAGGTCTACACACTGTGGGGTGCCCACGCCCTGCTAGCCGAAGACAACATTGGCTCAATTGAAGCGGGCAAGTACGCAGATTTTGTGGTGCTCGATAGAAATCTGCTGGAGATTACTATCGATGACATCGACTCGACAGAAGTATTGAAGACTGTCTTCAGCGGTAAGGTCGTTTATGAAAACTAGCCGATGAACGGCCGGTAAATTTTCGTTCATCTAATTGCAGCCTTTAGGAAAAGAACAATCAGGAAATTCTATCTTCTAATCGCAGTTACATTGTCAATTGCCGGATGCTCGCCTACAGATCAGCCAATGGCTGAATCGGACGCGACAACATCAAGTGAACCGATTGACACGATTTACACCAACGGCAAAATCTATACTGTCGATGACAGCAATGTTTGGGCTGAAGCCGTTGCGATCAAAGATGGCAAGTTCGTCGCCGTGGGATAAGCCACAGACGTCAAGGCAATGGCCGATGAATCCACGGAAGTTGTCGACCTTGGCGGCAAGTTCGTAATGCCCGGATTGATCGACCCCCACACACACATGTTCGAGGACTATCACAACCAGAACTTTGCCTTCGACATAGCCGACAACAGCTCTCCCGAGAATATTCTTGCTGCAGTCAGAGCCTACGCAGAGGAAAACTCGGATCAGGAGTGGATCATCGGTGGCAATTATCCAAACGGCCTTTTTCCCAACGACCGGCCCGTCTGTCTTGCCGATCAGTCCGCACATGCCTGGTGGTGCAACACAAGGGCGCTCGAGATCGGCGGTATTATTACTCCGGGACGGTGCTCTGGTCGACCGCGCGGAAAGCGGAGACGTTGCCGGCACCATCCGCGAACACGCGATCGGCCATATGCGCCAGTTTATACCGCCCGTGCCGCAGGAAGAGTGGGAGACCGTTGCCTCAGGTTTCATGGGCTGGCTGAACGGTATGGGAATAACGTCCGTGCAGCTGGCTGCGGGCAATGAAGCACATCTCAAGGCTGCAACGAAGCTGGAAGCTAACGGAGATCTCAGCGTCCGTCTCGCGGTCGCACTCAACTATGGCTACTGCGATTCGCCTGAATCGCTGGAGGATGAGTATGCTTTCATCCTCAAGGCCGGCAAGTACAAGTCGGAGTTCATTGATCCCGGCTACGTGAAGATCTTCATGGACGGTGTACCTACGAGCCGGACTGGCTGGATGGTCGAACACTATGAAGGAACAGCTGACGATTTCGGCAGCGGCTACTATACGCCGAAGGATCTTACCCGAGTCTACGCCGACTTCACATCCAAGGGGGTGGCGGTCATGGCGCACGCAACGGGCAGCCGCTCCGTGCGAGAGATACTGAACGCGATTGAAACCGTGCAGATGACGTTCCCGGACTCGCCGGTTCGGCATCACGTTAGTCACAACGGCGTGATTCATGCCGATGACATCACCCGATATAAAGAGCTGGGAATCGCTGCCGATCTTGCACCGGTTTTCCCGATTCCGCCGTTTCTCGCCAAATTCGCCGTGTCTGCTATTGGCGAGGATCGCGTGGAAAACTACGCGAACCCGCGCGCCGTGCTCGACGCGGGCGGAATTCTGGCTATCGGCAGTGACTGGTCTGTCTCAGCCATCGACCCGTGGAGTCGGCTGGCCTTTGTCGTGTCCAGGCGAGACGCGGACAACCCCGACTGGGGTGTCATGCTCGCCGAAAACGCCCTTACCGTCGCCGAAGCAATCCGTGCCTACACATGGGGGCCGGCACATGCGATCAATAAGGAGCGGGAAACGGGTTCGATCGAGGTGGGCAAGTACGCTGATATGATCGTCTTGGACAGAAACCTGTTCGAGATCAAACCGATTGAGATTGCCAGAACAAAAGTATTGAAGACGGTTTTCGCCGGCAAGGTGGTCCATACCGCCGACTGACAACTCGGTCACTGCTTCTGGCCGAGGTTTTGACTACTCTGTTTACGCGTGAAGTGAGCTACGCGCGAGACCAGGCACAACTTGGCGCTACCGTTTTAGCCATGCTAAGGTAAACTAGGGAAATTTGGGACATACCTTAATGATAACTGGCAGCACAATACCCTCATCAAGCAGTTGGCTGGACCGATCCCTGCGAATATTCGGCGATGTGCGCGCCGGGGAAGGCCGGCTGGTATTGATGATGTTCCTGAACGTCTACTTCCTATTGATGGCGTACTACATCCTGAAAACGGTGCGCGAACCTTTGATTCTTGCCAGCGGCGGAGCAGAACTCAAGTCCTATGCCGCTGCTTTCCAGGCCGTTGTGCTGATCGCCTATGTACCCTTTTACGGTTGGCTCGCAACGCGCTTGCCCCGTAAGAAACTACTCTTCTATGTAGTACTCGGGTTTGCCATTTGCATAGAGCTATTTGCGGCTGCGTTGTCCCTGGGTGTGCCCTACATCGGATTTGTGTTTTTCGTATTCCTGGGCATTTTCAGCGTCAGCATGATCGCCCAATTTTGGTCTTACGCGAATGAGATCTATCAGCGAGAGGCCGGCGAGCGCTTGTTTCCCCTGATTGCCGTGGGCTCCACTGCAGGAGGGCCGATCGGTGCAGCTGTGGCTGGCTGGCTTTACAGCTCCGACGTTGGGTCGGTAACTATGATGCACGTGGCTTCATTCCTCTTGTTGTTTCACCTGGCGCTTTACTACCTCATCATTCGGGGTGGAGCCACCGGGACTGCACAAACGGAGAAGGCCGTCCCTCTCAGCAAGAGTGGTGGGTTTTCGCTAGTATTCAAGAGCCGTTACCTGATACTGATTGCGGGGTTACTGGTGTTGCTCAACATTGTCAACACTACGGGTGAGTACATTCTCAGCCGGATGGTGCTTGAATACGCTGCTGAGATGAAGGCGGAGCAGGCCTCGTTCAATGCGGAAGCATTTATCGGGAGTTTCTACGGCAAGTTTTTCTTCTGGGTGAACATTGCCACCGTCATCATCCAGGCCCTGGTGGTATCACGCCTGGTCAAGTTTTTCGGTATGGCAGGTGTTTTGTTTGCACTTCCCATCATCGCGTTGGGAACTTACTCACTGCCCCTGATCGGCGCCGGCGTCATGGTGTTCCTGGGCTCCAAGCTGGCTGAAAACTCTACCGATTACTCGGTGATGAATACCGCCAAGCAGATGCTCTGGCTACCGACCAGCCCGGACGAAAAGTACAAGGCCAAGCAGGCAGTCGACACGTTTTTTGTGCGCACAGGTGACGTCATCGCAGCCGGATTGGTATTCGCCGGCACCCACTGGTTGGGGCTGGACCTACTCGGGTTCTCTGCTGTAAACGTCTTATTGGTACTCGTCTGGATGGTAATCGCCTGGAGGTTGTTGCGTCAGTACAAACTTGTGGCCGGGTCAACGTAACAGCACAATGCCTACAACAATAATCTTCCAGGACGGATGCAGTATATCTGTGCAAAAGGCCACATGATCCAATCTGCTGAAAAGAAATCGCTGGGGCTCTCCGACAAAATCATGGCCGGGTTGCTGGTCGGCATAGCCACCGGCCTCTTCTTCGGTGAGTTGACTGCCCCGCTAAGTTATCTGGGCGACGCCTTTGTCGGCCTCCTACAGATGACGGTATTACCCTACATCATGCTGGCACTGATTGGCGGTATAGGCGGACTGACTGCTGTCCAAAGCCGATTGCTGATCGCGCGCGTTATACCCATCATCCTGTTGCTGTGGGTCGCCGGCTACTTTGCGGTATTCCTGTTCGGCCTGTCCCTGCCGGAGCACACCGGGGCCTCCTTCTTCAGTTCCAGCCTGGTAGAAAAACCAAAGCCATTCGACTTTTACGCCCTGTTTATACCGGCGAACCCTTTCTCCGCCATGGCACAGAACAAGGTGCCCGCTGTCGTCCTCTTTAGCGCCTTGTGCGGCGTCGGCATCATGGGCCTGGCAGGCAAAGAAGGCGTCATCAAGGGATTGGGCATCGCCCAGAACGTACTGGGGCGCGTCACCGGTTTTATCGTGCAACTCAGCCCTTACGGTGTTTTTTGCATCGCCGCCAGCGCAGCCGGCACCATGCACCTGGAAGATTTGGCCCGAATACAGGGCTATATGGTGCTGATGACGGCGACCACACTGGCCATCTGTTTTCTCCTGATGCCGGCACTGATCACAACACTGACCCCTTTTACTTCCAGGGACGTGTCACCCTTTCTCCGGGCTGTGTTTATTCTTGCCTTCGCCACCGGTAAAACCCTGGTCGTGTTACCGATGTTGATGGAAGGTATGCGTGAGATTTTCGAGAAGAAAGGCTTGGCCAACAAAGACACCGAAGCTACCGCCGAGGTACTGGCCCCCCTGGCGTACGCTTTTCCACACCTGGGCCGAATACTGGCTACAGCCTTTATCCCCTTCGGAGCCTGGTATATCGGCCAGCCCCTCACCCTGGAGCAATACCCCTTGCTACTGAGCGCAAGCTCCTTCGTACACTTCTCCACGGCGCCGGTATCTGTACCTTTCTTATTGGACCTGATGCAACTGCCCAGCGATCTGTTCCAGTTATTTCTGGTAACCGGTGTTTACATGTCCCGGCTGACCGATGCCGCTGGCGCTTCCTATATTCTGGTGGTCACCCTGCTGGGAACCTGCGCGGCGACGGGGACCTTGCAGTTGCCATGGAAGCGTATAGGCGGCCTGCTGGGCGTCGGCGCGATTGTCTGTGGGGTACTGGTGCTGGGTGGACGCTTTTATATGGACGCCACTGCCAGCACGGAGTACAACAAGGACAAGATCGTGGCGGCCATGCACTTGCCTCGATTGACCGCGCAGGCAACGATGGTCGAGCCTGGGCCGAATCCCACCCCCTTGCAACCCGGACAAACCCGTCTGGAACGAATCCTCGATCGCGGCATCATCCGCATTGGGTTTATCCCGGACAACCTACCCTTTTCCCATATCAACAGCGCAGGAGAACCCGCGGGCTTCGATATTGAGATGATGAGTGAGTTGGCTCTGGATCTGGACGTTGCCGCCGAACTGGTTCCCATTCCCGAACGACACCGGGTCGAAGAAGAACTACGCCTGGATTACTACGACCTGGCGGTCGGTGGCTTTGTAGACACCGTGGCCATGTCCCAGCGCACGCCTTTCACAGATCCTTATATGTACCTGCATATGGCCCTGGTAATACCGGACTTTAGGGACCGGGATTTTTCAAGCATGGATAAAATCAACCGCCTCACAAAGCCCAGGATCGCCGTCGTCGGGGGCGATGGGTTGTCCCGAGAGACTGCGGCTTACTTTCCGGGTGCCGATATCGTGACCATCGACGCGCCTGCTACATTTTTCCAACAGGCCCTGGAAGAGCCGCTGGCCGATGCGTTGCTGATGAGTGCGGAGGCGGGCTCAGCCTGGACGATGCTTTTCCCCCATTACCAGGTCGCCACGCCGCTTCCGGACCCAGTGCGACTGCCGATAGTGGTGCTCTACAGCGGCGTGGCCGACCCGGTAATGGATGAGTTTCTGGACAACTGGATCATGCTGAAAAGGAACAGTGGCAAACTTAAGCGTATAGAGGACTACTGGATTTTCGGCCGGGGCACGGAGACGAAAAGCCCTCGTTGGAGCGTCGTGCGAGATGTTCTGGGCTGGGTGGACTGAGCCGTGCAGGCGAGATCTTGAGATAGTAAATAAAACCGCCTAAACTAACGGCAGCTGCCTCCCAAACCCATGACAACAAGGAATCTCTGTGAACTTGAAACTGCCCGGAGTTGTTACGCTGCTAGTCAGTACCCTTATGCTCCCCCTGTACAGTTTCGCGGAAGATCAACCGCTTTTCGACGCCACGGATCCCACTAAAATCTATTCTTTCCTGGGTGGCGGCCCGAAATATATTGACTACACTAACGGCGAGCACATGTGGGAGTTTCGCTTGATCGGTAACCTGGCACTGGGAGCGAATGACATGCTACTGATGGAAGCCGGGTATGGTCAGCACTCAGGCGACTCCGAACCCGGTTCAAACAGCGGATGGACAGATACCCGCGTACGGTGGTTTCACGTGTTCGACATGAACTACGACCTGGAACAGGGCTATCGCGGCCTGAGCTTGCAACTGGACGTCCAACTGGCGGGGGAACTCAAGGGCACTGACGGCCAAAACGTGATCAACGCGGGCGTCATGCCGGCCTGGGCCCTGTCCAATGAGTGGAATGTTTATCTGTCCGTCAACCTGGTGAACTCCTGGGACAAGCAATTCGAGCACCACAACGGAGTGGGCCTGGGCTTCGACGCCCAGATTATCTACAGCCCCGACTGGTGGCCCGGCTCACAGCTACGCATCCTGCCGGCCTATAGCTATTTTGTGGATGGCGAATTGGAGGACGAGGGCTCCGGCAACCTGGATATAAATCTTGGCGGTGAGATAAATCCGTCGACGATGTGGGATTTCACCGTGCAGAAGAACTTCGATAAGGATCTAAAGACTTTCCGCCGAGGCAGGGATACGGGGCTGGAAAATGACTGGAATGTCTTTTTCAATGTGACGCGCTACTTTTGATATGGGATACAGAGGTATAGAACCGTGCCGATTATGAAGCTCTCAAACCTGCTGCTCTGCATCGCCCTGGTCAGCGCCTGCACCGTACTACCCGAAGCACCACCCCGTGAAGGGGAATTCGCCCAACCCGCGACCTCCACCGGTGCGCTGAGCACGGCGGCCATGAATTTCTCGCCACCCTTGACCGAAGAGGAATCTGCTTTTCACCTGTTACCCGCCGGCAGGGACGCCCTGGCCTGGCGCATTGCACTAATAGACAACGCGGTGAATTCACTGGATGCCCAATATTACGTCTGGCATGACGATCTGGTCGGTACACTGCTGTTAGAGCATATATTGAGTGCTGCCGACCGCGGCGTCAAAGTACGCATGCTGGTCGATGATATGGACCTGGCCACCGCCGGAACCTTCAGCAACTCCGATAAAGCACTTGCCGCCCTGGATCAGCACCCCAACCTGCAGTTGCGTGTGTTTAATCCCGGTACTTATCGCTCAGGTACGGTGGGTGCCCTTGAGACCCTCGGTTCCCGGTTTTCCAGCTACAACCGACGCATGCACAACAAGTTACTGGTGGCCGACGGCCAGTTCGCCATCGTGGGTGGCCGCAACGTGGGGGATGAGTACTTTGGCCTGAACCCCGAACACAACTTCATCGATGTCGATGCGCTGACCACCGGCGCAATAGTTCCGGCTATCTCAGAGGGTTTCGCTGTTTTCTGGAACTCAGACCTGGCCTATCCTGCTCACGCCCTGGCCGATGCCGACCAGGGCGGTTATGAGGCGATCCGCGAGGAAAACAGGACCTATCTCGAGGAGCGGTCAGATCGTCTCGCGAATATAGCCAATGTCAGCGAACCCATACCCAACATGCTTAGTGATATCGCCGCCCAAATGCACCGCGGAACGGCAGTATTTCTGGAAAAACAACCCCTGGAAGATGCGGAAGATACGCACCAGCTCTACAACCGACTCAATGCGCTGGCAGGTTCCGTAGAATCAGAAGTACTGACCAGTACACCCTACCTGATCCCCGTGGAGGGATTCCTGAATTTCACCAGAACAGACTCGGAGTCCGGCGTAAAAACCCGCTTCCTCACCAACTCTCTCGCCAGCAGCAATCAGCACACGGTGCACGCCCACTACAAAAAGTATCGGCAGGAAATACTGGAGGCGGGAGCGCAGCTGTTCGAGATGCACCACCAACCTGCAGGTACATTAAACCGCTATTTTGACACGCCTCCGGCGAAGGCGGAATCAGTGACCCTGCACATGAAGGCCACGGTGATCGACAATCAGCGCTGCTTTATCGGCACACTCAATCTCGACCCGCGCTCAATCGAAATCAATACCGAAGATGTCATGTATATACAATCTTCGGCACTGTGTACCGAGCTGGGCGATTATATTATTGAAATCATGCAACTGGACAATGCCTGGCAAGTCAGCCAAGGTGAGGACGGCAAGTTGCTGTGGACTTCCCACGAGGGGACCACCACCCAGCAACCCGTACAGAAGTTCAGCGACCGGGTCTGGGACTTTCTGTACGGCCTGTTTCCCGTGGAAAAACAGCTCTAATACTACGAGTAATAACTTGAAAAATAAATAAGGCGGAGAGTGATAATGAACCACAGAACGGGAATCAAGCAACTGACAATGTATCTTCCCGCATTACTATGTGCCTTTTTGCTGCCCTGGACGCAATTGCAGGCCGAAGTAGCTGACAACAGCACGCCGCTCTCCATTGACATATCCCAGGGCGGCGACGATCTTCGCACCACTGAGTTGCGCAAATATTTCGCCCGTATCGGGCGTGATTTCGAAGTTTTCCGCGTCAGCTCTGTCACCAGAACCGAGGCGGGCGAGGCTTATAAACTGACCCGTGAGACAGCAGGCAATTTCCGCTATAACGCCCTCAATGTCAGCCACCACATTTTCTACAAACAGATTGCACAGTCAGTGAATGATAATTTCGTGCCTCTGGAGGATACGATACACCACGATGACAGCGGTGTGACCGGCACCGAGATGCTGCAGATCATCTATCGCCAGGCCAAAGCGCTGGGAAACGAAAAGGCTGACCTCGATGCCGTGGATGGCCGGGTAACCGTCACTTATGCCTACGATGAACGCAAGCTGATCATCGTACCGACCACGTTCAACTTCGTAGACGGGGCGAAAAACACCGAAGGCACCGAACTGAAATCCCACCTTGGGGTTAACGGCTTCTCCAAACACTACCTGCTATCGATGATTCTCAACGATGAGGCGAAAGTCACCATGGCCGGGAAAATCTACATCAGGCTGGAATCACTGGACGACAGTCCGCTGGACCTGGCACACGCCTTTAACGACGAGGGTGAGGTCGACCTGAAGACCCACGCCTTCAATGTGACCGTAACGAATGAGTCCGGCACATTTAAACCTGACGGCGCGGGCATTCCCGCGTTTGCGCAGTTGCTGGTCGACCGACTGGGCCTTGAGGAGGTGCACTACCACGCCTGGGTGCCCGAGGGAGAATGGCCCATCGAGGGAACTGCTGTCCCGACCGAAGACTAGTTAGTTCAGTAGGGCTATTGAGGCCCTCAAGAACCATGAGGGTGTCAGTCCACGGACCTACAGAGATAGCCGATAAAAATCTGGTCGCTAAAACTCGGCGCCAATACCGATAGACAGGGTTGTGTCTTCATTCTTGGCCTCGGTGGCCGGGTCAGTTTCATAGTCGTAACGCAGGGAAATATCCCCGTAGACATCTTTTATAAACTCGCTACGAAATCCGGTGGTAGATTTAAAGATCGTATTCTCCTCGGCAAACGTCTGCTGGGTGATACTGTGGGTGTGATGGAATTCCAGATCACCGCTGAACAGGTCGTGGTTGTATACAAAATTCCACAGACCTACCGGGCCGCTATCGCTTACGCCATCAATTTCCTCATCCGAAAAACCGGCACCGATACTGAAACTCATGTATTTGACCGCATCATCAAAGATATCCCTGCCGACATTGGCGCCAACAACATAACGATGATCCAGCTCTCGAATCGGGTCACGTTCAAAGGTAAATGACCCACCGACGAACCAGGGGTCATTGAACATCCAGCCGTAGCGATAATTGAACAGGTCCTGCTCCTGGGTCTTGGTACCGTCCGTTTCATCCCGGCGGAATGTCAGGTCCAGATCATGCCGATGGTTACCAATCTTGAATTGGCTATCAGCGTACAACAGGGTGTTGGCAGAATCGGTATTACCACTATTGTCGGTGAGTGAAAACTCCACGCGGGAATCCCGTTTGTAGTAGTCCTCCGGCTCGGTTGCCTCCCAAATCGACGCCAGGGTAGCGACCTCCTCCTGACCATCGATCACCAGGACCTGTAGGCCCACTTCATTAACCGCTAGCTGGGCGTCGACTTTGCGATGTTCTGCCAGCTCCACTTCGAAGGTCTGCTCGGTTTCCATGGACTTGATGTTGGCCACCTTCACAGAAAACTCATCCGCATAGGGGGGATCAATAAATACCTCTCCGTCCGCCAGTTTGGTTATATTGCCGGTGATGACATCGCCATTAATCATTACCAGGCGATCTTCAGACAGGGCGCCGAGGCTGACAGTGAGGCCGAGCACGCCAAAACCGACGGATCGTAGCAGTGTTTTCATCATGGAGTCCTTTCTTCGCGAATTCGACCGTAATGGGCGAAATGCACTGGATTTTCGAGCCGGTTAATGTGAAAGATTTTGGGGCCGCTGTCAATCAGGAAATTCGCTTTAAAGTCCACGCGGGTCTGGTGTGGATTTACCGACGGGCTGTTCAGGCACCTCCCCTTCACAAAACTAGCTGCCAATCGTTCAATTGCACTCTATAATGATTTCCGTCGACCCTATAAACGGACAATAAAATGTTACGCGGCCTTGGCGCATTGCTCATAATGACACTGGTATGGAGCTGCAGCTCAAATGATCTACGCGAAGTACAGGAACGCAGTGCTGAACTGACGGTATCAGAGGTGTCCGGCGCCCCCGTTGCCCCTCCGCCCAGCCACAACTTAAAGGCCATAACACTCAACCTGGCCCACGGCCGAAAAGACGGCATGAATCAGTTGCTTGTCAGTACGGAACAAATACGCCGCAACCTGGACGAAATCGCCGACTTCCTGAAAAGCTCAGGCGCTGATGTCGTGGCACTGCAGGAGGCGGATAACCCTTCTCGCTGGAGTGGCGACTTCGACCATGTCGCCTATCTGGCAGAGAAAGCGGGATTCCGGTATTTCGTGGAGGCCGAACACGCCAAAATCTGGCTGGGTAATTATGGTACGGCTGTACTTTCCCGCTGGCCGATAAAGGAAGGCATGGGTCTTACCTTTGCCTCTACCCCACCGACAGCCAGCAAAGGCTTCACCCTTGCCCAAATCGAATGGCTAAACCCCGAGGTGTCCGAATCCCCCGTTACCGTGGATATAATCTCTGTTCATCTGGACTTTTCACGCAAGTCTGTACGCATGGCGCAGATAGACGATTTGGCAGAAATTATCAAGGCACGTGCCGGCCCGCTGATTATCATGGGCGATTTCAATAGTGAATGGCTGGCCGAAGAGTACATGGTTCAAGCAACGGCTGATACGTCTCGCTTGCATGTCTATAAAGCAGCCAGTGAGAACCTTGTCACCTATAAAGACAAACGACTGGACTGGATAATGTTAAGCCGTAGACTGGCCTTTTCAAGCTATGAGGTGTCACAGGAGATGTTGTCAGACCACAAGGCAGTAGTCGCCGACATTCGCTGGCATGCAATGGGAGCGGAGCAATGAACGGTGCCCGCCCTTACCTGCATCTGTTGGCCGGTTTTGCCCTCATTTTACTCACGGCATGTGCCTCTGCCCCCCTCCAACCCCCCTGCCCAGGCGATCGACTGGATATCGCCAACTGCCCGCCACCAGACGCTGTTGCAGACGGTAGGGTTGCCACCGAACAACATGAACGCCGCTGGCACAGCCCCAAAGAACTAAAAGCTGACCCCATACAGTTGGGCATGGAAGCCAAAATCCCCATCCACCAGGCGCGCATGCGTGTTATCGGTAGCAGCTATGATGACTCCCTACGCTCCCTGGCCACCAAAATCTGGCTAATCGATAACGCCGAATATACGGTCGATGCCGCCTATTATATTTTCAAACGCGACCTGGTGGGTTATGCCTTCCTGGGTGCACTGTGTGATGCGGTAAAACGGGGCGTCGATGTTCGCTTGATGGTCGATTCGCTGGGCTCCATCAATGCCCGCCACACCGAGCTGAAGGCGTTGGAAAACTGCGCTATCGATGCTGGTTTTGTCAAGAACACCAAAGGCGAGGTCACCACCACCAAAGCGAGGGTGCAAACCGTCATCTTCAACGCTTTTTCCAACGTCTTCGTCAATTTTAACCGGCGCTCACACGACAAGTTGCTGGTGGTAGACGGCAACTATCCCGAACACGCCTGGGCGATGACTGGCGGCCGTAACATCTCCCTGTCCTACTATGGTCTACACGAAGATGGCAGTCAGGACCCGACCGCCTATAAGGATATGGAGATACTGGTGCGACCGGAACCCGGCGCACAGGGGCTGGATTCCATCGGGCTTATCAGTGAAACTTACTTCAGTATTCTGTTTTCCTATCAACGCAACAAGCGCCTGTCCAGCATCATGGCCCACACTGGGGAGCTGAACAAGTTCGAGACCAGTCTCGCCAAGCTCAGGGCAATGCCTGACTTCCAGATAGCCTATCAGGACATACCGGCCTACGTAAGCAAGCTGCGCTGCGGAAAGGTTTTACTCGCCCATGAACTGGGCAATCTGGAGAATGAGAATGTCGTCGGCGCCTACGACGAGAACCTGATGCGCAACCCAAACTCGATAATGAATGTCATGGACCGACTAGGTGAGGCAACAAACGGTACAGGCGTCATTCGTATTGTCTCCCCCTACTTCTTTATTTCACGCTATGAGCGCAAAGACGGTACGGTGTATTTTGACGATATGGAAGGCGTCCAGAGCTGGCTGGACGCCCATCCCGAGAATAGTCTGGAGATTGTGACCAATTCGGTGCTCACCAGTGATAACTTTTTTGCCCAGGCCATTATTGACATGGACACGGCCCCCAGGCTTTTGCTCGACCCCGACACGGAGGCACAGTGGCAGGACAAAAAACTCAAAAAAATGGAAGATATGTCTTCGCTGGTGGCTTCGAAAAAGTGGCAGGAACTGGTGAGCAATTCCAGAATAAAAGTCTATCAGACCGGTCGCGCAGATTCCGTGCAGCTGGGCGGCGATGTGTACTACGGCAAACTTCATGCGAAATTTGTGCTGGGTACAGACAACATCGGTTTTGTCGGCACCAGCAACTTCGATGACCGCTCCAAGCTCTACAACAACGAAATGGGCTATTTTTTCGAAAGTGAAGCCCTGTCAATGGATCTCATTGCGGAATTCGAACGCCTGAAGTCACAGTCTTACCTGTGGGGCAGCCCGGAGTGGTTGGCAATGCGTAAAAAGCTCGTGGAAACCAATAGCACGAAGGGCAAGTGGACCAATCGGCAGAGAAGTACCTTTGCCCGCTTGTACGCCTCGGGCTTACACTGGCAATTTTAGTGGGATGCAAATTCGGCATTTACACTCAAAAAAATTGCTCTAATATCGAACCCTATAAATCTCGTTTATTTACCCATTTACAGGGAGAAACAGTGTGAAGGCACGCTTAGTATTTCTCATCGCTTTTGCTGTGTTTAGCAGCTACAGCCACGGGGCAAACGGGCCCGGTCGTAAAACCGATATCGTCACGCTTTACAACGGCGACAGGGTCACGGGTGAGCTTAAAACCATGTACGCCGGGATAGTGGATATCAGCACGCATTCAATGGGGACAATAAAGATTGAATGGCAGGAAATTGCCAAAATAGAAAGTATCCACCATTACGAAATTCGCATGACAGAAGGCAAGCGGTACTACGGTACCATCGACAAATCACCGCGCCCTGGAGAGATAAAGCTTAGCGATGTCTATGGTGAACATGAAATCTCCAACCTCGAAGTTGCTGAAATCAGGCAGGTAGCAAGGTCGTTCAAGGACCGAATCGACGTCTACCTGGCCATGGGCTACTCATACACCAACGCCAGCTCCCTCGGTCAAACAACCCTGAATACAGAAATAAGCTACGAAGACGAAAAAACCCGCAACTCTCTCACCGGCCGTCTCACTTCCACGGACAGTGAAGTGGATATTACACGCAGCAGCAAAGTGGACTTGGCCCGGACGGTCTGGACCAACCGACAGGACACCTTTCGGCAGGTAACGGGTACCTACGAAACCAACGACGAACTCGGTCTGGATGCCCGCTACTCCGTTGGAGGAGGCTTGGGAAGGCACTTCCTCGACACACAAAGATCCAACTGGATCGGATCCGTCGGCGCGCAGGTATTGACTGAAAAAGCGCTGTTTGATGGCGAAAGACAGGAAAGTGTTGAAGGCGTATTCAGTACCTCCTTTTCGACCTGGAAATATACCACCCCCGAGTTACACTTCAAGGTCGACTTCACGCTCTACCCCAGTATTACCGAGAGCGGACGATATCGCGGAGACGGCGATGTGAACCTGCGTTGGGAGATTATCGAGGACTTATACTTTGACATTACGGCCTGGGGCACTTACGACAACAAAGCGGCGGACGATTCAAGGTTTGACTACGGCCTCTCCACCGGGGTTGGCTGGACCTACTAGTGTAGCTCGTCACTCCTGAGGGTATAAGTGCACATCGCGCTGTGGAAAGGGTATCGATATCCCCTCTCGATCAAAGCGCATTTTAACCTCTCGGGTAAGATCCCAGTACACATCCCAGTAGTTGTCCGTTTTGGTCCAGGGGCGAACAACAAAGTTGACCGAGGACTCACCCAGGGTATGCAGCTTGATCATCGTCTCAGGACTTTTCAGTACCATCGCATGTGATTCTACGATTTCCGCAAGAACACGTTCCGCTTTCTCGATATCATCGCTATAGCCAATACCGAACTCCAGGTCCACCCGTCGCAATTTCTGGGCAGTGACATTCTTGATCACATCACCCCATATTTTGCTGTTGGGGATGACCAGGGTCTGGTTGTCGAAGGTGGTAATAGTGGTCGATACCAGGTTCATTTTTTTTACCAGGCCGGAGGCACCCGTTACTTCAACGAAATCATCGACATCATAGGGGCGATAGATAAGAATCATTGCGCCCGCCGCGAAATTCCCCAGTGTATCCTGCAGCGCGAAGCCCACAATAAAACCGGCGACACCCAGGCCAGCCAACATCGGCCCCAGAGTTATGCCTATCTGGGACAGCGCCATGAGAACACCCAGAATCATTACCGCGCCACCCGAGGCCGACACAAGAATATCCTTTAGCAATATCGACATATCAAGCGTAGAGCGGTCACAGCTCGCGCGTACCACACGCCGTGTCATACGCGAAAGAAACCTGAAAACGAAAATGACCAGGAGAAAAACAATCAGCTTCAGAAAAAGGTCTGGGGACTTTTCCACCAGCGTATCCCTGGCCTTGGTATACCACTCGCGCAGTAGCTGCTCTATTACACCCGATTGAAGCAGGCCAACTGAAACACCCGTGCTATTCTGTAGCAGCACCGTTTTGTAGTCCGATGTATCTACCCCCAGCCTGTCCTGGAGTTCGATAACCGATGACAGCCAGTCCACGGCCTCGGTGTGGTTCATCGACAACTGAGTGATCGCCAATTCGAGGTCCGCATTCCCCGGATCCAATTCAAACCTGCCCTGGACTTCCTCCTGCGCAGCAGTACTAAACTCGATTTCTCCGGCCAACGCTTCGGCGTGAAGATAAAGAATGCCTTGCAGACGCTTTTTCGAATCCTTAAACGGTAAGCCCAGTAACTTTCGGCTTTCATAATGATTCACCAGAGCCTCATAATACTGGAAGCGAACGGATTCCAGAGCCTGTAAATAAGCCTCTGTGGAGATGCGGGCGCCAGCGCTGAGCGAATCAACTTGCTCGGTATTCTTTGCTATGTGTTTATCCAACTCTTCCAGTCGCAAGAATACCGTATCGCTGGCACCACTAAGGTCGGCAACCAGCTTCTGTTCAACTTCCTGACGATAGGCGCCCTCGGCGGGCAGCTTTGCCACTTCCCTCGCCAGCGCATCGGCATCAGCCAGCAAGCGAAAACTGCGATCATCCTGACGATAAAGCAGCGCTTCCCGATCCATGCCCCCCGCCTTGCCAGCTTGCTCCGACAGCAGCCTCCACTGCGCAATATCGGTGTCCAGCTCAGCCATTAACTCGCTGACGTTCTCACGGCCCTCTTTGTCGTCATTTGCCAGCACAGGCTGGGATATAAAGGGCATGATCAGCATAACAGCTGCTAACGTCCTGAGAAAAACCATAGAAAACTCCCTTACCAGCGCGCTTTGTAGCCGCGGGTATCAACATGAATAAAACCACCGTGATGAGCAGCCTGATCGTAGCGCCCAACACCACCGATCAAGCCCGCATTTTCCGGCTGTCGCTTAAACACCTCTACAATCCTGTGAAGAATATCGATATCCTCAGGGTTGTGTAGGCCGTCCCCATTCAGGTCGTCCATGCGACCATCACCATCACCATCGATATAGAAGTCCATGGCATCGCCGTAGACATGGCGGCTGTTGGCCACATTTCCTATTTTTCGATTGTAATACGGTGTGCGGTAGCCGCTGATCACACCGAATGTTTCGACGGGATATCCTGCACTATTCACAGCGCCAAGCAAACCTTCAAGCAGTATAAGCAAAGAGGGCTGTAGAACAATATATTTGGGGAACCCCGATTCCTGTTTACACAAAAACTGTCCCAGTGTGAAATGCGGAGAGACCGGGAGCCCCTGAGTCTCGGCCGTGACCTCAATAAACTCATGAGGCACCGGGTATAGCAGCGGATATTTGTCATGCCCCGGGGGCTCGGGACCTATTCGATAGCCATTGAGGTAGCCGTCAACTATTCGCGAGGCGGGAACTCCCCCCGGCAGTGGATATGCGTCTTCATTAGTCCCGGAAGCGGGTGCTGCCGCCAGCCATGGGGTAGCGAACAAGAGGAGCAGACACAGCACTGGCTCCCATCCAGCCAGAGCGCCCCTGCCATGATCCTCGTTCACAAGCTCATACCTCAAACTCTCAGGAAACATCGACCAGTTGCGCCGGCTTATCGAGTGCTTCCAGCGCGATGCCATCCAGCTGGTAAATATCGGGATGAAATTGTATGCGCCCACTGGTTGTCGGGCTCACCGTCCAGTACATCAGCAGCACGTCAATATTCCGCTGCAGATGCACTACCTGCTTTGGCTTCCCGGACGCGAGCACCGCATCAATATTACTGGCAGACCACTGCTCGGGGTCATCGAGTAAAATACCCGCCAGTTTCAGTGGCTGTTTTACTCTTATACAGCCGGCACTAAAAGCTCTGGAAGTACGGGAAAATAGCTCTTTAGAGGGCGTGTCGTGTAGATAAACTGCATGGCGGTTGGGGAACATGAATTTAACCTGTCCCATGGCATTATAGGGCCCGGGCATTTGCACCACGCGATAGGGTAGCGTCAGGCCAGTATAACGGCCCCAGTCAATACTGAGTGCATCGACCTCCTTACCCTTTGAATCATAGAATTTATAGTTTTTTTCAGCTGCGTAGCCAGGGTTTGCCTTAAATTTCGCAAACAGGCTGCGGTTGATAATACTGCGAGGGGGTGTCCACGTCGGATTGAACTCGATGTAACGCAGCCGCTTCTGGAAAATGGGTGTGCGGGTATTAATAGCCCCGGTCATTACCGCCGTTTCCCAAATCAATTCACGATTGCGAAAATAGTGAAGCTCGTAGCCTGCGATATTAACCAATATAAAATCGTCGGACACATCCTGGCTAATCCAGCGCAAGCGGTCCATATTGACTCGCAACTTCGCTACCCGTTCCTGAAAACTCATATTGAGCACTTCGAAACTCTGCCTGCCCACAATGCCATCAGAATCGATACTGTGGTCCTGCTGGAACTGTCTAACAGCCCGCTCCAGGTCCTTGTCAAAATACTCAGATTCTGGAGAATTCGCGTCCACATAATCGAGTTGCTTGAGCCGACGACGCAGCAGGACGACGCCAGGCTTGGTTTGTCCTGGCTTCAATACACTATCGGAGGGCACCTTGAAAAATGACTGCGTTTCAGCAAGATGACGATAGCGTTTTAGTTCACTTTTCATTTTTCTATACATTGGCGCCTGCGGCTTCAATTGCTCCATAACCTCGGCAACCCGATGCTCGCGTATAGCATCGACCAGTGAATTCGCAACAGTATCTGGTACAAAGTCCCTGCGGGTGTAGTTCCAACTGCTATCCAGGGTTCTCGGGTCAACCTTGCCTTCCAGTAGATGCCGGGCATAGAGCAAAATACCATCGGTAAGTAATATATCGAACTGGGCATGAACATAGTCTTCGTCCGCCCAGTCCTGCAGGTATTCCCTGCGCAGCGCCATCAGCTCACTGTAGTGATAGTCTTCCGGGTTCAGGCCCTCCAGAGTACTGTCCCCAAGAACAGCAATCATCTCGCCTACATAGTCCGCATCTTTCCATGCCGTCTGATAATCAATCAGTTCGTAAAAAATACCGACAAACTCCGGCTGGTGTACGGCTCCGCGATTCAGGGCACGCTGGTCCTGACGATCAACAAATAGACTCTCATTGATAGTGAGAATCTCACTACTGACATCTGCTCGCACAACAAAGGCCAGTAGGGCGCTACAGAGACAGAAAAGGCGCAGGACTTGCTTCATAAATAATTCCGTATAGATTCAGGTACGTAATTTGCTGGAGACAATTGTCAATCCTCTCGCTGCTGCCCATAGGTAACGAAGGCAGTCCGCACTTCATTCATCGACTGGGCACTGAGCGTTTTTCCACCGCCTATGGCGAGGCTACCCCAGTAGATAGCCGCCAGTTCCTCTACCTCACTGGCGACGCGCATCGCCTGAGGGAGGTCCCGCCCAATCGCGATTTGTCCATGATTTGCCAACAGACTGGCCAGCCGACCACGCAAACCGCCAATGATCGATTCGGCCAGTGCCACGGTGCCAAAGGTAGCATAGGGAGCGACCGGAATTTCATCACTCTCGGTAACGGCGATCATATAATGTACCGCAGGTATGGGGCGGTGGTCGCAGGCCAAAATAGTCGCGTAGCGCGAATGACAATGCACCACCGCCTGAATTTCCGGCCTGTCGCGATAAACCGCGGCATGCATATGCCATTCACTGGAAGGTAACAGCTGCCCGATCACGGCCTCCCCTTCCAGGGAAAGTTGCACCAACTGGCTGGCCGTTAGATCTTCCGCCAATACACCTGTGGGCGTGATAAGCATGCCATCGTCTGAGCGAACAGATAAATTGCCAGAACTGCCCGTACCCAGACCCGAGCTAATAAGCTGCTTGTAGCCATCTACAACCGCCTGGCGTTGATCCATCTCTTCCCCCCCTATGGTCGATGTCATTATGGGTTGCGAGACCGGCCCGCCTGCGATGCCGCCTGGGCATCCAAGAATGACTGGCACTCGGGCAGATCATAGAACATGCCCTGTCTTCGCATCCCGCCCACAATTGAGGTATTCCCATAAGTCGTGTAGTAGCGCTGGCAATGGTCTGGCGCGCGTATTTTTTGCTCTATGCAACTGCGGGTTTTCTGCTCTCTTACAGGGATCAATTTCTGTTCTCTGGCTGCCTCACAACGGGCACTCATGCTGTCAAGCTCAGCCTTGGAGGCAGCAAAAGCCTGGGAGCTAAAAACAGCGAGGAACGCTAACATAGCGCAGATATCCCGGCACGTGGAACCATTTAAAAGCATAAGGCGCACTAGACCACCCTCCGTTTGAAACCAGTCTTTAAGTTATCACAGATAGCAGGATTGAACCGCATCAGATAGACTAGCCATTAATAATTACAATCCCAACACACTATCATAGAGAATCGGGAGTCGGATGTCTGCTGCCGCCGCAAACGTCGAGGTCACAGAAGAGAAACCGAGTGTCTCCGGCACTTCTGACAAGGTCAAGTTCGCGACCAAGACAGCACTCAGCCTCACACTCGCCTACCTGATCCCCATGGCACTGGGCTGGGCCCAGCCCCAAACGGCAGCCATTACCGTCATGCTGATCGCAGCCACCGGCTCATTGTCGGAGTCCCTGCAAAAAGGCGTGCTGCGCACACTTGGTACCATCGCCGGAGCAGTCATAGGCCTGTCCTTAATCGCACTGTTCCCCCAGGACAGATTACTGTACCTGTGTGCAATCTCTATCTTTGTGCTCATTACACTCTACCTCTACAACGCCTACCAGGGCGACAGCACGATCTTCATGTTGACCATGGTAGTCGGCTTGATGGTCTTTAACGGTGGTGATGCCGAGGGTGCTTTTATCTACGGCATAGACCGAACGCTACTCACGACATTTGGGGTATTGGTATACAGCCTGGTCGGCAGTTTTTTATGGCCCGTAAAAGTGGCGGATAATACCGAGCGCCTGGCAAGCGCGGTAAGCGCTGAATTCGGCCAGGTGGGGAAGTTATTAATCGGCGGCGCTGAGCCTGAAAATCGCCAGGAGCAGGAAACAGAAGCACTGGAGAACTTACTGGAGCGCTTGACTGAATTTCGCAGCCACTATGTCACAGTCAAGGGTAACGCCGACAGTATTCAGGCCTACCAGGCGGAGTGGGACACCATCCTCAGCTGCTTTGGCAAATTGGAGTCGAGCCTCATACCCGCGCTGCGAGGTGGCGACGCCGCCACAGTGGGCTTCGATCAATACATCGATAATTACCCAGCAGTCTTGGCAAACCTGACAGACTTGCTCGACGCTGTGCAAGCCAGCTGGCAAGGCGACGCTGCAGGCACCCCCTCCAATCCCCTTGCAAGCCGCTACGATCATGCGGCGCTGCAGCAGCAGGACCACCTGACTATCGCCGCGGTGGTCTGTCAGGGTGAATTACTTAACGAGCTACAGCAGCTGCTGTGGCAACTGCACGGTGCGATCATCAGCCTGCGTTTTGATCGTGGCAGCTTCCAACGGGAGACGGAGACCTACAGCACTGCCAGCTTCATCTGGTTTGACCGGGAAAACCTGAAAACAGCCCTGCGTGGATTTTTTACGTTCTGGCTTGCCACCTTCATCTGGATACAATTTAATCCCCCGGGTGGATTCATGTTTGTCACCCTTTGTACGGCCTTGATACCGCTGGTTTCCTACACGCCAGTCTCACCGAAATTACTCATTTTCCTGTTCACGTTCGGCTTTGTGTTTGCCGTACCGGCCTATGTTTTTCTACTGCCGGGAATGACACACTGGCTGGAATTGGCAGTGTTCTTGTTTGGCTACGCCTTCCTCGGGTTCTTGCTCTTCCCCGGGCCCGTAGCAATATTTTTCCTACTGGGTTTGTTTACCCTGGGCATACAGAACACGATGCAGTATAACTTCAACGTTATCTTACTAATCATCCTGATGTTCTACATGGTATGCGCCCTACTGATAATCTCAGTGCACTTTCCGTTTACCAGTAAACCGCAATTGTTATACCTGAATTTTCGCACGCGCTTCTTTCAGCTCTGCACGAAGATTATCCGCAGCGGCCCACCCCGTACTTACTGGGAAAGAACGGTGAGCCAGCTACGTATTACCGCTGCCACCTCATTGCTCGCAAAAATGAATCAGTGGGGAGCCGCAATTGACAACAGTTATTTCCCGGACAACCCCGCCGAAAAGGTCGTAGATTTCAACCACAGCTGTGAGATACTGCTGGCACGCTTACGCGTTCTCGCGGGCCCCAACAGCCACTATGTCGACAATCCGCTAATAAAACGGGCCACTGAGGGAACGGCATCAAGACCCGCTGCCACCTTATGCGCTACACTGGCGACAAACGATGACGGGGTCATAATCGAACAAGCATTTGCAAAGGTCCGCGCCGACCTTC
Organism: Halioglobus sp.; assembly: GCA_036960305.1. Taxonomy (GTDB): domain Bacteria; phylum Pseudomonadota; class Gammaproteobacteria; order Pseudomonadales; family Halieaceae; genus JBALVT01. The sequence goes on along the minus strand of JBALWA010000069.1, from coordinate 897 downwards.
TGTCGATTGAAGACCAGCTGAATGACTACCTCGGGGCCCATTCGGAGGAAAAGTCCTCAGATCACTACGACAGCAGGGAAACCGCCGTTTTCTATGTGTATATAAATCTGCAGGCTTCCATTCTCAAGAGCATCGACCACTGCCGGGTATCACTGCTAGCCCTTAACTGGCGACAACTTCGGGAAACCAAATTCTGACCATGACAAGCGCTAGCCATCACACAGTATCGCGCCCTCGCAATGTCCTCTTTGGGTCTTTGTTATGCGCAATATTATCGGCCTGCACCGTTCTCGGGCCCGACTACCAAGAACCCGAAGCAGTAGATCTGCCTTCTGACTGGACTGCCGAAGATACCGAGACACTGCGGCAGGAAACCGCCCGTTGGTGGACCCTGTTCAACGACCCGGTACTGGATGAACTGATCGCATCAGGCGCGGCACAAAACCTTTCCCTGGAAGCCGCCGGATTGCGTATTGTTCAAGCACGAGCCGCTTTGGGTATCAGCGACGCCCTGATCTATCCACAACAACAGACCGTCTCTGGCAGTGCCGCCAAGGCCTATAAAAATGAGCAGTCCTTCAATTCCGCGGCTGTGGGGCTGGATGTAGGCTGGGAAATGGACATATGGGGCAAGTATGCCCGGGGCATCGAAACCTCAGAAGCCAATCTTTATGCCTCCATCGCCTCTTACCGGGATGTACTGGTTACCATCACCGCAGAGATAGCCCGCAACTACATCAACTATCGCACTGCGCAGGAGCGCATGTCCCTCTCCAGCCAAAATGCCGCCATACAGGAACGGGTCGTCACCATGACCCAGATACAGTATGACTCCGGCAATGTCTCTGAGCTGGATGTACAGCAAGCCAAGACCCAACTGTATGCCACCCAGGCAGC
>JBALWA010000068.1:0-24950 GCA_036960305.1 Halioglobus sp. | reverse complement strand
ATTATGGGGCAGTAGAGACCGACTTGATGGAAAAGGTGTCGCAGTTACGTACCGGCTTGAAAAGCGGCGATATGGCATTGTTGTACGATGCTGACAGCGAGCAGTGGGACCTTCTTTCACGTCAGCATGCCGCCGAAATCTTGCAGGACTAACGCGTAACCCCCATGTCAATTCAAGCTGATCATATACTGGACGCCACCGGCTTGTTTTGTCCGGAACCCGTCATGCTGTTACATAATAAGATTCGTGATATGGCATGTGGTGAGGTACTTCAGCTATTGGCCACTGACCCGTCCACGCAACGCGACGTGCCCAGGTTTTGTGGGTTTCTTGGGCATGAACTCTTGAGTGCTGAAGAATTTGAAGGCAGCTACCGTTACCTGTTACGAAAGCTGGATACAGCGTAATGGATACCGCAGTCGCCTCTCAATCGGCGTCAGCACGTTTTTGGCGCGCTGCCACGCTGGAAGATGTGTTTAACCGCAGTTTCGAGCAAGCGTTCAATACCCGGTTGGTAGGTGGCCACGATGAGCCGCTTTATCTGCCGCCCGGGGAGGGGGGTAACTGCAGTCAAGTGCAGTATCGCCTGGACTATTTCGCCAGCGCGCTACACGAAGTAGCCCACTGGTGTCTCGCAGGGAAGGCGCGCTGTCAGCTGGTTGATTATGGGTACTGGTATGCCCCTGACGGGCGCGATGTCCATCAACAAAAGGCCTTTGAAGCGGTTGAATACAAGCCTCAGGCGCTGGAGTGGGTTTTTTCCCGCGCCTGCGGCTATCCGTTCGAAGTCAGTCTTGATAATCTTGATGTTCGCTCCGGGGAAATTCCGGATACCAGCGTGTTCAAAAAACGCGTGCACCAGCAGGTGCTGGATTGGCAAAATTCAGGTCTTTCAACTCGCGCCGCAATGTTTTTTTACGCCTTGTGTCGTGAGTTCGGCCAGGACTCTTCCTTTGCGCGCCTGGAATTCGAACTTACAGAGCTGAGCTGATGGCGATGCCACGTGCCCGATTGATTGATAGCTCTATTTATATTTTCAGGGCCTGGTTTTCCATGCCCGATCACTGGCATAGCCCAGAGGGGTGGCCACTGTCTGCAGTCTACGGCTATTGCCGTTTTTTGCTGGAGTTTATCGATTCCACAAAACCTGAGCACTGCGCCGCGGCATTCGATGAAAGCCTGGGCAGTTGCTATCGCAATGACATATTTCCGAGTTACAAATCCAGCCGGGAGTTGCCCGACGAAGCGCTGGCCTTTCAGCTCAATGCCTGTAAAGAGCTCACCCGGCGGTTGGGTGTTCCGTGCTACGGCGGCAGTCGCTATGAGGCAGACGATTATCTGGCCACATTGGCTAGACTGTACCGCCAGCAAGGCATAGCCGTTTCCATTGTGACCCGTGACAAAGACCTGGGGCAGCTTATCCAGGCAGATGGTGATGAATGGTTTGACTACGGCGCCGGGGTAGTGCTGGACGCCCTTGGATTCGAGCAAAAATTTGGTGTTCGGCCGACGCAGTTCGCGGATTATCTCGCACTGGTCGGTGACCCTGTTGATGATATACCCGGGGTCCCCGGTGTGGGTGCTAAGACGGCGGCCAGGTTATTGCAGGCCTGCGATAACCTGGAGCAGTTAGGTGGACAACTGGATCAGCTCAAGGATCTGGGTATCCGTGGCGCAGCGCGCATTCAGGGTAATTTACAGGCGCACTGGCCGCAGGTTCAACTTGCGCGCCAACTCACGGTATTGGAAGAACAGATTCCGGGATTAGACCGTATCCCTGATTATCAATTAAGCAGGGAGGGGTTGGCCTCGCTGGCGGATTACCTGGCTGAACTGAATCTTTCTGGACCTCTAACCCGGCGCTGTCTGGCGATGCAAAAAGGATTGCCATCATGAGCGGTTTGCGCATCGTCGCTGACCAGAATATGCGGGGTGTAGAAGGCTACTTTCGGGACATAGGCTCTGTGAAGTTGGTCGATGGCCGCAGTCTCGGGGCAGAGGACCTGCAGGATATTGACGTATTACTGGTGCGCTCGGTTACCAGGGTAGACGAGTCCCTGCTGCGGGATAGTCCCGTGCGCTTTGTCGGTACGGCCACCAGTGGTTTTGATCATATCGACCGGGCCTGGCTGGCGCAGCGCGATATCGGTTTTTCCCATGCGCCGGGTTCAAATGCTAATTCTGTGGTTGAGTATGTGCTGGCAGCGATTGCCCAGACGGGCAGCGTATTGGAACGTCTACTGTCAGGCGGTCGAATCGGGATCATAGGATATGGCAACATCGGTCGGGCGTTGGCCAGGCGATGCCATGCACTCGGAATAGACTACGGTGTCTATGATCCCTGGCTACCAAACGACGCGGTGAGTCGGCCGATGCCCTTGCACGATATCTTATCCAGTGATGTGGTCTCTGTGCACGCTGAATTAACCCGTCAGGCTCCCTGGCCCAGTTGGCACCTGCTGGGGGACGATGCGCTGGCTGCCATGCGCAGTGCTACCTTGTTGATCAATGCCAGTCGCGGTGAGATTGTGGACAATGCCGCATTGCTGTCCTTGCTGGAACGGGGCAGAGGTCCTGCTACGGTACTGGATGTGTGGGAAGGGGAGCCGCGAGTCGCGGTGGATTTACTGCGTCGTGTCAATCTTGGGTCCGCCCATATTGCCGGTTATAGCATGGACGGTAAGTTTCTGGCCACCCGGCAGTTGCGAGACGCCGTAACGGCATATTTCGATTTGCCTGAAATATCCGAACAGTCGGGCCTGGCGCCCGCGTTGCCGCTGGAGGTACCTGCGGCTCTGGCGGGAAGCGCGCTGCTGCGCTGGGCGCTGGCGTCACGCTATTCTATTGGCGAGGATGACCGCTTACTGCGTGCTGCCACACTGGGTGTTTCCGCCGAGGAGTCCGCAGTGGCCTTCGATCAACTGCGCAAAAATTATGGCGAGCGACGAGAGCTGGCAGGGTCGAGGTTACAGGTGAATTCGGCCAGTCCAGACCAGTCAGTGCTATTGCAAGCACTGGGTTGTGTTGTCAGTGAGTGCAAGGCCCCGGGATGAGGCCATTGCGCATTGGTTTGGTCGTCAATCCACTCGCGGGCCTGGGCGGAAGCCTGGCGCTGAAAGGTAGTGACGGCGAGGCCGTGCGATTGCTGGCAGCCCAACAGGACCCAAGCATACTCTCGCGCTCCATGGAGCGGGTGCAGCGGGCTCTGGCGGTTCTGGTGAACTCTGGTGTGCAATGCGAAATATCGAGCTGTGCGGGCTTCCAGGGTGCACAGGTGTTGGTTGGCTCGGGATTAGTCTATGAGTTAGTTGAAAATGGCCTGACAGAGACGGCTACAGGGGCTGACAGTCGCTGCGCGGCGCAGGCCCTGAAGGAACAGGGGGCCGACATCATTGTTTTTGCCGGCGGTGACGGCACGGCCAGGGATGTTTTCGACGCGCTGGGGAGTAGTTTTCCAGTTTTGGGGATTCCGGCCGGTGTAAAAATGCACTCCGGTATTTTTGCAGTATCGCCGGAGGCAGCGGGAGAATTACTGGTAGAACTCTCACGGGGCGGATTGGTGGGTCTTGCACTCCAGGAAGTAAGAGACATCGATGAGGAGGCTTTCAGAAAGGGTTCTGTTCGCTCCCGCTTTTATGGCGAGATGCTGGTGCCGGGCGAGGGGCGCTACCTTCAGCACACCAAGGTCGGTGGCAGGGAGAGCCCTGAACTGGTCGCGACGGATATCGCCGCCTGGGTGGCGGAAGAAATGTTGGACGACTGCACCTATCTTATCGGCCCGGGTTCTACGACAGCTGCGATCATGGACGAGCTGCAACTGCCAAATACCCTGCTGGGAGTGGATGTTATTCGTGATGGCGAACGACTGCTCGCGGACGCAACAGAGGACGGGCTACTGGATATTCTCTCAAAGACGGCCGGTCCAGCGAAAATAGTGTTGACCGTGATTGGTGGCCAGGGGCATGTATTTGGTCGTGGCAACCAGCAGTTTTCTGCTGCGGTTATCCGCGCTGTGGGTCGTGAAAACATCATTATCGTCGCGGCTAAATCGAAAATTGCCGCACTGGATGAACGCCCCCTGCTGGTGGATACCAATGACACTGAATTGGACAGGGAATTGTCCGGATTTTGGCCTATAATAACCGGTTATCAGGACCAGATTTTATACCGCCTTAGCTGGCGGGCGGAGTCTGACTAGCAATTTTGACTTTGGCCGGAGATGATCCATGCATGACAATGAGTATTGGCGCGATAAGCTTAGCCCGGAAGAGTTTCATGTGTGCCGTGAGAAAGGTACCGAGCGGGCCTTCACCGGGGAGTACTGGGATTGTAAAAAAGACGGCAGCTACCACTGCAAGTGCTGCGGTGAGCCGCTTTTTCTGTCCTCGTCAAAATATGACTCAGGCTGCGGGTGGCCCAGTTTTTTTCAGCCGGCAGATAGCAAGGTCGTGCGTGAGAATGTCGATAATAGCCACTGCATGAGCCGTACCGAGGTGGTCTGCGAAAAGTGTGGTTCTCATCTGGGGCATGTCTTTGAAGACGGGCCAACGCCCACGGGCCTGCGATACTGTATTAACAGCGCATCCATCGATTTACAGGAGTAGTGTGCTTCGCAGTGAAGGGGTAAAAAATGGAGCGGGAAACCGGGTTCGAACCGGCGACCTCGACCTTGGCAAGGTCGCGCTCTACCAACTGAGCTATTCCCGCAGTTCTTGAAGAGATGGCGTCCCCTAGGGGGTTCGAACCCCTGTTACCGCCGTGAAAGGGCAGTGTCCTAGGCCACTAGACGAAGGGGACGCAAGAGACTCTCTCAAGAGGCGCGCATTTTATGGAGGCCAGACCGTTACGTCAAGCCCCCGAAGGGCATTTTAGCGGTATTTCTACTGTAACTTCAGCAGCTTAGCTCGCGCGGCTGCAAAATCAATGATTTCACCGCGGCTAGCGGCCTCTTCCCGCTGTTCTTCCAGTCGCTGATACTGGCTAATCTCGTCGTCCGGCATGTAGTGCAGGCAGTCGCCGCCCAGAAACCACAGAAGCTCACGGGGAAAAGTGGGGCAAAAATCAGGGTATGTGGTAAAAAGCCTGGCAACGAGCGTCTGTCCATCCCCGTAGAGGTCGGAATTCACCTCGGTCAATTGCTGAAAGGCCATGGCCAGCTCACGCAGGGAATCAGAGTCATCCAGGGTTTCGGTGCGTTTTACCATGTCCTGGGTAAATGCCTCCAGCTCTGCGCGGCAGTGTTGTAAATATTGTTCGTCGTTCATGGCGGTTGTCGTTTGTAGGTGAATTTGCGGGTACAATGTCGCGCTCGATAAATGAGCGACGAAACACAGGTGGATATGATACCAGCACTGGCTATTGAAGGCCTAAGAAAGGTTTACAGTGACGGCTTCGAAGCCCTCAAGGGCATTAGTCTCAATGTAGAGCAGGGCGATTTTTTCGCTCTGCTTGGGCCCAATGGTGCCGGAAAATCTACGACCATTGGTATCATCTGCTCGCTGGTGGCCAAGAGCAGCGGCAAAGTGTCTGTGTTTGGCATTGATACTGACGATGATTTTCCGCTGGCCAAAAAGCACATCGGGATTGTGCCCCAGGAATTCAATTTTAATCAGTTCGAAAAGGCTTATAACATACTGGTCGCCCAGGCGGGCTTCTACGGGATCCCAGCTTCTCTAGCCAAAATTCGGGCTGAAAAATACCTCAAAGCCCTGGGTATCTGGGAAAAACGTGATGTGCCTTCGCGGATGTTGTCAGGTGGCATGAAACGCCGCTTGATGATCGCACGTGCGCTCATTCACGAGCCCAGGCTGTTAATTCTCGACGAGCCCACCGCGGGGGTTGATATCGAGATGCGCCGTTCCATGTGGGATTTTCTGAAGGAAATCAATGCCCAGGGAACCACAATTATACTCACGACCCACTATCTGGAGGAGGCAGAGGCCTTGTGCCGTAATATCGCCATTATCAACAACGGAGAAATTGTTGAACATAGCTCTATGCGGGGACTCCTCCAGCAGCTACACCAAGAGGTCTTTATACTCGATAGCACCGAAGACCTGCCCGCTGACGTCAATCTTGAGGGCTTTGTCACCCGGCGCGTAGATCAGCACACGCTGGAGGTTGACGTGGAAAAGGGTAGCAATATAAACCAGGTGTTTGTGGAACTCGATCAAAAGGGTATCAACGTTTGTAGTATGCGTAACCGTGCCAACAGGCTGGAGGAAATGTTCGTGAATCTGGTGGAGGGTGCTGCGTGAGTTTGCGTGAACAGTGGATTGCCTTCCTGACAATTCTGGTAAAAGAGATCAGACGCTACACACGTATCTGGACCCAAACCCTGTTGCCGTCAGCCATTACCATGTCACTGTACTTCGTTATTTTTGGTTCTTTAATAGGTTCCCGCATAGGTGACATGGGGGGCTTTACGTATATGCAGTTTGTCGTGCCCGGCCTGATTATGATGGCGATAGTGACCAATTCCTATTCCAATGTTGTGTCGTCATTTTTCGGCGCAAAGTTTAATGACAGCGTTGAGGAATTGCTGGTCTCACCGACCCCCAATTATGTCATCTTGATGGGTTACGTCCTCGGTGGTGTTAGCCGGGGCGTTCTAGTGGCGATTATCGTGACTTTTGTATCCGGATTTTTCACCGAGTTGCATATCCACAGTTATCCCGTTGTGATTGTCATCGTATTGATGACCTCTATTTTGTTCGCACTGGCAGGCTTTATTAATGCGGTGTATGCCAACAGCTTTGATGACATATCGATTGTGCCCACTTTTATACTGACACCGCTTATTTATTTGGGCGGCGTGTTTTACTCCATGGATTTGCTTCCTGAGTTCTGGGCCAATGTCTCCAAGCTCAACCCTCTGGTGTATGTTGTTAACGCCTTCCGCTATGGCATGTTGGGTGTTTCCGACGTCAGTCTGACTGTCGCTTTTGGTATGATCACCTTGTTTACCGTTATTGCCTTCAGCTTCAGTATGCACTTACTGAACAGTGGCAAGAGATTGAGGCAGTAACAGGCGCATGGAATCAGACCGCGAACTCCTGCTGGGCAAGCATACCCCGGTTGTTGAAATATACTCCCCGGAGCTGCTCTATCCCATACCGCGTGCCGTTGCCCGGGATAATCTGGGCCTGTCCGCTGATCTGCCTTTTTACGGCGCGGATTTATGGCACGCCTACGAGTTGTCCTGGTTGGACGGCAAAGGTAAGCCGGTGGCCAGGGTAGGGCGCTTCAGTATCCCGGCGACATCGCCCTGTATTGTAGAGTCCAAGTCCTTCAAGCTTTATCTCAACTCCTTGAACAATACGCGCTTTGAGGACGATGCGGCGGCGAAGCTTTGTATGGAGCGAGACATCGCTGCCGTAGCCGGCGAGGCCGTTAACCTGGAACTATTTGCGGTCGACGATCCTTTGCTGGCAGGAAGGCCTGTGCAGGGGAAGAATGTAGATAGCTGTGAGGCCAGCCTGACCGAGTCAGAGCCACATGCCGATATGTTGAGCGTGCATCCGGGAGAACTGAAAGAGGAACACCTTTACAGTCACCTGTTGCGCTCGCTCTGCCCCGTTACAGGCCAACCCGACTGGGCTACGCTGTGGGTACACTACCGCGGTGCTGCCCTGGATCACAGTGCGCTGCTGGCCTACATCATTTCTTATCGCGAGCACCAGGAATACCATGAGCAGTGTGTAGAGCGTATGTACCTCGATATCAGCACCCGTTGTGAGCCGGAATTTCTGCATATACAGGCTTTTTACACCCGCAGAGGGGGCCTTGATATTAACCCTTTTCGCAGCAGTGACCCCACGGCCAGTCCACTTCCCAGGCTCAATCGCCAGTAACATTGCCGTCCTATTGGGATTGTCGTAATAAGGATGATAATCCGGGCTGGAAACTTCTAAATCTTATGGTATGATGCCGCCCCTTAAGGTGAGGTGGCCGAGTGGCCGAAGGCGCACGCTTGGAAAGCGTGTAACGGGTAACCGTTCGAGAGTTCGAATCTCTCCCTCACCGCCATATACAAAAAAGGGGTCCCCAACGGGGACCCCTTTTTTGTATATGTTGGTTACGGCCGAGTAAGAACTCTCCAGTTCGACAATTTGCATCGCAAATTGAAACGAGGCGCTTCAGCGCCGAAGCCCGCAGGGTCATAACGGCCCAAAGGCCGATATGATTCATCTCTCCCGGCAAGCAGCACACTATAACCCAAAACATTAGGACAAACTTCTAAAGCCGGGTCCGCTCGGGACACTGTGTTTCAGTCGCTTGGGATTCGCTTGGTGAAACACAGTGTCCCGAGCAGACCCTCTCTACAGTGCCCTTAACCGGCGGAGACAGTGACTGGGATGGCTAATCGAAGTACATCTAATGCGCGAAGAACCTCTTTTTCCCGTAGCTGTGTTATTCTAGAAATACTCAAAACAACGATAAAACAACGAGACTATCCCATGGCTCAATTGACGACAGTACATACCAAAACTCCTCTCGCCACCAAAAAAACACTGGCAGCAGCCGTCGCCGCAGGCATGTTCGCGCTGTCCTCAATGCAAGCCCAGGCCGTTCTGGAAGAGGTGATCGTCACCGCCCAGAAAAAAGAGGAAAGTCTGCAGACCGTGGCGATTGCCGTTTCTGCATTCAGTGCTGAAACCTTCAACAACGCCGGTATGCTCAAGGTCGAGGACCTAACGCGCTTGACCCCGGGGTTTTCAATCTCGGTCTATAACCCCGTTTCGCCGCAGCCCTATATTCGAGGCATAGGCTCAAACCCCAGTGACGCCGGCAGTGACGCATCCATCGGTATATTTGTTGATGAAGTTTACGCGGGCAGGGCGGGTGGCTATAGCGCTGATATGTTCGATATCGAACGGGTGGAGGTCCTGCGTGGCCCTCAAGGTACGCTGTACGGACGAAACGTACCCGGCGGGGCGATTAATGTCATATCGAAACGCCCAACCCAGGAGCTGGAGGGATTCATCGAGCTGACCGGGGGCGACTACGACCTGCGGGCGGCCAAGGGCGCAATCTCCGGCCCCTTTTCAGATAGCGTGGCAGGGCGGTTGGCCTTCTCCACTCGCAAGCGCGATGGCCACATCGAGAATGTTGTCACCGGCAACGATTTGGGTGATGAAGACAACGTCAGCTTCCGTGGCAGGCTGGATTTTGATCTGAGCGAGACATTCTCGTTACAGCTGATCGCGGAAAACTCTGAAGACGATTTACTGGGGCCTGCCGCTCGTAACTATGAGGGCATAAGTTCGACCTTGCTTCTTGAGGGGCTTGGGGTCGGTTTTCTTGCCCCGGTAGAACCGCCCACCAGCCCGGCCATCGATACGGTTGAGTTAGCGGTAGACGGATTTGCGGAAAGAGAGATGGAAGGCTATTCCATGAAGATGGACTGGGAACTGGGCGCCATGACGCTGACGTCGATCACCGGTTACCGCAAGAGTGACTACGCCTTTGAAGACGACCTACTGGGTATTGCCATACCGCTATTCCTTAACAGCGCGGAGGAGAGCTCCGATCAAATCTCCCAGGAGTTCCGCCTTTCCTCTTCCTCGGAGAGATTGGAGTGGACTGCCGGGCTGTACTATCTTGAGGAAGACGTAGAACGATTAGAGTTCTGGGACATCAGTTACCTCGATCCAATTTTTGGCCTTGACCTGATAGGACAGACCGCAGCAGTGGGCTATGACCAGGAAAACAAAACGACCAGTTATGCGGTGTTTGGCCAATTGACCTATTCATTCACCGACAGACTGGACCTGACCCTGGGCGGCCGTTATTCCCAGGACAAAAAAGACTTCAGCCTGACAACCAGCGGTACCGAAATTGGCTTTGTATTGCTCACGCCGGATCCTGAAACGGGCGTTGCGTCGCCATTTTCCGCCAGCGATGATGAGACCTGGAGCAACTTTACGCCGAAAATCGCTCTGGAGTTCGCCGCATCCGATGCTTTGTTCTTCTACGGAAGCTATGCCAGAGGCTTTAAGAGTGGTGGCTACAACGGCCTAGCAACAGATTCAGGGAAGGCCTCCACGCCCTTCGATGAAGAGCAGGCAGATAGCTATGAATTGGGCATGAAGTCGGACTTTATGGACAATCGGGTGCGTTTGAATGCTGCCCTGTATTACACAGATTACGCCGACATGCAGGTATTTTTCACCAACCCCGGCGGATTGGGTCTTAATATCGACAACGCGGCGGAAGCGACAATCCAGGGCATTGAACTTGAGCTGTTTCTTTCGCCCATCGACGGCCTGGATATATCCGCGACCTATGCTTATCTGGATACCGAGGTGGACGAGTTTGACGATAAACCTGAAGTCGTAGGCAATCAATTGGCGCGTTCACCCGAGCACACCGCGAGCCTGTCGGCACAGTACATCCTTTCTGTGTCAGACGGCCTGGATATCTTGATGCGAGCCGATTATAGCTATCAGGACAGTATGTTTTTTAATATAGAAAACTCCAGTATCTCCGCGGCGGATGATTATGATCTTGTCAATGTTAGATTGGCTCTTCAGGGTGCGCAGGGTTGGGAGCTTGCGCTCTGGGGGAGAAATATCTCCGATGAGGAGTACCGGGTGCATGGGTTTGATTCTTCATTTGGCGATAACCTGGCAGTATCGCCACTCTATGGCACCCCAAAAATGTGGGGCCTCTCCGCGTCTTACGCCTTCTAGACACTCTGTAGCCAGCCTGCCAAGATTTATAACTGTGGCAGACTGGCTGTCATCTTCTCCTTCACGTAACGAGGTCGCATGAAGTCAGTAGAAACCCATCTCGCAGAACTTCCGCTTGAAAAAAACGTTCAATCTTCTATCGACCGGACGATTTTTCTCCCCTCCGTCATTCTCGTATTGTTGGCGGGTACCTATCTTGTGGTGGCCCCTGAATCTGCGGCAGAAACCACAAGCAAGCTCATGGCTTTTATTACCGGCCAGTTTGGCTGGCTATTTGTCTTAACCGGCGCAAGCGGTTTTTGCTTTGCCATGTGGCTCGCATTCGGTCGCTACGCGCAGGTTAAGTTGGGGCTACCCAGCGACACGCCGGAATTTTCAGAAATCAGTTGGGCCGCGATGATGTTCAGTGCCGGTATTGGCATTGGTCTGGTCAGCTGGGCTTTCGTCGAACCGGTCTACTATCTTTCAACACCGCCTATGGGCATCGAACCGCACTCCAGTGAGGCGATGGAGTGGGCCCATATGTACGGGCAGTTCCACTGGAGCTTCATTCCCTGGTCGTTGTATGCGATTGCAGCGGTACCTGTGGCCTATATGCTTTATGTTAAAGAGCGCCCCACATTGAGAATCAGCGCCGCTTGCGAAGGGGTGCTGACCACCGAAAAACGACGACGCCTGAATCCGGTTATCGATACATTGGTTATTATTGGTTTGATCGGTGGAGCCGGTACTTCTCTGGGGCTGGGTGTTCCGCTGGTTTCCGCGTTCGTCAGCTCGCTAATGGGTGTGCCTGATACCTTGTTGACACGACTTGCGGTGCTCGCCTTCTGGACCTTGATCTTCGGCACGAGTGTTTATCGGGGGCTGAACAAAGGCATCCGCATACTCAGCGATATCAATATTATACTGGCGGTGCTCATACTGCTTTTCATTCTTGTGGTTGGGCCCACGGTTTTCATTCTTACCCTGTCTGCCAACAGCCTGGGCTTGATGCTCAATAATTTCGTGTATATGAGTTTCTGGCTGGACCCAATCGAAGCGCGGGGCTTTCCCGAGGCGTGGACCCTGTTCTACTGGGCCTGGTGGATTTCCTATGCGCCTATGATGGGGCTGTTTTTCGGGCGAATTTCTCGTGGCAGAACCATTCGGCAATTGGTTCTGGGCGTCATTTGCTGGGGTAGCCTGGGTTGCTGTTCTTTTCTGGCCATTTGCGGGGGCTACGCCCTGGCATTGGAAATGAATGACACTGTACAGGTGGTGTCGATTTTACAAGAAAGCGGTATTCCAGGTACGGTGGTAGCCATTGTCAATCAAATGCCCTGGGGTGGTTTTATGATTGCGCTCTATACCGTGCTGAGCTTTATCTTTCTAGCTACCACCCTGGATTCCGCGGCCTATGTACTGGCGAGTATCAGTACCAAAGACCTCCCGGGTGACCAGGAACCAGGCAAGGCCAATAGGATGGTGTGGGCATTTTCCCTGGCCTTTATCGCAGTTGGCCTGTTGATGGTCGGTGGGTTGAAAGCTGTCCAATCCACCACCATAATAACGGCCTTGCCTCTGATACCTGTGCTATTGCTGCTCGTGCTGTCCTTATTGCGCTGGCTAAAAGAAGATTTTGGCGATGCAGTTGCAAAACCGGTACTGTCCATCGAGTATCACGAGGATGGCAGTGCTACCGTCAGCAAACAGTCCAGTTAAGATAGGGTATGGATAAGGAAGCCACCATAAACGATTCACGAGTTAAACCAGATGCAGTCACTACAGTGGGGGTGCTGGGCACAGGCGTTATCGGCAGCAGTTGGGCTATTCATTTTTTGCGCCAGGGGCTGGATGTTATTGCTTGGGATCAGGCGCCAGGCGCCGAACAGCGACTTCGTGACAGGATAGAAGAAAAGTGGCCCGCTATGATTCAGTTGGGCCTAAAAAAGGGTGCCAGCCCACAGCGGATAACCTTCGCTTCTTCACTAGAGCAGCTGTGTCAAAATGTCGACTTGATTCAGGAAAGTACCCCGGAAGACCTCGCCCAAAAGCAGGCACTGTTTGCCCGCTTGGATGACATCACGCCGATTCCCGTGGTGATTTCATCCAGTACCTCGGGCCTGCTTATGACTGACATACAAAAGTGCTGCACGCACCCGGAAAGAACCGTCATCTGCCACCCATTCAATCCACCCTACCTGGTACCATTTTGTGAAGTAGTAGGTGGTGAGAAATCGGATCCTGCAGTAGTCGATTGGGCGGCCGAGTTTTTCGAACTTAACGGTAAAAAAGTCGCGAAGATGGAAAAGGAGTTGTCGGGTTTTATCGGTAATCGCTTACAGGATGCCATGTGGCGCGAGGCACTACACATGGTTGCTAATGGCGAGTGCAGTGTAGAGGATATCGACAAATCCATCGCTTATGGACCCGGGCTGCGCTGGGCTATTATGGGCCCCTGTATGAATATGGCCCTGTGCGGAGGTGAGGGTGGTATGAAACGCATGCTGGATCACTTCGGCCCTTCGCTACTTGAACCCTGGACGAGACTGGAAGCACCACCGTTAACTGATAAGCTCTACAACGACATGATCGACGGTTTCGAGGCCTCGGCGAAGGGTCGGAGCATGAGCGAGCTGGCTGCAGAGCTAGATGACTGCCTGATTAAAATCATCAAGGTTTTAGAAGAGTATCGTGCAGAGCAGGGTATTCTGCGCTAGGGATTTATTGCATTGAAGCGGAGACAACATGAAAAGTTCACTCAAAAATGCGCTCGCTGCCATAGGCCTGTGTAGCCTGGTGTCAGCCCTGATAGGCTGTCAGTCGACGGATCGTCCTGCAGCTCCTGTAAGCGAGGGCGCGGCCATTATTAGCAGCGCACCGTATGCCGTCGGTTCAAGCACCATCTTCATTCATGATGACAGTAGACCGTTTGACACTGTTGCTGGCGTAAACTCTGGCGTACGCACACTCATTACCGAAATCTGGTACCCGGTCGCTCACGCCGACATTACTGACAGCAGTATCAGGGCAACCTACGGGGATTACGTATTCGGCAATCGTACTATTCACCACAAAATGCTGACGCAAACCACCTTCTTCCATTTGACGCAAGACACTGTAAGAGAAGGTGTGACTGCAGTGGAAATAGAACAGGCGATTGACGAACTGTTCAGTCGTCCGCGGGGAAGCTATATCGACGCCCCAATTCTTAAGGGCGTACAGCCTTTACCTGTTGTTGTGATGTCACACGGAGATGCCGGTAGCCGATACAACATGCAGACTGTCTGTGAACACCTGGCCAGTCAGGGTTACATCGTGGTTGCGCCGGAGCATACAGGCAATTCCCCCTACACGATGATCGGCATGGATCCGGCGTTGGATGAGAAGAGCGGCAACCCGGTTTTCCGTCGCCATATGGCGGAAGTACTGCTGCTGCTAGATGAACAGGGTGCCTACGGTGATGATGAACATTTTGGGCAGAGTTATTCACCCCTTGGGGATAGTCTGGATATAGCAGGCTTTGTGGATTTGGACCACTCACTGGTCGAACGGGTTAATGATCTTCGTGCGGTGCTCAATACGCTGGACGATATGAATGAGCAGGGCGCCTTTACCGGTCGAATTGATCCGTCTCGCATCGGCCTGATGGGGCGTTCCTTCGGCGGAGCCACGACCCTGGCAGGGTTGATGCTTGAGGATCGATTTGTTGCCGGTTTTGCGGTCGTGCCGCCATCCTTACCCGACCCGCGTGCCCTGATGCCGCAAGAAATGCTGGTGAAACTGCCGCAGGAGTCAGCTATTCTCGCTGCTGAAGGATCCTTTGCGCTGGATACTCTGCACAAGCCAACCCTGTTGCTCAGTGGTGGGGAAGATCATTTGATTTTGGGTATGGGCTATCAGATGGCCACAATGATGGAGGGCACGCTGCCTACCGCCGACAACCCCTATCCCATTCTTAAGCAAGCAATGGATAAGAGTGAGGTACCCGCGGTTATGGCCATCGTGCAGAATACCAACCACGGTAGTTTTGGAGTCGCAGCGCCTTATTGGTGGCCCCTACTAAAGCCTGATACTTTCCCGATGTTTTTTGACAATAGCCGTCAATATACGCTGCTGGAAGCCGATATCGCCCACCAAATTCAGCAGGACATGGCGCTGGCATTTTTCAATTTTAACCTCCGTGGTGATCAATCCGGCGCAGAGCTACTGCGAGAAAACCCCTGGCAAGCACATGAAACCCAGGTGGAAGTACGCGGTTTTTGACGTGGGTCGTGTGTAAATTCCCCGTACTATTTCACGCTTTAAACCCACAGGCCGTGCGGGGTTTAGCGTATAGTGGCGGGTATAAATAGCCTGTGACTGAATGGCATGTACCGTTGGGTCGTGGCAGTAATATACCAGGGAGGGTAGTTCGTTGACCGTAGCGCGCCAGATCAATTTCTTTTCCATTTTAATAGTCGTGATTTTCGGCTGCTTGATCGCCGGGTTCACCGCCGATCGGGAATATCAGTTCAAGCTGGAGCAACTGCAACAGCAGGCGCTGGCTGATGTTGCCGCCCGTCCGGCTTTAGCAATTCCGATTTACAGCAAGGACAGCGAAACGCTGAATCAGGCCCTGGGCCATTTCCTGGAGCCCAGCGCGGTATTAGCCGCGAGTATTCATGACAGCCTTGGCGAAGACCTGACCGGCCCGTCCAGTGCAGGAAGCAAGGCAGGGACTGCACCACTTTTTTACACATTGAGAACCAAAGTATCGCCTTCAGAACCCGAACTGATCAGCCTGGATGATGATGGCGACAAGGTGGGTATGGGATTCTGGGCGTCGCTAGCGAATACCGATCGTCCGATGCATTTCACTGTGCCTGTATTTTCAATGGTTGATCCCAATAACAAGGGTTTGAACCCCCTGGATTTTGTCGCTCCGCTGGCTTTTCAGCACAACAATACCAGCCAGGTGGTTATAGGTTACGTTCACCTGGTTCTGGGTCGCGCGGATATTATTGAGGATATCAAGCCTGCACTGATACGTATTATGTCAGTTTATACGTTGTTGGCACTCCTGTGCGGCGCAGGTTTTTTCCTTATTTCCCGGGGTATCGCGAGCGCGCTGTCACAGTTGTCAAAACTGGCTGATGACGTTGCGGGCGGAGACCTCAAGGAATACATCGAGATCAAGGGCAGTGCTGAATTCAAGGATATTGGCAATGTGTTGAACAGTCTCAATGGCGGACTCAATAGTTTCAAACACGAAAAAAATGTCGACAGTAAGCTGTTGGCCAGAAAGGTTGAGGAGCGTGAGTCTGAACTAAATCGACGTCAGGCCGATTTGGATAAGGCAACGGAAGAGATTTCTGAAACCCGAACCCAGTTAAGCCAGATGGTTTACTACGATAGTCTCACCTCACTCCCGAACCGCCGTTTGTTCAGTGAACAACTGAAGCTGTTGCTGCCGCTCAGTAATCGCAGTGGCAAGCCGTTGGCCCTGTTGTTCATTAACCTGGACAACTTCAAGCGCATTAATGATTCTCTGGGGCATGACGCTGGCGACAGGTTCCTACAGGAGGTTGGACAACGCTTGTTGGCTTGTTTACGCGACAGCGATGTCGTTTCTCACTTTGTAGCGACAGAACCTGCCATCGACGTGTCTCGCCTGGGCGGTGATGAGTTCACCCTGGTTTTAAACCAACTTGATTCAGTGAACTCGGCGGGTGTTGTAGCTCAACGTGTGATCGATAGTTTACTTCAACCCATGGTCATTGAGGGTCACGAGGTCGTCATCAGTCCTAGTATTGGCATTGCGGTGTCCTCGGGCGAAGACGATTCCGTGGAGGGCCTGCTGAACGCAGCAGGAACGGCTATGCATCATGCGAAGGCCTCGAATTCAGAAGATTTTTTGTATTATACAGAGGACATGAAGGCGACGGGTCTTGACCAGTTGAAGTTGGAATCTGATTTGCGCAGGGCGATCGAGGAGGGGCAGTTGCGACTCCATTACCAACCACAGATCGATACCGTTGCTGGCTCCGTGGTAGGTGCCGAGGCACTGTTGCGTTGGGAACACCCTGAGTTTGGGCAAGTTCCGCCAGCCATCTTCGTACGTCTTGCCGAAAAAATTGGTCTTATCACTGAGTTGGGTGACTGGGTGCTGCAAGCAGCTTGTCAGCAGTTACTCACGTTTGAAAAGCAGGGGCTCAAGCTACCCAAAGTGGCTGTGAACGTTTCCGCGCTGCAGTTTGATCCCGGTTTCACCCAGCGTGTCATACAGGTGCTACAACGCACAGGGTTGCCACCTGAGAGGCTCGAATTGGCGCTGGCGGAAGGCATTTTGACAGGCAATGACAGCAACACGATCGACTCTCTGCGAGAATTGAAAGCTCAGGGTGTCTGTCTCTCGGTAGATGATTTTGGTACAAGCGATGCGACGCTCAGCTATCTCAGTCGTTATCCCCTGGATGAACTACGCATTGATCGCAGTTTTGTATCTGATAGTGATGGCAGTGAAGCGGGTACCCGATTACTCCTGGCCATTGTTGCAATGGCTACAAGCCTGAATTTGCGTGTCGTCGCCGAAGGTGTGGAAACCGATGCCCAGTATCGACTTCTTGCCAACAACGGCGCGACTATTATGCAGGGCTATCTTTTTAGCAAGCCGGTTTCTGCAGATGACCTCACTCGCTTGCTCGCCCCCTGGCATTTTCTGCAACAGATAGAAAAAATAGACAGCTGAGCGAAATGACTGCGCTATTTTTCGGCCTGGGCCTCTAGCGCAGCCTCAATTTCATCGTGCTTCTTAATGACCGCGCGCCGTAGTCTTGTCTCATCGATGGTCACGACTTTGCGGTTTTCCATCAGAACCTTTCCAGCGACAACCGTGGTTTGTACATCACTGCTATCGAGAACGTAAACCAGATGCGACACAATGTCGTAGAGAGGTAGGTGACGTGTTTCGTCAAAGGAGAGCTGAATGAAGTCGGCCTCCATGCCCACTTTCAACTGGCCTATCGTATCTCCCATGCGTATTGCTTTTGCGCCCAGATGGGTAGCCATGTCGAGTGCATCCTTAGCAGGTAGGGCCGTGGGGCTGCCTGTAGCCACTTTGTGCAGCAGTGCCGCCATTCGTATTTCCTCCCACATATCCAAGTCATTGTTGGACGCCGCCCCGTCAGTCCCCAGTCCGACATTAACGCCGGCTGCTAGCATGGCGGGTACGGGCGATATACCCGCCCCCAGCTTCATATTGGACGTTGGGTTGTGAATCGCTCCCACGCCGGCGGCCGCGGTGAGGGCGATATCCTCAGTATTCAGCTGTACCATGTGGGCAGCTATCAAACCTTGCTGATACAGCCCCAGGCCTGAAACATGTTGCACGGGCGTTGTGTTGAAATTTTCCTTTATGTACGCCGTTTCTGCTGGTGCCTCGGCCAAGTGCATGGAGACGAGAGCGTTCATCTCTTGCGCTCTTTCGACGGTTGCCCGTAGGTGTTCTGGCGATACGGTATAGGGCGCATGAGGGGCAAAGGCCGGTGTAATGCGGGGGTGCTTGCCCTGCCAGCGACGGACAAAGTCTGTTGCTGCTGCAAAGGAGTCGTCCCAACCGGAAAAACCGGGGCTAGGGTAGTCTATGTGCGGGGCGGCGATAATCGCGCGCAGACCACAGCGGTCGATGACATTCGCGATATCGTCAGGATAGAAATACATATCGACAAAGGTCGTGGTTCCCCCACGAATCATTTCCCAACATGCCAGCTCAGTCCCGGTCCGGACGAACTCCGGACTAACGAACCGTCCTTCCATAGGGAAGATATACTGGTTTAACCAGGTCATCAGGTCCAGGTCGTCTGCCATACCCCTGAACAGGGTCATTGCGCTGTGCGTATGACCGTTGATCAGTCCAGGCAACAGTACCCGTTGCCTGCCGCTGATGCTCCGGGTGGCCACGTATTGCTTATCAATTTCGCTGCGACTGCCCAGAGCAATAATCTTACTGCCGGACACGACGATAGCCGCATCCTTGAGAACCGGGCGCCCCGGTTCCATTGTCAGTAGATAGTCGGCATAAACAATCAGGTCCGGATTTGTTACAGCTGACGTGGCAAGCGTTGTCTGGGGTAGGATGGCCAGTACACAGAGCATTAACAGGGCTGGTGCGGTCACGTATCGTCGAAAAAAGCTAATCACTATTGTCTCCCGGTCTCACTTTTAAATCGGTTTGGTACAGCTAATAGACTATGAGTTGTTCAGCCTGGCAAAGATTGCGGGCGCCTTATCCGGGTATTTCGCTGCCAAATGAAAACTGAGTATGACGGCGGATGCTACTAGCATGATCGCCACGGGAACGAACATGGATTGCGGGGCGGTTGTGGCCGGATCAGTAAAAAGAATACCGGCGATAGAGGCGGAGAGATAAGACGCCATGGTGCCAACGAACATGGCCCGCATGCCCAGGGTGGCAAGATCGTGCTTGCGCTCAGGAGCGAGCTCTCCCAGGCCGCCAATCAGCATGGCAACCGAGCTCAGGTTTGCAAAGCCGCAAAGGGCAAAGGTGGCGATGATCGTTGACTTGGCTCCCAACGCCTCGTAGCCGATAAGCGAAGTCATTTTACTGTAGGCAACAAATTCGTTGATGACCATCTTGGTGCCCATCAATCCACCTACCGTTGTTGCGTCCTGCAGTGGCACGCCCATGGCGAGAGCTGCGTAGCGAAACAGTCCGCCCAGGAGGCCGCCCAGGCTAAGATTGTTGAGGTCTATATGCAGGACTACCACATCTTTGGCCGAATCAAAGAACGTACTGACAAGGAAGAGTCCCACTTTCCCGAGTAGGTAATCCAACAGGCTGATGGCTGCGATGGCCGCGATCAAAAGCGCGCAGACAATGACGCCGATGTTCAGGCCATCGGAGGCTCCCTTTGCCATCGCATCAATTGAATTGACGGAGGTTTCCTCGACCTCGAGTTTTATTTCACCACGGGTTACAGACTCCTCAGTCTCCGGGTAGACGATTTTGGATATCACCAGAGCACCGGGGATTGCCATAATACTGGCCGCCATCATATACGATGCAGACACGCCCATCTGGATGTAGACCGCCATAATGGCGCCGGAAATACAGGCCATGGAACCGGCCATAATCGCCAGCAGTTCTGACTGGGTCACGGTGGGCATATAGGGCTTGATCAGTATCTGGGCTTCAACCTGGCCTACCAATACGCTGGCAGCGTTAGAGGTGGCTTCTGAGCCACTGGCACCCATGATTTTGTAGATTACCCGCGACACGACGTTAACAATGCGCTGCATCAAGCCCAGGTGATAGGCGAGGGCGGCCAGGGACGCAATAAAAATCAGGGTGGGCACCAGCTTGAAGGCAAAAATAAATGAACCGGCAGGCCCAAAGGTCGAGACCATTGCCTCGCTGTCGGCCAGTGGGCCTAGTACGAAGCTTGCACCGGCGTTGGCAAAGCCAAGGACTTTTTCTACTGCGTGACCGAGAAATTCGAACAAACCCTGGCCCCAGGGTGTGCGCAGGATAAACATCGCCAGAAACATTTGCAGGCTTAAGCCGCAGATCACCAGGCGCCAGTTTACCGCCTGACGGTTATTCGACATCATGAAAGCGATTGCAAAGATAATCAGTATGCCAATGATGCCGGTATATTGTGCCATCAGTTCATTCCCTGCCTGGTCAGCGGGGTTTCCCCCGTCTATTTATTGATTGCTATCGTACTCTTTTATCGAGGCTGTTACAGTATTTGGCTTGATAAACCCTGCTTTAAAGAGATGATTAACATGGCCGCAATGTTACCGATTATTTTCATAGGACTGCTGGGTGGGATGGCCATCGGTCTGCAGGGGCCGTTCTCCAGTATCATCGGACAGAAACTGGGGATTCTCGAAGGCGTATTTATTATCCATCTGGGGGGCGCCGTTGCGGCGTTGCTGCCACTTTTGCTGATGGGTGGCGGTAAGCTCGCCGGTTGGAACACGCTGCCCTGGTATATCCTGTCCGGCGGCGTGCTGGGTCTGGTGGTGGTCGGTGCTATCGCCTATATGATTCCGCACATCGGTGCAGCGCCGGCTATGGTACTGATTGTGGCAGGGCAGTTACTGATCGGTAGCCTGCTGGACCACCTCGGTCTCTTCGGCCTGAAGGTCAACCCCATAGACATGCAAAAAGCCGGAGGCCTGCTCATGGTTTTCCTTGGGGTTTGGTTGACGATCAAGTCCTAGGTCTCCGTTAAATTAGTATCCCGCTTTAGGGCCACTGCTTTCGTCACCATAGGGAAGCCAGATGTTTTTAACCTGGCAAGCCTCTCTCAGAAATTGCCTGCCTTCTCCCTGGTTGGGTGAAAGCCAATCCCGGGTTTTGCCACTGTCAGTCCATGTGCGTTTGACATTACTGGCAGAGGCGTTCTCAACCATTTCACTGCCCGCGGCTGTACCGTGATACCACACGCAGTCAACCTGGTGATGTTCGGCGAGTACTTTACTTAAGGCATCCCTATCACCAGTCACCAGGTTCACAGTGCCACCGGGAACATCTGAGGTTTCCAGTACCTGGTAGAAATCTGTTGCCAGCAGCGGGAAGCGCTGGGAGGGGACGACCACCAGACGATTTCCCATCGCCAGCGCGGGTGCTATGACAGAGACAAACGAAAGCAGGGGCATGACGTCCGGGCAGACGATGCCCATCACCCCGATGGGTTCATTGACCGCCAGAGCGACGTTGCGCTGTGGTGGTGTGTGTACCGCACCATCAAATTTGTCCGCCCAGGCCGCGTAAGTAAAAAGCCGGCTTATCGTTGCATCGAATTCAATTTTTGCGGCTTTCTTGGTGGCACCGGTAAAGTCGACCAGTCGCTGTTGGAATTCTGCCTGGCGGCTTGCCAGGTTTTCGGCGATAAAGAAGAGAATCTGCGCCCGGGCATGGGCCGTGGTCGTTCCCCAGCTCGCGGCTTTTGCGGCGGCTTCAACCGCATCTCGTATGTCCTTGCGACTGCCCTCGGCAACGCGACCGGCATAGTTACCCGCGCTATCAATGGCCATCAGTGAGTTGCCATTGTCGGGACGAACCTGTTTCCCTGCGATGTAGTGTTTTGCGGTTTGGTCAATTCCGGGGCCGGGTCGGGCCGCAGTCATATCGGTTGCCAGCTCAGGCATGGCGATGACGTTTGCTGCCTTGACGGGTTTACCGGGGCGTTGTTTCAGGTACTCGTAGAGGCCTTCCTTGCCACCTTCACGACCGAATCCGGACTCACGGAAACCGCCGAAGCCACAGGCTGCATCAAATTGGTTGCTGCAATTAACCCAGACAACGCCTGCCTTCATCTGTGATGAGACTTCCAGCGCGCGATTAATGTTTTCTGACCAAATGCTCGCCGCCAGGCCAAAGCGGATATTATTCCCCAGGGCGACAGCTTCATTGAGTGTCCGGAAGGTCATTACCGCAAGTACAGGCCCGAAGACCTCTTCCCGGGCCACGGTGTTACTGGTGTCCACATCCATCAATAGGGTGGGTGGATAAAAGCACCCCTCGGTTGGTTGCTCGATGGACGGCTGCCAGAGTGTGGCGCCTTCCTCCACGCCTATCTTGACCAGGTCATCGATCCGTTGCCGCTGTATGGGATCGACGATGGCGCCCATGTCGATGGTTTTGTCCATGGGGTCGCCGATGCGAAAATTCTGCAGGCGGGCTTTGACCTTGTCGATGAACCGGGAGGCAATGCCTTCCTGCACCAACAATCGAGAACCTGCGCAACAAACCTGGCCCTGATTGAACCAGATCGCGTCGACCAGGCCCTCCACTGCGCTGTCCAGGTCCGCGTCCTCGAAAACAATGAACGGAGATTTTCCGCCCAGTTCCAGTGTCAGTTTCTTACCGGAGCCTGCCGTCTGCTGGCGGATACGTTTACCCACCGGGGTAGACCCGGTAAAGGCAACTTTTGCGATACCCGGATGCTTGACGATATGTTCTCCGGTGGCGCCCGCGCCGGTAACAATGTTAACCACGCCGGGTGGTAGGCCAACTTCCTGGCACAGCTCGGCGAAGTACAGGGCGGTAAGGCTCGTGTACTCGGCGGGCTTCAAGACCACACAGTTGCCAGCGGCGATAGCGGGAGCGATTTTCCAGGCGAGCATCAGAATAGGGAAGTTCCAGGGGATCACTTGCCCTACGACGCCCAGAGCTTCCTGGTCCGGAAGTTCACTGGACAGCAGTTGTGCCCAACCCGCATGGTGATAGAAATGGCGGGCCACCAGTGGTACATCAATATCACGGGTTTCTCGAATGGGTTTGCCGTTATCCAGCGTTTCCAGTACGGCAAGGAAACGACTCATTTTTTGCACCGCCCGCGCCAGTGCGTACAGGTATTTGGCACGCTCATGGCCGGGGAGCCCCGACCACTTGGGGAAAGCTGCGTCAGCCGCCGCGACAGCGGCATCTATGTCATCAGCGCCAGCGACGGCAATATTGCCCAGCTCAGCCCCGGTGGCCGGATTGCGGCTGGTAATGGTCTCGGTGGAACTTAAAGGCGCACACCACTGGCCATTGATAAATAGACCGAAACCTTGCTGGTTCTGCGTCAGCCATGTTTCAACGGCATTTGCCTGCTCGGGGGCGGGGCCATAACTCATTGTGTGGAATATCTCTTCAATGTCGCTCATGAAACTGTCTCAAGCCAAGGGGTGGTGGTTGCTGGCGGCGTAATGGCCAGTAACATGATGTTCAAGTTGGCGCTCTATATCGCCCAGCAGGCTGGAGGCACCAAAGCGGAAATAGTAGGGGTCAAGCCACTCATCGCCCAGCTCTTCCTTAATCAGGGTGAGATAGCTCAAAGCAGCTTTTGCGCTGCTGACGCCGCCGGCAGGTTTAAAGCCAACACGCTGTCCGCTAAGCGCCTGGTACTCCCTGATCATTCGTACCATAACGAGACTGACGGGCAGTGTGGCATTCGTGGCTTCCATGCCCGTTGAAGTCTTGATGTAATCGGCCCCAGCCATCATGCAGACCATGGACGCCCGGGCAATATTGGCAATGGAACCGAGTTCACCTGTCGCGAGTATGGTTTTCAGTCGTGCCTCGCCGCAGGCTTCACGATAGGTTTTGACTTCATCGTACAAGGCCTGCCAATTACCGGTAAGTGCGTGGCGACGACTGATAACAATATCGATTTCTGCGGCGCCGGCGGCGACCGACAGTTCTATTTCGCGAAGACGCGTCTCCAGGGGCGAAAGTCCCGCGGGAAATCCGGTAGAAACGGCAGCGACAGGTACGCCCGAGCCTTCAAGTGCTGCAACCGCTGTCTCGATCATTTCGTGATATACGCAGACGGCTCCCGTTGTCAGGTTCAGGTCTGTGGCGCCCAGCGCTTGCAGTATATCTTTGCGGACCGGGTTGCGGGCTTTGGCACACAGGCGTTTGATACGTCCCGGGGTGTCATCCCCGGCGAGTGATGTCAGGTCAATACAGGAGATTGCCTTCAGTAACCAGGCGGCCTGCCATTGTTTTTTCACGGTTCTGCGCCCGCCCAGCGTCGACACCCGGCGCTGAACCGCACTTAGGTTAATGCGGATGTTATCCACCGGGTCAGCCTGGTAGTCGGTGCCGCAGTTGCGTATGTGTTTATCTACAAGCATGAGTCTCGATGGTTCGGCTGTGCCGCCTTGTTGTGCGCTGGGCTTCTTTGCCCGGACACTGGGTTTGGGATCCATGTCACGTGGCCTTTGATGGAATGCAGCGTTTCAGGATAGGTTCATCACCTAGAGCTGTCAATTAACCCTGTCTAGTATAGGGCAAAGATAGTGGCCACCCACTTGAGCACATTCACTGTCTAGTAAGGTGGTCTATCTGGTGTGTTCCCTAAGGTGTTGAATTACAATATGATTGGTGCCAGATACGGCCGTAACTAAAGCGGCATTAGCCCTCCATGCGCACAAATCGAGCTAAAATAATACCAAAAATGAGCACCTCTCTTTGGTAATAGTCCCAAAATTGGACTGTCTCGAATGGCTTACGCGCAATCTTGTTTGGGTTAAAATCACGGGGTCCGCACCATAAAAACTACAACAACAAAATATCCACGTAGGGAGTATCACCGCATGAAAAACATGGGCAAAACTAATCTTATCAGTCTGGCTATTCTACTCTCCGGCATCCCTGTGGCGAACGTCGCCAGTGCGCAGGCGGTTCTGGAAGAGGTGTTCGTAACCGCACAGAAACGTGAGCAGAGCCTGCAGGACGTGCCTGCATCTGTGTCCGTGATCACCGGCGATTCCATG
>JBALWA010000067.1:0-25442 GCA_036960305.1 Halioglobus sp. | reverse complement strand
TCTGCATCAGCAGTTCCTGTCGCTGAATTTGCCCGATGAGGCATTCGATGGTGTCTTCGCCAATGCCTCGCTATTCCACATTCCAGGTCAGGAGCTGCCGCGGGTTCTGAGGGAGCTACATAGTACACTGCGCCCGAAGGGGGTTTTGTTTTCATCGAACCCACGCGGCAATAGCGAGGGTTGGTCTGGTCAGCGCTACGGTCATTTTATGGAGTTTGAGGAATCCCTGGCTAATCTGAAGGCCAGCGGCTTCGAGGTCCTCGAACATTACTATCGACCCGTCGGTTTACCACGCCCTGAGCAGCCATGGTTGGCCATTGTCAGTCGGAGGGTTGGGTAATCCGAGCGCTGTCTGTTCGGAGTACCTGTGGATGGCGAGTTGCTGATGGTCTTGGGTGGGAATCGGTGGCGGTTGTGGGTGTTCATCAGCCGGACTATCCAATTTATGGCCGTTTACTTGTTGGCACCTAAGTAACTGGTCAGCTCCCATTATATCCGCTTGAACCAAATCAGCGGAATAATACGTTGCGTGTTGTTTTGATGCTCTGCTTGCTTGGGATTCAGTTTTATTATCGTCTGCCAAAGCGTATCCCGCTCTTCACCGGTAATTTCTATAGCAATTGCACGATAGCGATCAGTTTTAAATTGAATAGCGGCCTCTGGTTTGGCTTTAAGGTTAAGATACCAAAGCGGATGTTTATCCAGCCCATTATTTGAAGCTGACACAGCGATAGAGCCCTTATAGCGGTAGCACGCTATTGGCGTTGTACGAATTTGACCGGTTTTTCTCCCCTTTATTGAAACCAGTGCCATATCAACACCATCAAGTCGTGAACCAACAATACCGTAAGTCAGGCGATAGGCCGCCTTATGGCATTTGCTGAAATACTTCCAATTGGCCATGATGAAGAAGTCCTATGTGAATGCCTGATTCAGGCTTCAGTTGGCAGTATTGTAAAGACAACTGCCGTTATTCCATAACTGGGAATGGGCTCTATGCGATTGCCGCTTCTGGGTCTTTGACTTCTTCACGCGCAGGCCACTTGCCCCAACCCCTTCCACCACATCACTGGCGTCGAGTCGTCAGGTTTGTCGGGTGTATATGTGATTTCTACCCCGCGGTACGGCCTTTTCGATGCACGGCCTAACAAACATCTTGCCCGAAGAATATTAGGGGGGTTCCATAAAGGCACATCGAAGAGGTAGTGCTGCTACACTGAGTTTAAACCACGATCTTAAAGCTGTCGTTGAATGCGACATCAATATTGGAAATCTCAGCAATGATAATCACAGGAGAGTGTTTCTGCGGCGAAGTAACTTACAGCGTAAACGGACGACTTCGAGATGCTCGATCCTGCCACTGTTCACGTTGCCGGAAAGCTTTCAGTTCCCAGGCATCAGCTTATGCAGAAGTCCCGCCTGGCTCATTTCAGTGGCTATCGGGCCAGAATTTACTGACTTCTTATGAGAGCAATCAGGGTTTTGGTCTTCAGTTTTGTAGCCGTTGTGGCTCAACACTGTGTGGTATATATCAGGGGGACGTCCACGGGATCACCTTGGGATGCGTGAACGGAGACCCGCAAGTTGAGATCGGTCATCATATTTTCGTCGGCTCCAAAGCCGCATGGGAAATCCTTGCTGAAGGGGTAACGATGTACAAAGAAGGAGCACCAGTGAAGGATTAGTCAGCGCTAACCACAATGCAGGCACTCACCAGACGAGGCAGCCAAGAGAAAACAACAAACAACCCGTCACACTCGACGAACCCGACGCAGACCAACAACTCCAAGCCCTTCCATCACATCATCATTGGCAATATAACCGTACCCAACCTACCAAATGCTTAGCGCGGCTTTATATCCAGCTTGAGCCGGGTCAGGCGAGTACGACTTATGCGCCACTTGCCATCGATCCGGCGATACTCATCGCTGTAGTGACCATAACCGTGCAAATCGTACTCCGGAGTCTGCACGATATCCTCCATAGCCCAAATGGCACTAGCCTGATCAGCATTCTGTACCGCGATCTCTGGCATGTGGCCGTGGTGTACGGTAGTCGCATCCTTCAGGTGTCTCCGCATATCCTCAATGAAGGCTTCCGGACTACTGAATTGCTCCTCATCGGAGGTACCGTAATCACCGACAAAATCATCCGTAAACAAGCTCCGCAGGTCCTGCCATCGCCGGGTATCGAGATAGCGAAAGTAGCAGGCCTTTAGATTGCGGATCGCTTCATAATCTGAATGTCCCATGATTCCCCTCTGCTGTTGCCGTTGAACGATTTAAAGTAGGCGCTGGATATCTCACCCAGACTTCTCCGCGTCACCCTATAACAGTACCCTGAGAAGCGCTTCACCCATGAGCACATTATGATTATGCCTTCTCCAATTTGCCCTGACGAACAAATAGAAATAGCGGGAAGGCAAAAGCAAATGCTACAGCGAATGCCAGGATAATATACACCCAGAAAAACTGTAGGCCCATCCGCTTGGACTCAAAGTAAATCCAGGTAAGTCCTGTAATACAGGCAATAGCCAGATCCCAGCTCAAAGACTGGGCTGCTGCATTGGTCGCACCGGCTGCTATAAATTCCGCCACATCAAAGCTGCCGCCAGAATCAGCGATAAATTGCAGGTTGTAATACCAGGTCATCACCAGTCCAACGATAGCCAGTAGGAGATAGATAGCTCTTGTGATGCTCATTCTCGAATGTCCTTTCTTTTGATTATTGTTATGAGTAGTAGCGGCGCAGGCAAGACAAGTTCAATTTGCCTCCACTAGCGAGCACTTCTTCGCTTCCTATCCTACACCTGTGCATTGCCATTTCGTAATCTGGCTTACAAGCTCGGAAGAAGCTCGAATTTCGGTTTCAAAAAACCTGTTACCCTTCTTCGACTTACTGCAACCCAGGGTATTGGCAAATTAACCTCGCCAGATCAGGGAAACTCGGAATCTACCATCAAGCAACCGCCCTTCCCCATTCTGTAAACGCACTGATCCTGAGATTCCGATAATGCTCAGCCCTGACCAGATGCCTACCGAGGTTGAAGATACACATCCACCAGCTCTCCGTCCTGATCAACAGCGCGCCACAAATAATGCTGCTTTCCGTTGATCTTGACGAATACCTCATCAATGTAAAAGGTGTCGCCGTAGCCTCTGTGCTTTCGCTTTAAACGGCGTGTATAAATGGCACCGAACTTGATAGACCAGAGGCGTATCGCTTCTCGGCTGACTGTGATGCCACGTTCGGCCAATAAATCTTCAATGTCTCGATGACTTAGATTGAAGCGATAATAAAGCCAGACCGCGTAACTTATGATATCTGGCGGAAATCGGTAGCGTTTATAAGTATTCATTCGCCGATTTTAGCGATTTCGTGCAGTTAAGTTGGCGTTATATATGATCAGACTTCAACCTATGTTGTTAATCGGACGTGATCAGCATGCGGAATTGAGTTTCAACCATCAGGTCAGCCTCGATTTTCGCGGTAAAGCGGTAGCCGGTTTGGTGCTTGCTCGATTCCAATGTCTCGGCCATCTACCAGCCGAATTGGTAAAGCGCATTGAGTAGGCATATAATTGGAATAGTGTGTGCCAAATAAGTCCGCTTTTATAATTGAGGCTGGCGACAGGTGACATCAAAAAATCGAAGCCCTGACAATTTCTTCAGACAGTTACGCGCCGCTGATTCAATCATTATCAGGTCTATGCGCGTCTACACCAGGGACACCAGGGACACCAGAAATGATTGAAACCATCAAGCAGACATCCTTCCATATAGAGGAGTTATCCGCCCTGCAGTTTGGCTGGCATATTGACTTTACCCAGCTTGGTCCGAGTAAGGGGAAATCTGCAGTCAGCCTCATAAGATCCACCAACTTGGGGGTCTGTCACTTTCAGTTCAATGCCAACTACGATCAACGCTTACGTGCCCAACCTGGCTACTACAGCTTTGGCCTGCCCGACCCGGAGACAACGGGTGTAACAGTGCATGGTAGCGCCGCCAACTCGGGCGCTATAATTGTCTTCCCACACGAACATGAAGCATACGGTGCTTCCCCCTCTGGTTTTCATGGCTACGGCATACAAATAAGGGCGCATTATTTCGAGGCTATTGCAGAGACAATATTTCAAACGCCCTTGCGATCACTTGTGCCCACTGCTGGTGTCTATGCGCTCACAGATGCCCAATTTTGTCATCTACGTTGGGAACTGCAAAAATGGCAGCACTTGGCAGCTTCGGAACAACCAGCAAATGAATCAATCCTTGCGCACCGCCAGGAAGCGATGGCTATAGCCCTTCTAAGTGGCCTCAGCCATTCTGTGATAGCCGATGGAACACAACACCTGAAATCCGACCGATCAATAAGACTTGTACTGGATTACGTAAACGACTCTCCTTCAGATGAGATTACTGCGGTTGAGCTGTGTACTCTCGCCGACTGCAGCCAACGCTGGCTGGAACAGAGTTTTAAAGCACGATTTGGAGTAACTCCGAAGGCCTATGTGAAATACCTGAGATTGGCGCGCCTGCGTCAGGACTTGCTCGGTTCCTCTAGCGAGGAAAACCAAACGGTATTTGACCTTGCCAGTGCTTATGGGTTTTGGCATATGGGCCAGTTGGCTGCGGACTACCGCAAGGTCTATGGTGAATTGCCGTCGGCCACACTGAAGTGCGGTTAAGCTATTTTTAGGTGTTATCATATTAACTTTGGTGGGCCACTGAATACCCGCTGTTAAGAATCGCTGAGCCTGCTCTGAAAACCTTCATTTTCGCACATCACCCAAGCCCTCCAGCACATCACTGGTGTCGGGTATGTCGAGTACGCCGGGTTGATCAGCAATTTCTACCTGTCCCTGGCGAATTGATAATTCTCTAATAGTATCAGAAGGTTAGCCATTGCTGCTTTCGCCGACACAGATTACCCTCGGACAGCATGAAAGACGTCATTTACCTACTTTTTCAACTGCTCACCACCTTCGCTAAACTACTGCGGCCAGGTGGCAGTCGAATGGTCATTGCTGAAAACCTGATTCTAAAACAGCAACTGATCATCCACAGCCGGTCCAGGCAACGAGCACCGAATCTCTCAACAAAGGATCGTGCCCTGCTCGGCCTTTGGTCGTTATGTTTGAATCCCCGGCGCATAGTCAGGTCAGCCATTATCATCAAACCGTCGACGCTACTGCGATTTCACAACGCACTGAAGAAGCGAAAGTATCGGCTGCTGTATTCTCCAGGCGGCGGGCGTAAGCCTGGACCCAAGGGACCGTCAGCCGAAGTTATCAATGCCATCGTCTCAATGAAGCAACGCAACCCAAGATTCGGTTGCCCCAGAATCGCACAGCAGATTAACCTGGCATTTGGCTTGGAG
The DNA here is from genome assembly GCA_036960305.1 of Halioglobus sp. Classification (GTDB taxonomy): domain Bacteria; phylum Pseudomonadota; class Gammaproteobacteria; order Pseudomonadales; family Halieaceae; genus JBALVT01. The sequence continues at coordinate 20,066 of JBALWA010000067.1, read as the reverse complement.
ATTGATAAAGACACCGTCCGACGTGTACTTGCAACCCACTACCGTCCTGCCCCCAACAACCGAGGTCCTTCCTGGCTAACCACGATAGGTCATGCCAAAGACAGTTTGTGGAGCGTTGATCTATTTCGCTGTGAATCCATCGTGCTGAAAAGTCACTGGGTAATGGTCGTGATGGATCAGTACACCCGACGGATCATCGGCTTCGGTGTGCATGCTGGTAGCGTGAATGGCCCAACACTGTGTCGCATGTTCAATCATGCAACTTCCGGACACGACTAGCCGAAATATCTCAGCTCAGATAACGATCCACTCTTTCAATACCAACGATGGAAAGCCAACCTCCGCGTACTGGATGTGGAGGAAATAAAATCGCTACCACATGTGCCAATGTCACATCCATTTGTAGAGCGGCTCATTGGTAGCGTTCGGCGAGAACTACTGGATCACACGCTCTTTTGGACTGTGAAAGACTTGGAAAACAAGCTGCGTGAATATCAGTGCTATTACAACGAGATCCGATGTCATTCAGGTCGAAATGGAACGACACCCATGGAATCAGACAACAAAAAGATCGTCGATATCACTTACCATCGATGGCAGAAGCATTGCCGCGGTTTATTTCAACTACCAATGGCCGCTTGAATTAGGATTTCGCCAGGGACACCCACCAGCGGCGCACCAGCCAGTGTAATACGGTGCATCAGCCTTGCCTCGCCCTGGTAGTCATTATTAGCCAAATGCCAGGTGCTCCTATTGTCCCAGAAGGCCACCGAGCCTGGTTCCCAGTTAAAGCTACAGGTGTACTTGGGCTGCGCAGAATGTTTATAAAGATAATCCAGCAGTGGGCAGCTTTCCTCTATCGTCCAACCCTCAAAATGAATGGTGTGCACTGGATTTACGTAAAGCGCCTTTTTACCGCTGATTGGATGAGAAATGACAACCGGGTGTAGCGCCTTGCCTACCCTGTCTTTACCACCCAGGGTTTCGGCAATATCGGACTTGGAAAACAAGCCGTCTTTACCGTATATATGCACATTGGAATGTACCGCACGCAGCGATTCTAAAGTCTGCTTCAAACCATCTGATAAGTCTTCGTAGGCTCCATACATATTTGCGAATTGGGTGTTGCCGCCTCGGCTTGGTAACTGACGCGCCACCAGGATGGATCCCAGCGCCGGCTCTTCATCATAAGAATGATCGGTATGCCAGGCTCCCCCAATATTTGTTTTATGGTTTTTCTCTTTACTGACCGTGGCAATGTTGGGAAAGTTTTCAACCGGCCTAAAAAACTTGTTCAGCACTATTTCACCAAATCGGCTTGCAAAACGCTCATGCTCTTTTGGGGGTAGGTTTTGCGCTCTAAAAAACAGTAAGCCGTGCTCTGCCAACAGGCCGCGAAGATCCTTTAGCTCAGCGTCGTTCAGTTCTGCTAATTGAATATCTGATACCACTGCGCCGCAGTTCTCAGAAAATGGCATTATCTTCATGTCAGATTTGCCTCAGTCGCCCCCGCCACTGCGATAGGTCGCGCTTTTATAGTCTGCATAATTTCACGATGTCGCGCCGCCGTCAACGGGTAGCGCATGGACACAATGACTGTCGCCGCGAACAACAAAAACATGAGCGGACCAGACATAAATGCCAGTTTCAACACTGCATCCACCGGCACCGTCTCTGGCGAGGCGGCCTGGGGAAAGCGAATAATGTCCAGGCCAATACCGGCGAAGAAGCTGCCCAGCCCGTAACTGGCCTTGGTGGCAAAGGAACGCGCGGCAAAGAACAGGCCTTCCTCACGCCGCTTGGAATGCAATTCGTGCTCGTCGATGACGTCGGAAAGCATGGAATCCAGGAGGATGATATAGGCGATAAAAAAGATCTGCGAGATGCCATTCACGGTAAAGATAAACCCGAACCTGGACGTTATGCTCATGCTTTCCAGTATACCCGAGAAGTAGAGTACCTGGGGTGAGAAGGCAAAGGCACCACCGGTGATCACACAGATCGCCAGCGCTTTCTTTTTGTCGAGCCGCCGGGATAGCTTTTGCGCCACGATTGAGGCGAAGATGATACCCACCACCACCGAACTGGCCAGCCCCGCCAGGTGCTGCGGCTGAAAGTCGAAAACATAGGTGGCAACATAGATCAGCAGCGTCTGCGAAACCCCTGCCAAGGTGTTAAAGATGAGCACCGAGATAAACAGTATTCGAAATGAAGGCAGTTTCAGCGTTCTGAACACGTCGACAAAAGCCAACAGCACGTTGCCCTCGCCATCGTGAGGAGTCGGTTTGCGTAACTGCGGAATAGCACTGCGGGTGCCGAATACACAAATCAGCATCGCAATAGAACCCATCAGTCCACAAAAAACACCAAAGCTGGGGTAGCTCGCCTTGTTCAGCATGCCGTTACTGAACGCTTCGGTTGGCGGGAAAAACACGGCGAAGCCAATCACACTGACCACCAGGATACCGGCGTAAGTAAAGAATACCCGGTAGCCGATCAACGAGGTACGCCCGTGATAATCCGTGGCCAGCTCTGCACCCAGGGACAGATGGGGCACGAAAAACAGGGTCAGCATCAACCGCACGGTAATTGCGCCACCGAGCATCCAGGCAAACAACTGCATCTGGCTCAGGCCATCCGGCGGACTGAACAATCCAACAATCGCCAGGCCAAACGGGATAGCGCCGGCAAGCATGAAAGGGTGTCTGCGCCCCCAGCGGGATTCTAAACGGTCGGACATCTGCCCCACCATGGGGTCGGTAATGGCATCGACCACCAACGCCAGCAGCGCCGCTATCCCCGCAAGGCTACCTGGAAGACCCAGTACCTGGTTATAGTAAAAAAACAGGAAGGTGCTGAAGGCAGATTGCTTCACACCATCAGATAACTGACCAACGCCGTAACATAACTTTATACCGAGATTCACCGCGGATCACCCTGCTCAATGTTGTCGAAATACTGCAAAACGATCTGTGCATTATCTGGATTAAAGCGGCCGGCCGCGACGTGTTGCTCGAACTGCTGGAGAAATTCGATGGACCCAATGCCTTGTAGAATTTCGAAGGGGCCCTTATCCAGCGACATGCCAACCTTCCAGGCCTTGTCGATATCTACCGGATCGGCCACGTCCGCAACAGCCACCAGTACCGCGCTGGCGACCAGCGCCATCAAAAGTGGCTGGTATAAAAGCGCCAGGTTCGTGCCGGCATCCATAAAGCCCGCTTGCTGGTAAGCAGGGTCGGGGTAGCGATAAAAACCACTGCCAGTAGATAGCCCCAAGGCATTGCGCTCAACCATCGGCTGCAGCAGCGTCAATACTCTGGGTCTCAAACCCGGGATAGGCCCCTCATCTTCGCGATGCAACCAACTGTCGAAGATCAGGTTCAGCCCAATAACATCCAGGGTTCCCAGGGGTCCCATGGTCGCAGCCCGATTAGTCATCCAGGCACGATCCACATCTTCCACGCTGCCAATGCCATGCGCCACCAGGTAGATTGCCGTGGCCATTACCGGCCCCAGTATCGCGTTGAGCACATAACCACGGTGCTCTTTTTTCAGCACCAGTGGCACGGCATTAATGCTGAGCACGTAGCGCTCCAGTGTTGCGACGGTCTGCGCAATGGCGCGTGCACCGCCAACAATATCCACCAGCCCCGAGCCCATATAGGAATGCATGGCGGCAAAACGTTCGCCGCGGAGCACCACATCTTCTATTTCGGATAGCTGCAGGTAGGAGGAGTTGGTGGTTACAATTGCTTTCGCTGGGCAGGTCTTGTCCAGCAGCTTGTGCACCTCGCGTTTAATATCCAGGCGCTCGAACACCGATTCACTGACCAGATCGACATCCGCGGTAGCCTGCTTTAGGTCAGCCACCAACGCAATACGCGCCAGTGCCGCGGGAATATCTTTAGCCTCGCAGTAACCACTCCCGGCAAGGAATGCGGCGAACCCCTCGCAACGCGGCAACGCCTGCAGCAGGCTCTCCTCATTGACGTCATACAAGGTCACGCTGTAACCAGAGATCGCCGCCTTGGTGGCGTTAAAGCAACCCATGTTACCGGCGCCGACAAAGCAAACACGCTGTATCTGTGCAATCATTCGCGATGCCTGCGTAGTGCTATCATGCAGTCGACACCGCTACCCAATGACCCGTAGCGGCCTGCCAGGCAGGCGCAAGTCGGCGCTGCCTTTGGCTACCATGGCGGGCAACTCCATCAAAACAGGCAAATCAGCCAATGCGTTGACGATGTGGTACTGCGTCGGGTTTTGCTCCCAACTCAGGTGGCTCCAGTCAACCCGACCCTGCCCCAGGCGTATCTCGGAGAATTCGGTTTGCGAGGGGAACGTGGTGTATTCACTCACACGCTGCCCAACGCCCCCATAAGCGGCAAGATAGCGCCAGCCCATGGGGTTGTCCTTACCTTCGGGCGCCTTGCCATAAACCTGCAGCTCTTCTGCCGTGGGTTCGCGCAGGTCAGCAATCTGCAGATCCAGAATCTTGTGCCCGAAATGACTGGCCGTGGTAGACCAGGTGCCATCAACAATACTGTGATCCTGTATATCTGCGTATATTTTTGGAATGCCCTGCTGCTCCCGGCCGACAAGAATGGGATCGGTCAGATTCTCCCACACGACCAGGCTGTAATTACCTTCCAGTCTTTCGTTCTCTCCGTTGAATACCACCGCTGCATTTACCGACACCATGTTGTAACCATGGCCCGCGAGAAAATCCACATTTCCGTTGCACGCGTAGGTCACGGTCACCACAGCATGTTCGGCGACCTCAAAAGGCTCTGGCAGGTAGGCCGCGAGTTTGTCGCGGTCGGTAATGAACGGCACTGCCATCGAGGTGATGTTGTGATAACGGAAGCTGAGATTTTCACGCAGTGGCCGCGGCCCGAAATGGGCGGGCATCATGTAACGACTATCGGGATCGAGCTTAAACACAATACACCTTCCTTCGCTTAGCAGGCCGATACGATAGAAGTAGCGCAACGCCTCTTCTGTGGCCAGCTACCACGGAAGATACCTCATATAACGGTATTCAGCCGAACACCATAGCAGGCCAGAATCAGCCACACCTGTCGCCAAGGTGACAGACTGCTCGAAGAGCCCCACGGAATAGATTTACATGATGTCACCGGGGTCGCAGGAAGACGCAGCGCCACCGAAAACGTATACTGTCGCGCAGTCACTCATTACTTGAGAACACTATGATCGATTACTCCAACACTGTTGCGCTGGTCACGGGCGCCGGATCCGGCATAGGCGCCGCCATCGCCAGCGCCTTGGCAGCCAGAGGTGCACGCGTGTTGTGCGCCGACGTTAACACCACCGGGGCTGAATCCGTTGCCGCTGCCATCGGCGACAATGCCAGAGCCATGAGCTGTAACCTGGCGGATCCTGAAGCAGCGGCTGAGTTGATCAAAGATGCGTATGGCGTCTGGGGACGCCTGGACCTGGTCTGCTCCAATGCGGGTATTGGCTCTGGCGGCAAGCTTACCGAGACAGATTTTGATGAAGCGCGCATGGCCATGCTCTTCGAGATCAATTTTTTCGCGAGCCTCAAATTGGGTAAAGCCTACAGTCGGCTCCTGGAGCAATCCGGTGAACGCGGCCGCCTGATGGTCACCGGGTCAGAACACTCACTGAGTGTGCCCAGCGCTGTGCGCGCGGGCTACCTGGCTATGTATGGCGCAACCAAACATGCGCTACTCATTGCAATGGAATGGTTTCGTATCGAGCAAGAAAGAGGCCCCCTGGACCTACATGTGTTGATGCCTGGCGCGGTCTACACACCACTGATCGCGACCCAGTTGCCTGACCCAGCCATGGCGCCCCCTGAGTTTGAACTAATCCTGCCAGAGCAATGTGCGGACATTGCGCTTAAAGGCATGGATCTAGGCTTGTTCTATATCCCCACCCAGGCCCATATCGCCGAGGACATGCAGCCTCGCCTACAGGAAGTGGCTAGCTCGCTGCAGGCATTGGGAATTGAGAAAACCTACTGAAAAGGCAGTCCGATTCTAGGGGTTGCGGTAAGTTGAGAGGACGGTGCTGTTTCTAATTATCGCTCTGGGGGCTATCAAGCCAAATACATGGGAGATGTTCTTTTATGGGTCAGCCATGGCCTTTAAGTGGGCTTCTACCGAGCGGGCCAGGGCGTGCAACTCGTAGCCGCCCTCCAGAGAGGAGACCATTCGCCCGTGCGCACTGGCATTTGCTTGCTCGCACAGCCGCCGAGTAACCCAGTGGTAATCCTCGTCGACGAAATTCAGGCCCGCCATATCATCGGCCTGGTGGGCATCAAAACCCGCCGATACAAAGATTATCTCCGGGGCGAATTCAGCCAGTGCCGGCAGCCAATGTTCTTCCACTACAGCTTTGAACTCAGCGCCGCCAGCGCCGGCGGATAGAGGCACGTTCACAACATTTTCTGCAGTGTCCCCGACACCTGAGTTGGGGTAGAAAGGGTGCTGGAAAGTAGAACAAAACAGGATTCTCTGGTCTCCGGCGACTATGTCTTCAGTACCGTTGCCGTGGTGTACATCAAAATCGACAATTGCAACTCGCTTGAGATCATGATTGACCAGAGCATGGTAGGCGCCCACGGCAATGTTGTTGAAAAAGCAGAAACCCATGGCCTTGCGCTTCTCGGCGTGATGCCCAGGTGGTCTAACGCCACAAAAGGTGCGCATGGCCTTACCTGCCATGACCAGATCGACGGCCATTTGCACGGCTCCTGCGGAACGCAGTGCAGCTTCCAGAGAGTGCGGGTTCATGGCTGTGTCGCCATCTACCCAAATGGTGCCGTGTTCCGGAGCGATGTTATGGATCTGATCTACAAACAGCGGGTCGTGAGCTATATTGAGCAAGCCACGATCCACTAACGGGGCATCGTAACGCATCAGGGCCATATCCAGGCCGCTGGCGATCAGCCTGTCGTTGATGGCTGTCAGTCGTGCCGGTTGCTCCGGGTGGCGCCCCATGTCGTGCAGTTCGCAAGCGGGGTGAGAAATATATGCAATTGCCATAATCTGGCTTCCGGTATTCCAAACTGACTATACTGCCATAAGTTCAGGTACAGTACGTCAGGTCAGTTGACTTTGAGGGGTATCGGCGTTAACTGAAGCAGACCACCTATTGATAGTCGCCACCAGCCATGCGAATGACGGAGACGAAATTCCCAATGTATGTGCCCCAAGAGAGACTAACAACATGAAGAGTCAAAGTATCGTTTATGTGGTCGACCCGGATAAGGATATGAGCCGGTCACTGGTTGCCCTACTTGGCATGTACGACATCCGGGTCATACACTTTGCCGATGCGGAAAGCTTTCTAGTGAAAGCTCAATCTCAGTCGACGCAGAACAGCTGCCTGCTGCTCGATCTTGAACTACCAGGTGCCGACGGCATGTCCCTGCTACGCCAAATACGCAGGGAGCATCAACAGCTGCCTATTATTGTGGTGGGCGACCGTGTCGCTGTGGACATAGGAAAGCAGGCCAGGGACGCGGGCGCAACTGATTTTATCGAGAGGTCACTGGCCGGGGCTTACCTGTTCCACGCGCTGGCGGAACTGATACCCGGAGCGAATGAACTTCCTCACACGGAACCATCCATTATGGAAATGGCGGATGGTAAACGGGTCACTTTCCGTATGACACACCCTCAGGATGCCGAACTCCAGCAGGCATTTATAAAAGCTCTTTCGGACAAGTCGAGATATATGCGTTTTTTTTCAGGCGTTAAGAAACTGCCCGAGCATGTGTTGAAAGAATTCACAACACCACGTTTCCCCATCAGCTTTGCAGTGGTTGCGATCATTTCTGATGGCGAAGAGGAGCGGCAGATAGGGGTTGCGCGCTGGGCACCGACCGGTACTGAAGGTATCGCTGAGTTCGCCGTGGTTGTAGCCGATGATTGCCAGGGGCACGGCATTGCCGGCAGGTTAATGCGCCTATTGATCACCGCTGCCACTATGGGTCGACTCCAGCGTCTCGAGGGCCTCATCCTGAAAGAAAATGTACCAATGCTTAAGATGGTCAAAAAGATGGGGTTTAACGCCTGCTCGAATCACGACGCGGGTCCAACAATCGCTCTGTACGTGAAAGATTTGCGCGATTCCGCGCCGGTCTAGCAGCGTAGGAAATGATATGGGGAGGAAATCGATGACGCTTGTATGTATTCATACACCGATTCTACCAATATCGGCGCTCCAACTTGGCAAAACCCTTTCTGCACTTGATACACAAAAATATGCGATTTTTTGATGTGGTGCATTGGCCGTTTGCGATAAAATTGGGTTAAAGTGACCGCAAATACTAGTTTTGGCTTAATCTGCACTAATAATTTCGTTATTGACCCCTAATAAAGCATGGCTAAAAGACCATCGTGAGTGTTCAAGATTCTGCCCAAACTCCAAGGCGAGGCAGGCCTAAATCAGCTTTCAACCTGTTCCGGCCCAATCGCATTGTTACTTTTGTCACGGATCAGGAGAGAGAACTGCTGGAAGCAGTCAGCCAAAAGGAAGAGCGGTCAATCGCTGCAGTGGTTCACCGAATCATTAAGTCCCATTTTAGGGTGCAGTAAATGCCCAGAAACACACATCTATTGAATCTAAAGTAAAGAGAGGTATTTTCCAAATGTCCAAGTCCCGCCCCCTATTGGCCTCGGTTGTCGGCACTGCGCTAACCGCCGCGATAATGTCATTTGGCATCAGTGGTTTTATCGCCATGGCGCAAGCTGCGAGCCCGCCAGCCTCCACACTTGGCCTTGCCCCGAAAGACAGAGACATCTACTATCCAGGCACTGAAGATATCGCCCCCGATGAGATGCGCGTCGTGGCATGTGGTACAGGCTTAGTTACTCCGCGCCCTAAACAGGCAGCTGCCTGCTGGATGGTCGAACTAGGCAACGGCGACAAGTTCTTATTTGATATAGGTGCCGGCTCCCACGAGCGCATAGCGGCTCAGAAAATCCCTTACGATTACTTGAATAAAGTATTTATCGGCCACCTACACGTTGATCACTATGGCGATTTAGCTAGCTTTTGGCTTGGCGGGACGGTCATGAACCGATTGGTACCATTACGTATTTGGGGCCCTAGTGGTGCAACCAAAGAACAAGGTACGGCTTATGCTATGGAACATATGCAGAAAATGTACACATGGGATATGGCAACGCGCTCTAGCGTAATTGATGCTCGAGGCATGGAACTTGAAATCAATGAGTTTGACTACAAAGCTGTGAACAAGATTATCTACAACGAAAATGGTGTCACTGTACGTTCGATTCCCGCCATTCACGCTATTGATGGTGCGGTTAGTTACATTCTCGAATGGAATGGCCTTAAATTCAGCTATTCTAGCGACACAGCGCCTAACCGTTGGTGGATTGAACACACCAAGAACTCGGATATCTCTATCCACGAGGTCTTCCCACCACCACTGCTGTTTAAAGAGATTATGAACTTCACCCCTCTGGAAGCACTTATCGTGGGTACAGTAGCTCACACCTCAGCTCCACAGTTTGGTAAGTTGATGTCGCTAACCAAGCCTCGTATGGCTGTCGGTTACCACTTCCAAAATGACTTCGATATCCTGCCTACTATGATTGAAGCTACACGAAAAATTTATGATGGCCCGCTAGTCTTCCCTCAGGATTATACGGTCTTTAATATCACCAAGGAGTCTATGCGAGTACGGGAGTCGGCAATAGATGAGGATGTTTATGCGCAGGAAGCGCTTATTCCCAAAATCACGCCAGAACCACCTACGGAGTCAGCCTTCTCACCGTTCATCGATGGAGGCATCGAGCGCTTCCCGGAAATAGTGGGTCCACTGTGGGATGAAATGAACAAAGCTGAAGGCACTAACTTCAAGCAACCTTAAGACGCTTCAGCTTATATTTCGTGATCAATATTTGATTCAAAATTTGCCTACTGTAAACCCGGCCTTGAGCCGGGTTTACTTTTGTTAACGTATAATTGATACCTGTTGGCAATTGGCATCTATTGCTAAAACAGACATGGCTTTTAGGGGTGGCGCCTTCCTTTAGAATCAATAAAAAAGGCTTTTTGTGAAACGACTAATTAACACTCTATTTCTTTTGTTACTTACCCCTACATCTTTACTTCATGCTGATGCCTTAATGGTTAATCAATCCATGCGGGCACCCTCTGTCGCCGAATTTTTTATCACTAAAGATGGCGTAGAGGTTAAGCTCGAGATTGGTGTTAAAGGATCGGAAACGTTTAAAAACCTACTACCGGGCAGCATATACAGCGCTCTTGGCTTTGGAGAACGGCCTGCTGAAGAGCGACGCATAGAGTTTTTTAAGCGACAAATGATGCTAATTGATGAAAACAGGCAGCCCTTAGTCGGTAAGTTGATTGAAATTGGTCCCAGCAAACGCATACTTCGTGATCCCTTTAACGGCACTCCACTTCCCATTCAGGACGAGGCCCCTGAGGTAATCCGCGCCGTGCTAAAGTTCGCTTTTAATGGCGATACGTTGCCGGAACGCCTCAGCTTTATTGCACCTGCATATCAGAGTATTGGCTTTATCGCCTACCACAAAGGCGTGGCAATCAACGATTTTCGCTACCTGTTATCCGGCTATAGCTTGAAGCTGGACTGGAATGACCCTTGGTATAGCGCATTTGAAGGGCGGAAGCTGCAACGTCAGAATTTCGCTCCAATGAGTGGTTTTATTTATATTGAGCCTTTTGAGGTGCGTAAAGAGATTATCGTTAGGCCAAAAGACCTGCAACGCTGGGTTGATCTTGGACTTGAAGGAAAAAGGGTTATTACTGTCGCTATGCAGGCGCGGATCAAAGAAAAGGTTAGCGCGTTTCTGGCACAGCACCATCCTGTGTTCATCGATGATATTCCCGTCGAAGGTGTTTTTGAAAGCATTAACTTTCTCGAACGCACGATGTCCAGTTCAAGGGTGATAGATTCACCCGAACCGCTGGATATTGACGCAGCAATTCTTGGCACTATTTTTGTTTACCCACAGTCTACTTTACCTAAAAAAGTAGTGATGACTTGGGATCTTTGGGATGAGCGAATTCAGTCGGTGCCGACGTCTGCCGTCGACCAAGAGGGGCCATTCATCTCGATATTGGAACCTGACTGGCCCCGGCTAGAATGGATAAATTTTTTAAAATATCCATTCATTCCCACATTACACGCCGTTAAGGAGCCCGCTAGTCCGTCACAGGTCCTGCTTGCCAAAAGCTTTCCTATCTGTGTGCTACTGACCTTGTTGACGCTTGCCTGGTTAGCCTATTCATTCAAGCACAAACAATCACGGCTGCTAGCGGCTAGCCTAAGCTCTATATTTCTGGCAGCAAGTGTAGCGACGGCACAACTGGGGAAATCCAATAATCCCGAACAGGCGAGTGCGGAAGCGATCGTGGGGGCTCTGTTACACAACATTTACCGCAGCTTCGATTACCGGGAAGAAGGCGATATTTACGATGTGCTTGCCACTTCTGTATCCGGCGAGTTGCTAACCGACATCTTCTTGGAAACCAAGCGCAGTCTGGTGCTGGCCAATCAAGGCGGCGCTGCGGCCAAAGTAAAAAATGTGGTACTGGAGTCTGTGGAAATTCAACCCGACTCAACGCAGGGTAGCTTTAGTGTGAACGCAGACTGGACCGTGAACGGCTCCGTGGGCCACTGGGGGCACATCCACAAGCGCAGCAATCGCTACCTGGCCGAACTGATCATCGTTGTGGATGGTGATCAGTGGAAGCTGCAGGAAATGTCTGTCCTACAAGAAGAGCGGTTGTAGCTGGGCCCGCGCTGGAACCGAAAAATCGTGCTAAGCTTCTAGCGTAATCAGTAACCTGGTAGAACATCATGCGTGAAGAACTGGAACCAATTCTGGGCCAACTGGCCAACTATGGTGGCTTGATAACCTCAGTTTTATTGGTGATGATTGGCGGAATGCTGGCAGTATTCTTACTCTACAAGTTGATGCACTCTCTCATCAAGCCCGGCGGCACCTATGCGCGGGCTATGGCCGTATTTTTTGGCGCGCTTTATGTATTGATTCTGGTGATTACAGTTCTGGTTGCTGCGCAAGAAATCGACCTACCCGTGGAGGGTCTCGGAGGCATAGCCATCCTCATTGTAATCGTCGGCGCCGTTGTCGTGTTCTTCCTGCTACCCTTCCTCCCTCGACTGCCTTTCGTCACCGGCGACATGGTGCAAATTCGAAATGATATGGGCATTGTAGAAACCATGACTGCATACCAGATTGTGCTTCGAACGTTTGACGGCCAGAAAGTGTTTATTCCAACACCGGTGGCCATGACCTCAGCAATCCGAAACTTCAGCTCGACTCCCACCCGACGCATTCAACTGGATGTGGACATATACGCCCGCAACGATATCGAGCAAGCACGCGCTGTCCTGCTGGACACCATGAACTCTTATGAAGACGTTCTGGCTGACCCTGAACCGACAGTGTTCGTCACAGGTGTCACCGGGGAAAAGGCCAGCATAGTGGGCCACTGTTGGGTGGAGAACGCAAACTGGTTCAGTACAAGGGACGCAATTTGGGTCGCATTGGCCAGTGCGTTTGCCAATGACGAGCGCGTGCATCTGGCACTGCCGCAGCTGGAAATATCTGACCGCTAGCGAGTCTTGCCATTTTCAAAAGAATAGGCCTCCTGTTTTGGAGCAGCCCTTTTAGGTGAACTAAGCAATTTCAGTAAGTTTATTTGGCAGTACACCCGTTATTCCTCAATAACAAGCATCTCACCGGTTTGCTGAGCCTGTATGTCCTCATCACAAAAAGGAAAACGTATCCATTCCTTATTCGAATACAGTCTGCTCTGGTCGGAATAGTAATCCGATTCGGGTTTACTGGACTGGGAATAAACTGACACAACATCAGCTATGGGGCAATCACTCTCGTCCCAGGTCACAGCGTTGATAAAGCTATTGCCGTGACGTGGATTAACATAGCCGCCCTCTTCCAGATTGGCGGTGATAACACTGTAAGAACCCATTTCGTCACGACCACCATGCAGCGGCACCTGCTCTGCATTGCGCTGCAGGGACTGCAGCTGTCCCCATGGGGCGTCCAGGCTTACATTGGCCGCGTCGAGGGCCAAAACCGCCTCGTTCAGTGCATTAATGACACGCTCGTGATTCTGTGGCAGCTCAGTAGCAATACCACTGGGTGTATTGATCGGATTCGAGGGATCGAAATCAATCTTCCAAAACTCATCACTGTCGACAACGCTGGTAAACTGTCCAGCCAGTTCATCGCGGATGATTTTCCAGAATTCTGTAAATACCTGCGCCCCCCGACTCTCCAGATCAACCCTGCGATCCCAATCCGCCAGCACGGCGCAGCTTAGCAGTGCCCGCGACTGTGCGCCATCGGAGGGTTCCCCAACTGCATCACAGATAGCCAACACATCGTCCAGCGCAATTTCAGCGCCGAGGACCCTGCTTGAGTACATGAGACCTTTTAGCGTATCCAGGGTAAAGCCGGGGCTATCGCTAAGGCCATCTGTGGCCGTTCGACGCTCCTCTATCATAATATGACCTAGCCGGGTGCGCATAAACTGCTGCTGGTTCTCATAGCCCTGCCAGCCGAATACCGTAGGGAAGCCTGTAAGAGGGGTAGCGGGGTTGCTAAGCCAGTAGCTGTTGTTACTGTTAGCAACATAGTCAGTGCTAAGCAGCTTCGGTCTGGCCTCATAGCCATACAGGTTAGTTCCCGATGGTGAATCCGGATCGGAGCCCCAGGCACAAGCAGGATCCGAGCCATTGAGGCTCAGAAACGCGCCGTTAGTAGAGTCCCTGAGAAACGGTCCCACAATACCACCAATACATGAGTCGAGTTGAGCTTGAGTGACATGGGGAATAGCCGCCACCTCCCCGTAAAAAACTGCCCCACCTCGATCTGCTGCCAGGGTATGCCACAGCGGATTGCCAATTGGCACCAGTGCGCGGGTAAACTCTTCTATGTCCGATGCCTGGCCCATTGATATCACTTGATCGGCCAACCGCACATTAAGCGGCAGGTTGGCATCACGTAGGCTGATAACAGTGCCATTGAACATTGGCCAACCCGCCAGGAGCGGGTCGATGTGGCCTAGTGTCAAAATGGGTCCGTAATGAGAACGATAGAAGGTGTGCGTACGCGACTCCAAATTCCCCTGCGCATTCAGCACCTGTATGGAGACCTCATCAGACTCGATTTCTCGCCAGCCTCCATCGTAGCGGTATTCCAGCGGGTTATCCGGGTTTAACGCCAACTCGTACAGCGTGAAACGATTGGTAAACGACGTCGTAAAAGTCCAGGCCAGGTCCCGATTAAAACCAAGGCCAACGCCCGGGCTCCCCTGTGGCGAAGCCCCGGCTACATCGTATACGCCCGGTATAGTAAGATGCACCTGGTGCCAGCGTTCGAAGCCGCGCCAGCTCTGATGAGTGTTCCCCAGCAACATACCCGCTCCGCTCTGAGTGCGATCCCTACCCAGTGCGATGGCATTACTCCCCTTCCCTCCACCGGCCATAGTGTTGCTCATGTGCTGCAAGCTCTGACCTGCATGCTCCAGGGCTGAGGGGGTAAGCGCTGGCGAGTCTATTGCTCCGTCGGAAGGCTGTGCATTCGAAATACCCGTGTTAAGTAACGGATTGCCGGAACTTAGCGAAAGACTAAAGCGACTGTAGACCATGGCCAGGTCAACCGCTTCGACCTCAAAAGCCCAGCTGCCATCTTCACAGCCTTCGTCGCCCTGAGGAAGATTATCCTTACCGACCTCTCGAAGATAGCGGTTCATGCCCGCCGCGTAGCCGGCAAAAAGCTGATAGCTTTTACTTTCAGTATCATCAAGGACTTCCCGCTGGTAATCCTCGCGTGTGCCCAGCAAGTAACGCCACAGCAAGTCACCGCTGACGTCGCCTTTGGCTTCCCCCATTAATTCGGCGGAACGACCGGTGGCAAATACCACTTCACGCATGGCGATACAATAACTGTCTTGTGCAAAAGCGTAACCCTGACCGTAACCTAGGCTTCCCCAGTTCTCAGCCTTGATATGTGGAATGCCGTATTCAGTGCGCCGGATTTCCGCCGAATATCGGGTCTCCGGTTCGGGAGGTTGAGGCGGCGCAACCTGGGGAGAGTGATCATTGGAGGAATCCTGACAGCCTGACAAACCTATTAAAAGGGCTACAACTATTGATCTATTTCGCATCGTCATCCGTGAATCGCTTTAACAGTGGTTGATACGATAAGCTTCTCAGTAGGCGAGTGCAAATTTAGTCAGTACTCTTGCGATACATCATGGTGTCGTTCCCCTAGACGGACTACCATAACTCCATGGATAACAAAGGAGATGACTCGGGCATGAGAAAGGTGATTCTTACTATATTCATCATAGCTTTTGCAGACAACACAACGGCCAGTGAGAGCTTGCAACTCGAAGCTCAGGGACTCACGCAGCAGTTCGTGGGCCAGCTCAAACCCCAGTTGAAAAAGGCGATGACCGAAGGGGGGCCGGCCCTGGCCATTGAAGTCTGCGCGAGCGCCGCTCCAAAAATCGCTGACTCCCTGAGCGCCAAGTCGGGCTGGATAGTGAGGCGAGTCAGCCTGAAATCGCGCAATGCCAGCAGAGCTTCCCCTAATGACTGGGAGCGAGCGATCCTGGAACAGCTCGACCAACGCCAGACAGCGGGAGAAACTGCGGCAAATCTCAATTACAGCGAAACCGTTGGAAGGCAGTATCGATATA
This sequence comes from Halioglobus sp., assembly GCA_036960305.1. Classification (GTDB taxonomy): domain Bacteria; phylum Pseudomonadota; class Gammaproteobacteria; order Pseudomonadales; family Halieaceae; genus JBALVT01. The sequence goes on along the minus strand of JBALWA010000067.1, from coordinate 4,301 downwards.
TGCAGGCCCAGGGCGTAGAGCCACTATGCCTGATTTGCCACGGTGAAAATCTATCTGAGCCGGTACGGGACACTATCATGCAATACTACCCGGATGACCAAGCCACGGGTTATAAGCTGGGCCAGATCAGGGGAGCCATCAGCCTAACCAAAGAACTGTAGCGCCAGGCTCGGCATATGCTCGGTCGAAGTCACCCTGCCCTACCCCCGTTACGTTCCATCAGCTTGCCGCCAAGGTTCACTACAGACCATCCGACTATGGGCACTGACTCATAGGCTGGTCTGCGGGTATATACCGAAATGGAGCAGACAGCGCGGTAAAAGACCTAGAAGAACTTGATGAATTCATTTTGACCCATGACTCAGTTGAAAGCGCCGACTACGTGTTAGGGATGCGTAATCAAGCGATGCATACCTTACTTCAGAGACGACTGTTTTCCGTTTAATCCCCAGCAGTTTACTTGCCAGAACCCTCTTCGTTTCTGATTTCTATGTGGCCAGTAAAGTCAGCGAAGCAGGTCAAGGGGATTGCGAGGAGCGCAAAAAACATGAAACATATACTTTTCAATCTGAGTCTCGACCGTGAAATGACTTGCTGCGTATACCAAGATGCTTCCAACACCTACTCAGATCATTGATGCTACTGAATTGCTTCATGATCCTTCGCAGCATAGCTTTCGTCTGATGGGTTGGCTCGCCATCGTCGAATTCTGGCCGCCTTCCCTTTTCCCCTATAGCGTCGAGAAAAGTGATCGTATCCTCAGGCTTAAGCCACGTATAACATTCATCATAGGGACGGCTGTAGTCCTCCGTCTCGATAAGCAAAGACCCATCTCCAGTAAACAAGAGGTACTTGGATAACCCTGGGCCAGTCGAAGGGAAACGCAGTTTATATGATGGCCCTCCATCCCCTGTAGCCATAATTATTTAAGTCTCGTCATCTGGAGAAAGCGCGTACAGACGCTCGCCAAAACCTGTAGTGTGTCCTGCGTAGCTTGATATCTGAGCGCAATCAAGTTTCTGTCACATTGGAGAAGATTCTCTTTACGGCTTCGTCAACAGTGTTTGATGATGAGTGGCTGTCACCATAAAGGTATGTGTTGCTGTCTTCCGTCGGTATTAAGTCGCGGAGAGCGGAGCCATAACGAGCACGAAGAATCTCCGCAACCTGAATGAATCGCTCGTATCCCTCGTAAAAGGCAGGCTCGCGAAAGATTATGGTGTCGCCATGCTTGATGAGTGTCTCGCTGTGGGGCTCTGCATAAAAGAAGTCCCAGTGCAGGAGAAATGAGGGAGCTTCTATGTCAGGAAGTTGAGATTCCTCAGTCAGCTTATGAGCGGCGAAATCGGCTCGAAAACGCTCAATGGCCTCAATATGTTTGCGCTCATCCTCCGATAGCGTGTCCCAGTTAGCGCGGGATTCCTCCACGGTGGGAAGCGTTATGAGTGTTACAAACTCTTCGCACACCGGACAAAGAAGCTCGAAGTAGGTGGGTGAAAGCTCGCCTTGGGATAGTGCCTCTCCTATGCCACGCCACTTACACGCCTGGCAAACGTATTGCTCTGTTCGCCAGTTGTCGTAATAATTAGGCGTAGAATTAGTCATTTTTTATACTCATTGGTCTGCGTTCACCAGCCTAGCTCAGCAGCCCAACTAGCCGCCCTACCACCGCCATCGCCCTACCCCTTCACGCTGCCACAGTATCGGTATGTCGTATGCCGGCCAGTCTGGCGGCGTGGCCCCGAAGACAACGCCTAATTGTTTCACAGGATCGGTATGGGTCTTCCTGGCCTCGATGAGCAGATCCAGGGGCAGGCCATTGACCGCGGTAGTCTCGTACATGTGGACGATGATCAGGCCGACGATGTGGCCGTCACGGGACGGCACGGAGATCCGCATGCTTTTGCGCCAGGTATCGACGGTATCGGTCTTGCCGATGGGGTTGATGTGTTGGGCGGTGACGGTCATGTCAGGGAGGATAGCATAGCCCATCCGGTCAGCCTTTCTAATGGCCGCTTTCACGACAATAGAGACACTAGCGGCTGGCGTAGCTCAGTAGGTAGAGCCGCTGATTTGTAAGACCAGGGAGATCATTTCACACGCCGCAAACCTCGGTCATCGCTTTGGAAAAGAGCGTGAAGCTATGCAGTGGCAGGGAGAAGGAAGTGCAATCGTACGAATGACGCTAATCGAGGCGGAACATTATGTCTCGTTGCTTGGGTGAACATTTGTGCCGACTCGGGCTGGACACAGAGGCGGCTCGTCAGGTGGAACTGATGGAAAAAAATCCTTGATGTGTTCGCGATAAGTTTGTTAGCCTTCGCGTTTTATTTAGTGATGATTAGTTTTTACAATTGAATTAACGGGGAGTTCATGAAAAAGATCAGTGTAAAGAAGGGCCTAAGGGTATCAGGCGTGTTAGTTTTTGCGGTTTTCCTTGCGAGCTGCAAGATTACCATGCATGCCGGCGAGGGGGGGGGAATCAAGTCCGGCAGCGGTTCGAATAACTGTCCGGAAACTGAATCATGTGTTGTCGATATAGAAAATGGTGAGCCCTTTAGTGATATTTTTACTGCCGTCCCTACATTGGGTAATGTCTTTGCAGGTTGGGGTCGAGGCCTTTGCGGTGGAGACGTAACACCCTGCGATATTCCCTTATCGGCAGAACTCACTGAATACGAATTTGATGGGAAGCTTGATGCACGTTTTGAGCCTTTTGAGCCAGCGCATATGATCTTATCTGGTTATTCTGTCGGTGCAGTCGCTGGACTTTCATTTCTTAATTACAGCTGGCGCTGGAATGATGTGGAGGGGGCTACAGGCAGCAATAAATTGATAATATCCACTAGCGGGTGTTCGGTTTCGGCATCGGTTCTCACTCCACCTGCCGGGAATAGAGACGGAGTCGTGGGATCTGGTGGGTGCGAGCAAGACTCCGAACTTCTACTTTCCAAAAGTGGTCGACCTGGTCTGGTAATTCCAAAGGTTAAACCGGCTGATACAGTGTTTTTTGAACGGGATATCGACATTGACTTTTCTAGTCTCAGTAAATCGTCGAATGCTTTTTCTACCAGTATTGCCACGGTTACAACGAAAAATACAAGTAATGGTATTGCCACCGAGGGTTATTACCATTCCTTTTATGCAAAAAAATCAACCAACGCCAAGATGACCAAGCTGGCAGGTGACTGGGCTCTGACCAGACTGGAGATTGAAGTGTCGCCGGATTTTGAGGCGCTTTACACAGTACTGACTTTTCCCGCAGAGATTGTCACGAAGGGCGGTGGTGCCCTTGCCGTTGATGAAGAAGTTGAATTTATTGAATCCGAATTTAAACATTATTTTGATGGCAGTCCTGTCAAAAAGACCCGCTTCGAAACGACTAGCGGGGAACAGTTCTCCCTCCCGCTTACGCTGACGCCGGATGGTAAATTAACTCTTAATGCTGGTGACCGCGACCAACCTGGACGCAAACCTCAGATAATGGCTGGCTTTATTGCTCCTGGCCACGATTTCTTTGTGTTAGCTGAAGGGGTGCCGGGAATCTATGCCCTGCGTGATGGGAATCTGGAACTTCCGCCTCTCAATGAATTTTCTGCCAACCAACTCATGGTCGGCATCAAGAAAAACGCCACTCCGAATCTGACAGGCAAGAAATATCGAATGGTTGGAGTGAAGTTTGATGTCAATAATCAGGGCTTCAATGTTAGTCCCTGGTCAAATGATGCTTTTCTGAAATTTACCAGCAATAAGAACGGTAGATGGAAGAAGAATGAGGAGGGGCAAAAGGTCGCTTTTGGCAATAGTGATGGCAAGGGTATATCCGGCACTGCAAGCAGCAAAGTCGTTAAGTTTTCCTATACGGTAGAATCCGATGGGCGAATATTTTTTGATCTGGCCGGGTTGCCCAATCTTGATCAAGATCTGATAAATGGCTATGCGAGCCTCGACAACAAGGTGTTGGTTTTTTCGCATGCGCTTTCGTTGGCGGGTGGCACCAAGGGAGAAATTGGCATGTGGGTAGCGCTTTGTACAAATTGTGATTAGTTGTCTGGGTTACCCCGACCTCTGCAAAGCGGGACTAGCCTGAAACAGAGATATTGTTGAACTGATCAAAGCCTGCTTCCGAGCGGGCTTTTTTCCGATCGTAAATTGGCTGGGCATATGGCCGCAATGAGTGACCAGCAGACCCTCGTCACATGATACCCCGATGTCCGTTGTTAGGTGCGATCTCAATCGGTCAACGCAACACTCTACTATCATTATGTAAAAGGTGGAGTACCGCATTATGACCCGCAGAG
>JBALWA010000066.1:0-25517 GCA_036960305.1 Halioglobus sp. | reverse complement strand
AGGCAGGCTACCTGGTCGAGGGCGGACGCTATGCTTTGTTTGGCTGCACGATGGCGCCGGGGTACCGCGGCCAGGACTTTGTCGCGGGCATTGCCGATGACCTGGTTCAACGTTATCCCGAGCAAGAGGCGATCATCAGAAAACTGAGTGTGAATGGCCATGAAACACGGATGCCCGCCGGCTATGAAGACGACTAGAAGGCCAGGTGATATGCGCTCTGTGTCCGAATACTTATAGTGTCCCGGAAATCTATGGCGAGGTGATACCCGCTTTTTTCCTCGCGGCTTTCCGGCGTGCATGCTGCTCTGCGGTCAATCGATAGCTCAGGTAGTACTTGTAGATGTTGGCGACATACTGCACGGTCTCGCGGCCTATTTCTTTCGCTGCCACCACCTCGACGTTATCGAACCAGATATTGGGGTTCTTACCCTGCTTTTTTGCCTTGTTCCGCAGGTTGATCATGCGGCTTGGGCCGGCATTGTAGGCAGCCAGTGCCAGTAAGGTCTTGTTGAGTTCGTCTATTTCCGGATCCGAGAAGTAGCGGCTGCGCAGAAATTCCAGGTACTTCACGCCTGCATGTATATTGGAGTCTACCTCGCTAATATTTTTAATGCCTACATTCGAGTCTGCTGCCGTGGAGGGCAGCAGTTGCATGACGCCAACCGCCCCCGTGTGGCTGCGGGCAGTCTGTTTGAGGCGAGATTCCTGGTAGCCCTGGGCAGCAACCATTAAGTAATCAATGCCATATTTTTCCCCGTAGGTCTTGAATATTTCTTCCAGGTTTTGAAAGCGCTGGTATTCACTTTGCTCGAGTGCGTTGCCAGCCCAGTCATAGTCTCGCAAATAACGATTGGTCAGAATATTTCCCAGAAGAGTGCCCTGTTTGTGTGTCTTCAGAAAGTTGTTGATAGCGGCTTCAAGTTTGGGGCTATTCTTCCTGAAGGCGTAGGCCAGCCGGGCATCGCTGCGAAAAATAATGTCGTCCCGTACCACCAGCTTGTCAAATACGCCCTCCCATAATTGGGTTTTGTATTGGTCGACGATGGCCCAGTCCAACAGGCCAGCATTGACCATTTCAATCAGGTCATCGTCTTCCAGCAGTTCTGATAGCGGATGGATAATGACTTCGGCTTTGCCCTCGGCCCTGAATTGTAGATTGAGGGTCTCAACGCTCTCTCGATAGCTGCTGGACTCGCGTAAATACAGGGTCTGGCCGGACAAGTCCTCTATGCTGTCGATCACAGGAGCAGAGGGGCCTGTGACGAGTATCTCGGACACAGGTTTGCTCATAGGCTTGCTGAAGGCTACCTGCTCTGCCCGCTCGGGCGTAATGGTGAGTCCGGCTGAAATGATATCGCCGCGTCCCTCCAGTAGTGCCGGTATCAACTGGCTGCGGGCAACGGGAATGAAGACGACGTGAGTCTTCAGATGACCACTGTTGAGGGACTTGTTCACAGACTTTTCGAACTGTTTGAACATTTCGTAGACCATCCCTTTTTCTTCGGGCCCGTCGAGGTAGTAGCGGCCCACACTGTAGACAGTCAGTACGCGTATTAATCGGCGGTCGGCCATGACGTCAAGGTCGCCCAACCAGGCCTCGTTGACGCCCTCGATTTGCGTCAATGACAGGTCTTCTGGTGTCGTGTCATCTCTCGCTGTGTTCAACTCGGTGCTTTCAACTTGCTCCTGGGCGCTTGACCCCTGAGCCTGATCGGTAGAGGGATGCTGAGGGGTATCTTCCCCGCACGAGATGAGCCCCAGGATGAGGAGGGTCAGAAAGGCTGGCCTGAGTCTACGGCGCATTTTGGGTGTTTCCTTGTTCTTATATCGGGTTAGGAATTGATAAGGCATCTCAAGGTACTATTCTATCTACTTCGCAACAGAATTCCGATATCTATGGGCTTTTGATTAGCCGGAAAATAAACTAAAACTGACAGGAATCAACACAGTAGCTGTCAAATTGGTCTACACTGTGTTTGGATTGAATATACGGAATTTGCAGGAGTTAGGTCGTGGCCCAGAGTCAAAACGAAAAATCGGATGAGCGCACAACCTTTTTTCTGCTGGCTGTCGTTCTTGCGCCCGTCACGGCGGTCGCTATTGTCGGTAGCTATGGCTTTGTAGTGTGGATTTCCCAGCTAATTCTGGGGCCGCCGGGAACAGGCATGTAGGCTCCTGCTGTTATGGATTTCGGTAAGCGCCAATTTTTACGCGGTGGCAGTGTAAGCGACGAGCTTCGCCCGCCCTGGCTAGCCGATATAGCCTCCTTCACCGATTCCTGTACCCGCTGCGGCAAGTGCATTGAATTATGCCCCGAGAATATTATTTGCGCTGGCGACGGTGGTTTTCCGTTGGTGGAATTCGGCCTGGGTGAATGTACGTTTTGTGGCGACTGCACCAATCAATGTGAGGCGGGGCTGTTTCATCCGGCTGCGACTGGAGAGTATCCAGCCTGGCGCCATAAGGCGTTGGTCAGTGATCACTGTTTAACTAATTTGGGCGTGATGTGCCGAAGTTGCGAAGACGCCTGCGAGCCTATGGCTATTCGCTTTCCATTGGCGGCGGGGATTCTGGTTCCCAGGCCGGTTATCGACATTGACGCCTGCACCGGCTGTGGCGCTTGCGTCAGACCCTGCCCCGAACAAGCCATAAAAATGGCATGAGGAGTTTGAATTGACGGCGGAAGCTGAGGAAGAATTTCATATTAGTAGCTTTGTGGTGCGCTGTTTACCCGAAAGATTACAGGACATCATGTCCACGGTGGCAGCATTACCCGGCGTTGAGATTCACGGTGACGATGCCTGTGGAAAATTTGTCGCCTTGCTGGAGCTGGATACAGACCGGGCCCTGGTAGAAACTATCACGGAAATTGAGTTGATCAAGGGCGTTGTGAACACCAGTATGGTGTATCACCATGCTGAGTAATGGAATAAAAGAGGAAAGTCGATGAAGCCAACACGTAGGGATTTTATCAAAGCCAATGCGGTTGCGACCGCCACGGCAGTCGCCGGATTTTCACCCTCGGGTTCCGCGGCGAACCTGGTGACGGATAAAGACCTGACCCAGTTGACCTGGTCCAAGGCGCCTTGCCGTTTCTGCGGTACGGGTTGCAGTATCAATGTCGCGACTCGAGACAATCGCATTGTGGCAACCCACGGCGACATTAATTCTCCCGTCAATAAAGGGCTCAGTTGTGTTAAAGGCTATTTCCTGTCGAAGATCATGTACGGCAAGGATCGCCTGACGCAGCCCCTGCTCCGTAAAACCAACGGTAAGTACGACAAGAACGGCGAATTTGAGCCGGTTTCCTGGGACGAAGCCTTCGATATGATGGAGGAGAAGTTCAAGAAAGCGCTTAAGGAGAAAGGGCCAGAGGCTATTGGCATGTTTGGCTCCGGTCAATGGACGATCTGGGAGGGCTACGCCGCGTCGAAACTGATGAAGGCCGGCTTCCGCTCCAATAACATCGACCCCAATGCCCGTCACTGCATGGCCTCCGCGGTGGGTGGCTTTATGCGTACCTTTGGTATCGATGAGCCCATGGGTTGTTATGACGACATGGAACACGCCGACGCCTTTGTGCTGTGGGGTTCCAATATGTCTGAAATGCACCCCATCTTGTGGACCCGGATCACCGATCGCAGGTTGAGTAATCCGCATGTAAAGGTCGCCGTGCTGTCTACCTTTGAGCATCGCACGTTTGAACTCGCTGATATCCCCATGGTGTTCACGCCCCAGACCGACCTGGCCATTCTGAATTATATCGCCAACTACATTATCCAGAGCGGCAGCGTAAACGAGGACTTTGTTGGCAAGCATGTCAACTTCCGCTTGGGTAACGATGATATTGGTTACGGTTTACGCCCGGAACACCCTCTGGAGCAAAAGGCAAAGAACGCAGACAAGGCCGGCGGCTCCGTCGAAATGTCATTTGATGAGTACGCCAAGTATGTGTCCCGCTATGACGTTGAGTATGTTTCCGAGCTGTCGGGCGTACCGGAAAATCAATTAGTAGAGATGGCCAAACTGTACGCGGATCCCAAGGTGAAGGTCATGTCACTGTGGACCATGGGCTTTAACCAGCATACCCGCGGCGTCTGGGCCAACAATCTGGTCTACAACATCCATTTGCTGACAGGAAAAATTTCAGAGCCGGGCAATAGCCCCTTCTCTTTGACGGGTCAGCCCTCGGCCTGTGGTACCGCCCGTGAAGTTGGTACTTTTTCTCACCGTTTACCCGCCGATATGGTGGTTAAAAACCCCGAGCATCGAAAGATTGCAGAAAAGCTGTGGAAGTTACCTGAGGGTATCGTGCCCGGCTGGAATGGTGCTCACGCGGTGTTACAAAATCGAAAGCTCAAGGATGGCGAGATCAACGCTTATTGGGTGCAGGTGAACAACAACGTACAGGCTGCTGCCAACCTCAATGAAGAGACGTTGCCCGGGTACCGCAACCCAGAAAACTTCATCGTTGTTTCCGATGCCTATCCCACCGTGACCGCTCAGGCGGCGGATCTGATCCTACCCACTGCCATGTGGGTGGAGAAGGAGGGCGCCTATGGCAATGCCGAGCGTCGAACCCAATTTTGGCATCAAATGGTAGACGCCCCGGGGGAGTCCACCTCCGATCTATGGCAACTGGTCGAGTTTTCGAAGCGCTTTACGACAGATGAAGTCTGGCCTGCAGACATCCTTGACGCCAATCCGGAATACAAGGGCAAAACCTTGTACGAGGTACTCTACCGCAATGGCCAGGTAGACAAGTTCCCTTTGTCGCATATGGATGAGGAGTACAACAATACCGAATCTACGGATTTCGGTTTCTATTTACAGAAGGGCCTATTTGAAGAGTATGCCAGCTTTGGCCGGGGCCACGCTCACGATCTTGGAGACTTTGATACCTACCACAAGAACCGCGGATTGCGCTGGCCGGTGGTTGACGGAAAAGAAACTCTCTGGCGTTTCAAGGAGGGGTTGGACCCCTACGCGAGACCGGGCACCGGTTGGGATTTCTACGGCAAACCCGATGGCAAGGCGGTAATATTTGCCCTGCCCTATGAGCCGGCTGCCGAGTCACCAGACGAAGACTACGATCTGTGGTTGTCTACCGGTCGGGTGCTGGAGCACTGGCATTCCGGTTCGATGACGCAGCGTGTCCCGGAGCTTCACAGTGCGTTCCCCAATGCGGTTTGCTTTATGCATCCGGCTGATGCCAAAGCCAGGAAATTGCGCCGTGGCGATGAGGTCATGGTGCAATCACGACGAGGCGAAATTCGTACCCGCCTGGAAACACGCGGCCGGAATCGGGTGCCCAAAGGCCTGGTCTTCGTGCCCTGGTTCGATGCCACTCAGCTGATTAACAAGGTGACCCTGGACGCAACTGATCCGCTGTCCAAGGAAACGGATTACAAAAAATGTGCCGTAAAAGTGATCAAGGCCTAGGAGTGCGACCATGAATACATTATCCATGAATTTTTTGCCTGTCATGCTGGTTGCTGCTCTGATATTGGCAAATGGCAGCCTGGCAGATGACGAAGAACAGAATATCGCAACATTGCGGGGCGCCCCCATCAATGTAGAGGTCGAGCCGCCGAAGATGGCGGATGTTGAAAACAAGGATATCAAGCGAGCGCGAAATTACCCCATGCAGCCCCCGACGATCCCGCACAAGGTTCGCGATTACCGCGTCGACCTTAATTCCAATAAATGCCTTTCTTGCCACAGCCGGAAGCAAACTGCCCAGAGCCAGGCGCCTATGATTAGCGTCACTCACTATATGGATCGGGAGGGTAATTTCCTGGCGGATGTGTCTCCACGTCGGTATTTCTGTGAGCAGTGCCATGTGGTGCAAACCAATGCGCCCGCTCTGGTAGAAAGTGACTTTAAGGATATCGATCAATTACTGCGTGAAGCGCAGTAGTGCTGGAGAATTCACAGTGATTGAAAAGATGAAGCGATACTGGTCGACGGCCAGGCGGCCCAGCAAGCATTTTAGCCTCGGCTTCCTGACGCTCGGCGGGTTTGCGATGGGCTTGTTTTTCTGGGGTGCGTTTAACACTGCCATGGAATTCACTAACACCGAAGCCTTTTGTACCGGCTGTCACGAGATGCGAAACAATGTGTATGAGGAGTTGCAATATACCATTCATTTCAGCAATCGCTCGGGTGTGCGGGCCAAGTGTTCTGACTGCCACGTACCTCATGAATGGACGGACAAGATCGCCCGCAAAATGCAGGCCTCCAAGGAAGTCTGGGGCAAGATTTTTGGCACGATCAATACCCGGGAAAAGTTCCTGGAGAAGCGTCTGCACCTAGCCCAGAACGAATGGACGCGGTTAAAGGCAAACGATTCGCTGGAGTGCCGCAACTGTCACGACTTTGATTATATGGATTTCACCAAGCAGTCCCAGCGGGCCTCAAACCAGCACTCAACTTCTCTGGCCAGCGGTGACAAGACCTGTATTGACTGCCACAAGGGCATCGCCCATGAGCTTCCCGACATGTCGGGTGTTCCAGGCTGGGATGACGGAAGTAATGCGTCGCCCCACTGAGTGACCTGACGGGGCAGCTTATAGCCGGAAGAGGCGTTTGCTGTCCCTGATATGGCCAAATTCTATGTAGCGGTAGCTCAAAGTGCCGATGACCAGCAGCGCGAGGAAAAATGCGGGCAGGCCGAAATCCTTCATGCCCAGTCGCATAATGCTCATTAGAATTACCCCGTGCCATACATACAATGAATAGCACATCATTCCGAGAAGCATGATAGGCCAGTTTTCACACAGCCGATTGAGGAGGTTGTTGGACCGATAGAGTGAAACTACCACCAGGAAAAATGCAATATTGAGCACTATGTTAATGTACGGCACGGTTCCTAAGCTGCTTCGTTCAAGCACCACACTATCCCATAATAGGCAGGCAGCCAGACCGAGGATAAAACCGGTCAGTGTGAAGAGATAGGCATTGTAGGTGGTGATGAACTTGACGCGATTGCTCACGCAGACATAGCAGCACAGCATTCCCAGCACAAAATCATCCAGTCTGCCGAAAATTGAGTCACGCACCGGGTTCAGGTAGTCGGTACCTCTCAGTTGGAAGCTCTCATCCAAACCGTAAATTCTTGTCCCAAGGGAAATTATCACGACGGCGCTGACAACTATTTTATAGCCAAAGCGATTGAAGAGAAATACGACCAGGGGAAACAACAGGCTGAACCATAGTTCCAGGGCGAGCGACCACAAGACGAAGTTGAACGGCGTAATATAGTATTCCAGGGTAAAGATATTGGTAAACGTACAGACCAGTAAGAGTTTTTCATAGAAGTCTTCCGCGCCCGGTGCTTGCGGAATTAAGAACGCGCTCACAAAAACATTGAAGTAGAACAGCGGAAGCAGGCGCTTGGCCCGGCGATAATAAAAGTCCTTCAGGTCGACGGTGTTTTGAAGCGTCCGTTTACTTGAAATGTAGGGGTAATAGAGCACAAAGCCGGATAAAAAGAAGAACAGATTGACGCCCATCCAGCCATTGGATAGCAGTGTGAAGGGATGCAATTCCGCGCCCCCTATTGAGAGTGCGCCAAAGCCCGGTGAGGTCTTGTGCCAAAACAGGTGATGGTAGATGACACCGAAGATTGCCAGCCCGCGCAAACCGTCAATAAAATCGAGATGCCTGCTATTTACCATTGCTCCAGCCTCCCGCGGGTGGGGAGGTGGTGAGGTGTTGCCATGTGCTAGTCAAACATATCCGGCTGTTCAGCACTAATGACACTCAGTAGGGGTTGGTAGCTAAACCAGCCGGCCAGTTCACTGCCCACCGTGTTGTAGGTGGCCTCGCAGTTTTCTTTGTCGATTAACACGGGTTTCCCCGCGGCCTCGGCCATTAATTGCGCCTGACAAGACCGTTCCATGGTGATGTACCACCAGGCGGCGGCTTCGACGGTTGTTCCGACGGTCAGCAGGCCGTGGTTGCGCAGGATGGCCGCCTTGTTGTCGCCCAGTGCGGTTGCGATGCGCTCACCTTCGTCCATATCCAGTACAACGCCAGTAAAATCATCGAACAGTACATGGTCGTGGTAAAACGCACAGGCGTCCTGGGTAATAGGGTCCAGGGTTCGCCCCAGGGATGACCAGGCTTTGCCATACACAGAGTGCGCATGCGCGGCGGCGGTGACGCGCGGGTGCATAGCGTGAATTCTCGAATGGATTGTGTAGGCGGCACCATTGAGCAATCCGGTTCCCTCTAGTACTTCGCCCGCATGATTAACCAGCAATAGATCAGACACCTTGATTTGCTTAAAGGACATACCCATAGGATTTACCCATAAGCAGTCTGAATGCTCTGGATCCCTGACCGTAATGTGACCGGCGACGCCTTCATCAAAGCCAAATTTTCCGAACAGGCGGTAGGCGGATACCAGCTTGCGTTTGCGGTCCTCACGTTCAGCTTTCACAGAGGGAAATTGGGGAGGAAATACCATTTCCTCGGTCTGGTTCATGACGATGGAGTTCGCTTCGTTGCTCATGATCTCTCCTTGCAGGATATGTATGCCGCTGATTATCGCAGTCCGTAGGGGGCAAGTTACTCAAACTGTCTGAATAGTAGCTGAAAATACCTTGTTCGGTGCGCTTAAAGCAAGCAATGACTCGGGAATATCATTTAGGGTAAGACGCCGGAGATCCTCTGCGGGTGGGTATAGATTGTGGCTCTTTGTTCTCGAACGAAGCCGCAGAGCGTGACGCCGAACTTTTCGGCGACGGCAATGGCCAATGATGTTGGCGCGCTCACTGCCAGTACGACCTGCAGGTCCGCGCGAACGGCTTTCAGTACCATTTCCATACTGAGGCGGCTGGATAGCACGGCGCCACAATTGGCGAGATCGCCGCCTTGCAGGAGAACCATTCCAATGGCTTTATCCAGCGCGTTGTGCCTGCCCAAATCTTCCGCCACCGCCAGAAGCCTGCCGTCACTATCGAATAGAGCGGCCGCGTGTGCGCCGCCGGTTTGGTGAAATATCTGCTGACGATCATTCATCTGCGCCATCAAGGGGCCAAATTGTGCGGGTTCAATTCGCAGGGTGTCCGCAACCTCGGATAATCCCAGTGCGTTGTCCTGCAAAATTTCCCGGGGGCCGCAAATACCGCAGGAACTGTTGATCACCACATTCTTGCGTTGGCTATTGACCCGCTCCGGATGATGTAGCTGCATCCGTATCACTTTGGCATCGTCGGGGCAGGCGGACAGGCTCTTGATGTCAGAGAGTTGGCAAATCAGGCCTTCAGACAGCGCGAAGCCCATGGCCAACGCCAGTCCCTCATGCGGCTGGCCCTCGCCCATCAGGCCATCTTCCAGGGTAAAGCCCTGGGCAGGTGCATTGGCTGTGGTGGGTGTCCACATGAGGGTGAAGTAGCCTACGCCCTCAACATCCAAGGTCAGTGCATCCTCCTCAACGACCTGACACCGAAGTTCTTCGGGCGCGCTTTCGGAATCAGCAAGATAAAGCGCGTCAACCTCTTTGACACCCGGCTTTGGGGGGCGCATTTAACCGGCCGTTTGCGCGCCGTCGATAGGCAGAGCGATGCCGGTAATAAAACGCGCCTCATCTGAAGCGAGGTAGGCTACCGCAGCAGCGATCTCGCTGGGATCAGCACCCTCCAGCAGTGGGAACATCCTGCCAAGAAGGCTCATATCCGCTCCCTCGGGCATGTCGAAGGTATCTGTCAGTGGCGTTTTAACCATGCCCGGGCAGATGGCGTTAACCCGCACCTCCTGTTTGGAAAACTCGATAGCGAGGGATTTACTGAACATCAGCACCCCGGCTTTGGTTGCGCAGTAGGCCGAGTTATAGGCCTGTCCTTCCAGCCCGGCTGATGAAGACATGTTGACGATATTGCCCTTGCTCTTGATCAGGTGGGGCATCGCGGCGCGGCTCAGGAAAAACACGCCGTTGAGGTTAATGCCAATCATGCGATGCCAGTCCTGGTCGGAGATGTCAGCCAGGTTCTTGCACATGGCGATGCCGGCAATGTTACACAGTATGTCCAGTTGGCCATAGTGTGCAGAACAGTCTTCAACCAGTTGCGTGCAGGCTTCGGAATCGGTGACGTTCAGGACTGCCGTTTTGGCTTCGGATTTGCCCTCCAGCAGGGCAACGGTTTCTTCCAGTCCCGCCTCGTTGATATCGGCGAGATAGAGTTTGGCGCCTTCCGCGCCAAGCCTCAGGGCGGTGGCCCGGCCAATGCCCGAGGCAGCGCCGGTGATCAGCGCAATTTTGTCTGTGAGTCGTTGCATGAAAGGTTCCTGTGATAGAGGGTTAATCGCTGCACCTGAGGATGACTTTCCCCATGTGCTCGCCGCTTTCCATGTGATCGTGGGCCGCTTCGGCTTCTTCCAGCGGATAGATACTGTCGACCAGAGGTTTTACTTTGCCAGATTCAAGGTGTGGATAAATGTGTTCCAGAATTTCTTCTACCATAATAGCTTTTTGGGCAAAGCTTTGGGCGCGCAAGGTTGAGCCAGTCAAAGTAATCCGCTTCATGAGCAGCGGCGCAAAGTTTACTTCCGCAATGGCACCGCGCAGGAAGGCGATATTAACGATTCGTCCTTCCGGGGCAGCTATATTAATATTTTTTTGAATGAAGTCGCCGCCGGCCAGGTCGAGGATGACGTTAATCTGGTCTTTGAGCCCCAGCTCTGTGAGTACCGCCTCAAAGTCTTCGCTGGAATAGTTAATCGCTCGCACCACGCCCCGGGCTTCCAGTGCCTGGCATTTGAGGTCGGTGCCGGCAGTGCTGTATACCTCTGCGCCCATGGCCTGGCACATTAAAATGCCCAGTGTGCCAATACCGCTGGCACCTCCGTGGATCAAGACTTTTTCACCGGCCTGCAGTGCGGCCCGTTGAAACAGGTTGTGCCATACGGTGAGCAGGGCTTCCGGGAGCGCGGCGGCCTCAGCTTTACTGAAGCCTTTAGGAATAGGCAGGCACTGGCTCGCAGGTGCCACCGTGTAGTCCGCGTAACCGCCGCCGTGAGTTAGAGCGCAGGCCTTGTCGCCCGGGCGCCAATTACTGACATTGCTGCCGACGGCCACGATCTCGCCTGCGACTTCCAGGCCCAGGATAGGGGAGGCGTCTGCCGGTGGCGGGTACAGGCCTTTTCTTTGCAGCAGATCAGCCCGATTGAGCCCGGCGGCCCGTACCTTGATGAGCACCTCATCTGGACCGGCGGTGGGCATGGCCTCTTGTTCTATGCCCAGTCCCTGGTTTACAGGGTCGACTGCGATATAGTTGCGTTGGCTTGGAAGAATATTGTCCGTGCTCATTAAAACACCAGTAAGATTAATGTTCGGGTTGAAACAAGGTGAATTAAACGTTATCACCGAGCATCGGTCAGCCCCATTAATGGCAAAGGGGGGCACAGTTTAGCCTACTAGTCCGTTGAAGGTTAGCGGGGCTTTCACCTTTCGCAAAAATTTAATACACTGATATTAAATATATAAGCCAATGATTGTCTCAGCTGGAGATTTATATGAGCGAAATACACATCACAGATCTTGCCAGTCCGGTGCTAACCGAGTTGCAACAGGGAGCGAGGGACTATGGTGATACCCTGGAGGTCGACCTTACCCGGGACAGTATTCTGCTTGAAGCAGAACAAAAAACCGGTCTGGATGACTGGGGGCCTACAGATTTTCTGCAGCGCCTGGATCTACTGCTGGAAGAATGGAATGCAGATACTGGCCTGAATGGTATCGGTCGGTTGAGCTTGCGGAACAAACTGCTACAACATGCAAGCAGCCGATTGTTGATTCAGGACCAGTGGACCCGACACCCGGAAATTCTCGAGATTGAAATCGAAAAGCCCATCATCGTGGCAGGGTTGCCTCGGTCGGGGACAACACACCTGCTGAACCTGATGGCCTCTGACTCTCGCTTGCGTTCGCTACCCCTGTGGGAATCTTACGAGCCTGTGCCCCTGCCGGGTGAAGCATTATTGGACGATGGTACCGACCCCCGCTACCAGCGCTGCGCTGACAGTTGGGAAATGATGAAGGCCATGACGCCCTACATCGCCGCTATGCACCCCATGAACCCCGACCACATCCATGAGGAGCTGGAGTTGATGGGCCCCAATTTCGGCTCTTACAACTATGAGTGGCTGTGCCACTCTCCCCGCTGGCGCGACCAGTATTACGCCGAGGACCAGACCTACCAGTATGAGTACATGCGCGATGTGCTCAAGCTGTTGACCTGGCAGCAACGCGATACCGACAGGCCCACGCGTTGGGTGCTGAAGTGCCCACAACATCTGGAGCAGTTGCCCGTACTGCACAAGGTGTTCCCCGACGCCACCATCGCCATTACGCACAGGGACCCGGTCTCCGTCATTCAATCTTCGGTGACCATGCTGGCCTATGGTCAGCGAATGAACCGCAACAGCGTACTGATGGACGGTTTGGTTGACTACTGGTCTGAGCGCATAGAGCACCTGCTCAGGGCCTGTGTACAGGATCGCCCGGCCCTCCCTGAAGGCCAGAGTATTGATGTGCCTTTCAATATCCTGGTGAATGACGATGTGGGCATGGTCGAGAAAATCTATGCCAGGGCAGGTTTGCCGATGACAGGCGAGGCACGCGCGGCGTTGGGACAGTTTGTCGACGCCCACAAGGGCAACTATGGGCGCGTTATATACGATCTGAAGGGACAGTTTGGCGTCGACCCGGATGAGCTGAGGAAGCGCTTCAGCTTTTACTTTGAAGCGTTCCCCGGCACATAAGGCCCTACTCAGGATAGTTATAGAAGTGATTTTTTTGCCTCGCCCTTATGGGCGAGGGGGTGATCAGCTTCGTAGATTCAGGACCGTGGGATAAGCCTCACTGGCATTTCCTTAAAGCCGTGAATGCTATTGGAGCGAATGAACACCGGATCACCGGTCATTTCGATACCGGCAAAGTGTTGGAAAAATTCCTCAAAGAAAATCCGGGTTTCCATGCGCGCCAGATTGGCGCCCAGGCACAAGTGAATACCGTGTCCGAAGGCCATGTGGGGGTTTTTCTCACGGCTAATATCAAATTCCATGGGCTTGTCAAAAACGGCTTCATCGAAGTTTGCCGAGCTGTAGAGCATGACCACACGGTCGCCAGCTTTTATTGCCTGACCGTGAATTTCCGTGTCGGCAACTGCTGTCCGGCGAAAATAGTGCAGGGGGCAGGTCCAGCGCAGCATCTCTTCAATCGCTGCGGGTAGCTGTTCGGGGTGAGCTTCCAGTTGGCGGTAGAGTTCGGGCTGTTTGATCAGCTCGTACATGCCGCTGCTTATCAGGCCCCGGGTTGTTTCATTGCCAGCCACAGTGAGTTGGATGAACAGGGAGGCGAACTCCATCTCGGAGACCAGGTGGCCATCGACCTCGGCATTGATAAGCAGGGAGATGAGATCGTCGCCGCCCTTGTCTTTGCGTTCCGCGGCCAGTTGATAGCCGTAGGTTCCCATGTCGACGGAGGCCTGCTGTACTTCTTCCGGTGTGCCTCCCAGGTCCGGATCGCTGGCGGAAGTTTGCAGGTCTGACCACTGGCGAATCTGTGGCCACATGTCTTTGGGAATATCCAGCAGTGAACCGATAACCGCGGTGGGCAGGTCGCCCGCCAGACTCTCTACGAAATTCACTTCGCCAATGTCCAATGCTGCGCGCATGATGTCACGGGTTATTTGTCGCACCTGTGGTTCCAGTGCCGCCAACATTTTGGAAGTGAACCGGCTAATCACGGCACGCCTTATCGGCCCGTGATGCGGTGGGTCCATTCCCAGAAGTTGGCTTTGTGCCATGGGTAATATGTCGGCTGGCAGGTCGTCCACCATGACAAAACCCTGTTGGGCCGAAAAGGTTTTGAAGTCGCGGGAGACTTTCATGACATCGGCGTGCTGGCTTACCACCCAATAGCCGTAACCTTGCGGGTGCGCGTGCCAGTGCACCGGTGCATTGGCTCGCAGCCAGGCAAATTGTTCGTGGGGTATGCCGTCGCAGTAATTGTCGGGGTTGTAGACGTCTATGTTCATGTTTACTCCACCAGTACATTGGGGCGTGGCAAGCCCTGGGCTTCACACATGGCGTAATAAAAATCCAGTGTCATTAATCCGTCCACTACTGAGGTGACGTTCCCGTCCGCGTCGAGGTTGATATTGGAGCCGTACATTTGGAACCACACGCGGGTATCGTCTTCAATGCACTGCAGGGTGTGTTCTGATCCCGCCGGCTCGTAGAGGAAAGAACCCTGGCGATTGACGTAATCGTACTCCTTGTACTTCCAGGCCCCGGACGAGGTATAGCCCCACACTGGCCCGGTATGTCGGTGTTTTTCAACTTCATAGCCGGCTTTGAATATGTTTTCGATAATCCATAAGCCCTCGCCCTTTTTCACTTGCAGTACTTTTAACATACTGCCGTCACCAATATCGATGAAGGGGAGATCGTTTTGCCCGAAATGAACTGCGTCCTGTGCACTCATGTGGTGTTCCTCTGTTGGGTTATCTTTATGCTTCTAAAGCCAAGCTAGGCTTCGCTGTGGGCAGTGATTGCCCCGGCGGCATAGCTGGCTGCGATCTCTTCCTCAGAAAAGCCAAATTCCTGCAGAATTTCATCGGTGTGCTCTCCCAGTTCCGCGGCGTGGCCACGCAGTTCGGCACGGGTGCGGCTGAATCGGGGTGCCGGCGCGGGTTGCCAGGTGCCGTCTTCGTCTTCGATAAAGCTTCCTCTGGCCTGGTGGTGGGGGTGCTTCCTGGCTTCGCTCATGGCCAGGACCGGTGCATAGCACACATCGGCTCCTTCAAATATAGCATCCCACTCGTCGCGGGTTTTGCCCAGGATGATGGCAGTCATCTTGTCTTTCATCGCCGGCCAGTTTTCCATATCAAACTGGTTTTGAAAGTGGACGGCCTCTTCCCCCAGCTTTTCCAGCAGGGCGGCGTAGAACTGTGGCTCGATGGAGCCCAGGGAAATGTACTTGCCATCGCTGGTCTCATACACCTCGTAAAAATGGGAGCCGGAGTCCAGCAGGTTGGTGCCCCGCTCCTCTTTCCAGAAGCCCACTTGTTGGGCGGCAAAGGTGCTGGTCATTAATGTCGCCGCGCCATCTATCATGGCGGAATCCACCACCTGTCCCTGGCCGGAGGTTTTGCTCTCCAGGAGGCCGCAAACCATGCCGTAGGCCAGCATGAGTCCGCCGCCGCCGAAATCGCCCACCAAGTTGAGAGGAATGGCCGGCTTTTCGCCAGCACGTCCGATGGGATGCAGGGCACCTGACAGTGCAACATAGTTAATGTCGTGTCCAGCAGCCTGTGCCATGGGGCCCTCCTGTCCCCAGCCTGTCATACGGCCGTAGACCAGGGCGGGATTTCGCTGCAGGCAAACATCGGGTCCCAGCCCCAGTTTTTCCATGACACCGGGACGAAAGCCCTCCAGTAGGCCATCGGCTTTCTCGATCAGCTTTAAAACGGTGGCCACGCCTTCAGGCGTTTTCAGGTTGACGCAGATACAGCGCTTTCCCCGGTTGAGAAAATCCAGCCGCGTATTGTGAGCCGCTGTGAACATGCTGCCTCCCGGGCGTTCTACCCGAATGACGTCCGCACCCATGTCTGCCAGTGACATCGCAGCAAAGGGCCCAGGGCCAATGCCGGCTATTTCGATAATTGTAAGTCCCTGCAATGGGCCCATAGTATTCTCCATAAAGTCAGTTAGGTCGCAGCGGCGGATACGCTCCTTCTGCCGGTCGCGATTACCCTTCGTTGATGCGCAGCAAGAGAGTGCCCGTTACCCGGGCGCTGGGCAATTGCCTGAGGGGTCGCTCTACTTGTCTTTGCAGATCATCTGCGCAAACAGCAGGCGCGCTTCCTCCAGCTTTTCGAATATCGGATAACGGCTGTCGATCGCCCAGCTGACGGTTAATGTATTCAGGGTGCCCACTACCATGGTGGCGAGGATCTCGGCGGAAAACTCCGCGTGGGTATCCCCCATTGCCTGGCCGGCAGCGAATAACTGTCGGAAACCCTCGATGGCGGTGTTGCCAATTTCACGCTGCTGTTCGGTATTGTTGGCAAAGGTAGAGGGCGCCATAAGAATAAGCTGGCGATCAATGTCCTCGTAGCTGGCATAGTTTACTTCGATATAGTCGATCATCGCCTGCAGTCTGTCGCGGGTGGATTGATGGTTTTCCATCAGTACACGCAGCATGGGCTCCGACTGATTGTAGAGGCGAGAAATACCCAGACCGCCCATCAGGGCGTGCTTGTTGGGGTAGTGGCCATAGAAGGTGCGCCTGGCAACATCCGCCTCGACGCAGATCTGCTCGATACTGGTGTCCTCGATGCCCTGTCGCTTGAACAGGGTGTAGGCAGCGTCCTCGATGCGCGATCGAATCTCCTGTTTGCGCTTCTCCCGGCGGCCTGTGGTTGGCTCCATTACTTCCATAAATTATCCGTAATGCTGTTGCATTCCAGCAATCATTAAACTATTTTGTATACATATGTGCAAGTTTGCTCGTTTGAGAAGCAAGTATGCAGCGCCTGAAACCTTTGTAAACGGAGCTCTTTTGACATGTCTGATCGCCTGATTGTGGTTTCATCCGATTGCCACGCCGGTCTTCCCATCGCCGACTATAAGCCCTACCTGGATTCAAAATATCATGAAACCATGGATTTGGCCGTGCCTGTTACGGTGGAAATGCTGCAAAAAGCCGAGCAGAGCTTTCTTATCAAGGAAATTAATGATGAATGGCGTGCACCGATTAAACAACAGCTGACCGGCGCTTGGGATTACCAGGAGCGGATCAAGATGCTCGCTGGCGATGGTATTGCCGCCGAGGTGATTTTTCCGGACGGTATCACAGAAATGAATACGCCGCCTTTTGGCGCGGGCCTGGGCCTGTCTCCCCGGGAGCAGGTGCCGGAACTGCAGTGGGCGGGTGCGATGGCGCACAATCGTTGGTTAGCCGAGTTTTGCAGTAACGACCCGGCCCGTCACATTGGCGTCGCATCGATACCCTTGCTGTGGGATGTTCAGCAAGCGGTCGATGCGGTGCGCTGGTGTGTAGACAATGGCCTGACGTCGGTGATGATTCCCACTTTGTGGGGCGAGCACGACGCCTACCACCACACCAAATATGATCCCTTCTGGGAGGTCTGCGAAGATCTCGGCGTTATTATTCACTTTCACTCCGGCCCGGCGCCCCATCCCGAGTACTTTGGCAAGAATTGGCCGGTGGAGGACCAGAGCAGTGAGTTGCCCGGTGCGATGGGTATCTACGTATCTGAAGTCATGTGGTGGTTATATCGGCCGCTGACGTACATGATCTGGGGTGGTGTGTTCGAACGTTATCCTACCTTGCGCGTGGTGATGACCGAGGGCGGCACCGTGTTTATGCTGCCACCCTGGTTGCGTCTATTGGACCATAATTACACCGACGTGCAGTTCTCGGCCAAGCTGGGAGATTTCCGCAGCCATTTGTCGATGAAGCCCAGCGAGTACTTTAACCGAAACATCAATATTGGTGCGTCCTGTATTCCCCGGGCAGATATTGAGCTGCGCGGCTTGATCGGCGTGAATAATATGATGTGGGGTAGTGATTACCCTCACCCTGAAGGGACGTGGCCGCATACCGGGGAATACTTTAAAGAGGTGTTTAGCGGTATTCCCGAACAGGATGGTCGCAAAATCCTGGGTGAAAATGCCATCGACTGGTATGGCCTGGATAGAAACAAACTACAGGCTGTCGCCGATGAAATCGGACCCGACACCTCAATCTTTAACTGAATTCAACTTTAGCTACCTGGAGATCACACATGGCGATTGTCGAAGCCTGTCAGTCTAAAACCAATACCACCCCGGAGTTTCCCATGGGCTGGTATTCCATCGCTCGTAGTCATGAGTTACTAGTTGGCGAAGTAACCTCTGTACAGGCCTTTGACCGGGAGTTAGCACTGTATCGCACCCGTTCAGGAGTGCCGGTATTACAGGATGCTTTTTGTCCTCACCTGGGCGCGAATCTGGGGGTAGAGGGGCGTGTGGTCGGTGAGTCCATTCGCTGCCCCTTCCACGGTTGGCGATTTGGCAGCGACGGCGAGTGTAAGGAGATTCCCTACTGCGACGAAATTCCCGAGCGTGCCCGTATTCGTATCTGGACCTGTGAAGAGAAAAATGGTGAGATTTATATTTGGTTCCATCCGGAAAATACGGCCCCGCAGTGGCCGTTACCGGAGCTACCCGAACTGAGTGATCCGCAATGGACGTCCCCTCGTTACGCAGAGTTTCTGGTGCCGGCCCATGTCCAGGACATCGCCGAGAACTCCTGTGATCCTGTGCATTTCCAGTACGTGCACGGCCAGCCCAATGTGCCTCCTTCGGAAGTCACCATAGATGAGGATGGCCGTACTCTTCACCTGAATACGGATGGCAGCAACAACACTGTCAATCCAGGGCAGTTGCACGCCACGGTCTACAGTCCCGGGTTTGCCATGGTCAGGATGACGTACGGGCCCAATGCGGAAATGGTGATGTATAACAGCGCCCAGCCTATTAACAAGAACGAGACAAGAATGCGCTGGACTCTCACAGTGCGCAAGGAGATTGAAGATTTGGCGGGCGATGATGTGATCAAGGGAATTATCTCTGGCCTGTCTGATGACTACCCGATTTGGGCCAATAAAGTGCACAAACACCGGCCGATTTTCTGTAAAGGTGATGATACGCTGGTCACCTTCCGCAGGTGGGTAAGGCAGTTCTACATCGACCAGCAGGAGGTGGCTTAAGCATGCAGGATTTCACTGATAAGGTCGCAGTGATTACTGGCGGTGCTAGCGGCGTGGGGCGGTCATTGGCTTTTTCCCTGGGCCGTCGCGGCGCTAAAATCATGGTGGGTGATGTAGACCCCTCGGCGATGGATCAGATATTGGCTGACCTTAAGGCCGAAGGCATAGCGGCGGCGGTAGAGCGCTGTGATGTCACTTCTCCGGAGAGCCTGAACGCCCTGGCCGATACGACCGAAAGCGTTTTTGGCAGTATCGATCTGGTATTCGCCAATGCCGGTATTGGCGCCGGTGAATCTGGAGCGATGTGGGAGTATTCCGAAAAAGACTGGCAGTGGTGCTTCAATGTCAACATGTGGGGAGTGGTGAATACCATTAACGCCTTTATGCCGCGCCTGGTCGCAGCGGGCAATGAGGCGCATTTTGTCGTGACCGGTTCGGGCAACGGCGCTTTCCTGGTTTACCCGGACACCCCGATTTATACTGCCAGTAAGGCGGCCGTCCAGGCCATCACTGAAAACCTGCACTACCAGGTCACTGCGGCCAATAGCCCCGTCAAGGTCAGCGCCCTGTTCCCTGGACCGCATGTGGTCGATACGGGTCTCTTTAATTCCGGACGGGTGCGTCCCGAGGAGTTGAAAAAGGCGGAGGAGGGCAATGCCTCCGGCATTAGCTCGGTAGAGGATATGATAAAAATGTGTGCCGAATTCGGTATCGAGTTGCAGACCACGCATCCGGATGAGGTTGCGGAAATGGCAGTGAAGGGATTGCAAAACGATGACTTCTGGCTGCTTGCCACGACCCCGGATACCGACGATAAAATTCGTGCCCGCGCAGAGATGATTTTGAATAGAGAGACGCCCGTCGCCAACATGGTGGGCGGTTAGGACGAATTGATCACACAGTAAACCACTGAGCCCTTATAAAGAGAGGAATACCAAATGTCGAATGAAGCCGCTGCCCCGCAAGGAAATCCGGGGGATATTGTTAATTGGCCCATGTTAAAAATTGTCTACCGGACGGATCCCGAAAAAATTGCCGCATTGTTGCCCCCGGGCATTGAGCCGGGCGCCAACCCCAATGTCAATTTGACGATCTATAACTTCCCCGTTCCCGATGAGCCCGAGTACGGCATTGTAACCAGCGTTGATGCCAATTTTAATGGCATTGAGGGCGAGTATACACTGGGGTATGGCATCGATCAGGAGTCGGCAATATTCGTAAGCCAGGAGACCAATGGCCAGCCCAAGTACCCTTGTGCCACAGAGTATTATCGTCTGGGGCCTCAGGTTACCGCGCGCTGCACGCACCAGGGCTATACCTTTGTTGAGTTCAAGGGTTTGTCCACCGGATCGGCGGAGCCTCTTGAGGACTTCGACCAACACGAATTCTGGATTAAAGTATCCCGGGCCGTCAGTGTCGGTGGCCCCGCAACCGGCTACGACTTTCCGCCGCAGGTTGTGCAGGTGAGCAGCCGTTATGGCACGGCACACCGAGAGGAAGTTCAGGGTGAGCTGGTGCTGCGTGACAGCCCCTGGGACCCCCTGGCGAGCAAACTGCCAATGCTGGAGCAGCTGTCTGCCCACTTGTGGTGGCCGGTCTTCCTGAACCGTGAAATGAAGCTGGCGGGTCCGCTGGATCCAGAGGGCTTTCTGCCTTTCGCCGATACTATTTCCGGTTCTCGCTGGCCCGGGCAAAATGGCGGTCCTCAAAAGGGCTAGTCCTTTTCTGAGCGCTCAACAGTACCGACTTCGGAAACGCTGAGCGCTCAGTCCGGTTTTTAGTTCGCAGTGTCAACTGTACTCCGATAACGCCTGCCGGGGGTCTCAACCCGGGGGTTGCGGCGTCTTTCTTGACTTTCCCTGATGTAATCGATTACATTTCCTCTTTTAATTTGTCTCTCCCCAGGCATTTTTGAGGTATTTCTGTATGTGGAAAAAACTGTTACTTGCTGTCATCGTGGTTCTCATCGTCGCTGCTGGTCTGGTCTTCTATCAGTTGCGCTCCAATGGGCTATTTCGGATGCCGCAATACGACACGGTCGCCCCGGTCATTCCCGAACTGGAACACCCAGCGGTTCTGGTACTGAGCAAAACCAACGGTTTCATTCATAAGGAAGGCTTGCCCGCAGCCCGGGCAATGCTGGACGAGCTGGCAGCTGAGAATGGCTGGCACCTCTATCAGACCGAGAATGCCGCAACACATACTGCTGAGGATCTGGCGCGTTTCGATGTGGTGGTATGGAATAATACCTCTGGAGATATTCTGACGCCGGAACAACGCAAAGCGTTTAAAGCCTGGTTGCTGGGCGGCGGTCAGTGGTTGGGCTTACACGCAGCCGGTGGTGACCCTTCCTATGATTGGGCCTGGTATGTCGACACCCTGATAGGGGCGCAGTTTTTTGGTCATACCATGTCGCCCCAGTTCCAGGATGCCGACGTCACTGTGGTTGAGCCTTCTAAGCTGACGGCTCATCTACCAACACCCTGGACGGTGGTGCAGGAGGAGTGGTATGCCTTTGATCGCAATCCGCGGGAAACCGGTTCAACTATACTACTGGCACTGGATGAGACATCCTACGATACGCAGGAGTCTGTATTCCCGGATCCGACAATGCCGGGTGAGCACCCAATAGCCTGGACCCATGCGCTGGGAGAGGGCAGGATAATTTATTCCGCGATCGGGCATACGGCAGCGACCTATGCGCTGGCGGATTATCGCGAGTTTGTTACAAAAGCCATCAATCAGTTGGCACAGGAGTAATAATGAAAAGGATTTATCTCAGGGCCCTGGCTTGGGGGGTGGGAATCGCCCTGTACCTGCGTTTTGGCCTGGAGTCCACAGCTTGGGTGTTTTATGAAGCCAGTCACGCGCTGTCGGTCGATTGGCTGTATTGGGGTTATAGCGTTTTCAGGGGCGGTGCCTATGCCCTGAGCTTGTGGGAATATCAAGCGGCGGCCTGTATCTTGATCGGCGCTGCGTGTGGCCTGATGATTCAATGGCGATCAAAGCGGAGGGAAGCGATATGAACAGACGAGATTTCTTACAGTGCGCTGCGGTGCTCGCGGCCGGTGCCAGCGTTTTTCCGCAGAGCTGGTCTATGAGCCATGAGCAGCATGCCTTTCTGGCATCCCAGCCGAATTATATAGACAGACATCCACTGACGTTTTTTGACGAGGTGCAACGGGCTGCTGTGTCCGCTATCGCCGATCAGGTTATTCCGGCGACAGAGACACCCGGAGCCGTTGAAGCGGGTGCCCCGCGTTTTATAGAGCTGATGGTTGCCGATTGGTTTAACGACGGTGAGCGCACATTTTTTATGGCCGGTTTGGCTGACTTGCAGTCGCGGGCAGGAGGTTCGTTCGCTGTTTTGACACAGGAGGCTCAGCTGGCGCTTCTGGAGACATTGGAGGATGAAGCCAGTGACTCACCCTGGTTTCAAATTGGCAATGTACAGCGCGTCTGGGATGACAGCGCGCCATTCATCTGCCAGTTTAAAGAACTGACTGTTCT
Organism: Halioglobus sp.; assembly: GCA_036960305.1. Classification (GTDB taxonomy): domain Bacteria; phylum Pseudomonadota; class Gammaproteobacteria; order Pseudomonadales; family Halieaceae; genus JBALVT01. Next base: position 3,219 of record JBALWA010000066.1, on the reverse strand, counting down.
GGGTTTCATGTTGTCCGAGGTAGGAGGTACCCGGTTTTTGAGGGAGAACACCATGGGGGCCTTTGATGGCGATGTGCCACTGGCTACCGATGATGCGGCCTATGCGGCGGAGATGCCCATGCGACTTGTGACCAGGAGTTGAACGACATGAATGATACGCAATTTGATGCCATCGTGGTGGGCTCGGGCATTTCAGGCGGCTGGGCTGCCAAAGAGCTGACTGAGCGCGGGCTGAAAGTGCTGGTTCTGGAGCGGGGGAAAGACATAAAGCACGGAGCTGATTACAAGGGCGAGCACGCGGCAGCCTGGAAATTGCCCTTTCACGGTATGCCAGACCGGGAACGGGACGCCAGTGAGTATCCCGTCCAGAGCCAGTCCTATGCTTTCAGCGAAGCCAATATACAGTTCTGGAATAACGACAAGGACAACCCCTATATTCGCACTGAAGACAAGCCCTTTAGCTGGAAGCGCTCTGATGTGGTGGGTGGTCGTTCACTGCTTTGGGGCCGTCAGGTGTATCGCTGGAGTGAGCAGGACTTCAAGGCCAATGCCACGGATGGTCACGGTGTACCCTGGCCTGTTGAGTACAAGGACATTGCGCCCTGGTACAGCTATGTGGAGAAATTCATTGGCGTAAGTGGTGAGACGGAGGGTTTGCCGCAGTTGCCCGACAGTGAGTTTTTGCCAGCGATGAACTACTTTGACCTGGAAAAAACCATTAAGGGCAGGGTGAAGAAAAAACTGCCGGAGGTGACCATTACTATGGGCCGCTGTGCGATCCTGACCCAGGAACACAATGGCAGGGCACCCTGTCACTATTGTGGTCCCTGTCACCGTGGTTGCTCTACCGGTAGTTACTTCAGTTCGCAGAGCTCGACCCTGCCGGCCGCCAGAGCCACGGGTAATCTCACTCTGTTACCCAATCAGGTGGTTGAGCGTCTGGAGCACGACGAAACGGGCAAGCATGTTACAGCGGTCAAGGCGATTGATACTCAGACCGGGGAGCGTAGAGAGTTTACCGCTAAAATTTTCTTCCTCTGCGCGTCGACACTCGCTTCGACGCAAATCATGCTCAATTCCAGCAGTGCGCTGCATCCCAATGGCTTGGCAAACAAGAGTGGTGCGCTGGGCAAGAACGTGATGGATCACGCCATGCAGAGCCATATCAGTATGATGGTGGACAACCCTGACGGCTACTATCGGGGCGAGCGCCCCAACGGCCTGTATATTCCACGTTTTCGCAATGTGGGAGAGCAGGACGCGGATGCTGATTTTGTTCGAGGCTATGGCTATCAGGCGCACACATTGCGCCCCGATTGGCAGACGAGCTTTAACAGCAAGGGCTTTGGTGCCGATTACAAGGAGTCACTGCGCAAGCCCGGCCCTTTCTGGATCTGGGCTCTGGGCGGTTTTATTGAGTGTTTGCCTCAGGAATCAAACCGCGTGTATCTGCATGCGAACAAGAAGGATCGCTTTGGTATTCCACAGCTGGTGACTGAGTTTAACTGGGGCGAGAATGAGCTGAGTCTGGCCCGGGACAGTGCCAAGCAGGCGGAAAAGATCTTCCGCGCGGCGGGGGCCGTTTACTACACGCTCGCCGATATAGATGCGATAAGTGAAGGGGGAGCCGGTATACACGAGATGGGAACTGCGCGTATGGGGGACGACCCCAATACCTCGGTACTCAATAAATTTAATCAGACACATGAGCTGGATAATCTGTTCGTGACCGATGGCTCGTTTATGACATCTGCGGCCTGTGTAAACCCCTCGCTTACTTACATGGCATTTACGGCAAGGGCCTGTGAGTATGCGGTGGAAGAACTGAAGTCAGGGAGGCTCTCTTAGTTGCTATGACAATCAAAATTGGTATGAATATGTTGTTGTGGGGTGCGGAAACCCGCGCCTCGCATATCCCGGTTTTCGAGGGTATCGCCCGGGCAGGATTTGATGGAGTGGAAATTTCAGTGGTTGGCCAGGAAAGGGCCGAGCTGGATACCATGCGCAGTGCTGTGGCAGATCTTGGCATGTCGCTGACCACCAGCACCTTTGTACCGCCAGAGGCCAATCCGATATCGGAGGACTCCGGCGTGCGTGGTCTTGCGGCTGATTACCTCAAGGCGCGTGTTGACGAAGCGGCCATTCTCGGCAGCGATATTCTGGTGGGCGGGGTCTACCAGGCCCACAAATACTTCAGCGGCCGCGGTCCCACCGATCAGGAGTGGGAGTGGAGTCGACAATATCTGCGCGAAGTCGGTGAGTACGCACAGGCCTGTGGTGTCCGCTTGGGTTTAGAGTTTCTCAACCGTTTTGAGGTATACCTTATTAACACCGCGGCTGACGCGGTGCGCATGTGTCGAGATGTTGGCCTGGACAATGTGGGTGTACTGTACGATACCCATCACGCCAATATAGAGGACCCCAATCCCGCTATTGCATTGCCTGCGACCGGAGAGCACCTGATGCACGTCCACCTCAGTGAGAGTCATCGGGGCACGCTGGGAACAGGGCAGGTCAAGTGGGAGGAAACCTTCGCTACACTCAAATTTCTTCAGTATGACGGCTGGCTGACCATTGAAGCCTTCGGTACCTCGGATGAGGCCATTGTGGGGGCTGCGAATGTGTGGCGCGACGCCTTCGATTCGCCGGAGCAGCTCTATACAGATGGCCTGGCGTTTATTCGCAACGCGCTAAGAGACTAGGCGCACCAAACAAGCGTCGCGAGGTATAGGGTCCGGAATTGGCTTGAAGGTCGAGCACTGGGCCAGATTCCAGCCTGTTCTGGGCAACCTTTCTTGAGCGCCTTAGTGTCTAATTAGTAGTAAAAACAATGACTTCGGTCGCATGGAGTGCTATTTCCCCAAAAAAGTTAATGGCATGCTGGACATGTGTGGCCAATTAGGTTGTATTGTATCGTTTTGAGGGGCGCCTGAGGTGTCCTGTATTAGTCGATCATGGAGTAGAACACTGATGTTTTTGAGGAAAATAAAGCATTCTCTTTATCTGAAACTGATGGCTTTCGCGGTGAAATTTAACCCCGAGGCAAGTCATATGACCTTTGCCGGTAGTGGTAGTTCGGCACAGCTGTGTCGCCACATTGCGCGAACAGGCTACAGCAAGGTACTGGTGGTCACCGACAAGCCCCTGCGGGAGCTGGGTGTTGTTGAGCGTGCGGTGTCGGCCCTTGTCGAGGCCGGCGTCGATGTCGCGTATTACGAT
>JBALWA010000065.1:0-25753 GCA_036960305.1 Halioglobus sp. | reverse complement strand
GGTCATTTCCGCTCCCCTGTCCACCAGCGACATCTACCCCACTTTGCTAGCGGCTGCCGGTATTCCCCTGCCCTCGGCACAGGCGAAACTTGATGGAGAGAATATACTTCCACTGCTGACTGACCCACAACTGCAGCGTCAGTCCCCGATTTTCTTTCAATCGCCTATTCGCGGGGTTAAGTACGAGGCCGACAGCAGTCAGTTGCAATACGCCATGTCGGTACAGCGCTTCAAGCTGTTCAGCGGCGATGCGGGCCGCAGTTGGCAGCTCTATGACCTGCAAGACGATCCGGCGGAGTCACGGGATGTTTCCACTGACTTCCCCGATATCGTCGAAGCCATGCGAACTGAATTGCTTAACTGGACAAAGGAAACCCGGCGGGATGCACAACGGCATCTCGCGCCTTAGTTATTCTCGGACTGGAACCCACAGCACACTGAATGGACAAGAAAACTTGATCTACAGGTTTTCCGCATGAAAGCGAATATGCTCGCCAATAAATGAGGCGATGAAAAAGTAGCTGTGGTCATAGCCCGCTTGCATCCGAATATCCATCGGATAGCTTGCCTCCTCACTTGCCGCAATCAGCAATTCAGTTTTCAACTGCTGTTCGAGAAAATCATCCGCGCCACCCTGGTCAACCAGAACGGGCAACTGCTCGGTGGCCTGGCCCACCAGTGCTACCGCATCGTACTGCTGCCAGTCTTCTCTATTGTCGCCGATGTAGTTACCCAGAGCCTTCTCGCCCCAGGGGCAATTCATCGGCGAACAGATAGGCGAGAATGCGGAGACAGCGCGATAACGATCCGGGTTTTTCAGGGCGATAGTCAACGCGCCGTGGCCGCCCATAGAGTGACCCGAGATACCCGTGCGTGCTACATCCACGGGGAAATTGGCGCCAATCAAAGCCGGTAGCTCCTCGACGACATAGTCATACATCCGATAGTGCTTACGCCAGGGCTCCTGCGTGGCATTCACATAGAACCCCGCTCCCAGACCAAAGTCATAGGCAGCCTCGGCATCATCCGGTACGCCCTCGCCTCGCGGACTGGTGTCCGGCGCAACAATCGCTACACCGTGCTGGGCCGCGTAAGCCTGAGCCCCGGCTTTGGTCACAAAATTTTCATCCGTGCAGGTCAAACCGGACAACCAGTACATTACCGGTACCGGGCCCTTCTCTGCCTGTGGGGGCAGATAGATGGAAAAATGCATTTCGCAGTCAAGGCTCTTCGACTGGTGCTTGAAGCGCAACTGTTGTCCACCAAAGCTCTTGTGTCCGTCAATCTGTTCCATGTTTCAGTCTCTGCTTTTTCAGGTAGGCAATAGGGTCAATACAGTACTACTGAGCGAATACTCTCTCCGGAATGCATCAGGTCAAAGGCCTTATTGATGTCATCCAGTGGCATGGTGTGGGTAATCAGATCGTCGATGTTGATCTTGCCGTCCATGTACCAGTCGACGATTTTTGGCACGTCGGTACGACCGCGTGCACCACCAAAAGCAGACCCCCGCCAGGACCGCCCTGTGACCAGCTGAAAAGGACGAGTGGAAATTTCTTGCCCTGCACCGGCCACACCGATAATCCAGGATTCTCCCCAACCCTTGTGACAGCATTCCAACGCCTGGCGCATGGTGTTCACGTTACCGATGCATTCGAAACTGTAATCCGCACCGCCGCCGGTCAGGTCCATGATCGCCTCTACCACATTCCCTACCTTTTTGGGATTGATGAAGTCCGTCATACCAAATTGTTTGGCGAGCGGGACCTTACCTTCATTCAAGTCCACGCCAATGATTTTATTGGCACCGACCATTTTGGCGCCCTGGATCACATTCAGCCCTATTCCGCCCAGACCAAAAACAACCACGTTGGCGCCGGGTTCTACCTTGGCATCAAAGGCAACCGCGCCTACACCGGTGGTCACACCACAGCCGATGTAACAGATTTTCTCGAAAGGCGCGTCCTTACGGACTTTAGCCAGAGCGATTTCCGGCAGGACCGTATAGTTGGAAAACGTCGAGCAGCCCATGTAGTGGAGAATGGGCTCGCCGTCCAAGGTAAAGCGGCTACTGCCATCCGGCATCAGGCCCTGTCCCTGGGTTTCGCGTATGGATTGGCACAGGTTGGTTTTGGGGTGCAGACAGAAGTCACACTCGCGACATTCCGGTGTATACAGCGGGATAACATGATCACCCGGTTGAACGGAAGTGACGCCTGCCCCCACTTCCAGCACAATGCCAGCGCCCTCATGGCCGAGAATAGCCGGGAACGCACCCTCAGGGTCATCGCCTGACAGGGTAAAAGCATCCGTATGACAGACGCCAGTAGCTTTTATTTCTACCAGCACTTCTCCGGCGCGGGGGCCCGACAGTTCAACATCTGCAATTTCCAATGGTTTTCCGGCGGCAAAGGCCACGGCAGCACGTGTTTTCATGATGGTTTCCTAATAAACAGGGGTAAAGTTGCCTTACTATATTATGTTTCTCTACGAGTGATAAGACGGAATTTTCGAATAACACTGTGCCCAGGGAGTCTGGGTATCGCTGATCTAGCCTATTTCTACGTATGAGATGACGTGGATCACCCAATAGAGAGGGTGCATGAACTCAGCCGCTCTCGGGGCTCAACCCCTGCTCCACCAGCTCTATCCAGTGCTGCACAGGAACATCAGACTTGCTGGCCAGATGCAGCTGACAACCCACATTTGCCGTTACAATGCGGTCGGGCGCATCAACAGTGAGTGCCTTGAGTTTGTTGTCCAGGAATTCTCTACTTAGCTGCGGCTGCAGTATGGAATAGGTTCCCGCTGAACCGCAGCACAGGTGTTTATCCTGGGTTCTCGCCAGATCAAGTCCCGCCGCTGCCAGTAGCTCATCTACACGGTTTGGCAACTGTAAGCCATGTTGCAGGCTACAGGGACAGTGAACCGCCGTCTTCAAGCCGTCCGGCGACAGCTTCAAGCTTTTAATGTCGTCGCTAGTAAGAACTTCCGATAAGTCCTTTGCCAGCTCACTCACCCGTTGCGCTTTCTTCGAATAAATGGGGTCAGACCCCAATAACTTGCCGTAATCTTTCACCATCGTGCCACAACCTGACGCCGTGATAACAATCGCTTCGGCGCCCTGCTCTATCGCCGGCCACCAGGCATCGATATTCCTACGCATGAAACCCAGGCCTTCATCATGCTCCGACAGATGATAACTCACCGCGCCACAACAACCGGCTTTGGGTGCCTCGACCAGGGTAACACCCAACCTATCCAGCACTCTCGCCGCGGCGGCGTTGGTATTGGGGGTCGCACCGGGCTGTGCACAACCCGCCAACAGCAGCATCTCTCGCTGATGCCTACGAGTGGGCCACGCCAGAGGGGCGGATCGCGGGGGAACTTTCTCTTTAATGATTGCCGGCAGCAGAGGCCGCACCCACTGGCCCATCCTCAACAGGGTGGTAAAGCGCCGGGCGTAAGGCAATATTTGCCGTAAGCCCCAGCGCGTGGAGGCCTCCCACCATGGCCGCGTTTGCTGCCTTTCAATGATTTCCTTGCCGATATCAGCCAGCCGGCCATACTCTACACCCGATGGACAGGTGGTTTCACAGCTGCGGCAACTCAGGCAGCGGTCCATATGCTTGCGTGTATTTTCCGTGGCCTCCCCGGTCTCCAGCAGCTGTTTGATAAGGTAAATTCGTCCTCGCGGGCCGTCGCGCTCATCCCCCAAAGCCTGATAGGTGGGGCAGGTTGCCGTACAAAACCCACAGTGCACACAACTGCGCAATATGGCGTCCGCCTCGTCACCAATCGCGGTGCCTTTAAAATTGGGATGGATGTTTGTCTGCATGTCCTGTGTTCCCTTACAGCCAGCTATAGAGTCGACCGGGATTAAATACCCGATCGGGGTCGAAGGCCGTTTTCAGGCGCTGATGAACCCCCTGCAGTGCCGGGCTCTGGCGATGAAAAACTTCGCCACTGCGGTCGCCACCCCTGAACAAACTGACCTGGCCGCCAGCGTTTTCTGCCGCCGCTTCCAGGGTATTTTTGTCGTACTCCCCACGCAGCCAGCGTTGCGCCCCCCCCCAATCGATAAACCAATCACCCTCGGGCTGAAAATGATCCGCGCTCGGTCTTATCGAAAACCGCCATAACGGCGAACTGCCGTTGAAAAAGCTCAGTTGTTGTTCCCGGTTCGCCGCCCAGAATTCGCTGCTACCGGCCAGAACGTCGCCCTGCCATTGACCGGCTGTTCCCTCGACGGTACTTTGCGCACCTGACAGGCGTAAATACAGTTTATTCTCCCACCAACAAGCCCCCATCAGTGGCTTGGCTTTCCCCGCCAGCTGATTCATGGTGTCGATAGCCTCTGCCGCGCCCATCTCACGAACCAGCGTCAAGGTAGCTGCAGGCCGGGGCATGACCTTGAAACTGATTTCGGTGATGATACCCAGAGTCCCCATGGCCCCCGCCTGCATACGCGAAGCATCATAACCGGCTACATTCTTCATTACCTGACCACCAAAGCTGAGCTGTTCCGCTTTGCCATTGATCAAGTTAAGGCCCAGCACCATATCCCGTACAGAGCCGCTCCAGGGGCGTGCAGGACCAGACAAATTGCAAGCCAGCGTGCCGCCAATACTCGCCTCTCCGCCAAAGCCCGGCGGTTCAAAAGACAGAATCTGGCCCTGTTCGTCAAGCGCCGCTGTGATCTCGGTCAGGGTGGTGCCCGCCCGGGCTGTCATCACCAGTTCCACGGGCTCGTAGCTGACAATACCACTGTGCTGCGCAACAGAAACAGGAACACCCTTGGGCTCTCGACCCATAAAAGACTTACTGGACTGGCCGACGATACTCAATTGTTCAGCGGCTGACCGGGCCGCTGCAACGCGTTCGATCAACTGCTTGCTAATATCGCTCATCGCAACTCACCACTATTCTGGGCCTGCGGTTCGGCGGAGCGAATTGAGCGATACTCCTGACAGCGTTTCAATACGGGTATGCCTTTACCCGGGTTCAGTGTGCCAATGGGATCCCATGCCGATTTAATCGCATGAAACTGCGCAATTTCCGGATCGCCAAACTGCACTGCCATCTGGCGAATTTTCTCAATACCCACACCGTGCTCGCCGGTAATGCATCCGCCCACCGCAACACACAGTTCGAGAATCTTGCCGCCAAACTCCTCGGTTTTCTCAAATTCTCCGGGGACATTGGCATCAAACAGAATCAGGGGATGGAGATTTCCGTCTCCCGCATGAAAAACATTGGCCACCCGCAGGCCATAGTGCTCTGACATCTTATCCATTTCCGACAGGACATAAGCCAGTTGACTGCGGGGAATGGTGCCGTCCATGCAATAGTAGTCCGGCGAAATTCTACCCACAGCGGGAAAGGCGGATTTTCTACCTTTCCACAGGAGCGCCCGTTCAGTTTCGTCCTTTGAAATACGAGTTGAACTGGCACCCAGCTCAAGAAACAGCGCGTCGACTTTTTCAATATGCTCCTGCACTTCTTCCAAAGTACCGTCGACCTCACACAACAATAGTGCCTTCGCATCAGTCGGATATCCCGCTTTCGCAAAATCCTCCGCCGCCCTGATAGCGTGGCTGTCCATCATCTCCAGCCCGGCGGGAATAATGCCGTGGGAGATGATAGCGGCAACCGCATCACCCGCCTGTTGTACGGTATCGAATGCCGCCATGACCACCTGGGCTTTTTCCGGAATAGGCAATAACTTCACGGTGACCTCGGTGATCACACCCAGTAAACCTTCGGAACCCGTCATCAGCGCAAGTAAATCGAAGCCAGCCGAATCCAGCCCCTCGCTGCCAATCGTTACAAACTCGCCATCCACAGTAACCATTTCCAGCTTCAGGAGATTGTGAACGGTCAAGCCATATTTCAGGCAGTGAACACCGCCGGAGTTCTCCGCGACATTGCCGCCGATAGTGCAGGCGATCTGCGAGGAAGGATCGGGGGCATAATAGAGACCAAAGGCTGCGGCGGCTTCGCTAATAGCAAGGTTGCGGACGCCGGGCTGTAGCCGCGCTGTGCGCGCGACCGGATCGATATTCAGGATGTCCGTGAATTTGGCCAGAGACAAGACAACGCCCTCGGGGTCGGGCATCGCTCCACCGCACAAACCCGTGCCCGCGCCACGCGCCACCACCGGTATTTGATACTGGTAACAGATTTTCAATACCCGCTGGACCTGCTCAATCGTTTCCGGCAACAGCACCAGAAGCGGCATTTCGCAGTACATAGACAAGCCGTCACATTCGTAAGGGCGCTGCGTTTCCGCATCATCGATCACATAGTCCGGATCGATAAAATCGGAAAACATCCTGGTCAATTCAGCTTTGCCTGGTCTTTGCACGTCGGTTACCCGTTCAATTCATCCACGGTGGATATTAGCATTTTTTTTGGTCTAGAAAGGACGCTCGCCGCGAGAACTAAAGCGCCCTGGCCATATTCTCGGCAATGGTTGCTGCAACGACTTTAGCCCGATCGGCTTTATCACCTAAAAAGTGTTCATCGACCGTAGAGATAAAAGTATCCAGCCAGCGCTGGAAGTCTGCAGCCACCAGGGGTCTCTTACTGTGGAGCTGGCGATGAATATTCATGGTGTGGCGACTGTAGGCTTTGTCGCCCAGGAGTAATTTACACCAGTAGTTTTTGATATGCGGCAGGTGAACATCAAGGTCAATGGCTGCTACATCCAGAAAAATGGGTGCCAGTTGTTCATCGGTCAGCATTCGATCGTAGAACAGGTCCACGAAGCGCTCAATGCTTTGCCGGCTATCCAGGTCCGTGAGCATCAGGTTTTGTTCTGGACTAGCCACAAGGTCCCGCCCTAACGCCTCTTGCCCTTATTGCTTCTCTTGTCTTCCTTAACCTGCGCCTTCAGCTGTCTTTTGCGGATGACTTGTCGATCTGTCATCTTGTCGCGTTTCTCGGCATAGGGGTTTTCACCTCCGCGAAACTCAACGCGTACCGGTGTTCCAACCAACTTCAGCTCGCGACGAAATATTTTTTCCAGATAGCGCTGGTAACTCACCGGCACCTTGGCGGTCTGGTTGCCGTGAATAATAATCAGTGGTGGATTTTGCCCACCGGCATGGGCATAGCGCATCTTGATACGCCGTCCGTTGATCATTGGCGGCGGGTTGTCTGACACAGCATCTTCGAGTATTCGGGTCAGAATATTCGTACTCAGCTTCTGGGTTGCCGAGCGGTGCGCTGCGTTAATCGATTTGTATAAATGGCCAACGCCGGTACCGTGCAGCGCTGAAATAAAATGGGTGTCCGCAAAACTGGCAAACTGTAGTCGGCGTGTCAACTCAGTCTTGATCCTCTGCTTGTCATCGGATTCCAGACCATCCCACTTGTTTACCGCCAGGACCAGCGCACGCCCGGCTTCAATACAGTGCCCCAGAAGATGCATATCCTGGTCTACCAGACCCTCTCGCGCATCCATAATCAATATTACAACGTGGGCATCATCAATGGCCTTTAGGGTTTTGACGATCGAGAACTTCTCTACGGTCTCTTTGATATTCTTCCTGCGACGAATACCCGCAGTATCAATCAGCGTATAAAACTGCTCTTCTCGCTCAAATTCAATGTAAATACTGTCTCTGGTAGTACCCGGCTCGTCGTATACCACCACCCGATCTTCTCCCAGCAGGCGGTTTACCAGCGTCGACTTACCCACATTGGGCCTGCCTACAATGGCAACGCGAATGCCGCGGTAAGGATCTTTTTCCTCCACCTCTTGCGGCTCGGGGAAGTCTTCCAGGACGCGCTCTATCATGGACTTGACGCCCCGCCCCTGTGAAGCCGCTATCGCATGCATGGCTTCAACACCGAGCGCATAAAAGTCGCCCTTGGCCAGCTCCTCATCAAGGCCGTCTATCTTATTGACAACCAGGTGAAAGGCCTTGTTTCGCTGGCGCAGGTGCTTTGCCAGAGCGGAATCAGCGGGACTCAAACCATCCTTTGCATCCACCAGAAACAGGACCGCATCGGCTTCCTCAATGGCGGCCAGTGACTGGCCTGCCATCTGGGTATCAATTCCCGCTTCGTCGCCGGTGATTCCGCCGGTATCAATCACCACAAAAGGTTTGGAACCCACGTGGGCCTCGCCGTAAATCCGGTCCCTGGTCAGGCCCGAAAAATTGGCTACCAGTGCATCCCGGCTGCGGGTGAGCTGGTTAAACAGGGTCGACTTACCCACATTGGGACGTCCGACCAGGGCGATGACTGGAATCACAGGCTTACCTATTCCTTCGCGGAAATTTCAAAGGCAAGTAGCTTTCCACTATTGCCGTAAACATACAAAATATTACCGTCGCTGAGCATGTCGGCTCTTACTCCATCACCGTCAGCTTTAACACGACCGGCGAATTCGCCATCAACCTGGGAGATCAGGTGTACAACACCCTCAAAATCAGCCACGGCAACATAACTGCTCACCGTGGTCGGCCGCGACAGATTCCTGAAACCGAGTGCATCCTGCTGCCAGCGCAAGCCCTGACCATTGCGCAAATAAGCGTTTAAAGTTCCATCCTCATCCGTCACATACACATTGCCGAAACCTTGCGCCACACCGGAATAAGAGGACACATCCTGCTGCCACAGTTTACGCCCATTGCTGATATCAATGCCCACAACACGCCCCTGATAACTGGCCGCATAAAGCTCGTTCCCTACCAGGTCCATCTGTCCATCAACGTCAACGATGCGCTCAATTTCCGACCGGCCCTGGGATATGGCAACTCGCACCTCCCAGGAAATCGCACCCGTATCAGAGTCAATTGCCAACACCCGGCCATTGGCAAAACCGGCGTAGACCACACCATTGCGTAAAATGGGGGTACTGGTACCGCGTACGGTTAGAACCGGCACATTGCTGTCATGCACCCACAGTTTTTCACCGGTTTCATAATCCAGCCCCTGCAGCTTGCCATTGTACGTCTGGGCGACCACCACTTTGCCATCACCCTGTGGCGCCGCCAGTATCTCGCCGTGCAAGCGCGTAGACCACAAAACGGCACCATTATCGGCATCCAGTTTCATCACATAGCCTTCACTGGTCCCCAGAAAAAGGGCATTGTCGAACAAACCTACGCCACCCGACACCATCATCTCGAGATCAACTTCCCAGATTTTTTTGCCACTCGTGCGGTTAAGCGAAAGGACCTCACCATCGGCCGCCGCCGCGTAAATGATGTCGCCTTTGATCGCAGGGATCAGCTTGTACAAGCCTTTGCCCTGTCCGTTACCAACGCCGGTAGACCATAGCTTCTTGATCTTGATCGATTCCTCTATTTTTTCCAGCTCGACGGGTTGCCGGGGATCATCCTCATCCGAAGAAAACCAGCCCCCAATGGTATCCATCGCGCCACAGGCACCCAGCATTGACGTAAAGAGCGCAACAAGTAATAAACGCGATAGTGTGAGGGGGTTGTTCATGGCTATTCCTCTTCCTCCGTAACAGGCTCAACGATCTCGGTGGTCGGTGCCTCGGTGTCTGAGCCTGCTTCCAATGTGCGAGCCGGTTGTGGGTTGAGGCTCTGCAGCTTCTGGTCCAGTGTCGCCATGCTCACCTGACCACCACTCATTCCGGCAGCCGCCCTGGCATCGCCATAGGCATCGCGCGCTTCATCGGTCCGCCCCTGCTCTAGCAGGACATCACCACGCGCCATCGCATAGGAAGCGGCGTATTGACCCGAACTGTTACCCTGCAGTATTTCCAGCGCCTGTTCAGCCTTGCCGGCCGCCGCCAGCACCCGTGCCAGTCGCAGCTCCGTAACCTGGGCAATATCGCCGCCTTTGTCCGCTTTCGACAGTACCCAGCGCAGCTGTATCTCCGCTTCAGCAAGGTCATTATCCGCTACCGCTGCGCTGGCCAACTGCAAGGCGCCAAATTGTGCGTAGGTGGTACCCGGATACTCGCTTTTTAGTTGTACGGCCATTTCAGTCGTGACCGGATTTTTTTCACCGCTGCTACGCTCTACGTTGACACTCTGCAGCATGGCTTGATAAATATCGGAAGCCCCTTCCGAATTTTGTTGGTCGTAGCCCTTCCATTGCTGCCAGCCGAAGCCCGCTGACAAGGCGACAATAACCGCCAGAATGATTGAGCGCCCATTTTCGTCCCACCAGCGACGTAAAGCTTCTACCTGTTCTTCTTCTGTATCATATGTTTCCACGTGTATTGTTCCTCGTTACTCTACGTCAGGAGACAAGCGCTGCGACCAGCGCTGCTTCCAATTCTGATAATGGCAATGTCTGCTGTGCAATCCGTTCGCTGGATTCGGCAGCTTGCCGCAAAAATTTAAGGGTCACCGTACCGGCGACCACTTCGTCTTCCCCCCAGATAAGCGCGACCTGGGCACCACTTTTGTCGGCTTTTTTCATCTGGCTCTTAAAACTGCCACCGCCGGTATGCTGTACCAACTTGCACGCGGGCAAAGCGTCGCGCAAAGACTCAACAGCCGACAGCGCCGCGCTCTGTGCCTCGTCCCCGGCTGCAACAATATAGACATCTGCGCGTGATGCAGAAGCCGGTGACTGATCGAGCTCCGCCATCAGCAGTACAAGTCGTTCCACTCCCATGGCGAAACCGACGCCTGGCGTGGACTTACCGCCCAACTGCTCGACCAGGCCATCATAGCGTCCGCCGGCACAAATAGTGCCCTGTGCACCCAGGCGTGTGGTTACCCACTCAAATACCGTCTTATTGTAGTAATCCAGGCCACGAACCAATCGATTGTTGACAACAAAGGGGACGTTCGCGGCGCCTAACAAGTCTTTCAACCGGGTAAAATCGTCTACCGACTCCTGGTCGAGGTAATCTGGCAGCGTTGGCGCATCATCCAACAGTGCCTGCATTTCAGGATTCTTACTGTCGAGTATACGCATGGGGTTACTGTGTAATCGACGTTGGCTGTCTTCATCAAGCTTATCTACGTGCTGCTCGAGATAGGCGATCAACGCAGTTCGGTAATTTTTGCGGGCCTCACTGCTGCCAATCGAGTTGACCTGCAACTCCACGCTGTCGCCCAGACCCAGCTGACGCCACAGGCGAGCGGTGAGTATAATCAACTCGGCATCTGCATCCGGTGACGCGACGCCAAAAGACTCGGCGCCGATTTGCTGGAACTGTCTATAACGTCCTTTCTGGGGGCGCTCATAACGAAACATCGGGCCCGCATACCAGAGCCGCTGCGGGGTATTCAATATACCGTGCTGAATCGCGGCACGCACACAGCCCGCAGTACCTTCGGGGCGCAGGGTCAGGCTTTCGCCATTGCGGTCGTCGAAACTGTACATTTCTTTTTCAACAATATCGGTCACCTCACCGATAGAGCGTTTGAACAATTCTGTATGCTCAACAATCGGAAAGCGAATTTCGCCGTAGCCATAGCTCGCCAGCAGTTGGCGAACAGTCGCCTCCAGCGATTGCCAATAGGGGGTTTCATCCGGGAGGATATCGCTCATACCCCGGACGGCTCTTATATTACTCACTTAAACTCCTGTCATTCCCTGAAATCAATTCGATGATTTCAGGATAAGATTTTCATCCTGGGCTGCGCGCTCACGCTCAAGGTCTGTCGCCCGCTGTCTGATTACCTGCTCCAGATGGTCGACAAAGTTGTCGTTGCCTACCTTGTGATCCGGCTCCCCATCCACGTAGATCAAGTTACTGGGACTGGCGCCGGTCAAACCGATATCCGCCACTTTGGCCTCGCCCGGCCCGTTGACGATGCAACCAATCACTGCGACATCCATGGGCGTGCGTATATCTTCAAGCCGTTGTTCCAATGTATTCATGGTGGAAATCACGTCAAAGTTCTGACGCGAGCAACTGGGGCACGCGATAAAATTTATACCGTTGGTACGCAGTTTCAAGCTCTTCAATATCTCGAAGCCCACTTTCACTTCTTCTACCGGATCGGCGGCCAGGGATATACGAATCGTGTCACCGATGCCGTCCATTAACAACATCCCCAAACCCACAGAGGACTTTACCGTTCCACCACGCAAACCACCCGCTTCAGTAATCCCCAGGTGTAACGGCTGATCAATTTGTGCTGCCAGTAAACGGTAAGCTTTCACCGCCATAAAAACCTCGGAGGCTTTGACACTGATTTTGAAGTCCTGATAATCAAACTTATCCAGGATATCAACATGCCTCAGTGCGGACTCTACCAGAGCCTCGGCTGTGGGCTCGCCATATTTTCGTTGCAGGTCTTTTCCCAGGGAACCGGCATTAACGCCTATCCTGATAGGAATCCCCTTGTCCCTGGCGCAATTAATCACCTCTCGGACCTTGTCATCACGCCCGATATTGCCAGGATTAATCCGCAGGCAATCAACGCCGTACTCTGCTACTTTCAGCGCGATTTTGTGATCAAAGTGAATATCTGCCACCAGCGGAACCGTCACCTGGGCTCGAATTTCCCGAAATGCTTCCGCTGCATCCATACTGGGCACCGAGACACGGACAATATCCGCCCCCGCCTCCTGGATAGCGGTCACCTGAGCCACGGTCGCCGCCACATCGCAGGTTTCCGTATTCGTCATGCTCTGTACACTGATGGGCGCATCACCGCCGACCGCAACATCACCGACATGGATTTGCCGACTCACCCGGCGCTTGATTGGAGATTCAGGGATCATAGCTCAGCTGCTCCGCCACCACATAAAAACGACCATCAGGACAAGGACACTCATACCAACAACAACGCCCAAATCAGTTTTTTGCAAATTCAGGGGCTTGCGTTCCTTTTTGCGGGATTCTGTTTGAGAGGCGTTTTCGGCGCGATTGCGGTCAAACTGGGCCAGTAATACATTCTGGTCCAATCCCAATAGTCGCGCGTAGGCATTCACATAGCCACGGGCAAACGCGGGGTTGCGCAATCTATCGTAGCTATCGCTCTCAATTACAGCCACGTATTCGGGCATCCAGTTCAAGCGATCTGCAGCATCCCGTTCGGGCATACCCTGAGACTCTCGCTCCGCCCTGAGTAAAGCACCCGGCGACACCGCGATATCCAGCTCCACCTGGAGGCTATCAGTCATTACCCTTGCCCCGTTGATAGGCCTCATACTCTGCAGACTTCGGATAACGATTGGACAGCGCCATACCGTAGCTACTCTCGGCATCCCTGTCGCCCGTTTCCCGGGAGAGCCGCACACCCAGCCACAAAGCGCGGGCTGATTGTTGGCGGACAGACCGACGATAGCCATTGTAATAGCGCGTAGCCGACTCATAATCTGCAGCATCAAAACGCAGGATAGCGGTCTCCAGCAGGGCAATCACATTGCCCCGGTCCATCGAGAGCGCACGCACAAAGGCCTGCTCGGCCCCGGCGGGGTCAAATAACTGTAAACGGCAAAGACCCAGATTCACAAAAGACTGGGGGCGTGCTTCATACAGCGTATCCTGTACCACGAACTCCAACTGCTTTTCCGCTTCCTCGTACCGGGACTGGGAAAACAAAAAAGCAGCGTAGTTATTTCTCGCCCGGGAGAACTCGCGATCCAGGCTGATCGCCCGTTCAAAATGCTCCTCTGCCAACTCAAATTCACCGGTGCTCTGGTAAACCAGCGCGTAGGCCTCATGCACCTCAGGATTGTCCGGGTCGATATCGGCGGCCAACTTCAGGTTGCGCTTTGCGTCGTTCCAGTTACCTTCACCGATATAGTTTCTGGCTAGTTCTACCCGCCGCTCCAGGGCCATATCGGGAGAAGCCGCATCGGTAAAGCCACCGGTCTCAGTCGTGACACAGGCGGTTAAAAATAGCGTCATTGCACCTGCTAGCAGCGCCATAAAAACGGCTGAAATTCTATTCACTGACAATACGTTTATCCCACATTGATTATTTGAGTCTCGCCGGCTTTGCGATGACGCTCAGCCCTGCGAGTTCTGTCTACGACCTGACCAACCAGTTGACCACAGGCGGCATCGATATCATCCCCGCGCGTAGTCCTTACAGTAACAATAAAGCCCGCATCTATCAGCACCTGCCAGAAACGCTGTACCGCGTTACCACTGGGGCGCTGATAATCTGACAGCGGAAACGTATTAAATGGAATTAAATTTATCTTGCAGGGAAAATCCTTCAGCAGCTGAGCCAGCTCTGTAGCGTGCTCTTTCTGGTCATTCACCCCGGCAATCAATGTGTACTCAATCGTCACCACACGCGAAACATCCCGCTGTGCAGCGATGTAGTTGCGGCAGCTCTCCAAAAGCACTTCAATCGGGTATTTCCGGTTGATAGGCACCAGCTCGTTGCGCAGTGCGTTATTGGGAGCGTGCAGGGAGACCGCAAGAGACACCTCGCTGACCTTGGCCAGCTTGTCCAGTGCAGGTACCACCCCTGATGTACTGACAGTGACCCGACGCTTCGACAGCCCGTAAGCCAAATCCTCCAGCATCAGGTCCATGGCACTCACCACATTGTCAAAATTCAACAACGGCTCACCCATCCCCATCATCACCACATTGGTGACGACACGTGTGTTACCCGGCAACCAGGCGTCATAGGAGTCTATCGCCAACCACACCTGGCCGATAATTTCAGCGGCGGTCAGGTCACGCTGAAAGCCCTGCTTACCGGTAGCGCAAAAACTGCAATCCAGCGAGCACCCCACCTGTGAGGATACACACAGCGTGGCGCGCTTACCGGAAGGAATCAACACCGCTTCAACCAGGCCACCACCCTCTACCCGGATAGCCCATTTACGGGTGCCATCGGAGGAGTCGTGTTGACTGACGATTTCCGGCGGCCGCACTTCTGCCAGACGTTGCAGTTTTTCCCGCAGCGCCTTGCCCAGGTTGGTCATGTCTTCGAAATTGGTTACACCCGAATGGTGTATCCATTTCAGCAACTGTTGCGCACGAAACTTCTTCTCTCCAATATCGAGAAAAAACTGCTCCATTTGCGCAAGCGTCAAGCCCAACAGATTCACTGTGGGCTCGCTTGCAGAATAGGCCGGTGTCGATGTCATGGCTGTTTATCGTCGCATGCGGGATTAACCGCGGGCGCAAACCTCACTGGCAGCAAAAAAGTAGCCAATCTCACGTGCAGCCGATTCCGCGGAATCAGAACCGTGTACCGCGTTGGCATCAATGGACTCTGCGAAGTCTGCGCGAATTGTTCCCTCAGCGGCTTCCTTTGGATTGGTAGCTCCCATCAGGTCACGGTTCTTGGCAATGGCACCCTCACCCTCAAGCACCTGTACCACGACAGGACCAGAGGTCATAAATTTGATCAAATCAGGAAAGAAAGGACGCTCACTGTGCTCAGCGTAAAAACCGCCGGCTACTGCTTCGCTCAAACGCATCATGCGCGAAGCGACAATTTGCAAACCGTTGCTTTCAAAACGGGAATAGATTTTACCGACGACATTTTTAGCCACTGCATCGGGTTTGATAATTGAAAGGGTACGTTCTACAGCCATGGGGAAGCTCCTATAAAATGGTTTTGTTGGGGTGCGCAGATTCAGCCGCGACAGACCGTTGGTCCCTCGCGAAAAGCGGGCGCGTACGAAACCGCGCAATTATACGGATTTTGGGCTCAGGTTTCACCCTGAACCGCAGCTAATGATTAGATTTTTTTGCTTTTAAATCAGCAGCTTATAAATCGACCACTGGAAAGAGGGATAATTCACGCACGGAACACGCAAACTCAGTCCATTTCTTCGATCCAGGCGGCCTGGATGGCCTCAAGAATCTTCTCACCAGAGTGTGCTGGATCATCGTCAAAATCGCTTAAATCCAACACCCAATTGCGCAAATCGACAAAATTAAGCGTCAGGGGGTCCACATCAGGGTGGGCTTCATACAATTCAATCGCAATATCGTTAATATCGGTCCACTTCATTTTTAACCCTCGGCCTAATGGCGCTCGGAGACCATATTAATCGTGTAACGGGGTATCTCCACCACCATATCCTCATCAGCGACTATCGCCTGGCAGCTGAGCCTGGAGTCAGGCTCAAGACCCCAGGCCATATCCAGGTAGTCATCCTCCAACTCGTCGGCCTCTTTCAGGGCGTCATAGCCTTCACGAACGATAACATGGCAGGTAGTACAGGCGCAGGACATTTCACAGGCATGCTCAATTTCAATATCGCTGCGCAGTAATGCCCTGCAAATACTCTCGCCCGGCTCCGCCTCTATCACTGCACCCTCGGGGCACAGGCTCTCATGAGGCAACACCACTATTTGCGTCATTTATCTACCTCATTTTCAAGTTCATCCAAAGCGACGCCGGACAGCGCCTGCTTGATACTTTTATCCATTCGCCGGCTAGCAAATGCCTCACTGGCACGACCCAACTGATCCGTTGCGAGGCGCAAGGCCTCCAGCTCTCCACCCGACAGCAAAGCTCGCAGGGCAGCAATCTGTTGAAACAGGGCTTTACACTCGTCGGGCGTCAGCAGCGCCTCGCCGTCGGCCTCAATGGCGATTTCCAAGCCGTCTATCAGCTGCCGTGCCCCCACTTGCTGCTCTGCCAACTGCCTCGACGCTTTGTCCTGAGCAGCAAAACTATAGGAGTCCTGTAACATGTCACTGATCGCGTTGTCACTCAGTCCGAAGGAGGGCTTGACGGTAATACTGCTGCGAACACCGGTACTCTCTTCTTGAGCCGACACGTTCAGCAGACCATCCGCATCGACCTGAAACGTCACACTGATACGCGCCGCACCAGCGACCATGGGGGGAATTCCGCGCAATTCAAAGCGCGCCAAGGAGCGAGAGTCAGCCACCAGTTCACGCTCTCCCTGCACAACGTGCAGGGCCAAAGCCGTCTGGCCATCTTTATAGGTGGTAAATTCCTGTGCCCTGGCCACCGGGATCGTAGTATTGCGGGGCACAATCTTCTCTACCAGCCCTCCCATCATCTCAAGTCCCAAAGACAGGGGGAGCACATCCAGCAGTAGCAGGTCACCTTCGGGCCTGTTGCCCACGAGGATATCCGCCTGAATAGCGGCGCCGATAGCTACCACCTGGTCGGGATCGATATCGGCAAGCAGCTCCCGGCCAAAGAAATCAGCCACAGCAGTGCGGATCAACGGCATACGCGTGGAACCGCCCACCATCACAATATTGTCGATCTCATCGACAGCAACAGCGGCATCCCGTATTGCACGCCTGCAAGAACGTAATGTTCGTTTCACCAGTGCTCTGATGAGCACCTCAAAGGTCTCCACAGAAAGCGTCAATTGCGCTCCGCCCTCTACCAGGTCAGCCGTATCAATCGTCACAGCGTCCTGGCTGGACAATGCTTCCTTGGCCTCACGCGCCCGTGACTGTAGCCGCCGATATTGGCCAGCATCCAAAACTGGACCCGCCAATTCCTCTAGTACCCAGTCGGCTATGGCGGCGTCAAAGTCATCCCCACCAAGGTGTGTATCACCCCCCGTAGCCAATACTTCAAACACACCACGATGCAGGCGCAGTAGGGATATATCAAAGGTACCCCCGCCCAGGTCATACACTGCGATCAGACCTTCTTCAGCGCTATCCAATCCGTAGGCGACTGCCGCCGCAGTGGGCTCACTGAGTAAGCGCAAGACGGGGATGCCGGCGATAACCGCCGCATCCTTGGTCGCCTGACGCTGCGCTTCGTCGAAATAGGCTGGAACGGTGATAACAGCTCCTTCCAGATCTCCGCCCAGCGTGGCCACGGCACGAGAAGCCAACTCACCCAAAATTGCAGCCGATGCCTGCACCGGACTGATAACACCAGCCGCAGTTTCAAAACTAACCATACCTTCGTCACTAGGCGCCAGACGGTAGTGTAGACGCTCAGCATCAGCCAGCACCTCTGCTCGGCCGCGCCCCATATACCGTTTCACCGAAGCCAGGGTATCGGCAGGATAATCAGACGCCAGGCTCTGCGCCTGAATACCGACCACCACCTGAGTCGCAGTGGAATAATTCACCACGGAAGGCAACATGACGCTGCCTTCCGCATCGGACAGAACCGCTGCGCGACCGCCTCGCAGGGTTGCCACCAGCGAATTTGTTGTCCCCAGATCAATACCCACAGCCCGCTTTATCTGGTGGGGCTGCGGCGATTGACCCGGCTCAGCAATTTGTAATAGCGCCATTGTCCTTCCGTATACGTTTCCGCACTAATACCGGGCTCAATCCAGTAAAGTGGATTCGAGTTGCTCGGCTTCACGCAGCAGTTTTTCGAGGTACTGCATTTTAACGCAAGCCGCAGCAGCCTCTTGCACATCGTCGGCGTTATACGCCTGTTCAAATTCTTTCTGGTGCATTTTGATATCGTCAACGATCTCTGTCATCAAATGATCCAGCACCGTTTCCGGATCAACCATATCGCCGATAATTTCCAGCTTCTCACGCAACTCCATTTGCTCAATCAGAAAACCACCGGCAATTTTCTGCCGTGAGACTGTCTCCTGATCCATGCCTTTCAATTTCAGCAAGTACAGGGCCCGTGGCAAAGGTTGGCGCAAGGTAGTATAGGCTTCATTGACCAATGCAGAATACTGCACCGCTATCCGTTGTTCATGCTCGGAAGCAGCGGCATAGCGATCAGGGTGCAGTTGTTGCTGAAGCTGCCGATAACGCTCTCCCAATTGCGCCGCATCAAGCGCAAATGCCACCGGCAAATCAAACAACTGGTAATAGTTTTTCTGGAACTCGGGATAGGACATAAGAAGACGTCACACCGAATGGTTAGACGGTGAAACTCTCCCCACAGCCGCACTCTCCAGCCACATTGGGATTGCGAAATTGCAGGCCTTCATTGAGACCTTCTTTAACGAAATCCAGCTCAGTACCGTCGATATAGACCAGGCTTTTGGGATCAACAAACACGCTCACGCCATGCCCTTCGAAAACGGCATCTTCACTCACCAGCTCGTCGACAAATTCCAGGACATAGGCCATACCGGAACAACCCGATGTTCTGACACCCACGCGTATACCCAGGCCTTTGCCCCGTGATGCGAGCTGCGAACCCACGTGCTCCGCCGCCGCCTCTGTAATCGTAAGACCCAACACGGATTTTAACCCCTCTTCTCTCGTAAATCCTTGACCGCTGCTTTAATGGCATCTTCAGCCAACACTGAACAGTGAATTTTCACGGGCGGCAGGGCCAATTCCTCGGCGATATCAGTATTCGTGATTAGTTCCGCCTCGTTCAGATTCTTACCTTTAACCCACTCTGTGAGCAGGGAGCTAGAAGCAATAGCGGAACCACAGCCATAGGTTTTGAACTTGGCATCTTCGATCACACCCTCGTCATTCACCTTGATTTGCAATCGCATCACATCGCCACAAGCCGGTGCACCCACCATACCTGTACCGACATTGTCATCATCCGCATCGAGCTTACCAACATTGCGGGGATTCTCGTAGTGATCCAGTACCTTTTCGCTATAAGCCATAATATTCTCTCATTGCCGGTATCCCGGCCAGGTAAATTAGTGTGCAGCCCACTCTATTTTGCTTAAATCCACGCCGTCTTTATACATGTCCCACAGAGGCGACAACTCGCGCAGCTTGTCGACAGCGCCGCGCAACTGAGCGACAGCAGTATCCACTTCCTCCTCAGTCGTGAATCGGCCCATGCTAAACCTCAGTGAACTGTGTGCGAGTTCGTCATTGAGACCCAGTGCACGAAGTACATACGAGGGCTCCAAACTGGCGGAAGTACAGGCTGAACCACTGGATACAGCCAGATCCTTGAGGGACATAATGAGTGATTCACCTTCCACAAAAGCAATACTGACATTCAGGGCACCGGGCAACCGAGCGACCGGGTCGCCATTGATATGCACTTCCTCAATATCCTTGATGCCGTCCCAGAAGCGCTGGCGCAGTGCCAACAGTCTGATAGCCTCATCTGCCATGCCTTCACGCGCGATCTGCGCGGCTTCACCCATTCCGACAATCTGGTGGGTGGCTAGCGTACCGGAGCGCATACCGCGTTCGTGCCCACCGCCGTGCATCTGTGCTTCCAGACGCACCCGGGGCTTGCGACGCACATAGAGCGCGCCCATACCCTTAGGACCATACATTTTATGGGCCGAGAGTGACATCAGATCGACTTTCATGGCTTCCAGGTCTATCGTAATTTTGCCGGCAGCCTGGGCAGCATCCACATGGAATAACACCTTGGCATTGCGCGTCACTTCCCCGATCCCGGCGATATCATTCACGACGCCAATCTCATTGTTAGCGTGCATGATGCTGACCAGAATCGTATCTTCGCGAATTGCTGCAGCGACGTCGGCGGGGGTGGTGAGGCCGTTGCTACCCGGGTCCAGGTAGGTCACTTCGAAGCCTTCTCGCTCCAACTGCCTGCAGGTATCCAATACCGCCTTATGCTCAACCTTCGAGGTAATAATGTGTTTGCCTTTCTTGTTGTAAAAATGCGCAACACCTTTAATGGCCAGGTTATCCGACTCTGTAGCACCCGAAGTCCAGACAATCTCCCTGGGGTCCGCATTCAACAGGTCCGCTACCTGACGGCGCGCGTTTTCCACCGCTTCCTCTGCTTTCCAGCCGTACAGATGGGAACGCGAGGCGGCATTGCCGAAATTGCCTTCCATAGACAGGCAGTGCGACATTTTTTCGACGACACGAGGATCCACAGGTGTGGTCGCAAGATAGTCAAAATAAATCGGTTTTTGCATTACTTCCAACTCCAAAACTCACCGCATCGCGGTAGATCAAATTTCTGCCAGTGTTACCGGCTCAGTACCCGAAGCGCGCATTTCCTGTCGCGCAGAGACACTCTGCACTTCTCTTTGTGCCACCAGGTTCGCAAGGCTTATTTCACTCAAAAAGCCATGAATCTGAGCACTCAGGTCACTCCACAAATGGTGCGTCAGGCAGACTTCACCCTGTTGGCAGCTGGCCTTGCCCCCGCAACCGGTGGCATCAACCGCCTCATTCACCGCATCAATGATTTGGGCGACAAAAATTTCGCCACCATCCCGGCTCAGGCGATAACCGCCGCCTGGGCCCCGTACGCTGCTCACCAGGTCATTGCGTCGCAATTTGGCAAATAATTGTTCCAAATAGGACAATGATATATCCTGCCGGCCGGATATACCGGCGAGGCTGACTGGAGCGGAGTCTGCATGCAGGGCCAAATCCAGCATAGCCGTGACGGCGTATCTTCCTTTAGTAGTCAGGCGCATCTTTCTATCCTGTGTTTTCCAAGCCAAAATTATGCAATACCCTACTAATTCAGTCAAGTATTAAACCAAGTAAATTACTCAGGTATTATGTAGTGAGCGGCCTATTTTCGGGCTTTCGCCACCCACTTCTGGGTTTCGCTCAGGATGCCACGCAGAATATTCAGTTCCATCTCATCCAATCGAACCCGGCTGTACAGCCTGCGTAAACGTAACATCAGTTGACGCGGGGCCGTCGGATCCAGAAACTCAATATCAACTAAAGCCTGTTCGAGGTGCTGATAGTACCTCTCCATATTGTCCTGGGTTGCGAACGCCGTGTCCCACTGGGCATCTTCTTCAACAGGCAGCGTCGGCAAGTCCAGTAGCATTCGCAGCTCATAACATACGATCTGCACCGCCATGGCCAGATTCAGTGAGCTGTAATCATCCGAGGTGGGGATATTAAGGTGCAAGTTACACACTTTGAGCTCATCATTGGTCAGGCCGCGGTCTTCCCGGCCAAATAGCACGGCTACCTCGCCCTGATCAGACTCACTGCCCATTCGCTCGGCACAATGGCGTGGATCCAGTAAGGGCCAGGGTATTCGCCGGCCCCGGGCACTGGTACCCACTACAAACTGACAGTCGCCCACGGCCTCTTCCAGCGTGGGGGTTATCACCGCAGACTCGAGCACATCAACCGCGGATACAGCTCGCCAATTTGCCTGCTCATCTGGAAACTGCCGGGGCGCCACCAAATACAACTTACTCAAGCCCATATTTTTCATGGCACGGGCCACGGCGCCGATATTCCCGGGGTGACTGGTATTGACCAAAACGATGCGAATATTGTCCAGTTTCATGGCGACCTGTAGTAAGTGCTAGTTAAAAAGGCGCGCAAGTGTAGCAGAAAACCCCGCAAGAACCCCGTCCCGCAACCCCCGAAGGTCTGACTCAAAGAGTATTAAATTGCCCCCATGTGCTGCTATACTCGCGCGCCCACGACCAATGCCCGGAAAGATACTATGGAACCGATGATCAATATCGCGCTGCGCGCCGCCCGCAAAGCGGGTGAAATGATAGTGCGCGCCTCAGATGATCTTGATAAGTTCGAGGTCAAGAGCAAGGGGGTAAATGATTTTGTTTCCGAGGTAGATATCGCTGCGGAACAGGACATCCTCTATCACTTGAGGAAGGCCTACCCCGATCACGCCTTTCTCGGCGAGGAATCAGGATTGACCGGCAACGAGGAATCGGAGTACCGCTGGATTATCGACCCACTGGATGGCACCACCAATTTCGTGCGCGGAATACCCCATTACGCTGTCTCGATCGCCTGCTTTTACCGGGGCAAGCCAGAGCACGCCGTCGTACTGGATCCGGTCAGGCAAGAAGAATTTACCGCGTCACGTGGCCGTGGTGCCCAGCTGAATGGTCGCCGTATCCGCATCAGTAAACGCGCCTCCCTGGAGGGCGCATTGCTGGGAACCGGCATTCCTTTCAAGGATCACTGTGACGACAAACTGGCCGCTCATAGCAAGACAATTGAACTACTGGCAGGCCAGTGCGCAGGTATTCGCCGGGCGGGAGCCGCCTCCCTGGACCTGGCCTACGTGGCAGCCGGCAGACTGGATGCTTTCTGGGAAATAGGCCTTGCACCCTGGGACATCGCGGCGGGTGTGCTACTGATACGCGAGGCGGGTGGTCTGGTTTCGGACATTGACAGCTCCGACAATTTCATGGAATCCGGAAACATCGTCTGCGGCAACCCAAAATGTTTCAAAGCGGTACTTCAGGTGACCAAGCCGCTGCTCAGCTAGCGCACCTCGCTCTGCGGCTGCCCTCGCCGAGGACCGCCGCAGACCGGAATCAGGGCATCAAATCTTCCAGATCTTCCCCTTCCTTGACCGGAATCATCAGGTCTTCCTTACTGACACCCAATACCATCAGGGTATTGGCCGCCACATAGATAGAGGAATACGTTCCTATCATAACGCCCACGATCAACGCGATGGCGAAGCCGTGAATCATCTCTCCGCCGAAGAGGAACAGGGCAAAAAGCACCAATAAGGTGGTAAAAGAGGTCACCAGGGTTCGGCCCAGGGTCTCTGTCAGCGAGATATTAATCACTTCGCCAGAATCTGCCCGGCGCAATTTCCGAAAGTTTTCCCGGATACGATCGGACACCACAATCGTGTCATTCAGTGAGTAACCAATGACCGCCAACAGCGCCGCCAATACCGTGAGATCGAATTCCAGGCCCACAATAGAGAAGAAACCCAGGGTAATGATCACATCGTGAATCAGCGCAACAACGGCGCCAAAGGCAAATTTCAACTGGAATCGAAAGGCCACATACAGCATCACCAGTCCCAGCGCCAACAACATGGCCAGTCCACCCTGGTCGCGTAGCTCATCCCCCACCTGGGGACCGACAAACTCAATTCTACGCAGTTCCACAGAGCCCTCAAATGACGCCTCCAGCGCAGCCAGCAGTGCCGCCCCGTCCTGATCCGAATACCCCTTGGGCAAACGTATCATCACATCGCGGTCGGTGCCGAAGCTCACGACGACAGCACCCGCGTAGCCCTCAGTGTCCAGGGTTTCACGGATCGCCCCGAGATCAGCCGACTCACTGTAGTGCACTTCAACCAGCGTACCGCCGGTGAAGTCCAGCCCCCAATTGAGCTGCTTGGTGGACAGGGAGAAGATCGATGCAACCAACAAAAGGACCGAGAAAGCCATCGCCAGCTTGCGCTGACCCATAAAATTAATCACTTTCATACTTTCGCTCCCCCTATGGACAGTTTCTTAACCTTGCGGCCGCCATAAACCAGGTTGACTATCGCCCTGGTCCCCATGATGGCTGTGAACATGGAGGTCAAAATCCCGATAGACAGGGTCACAGCAAAGCCCTTAATCGGCCCCGTCCCAACGGCGTAAAGAATCACGGCCACGATCAATGTGGTGATATTAGCATCAAGAATAGTCGACACCGCCCGCTCAAATCCCGAGTGGATCGCCATCTGCGGCGCGAGGCCATTGGCCGTTTCCTCCCTTATTCGCGAGAAAATCAGGACATTGGCATCAACCGCCATGCCCACGGTCAGTACAATACCGGCGATACCGGGCAGGGTCAGCGTCGCCCCCAGCATCGACATAAAGGCTATCAGCAAAGTCAGGTTGAAACTCAGGGCGAGAACTGCAGCAACACCGAATACGCGGTAATACAGCACCATAAACAGAACAACGAGCACGAGACCGTACTGCACAGATTTCACACCCATGCGAATATTTTCTGCCCCCAGAGAGGGTCCCACCGTACGCTCTTCTACAAAGGATATGGGCGCAGCCAGTGCACCGGCCCGCAACATCAGGGCCAATTCCGGTGCCTCACCGGGTCCATCGAGACCGGTAATCTGGAATGATGCACCCAATGCAGATTGAATCACTGGCGCGGTCAGCAACTTCTTCTCGTCGTAGGGTATTTTGACGATGACTTCAGAACCGTCGGCCTGTGTCTCGTAGCGTGTGCGGTATTTACGCTCGATAAACAAAACACCCATGCGACGTTTGATATTGTTACGGGTGGCCTTTGACATCATGGTGCCGCCCTCACTATCCAGGCGGATATTGACGTTAGGCCTGCCATTCTGGTCAAAGCTGGCTTGCGCACTGGCTACCCGCTCACCGGTTATGATGACATCCCGCTCCAGCCACTCGCTGGAGCCTCGATCGGCACTGCGATACTCAAATTTCTGTTTCTCTGAGGATGAAGCGTCCAGGTTTGCCACCAGGCGAAACTCCAGATTAGCGACCTTACCCAGTATTCGCTTCGCTTCGGCGGTATCCTGAATACCCGGCAATTCAACAACGATACGGTGCTTGCCCTGGCGCTGAACCAGCGGCTCAGACACCCCCAATTCATTCACCCGATTGCGCAACGTGGTCAAATTCTGGGCAACGGCGTAATCGCCAATTTCAGTTTTTGCCTGTTCAGTCATGGCGGCGAGGAGGTTCCAGCTATCGCCATTATCGACCCGGTCCAGAAATAATTCCGGAAAATCGTCGGCAATCGCGGCTCTGGCCTGATCCCTGAGGGCTTCGGTCTTAAAACGGGTCTCCACCTGCCACTGTTTGTTCAAGGTGACTAAACCGCGGATCCGCTCCTCTCGCAAAATTTTCTTGATCGAATTGTTATAAAACTCCATCCGACGTTCAACGGCCGCATCGACATCCACTTCCAGTTTAAAGTGCACACCACCACTGAGGTCCAGGCCAAGCTTCATGGGCTGGGCCCCATAATCGCTCAACCAACTCGGTGTTGTCGGAGCCAGGTTGAGCGCAACGATATAACCGTCCCCCAGGGCCCGCGATATGCGTGCCTGGGCCCGTAACTGTAAATCGCGATCATGCAGGCGAATCAACGCACTGCGACCCGAGTCATCAATTACTTCCCCGAAGTGCGCTATACCGTCCTCTTCCAGTGCGGTCAGTGCCTTTTTCAGAATTTTCGGGTCAATAAGCTGTGAACTGCTTTCACCGGCGATTTGCAGTGCGGGGTCCGGCGCGTACAGGTTGG
>JBALWA010000064.1:0-26041 GCA_036960305.1 Halioglobus sp. | reverse complement strand
TGGCGGTCCCAGAACACTGCGCCAATATCTTCATTCCAGCCGTGTTCACTGCCCTGGCGCAAGGGCTTGCCCTTTTCCATAACCAGTTCAAGAAACTTGTCGTACACCTCGGCTACCACGTAGATACGCTCGGTGCCGCAGCAGTAGTGTCCCGTGTTCATACAGGACCCTATCCAGGCGCCGTCTGCCGCCCGGTCCAGATCGGCATCAGCGCAGACGATCATGGCATCGTTGCCCCCCAGTTCCAGGCTGCAGGGAATAAGCTGCTTGGCGCATTCCTGTGCTACTTTGCGGCCGGTTGCCACGGAGCCGGTGAAAGACACCTTGTCCACGCCGCCGTCCACTATTGCAGCGCCCGTTGCGCCGTCACCCAGCAGTACCTGCAGAACGCCCGCCGGCAGGCCCGCGTCATTGAGTATGGTTTCCGCTAATTTTGCGGAGAAGGGCGTCACTTCCGAGCCTTTGGCAACAACCGTGTTACCCGCCAATATAGCTTGTACCGCCTGATTCATGACCAGCACAAAGGGACCGTTCCAGGGTGTGATCAGGCCGACCACTCCCAGGGGTTTGTAGACAATGCGTAGTTGTTTCATCATGCCGAGAATGCCGTGTACGCGGCGTTTGCGGGGTTTGAGGAAATTCTCGGCATGTTTGGCGTAGTAGCACAGGGAGTCAGCCACCGAAAAAACTTCCATGCTCATGGCGTCAGTTCTGGCTTTGCCGGTCTCAGCGACCACGGTATCGATGATCTCGTCCTGTCTTTCCAGAACAATTTTCAGGGCTCGCTGGATAATTTCCCGGCGGTGTTTCATGCTGGTCGCCGCCCAGGCGGGCTGCGCTTGCCGGGCTTTGGTGAGGGCGGCTGCGACATCTTCTTCATTGGCGCAGATCAATTCCCCGGTGGGTTCCAGGGTAACCGGGCTGCGCAGTTGTAGGTGACGGCGTGCATCCGTTGATTCAATGGGCTCGAATATCGACATGGCGGTTTCCAGATTGCTTATTTGATTCCCACAAGCTAATGATCATTAGTTTTGAAGTCAATGGTCTCAGCGGCCGCCGCCTATGACCGTCGCGGTCATTGCTCTTCGGGGCTATCTGTAGCAGTCTGGGTTATTGGTGCCCGAGCGCTGTATTGGTATTCGGTTCGTCTATAAGAATCTGGGGAAAGCTTATGTGGGAGCTTGTGTTATTGACCGGTCTGGTGGCCACGGGCGCTTGTCTCTTCATGTTGGTGCGTACAGAGCAGATGTTGGGCCTGGTCAACAAAGTGTTTGCCACCCGATGGATTTATCTGGCGGCTTTTTTTCGCCTGTTACTGGGGGCTGCGTTTATCGCCTCGGCACATACGGTTAAATTCCCGCAGGTGATTGCGGCTCTGGGCTGGTTGATGGTCTTTGGCGGGCTGGTGCTGGTGGCCGCACCGCAAACCCTGTGGCAGGGGATGGCGAGCTGGTTTACGCGTCAACCTCTGGCCCTACTGCGCGCCTGGTTGGTGCTGGGACTACTGTTTGGTGGTGCCTTGATTTACATCGCGTTGGCTTGATGGTTCAAGAGGCGATGATTGCAATTACATCTGCTTCGGTTTGTGGAATAATGACGCGTTTTTTCAGGGGCACCAAGTAGACATCATGATGGCTTCGCCAACGACATTACTCATTGGCTATTGTCTGGCAATAGCGCTTTTCTCCCTAATCGGTGGATTGCTGCCCAATTGGGTGCGCATGACCCATACGCGAACGCAGCTGGTGATGAGCTTCGTGTCGGGCCTGATGCTGGGGGTGGCCTTTTATCACCTCTTGCCTCACAGCATAGCGCTGGTGGGTGGGCCCGGCGCCGCCGATGTCTCTGTCTGGTGGCTGATGGTAGGCCTCATCGCCATGTTACTGCTGTTGCGCATGTTTCACTTTCATCAGCACGACTTCAGTCACGAAGAGGACGAGCATCATGACCATCACCACCATGGCCAGGGTGAGCCCACCGCTCATCCTTTGAGCTGGCTGGGTATTGCTCTGGGGCTGGCCCTGCACACGATCATCGATGGCGTGGCATTGGGTGCGGTTATACAGGGCGAAGCGGCCAGTGGCGAGATGGCGGGCCTGTTGGGGGTGGGTGTTTTCCTGGCGATTCTTATGCATAAACCCCTGGACGCCATGTCGATCACCACGGTGATGGAAGCGGGTGGCTGGAGCCGCACCGCCCGGGCGACCACCAATGCGATTTTTGCCTTTATGTGCCCTGTCGGTGCCCTGTTGTTCTTTTTTGGTGTGGGCTATCTGGACGATGCCAGGGACTATGTCGTGGGTGTGGCGCTGGCCTTCTCGGCGGGCGCATTCATTTGTATCGCTCTCAGTGATTTGTTGCCGGAAGTACATTTTCACAGCCACGACAAGACCAAACTCACGGTTGCCTTTATGCTGGGAATTGTCCTGGCTTACGCCATAGGTAATATAGAACCTGCGGACGCCCATTTGGCGGCGGCCTGGATAGAGGAGAGAGTACAGTGGTTAAACGTGTAATGTATCCACCTGTCTGGCTGGTGCTGGGGCTTGTTAGTATTTTTGCCTTGAATGAGTTTCTGCCGGGACAGCGGTTCACTGGTACTGCGGCCCAGGTTGTTGGCGGGATTATCATTTTCCTGGGCTTGCTGTTGCTGCTGATCGCCGGTGGTATGTTCAAGCAGGCGGGCACAGACCTGGTACCCTTCAAGAACGTGAGTGCATTGGTGACCACGGGGATTTACCGCTACACCCGTAATCCCATGTATTTGGGTATGGCCGCTGTCCTGTTGGGTACGGCCATAACCGTGGGTGCGCTCACGGCCCTGGCTGTGCCAGCAGTCTTTATGGTGATCATCCAGTTTCGGTTTATTCTCCCGGAGGAGGAGATGCTGCGCGGTCTATTCCCCGAGGATTTTCCCGCCTACTGTGGGCGGGTACGGCGCTGGATCTAGCGGGCACCTCTGGCTGACGCCAGAGCCCGAGTCTGTTCTGGCTTGTCGTCGCCGATTGTCCAGCCCGCTAACTGATCTGTAATGAGTTGCGACAGGGCCTGTATGTGTTCCGGGTCGGCGTTGAGGCAGGGGATATAGTCATAGCGCTCTCCTCCCGCAGCCATAAAATAATCACGATTCTCCTCGTCTATTTCCTCCAGGGTTTCCAGGCAGTCGGCAGAAAAACCAGGGCACAGGATTTGCACGGATTTACTTCCCTCGCTGGGCAGCGCTTTCAGTACATGATCTGTGTAGGGTTTTAGCCACTCCTGACGGCCAAAGCGGGACTGAAACGCAGTGACATACTCTGTTTCATCCAGGGCCAGTTGTTCCGCTACCAGTCGCGTGGTTTTGTAGCACTCACAATGGTAGGGATCGCCCTTGTCCAGATAGCTCTGGGGCTCACCATGGTAGGAAAAAATAATTTTGTCGGCGCGCCCATGCAGCTCCCAGTGAGCTTTGACCTTGTTGGCCAAAGCCTGGATATAGGGCGGGTAGTCATGATAGTGGCTGATAAAGCGCAACTCGGGCAGCCGGCGCCGCCGCGTGAAGTCTTCGGCCAGAGCATCGAAGGTCGAGGCCGTAGTCGCCCCGCTGTACTGGGGATAGAGTGGCAACACTAACAATCGGGTTACGCCGCGGTCCAGCAGGCTTTGCAGTGTGCCGTCAATGGACGGCTCCCCGTAGCGCATGGCGAAATCGACAATCACTTGCTCGCCAAACTGCTCGCTCATTGAGCGTTGCAGCGCTGCTGCCTGGTCACGGGTGTGTATCAGCAGTGGCGACCCCTGCTCGGTCCAGACCTTGCGGTAGGCAGCGGCCGAACGCCGTGGGCGCAGGTTGAGGATGACGATGTTTAGAATAAACCACCAAATCAGGCGGGGCACTTCAACGACCCTGGGGTCGGATAAAAACTGCTTGAGGTAAGTCCGCAGTTCGCGGGGCTGGGGCGCTTCGGGCGTGCCCAGATTGGTGACAAGCACGCCAATTTTAGCTGCCCGGCCATGGTCAAAGTCTGGATCGTTAATATAGGTCATGCGGCGTTAATATACGGAGGTGCTCGCCCGTTGCCAAGCGAGAACTTGCCGCGATTACTGCCTGGTGCCCCGGTACGCTAGTCGACCTGGTGCACGGTGGAGACATCGTAGGCTTTGCCCGCCGCGTGGCAGATATTGCACTGCTCTACGACCAAGCCATTATCGATGTCGGCCTGGGTCGTGGCAAAGCTACCCCCATTGGATTCCATATGGGCAGCCGCAACGGTATCGTCATGGCAACTTGCGCACACGGCAGTCGCCGGGGTGACAACGATATCGTCGCCGGGGTCCTGTCGGTCCTCGCCGGTATCCACGCTGGTGCCCAATACGCCGGGCGCCAGGGGTAGCCTGAAACTGGTTTCGTTTTCGTCTTCCGTATGACAGGCCAGGCAGTTCGATAGTGTGCCGGGGTAGTGCACGGTGGTCGTGTCGTACACGTGGGTATTACGCCCCCCGAAGCCGACGATTTGCAGGGGGTTTTCCCGCATACCCGCCGCATGAATGCCGTGAATCATGGTTTTGAAATCAATGGATTCTTCTTGCTTGCCATCGGTGGGCGGTGAGGCGGCGATTTCACGCACGCCGCGGTCGCTGTTGCGCGGGTTGTGGCAGGTCACACAGCTGTCGATGTTGTCGCTGCGATTATCGCCGTGCAGTACCAGCGAGCCGTGGCAGGCAAGGCAGCGTGGCAGTTCAACGGATTCACGTCGTGGCACTGCTATACCGTCACTTTCGTCTATGGAGAAGAAACCGCGGGCGTTGATTAGTGGTACCTGTACGAAAACCCCGTCATCCTCGAGGTCTACCGCGGGGTGGCCTTCAACGGTGGCGGCACCGCTGCCGCTAGCCGCAATCCCCGGCGCGGCACTGCCATCGGGTATTGCCATCGAGGCACTGACCCGGTAGCTGCCATCGCCATTGTCGATCGCATCGGCCAGGGCGCTGCTGGAAATACTGCTGCTGTTGTCCTCACCGTTGCCGGTATTGGTGTAATCCCCGGTGTCCCAGGAGACTTTGATGTTTAGAGAGCTGGCTGCCTGTGTCCAGACCGGGTCGTTGAATATATCGTAGGCCTCGCCGGTGTTGGGGTTGCTGACCTTGAACGTCACTTCCGGTATCTGTCCCGGGGCGCTGTTAGCAACTGAAATAACTTCTGCTTCGAAATCTTTCATGGCATCGGCAACAAGCATTCTGTGGCTGTATTCAACGCTGCCAGCGCGTCCGCCCTCAGAGTGGCAACTGGCACAGTCGGAGTCATCGGGCTGTCCCCCCGCGTGTTGTTCGAAATCGACATCGTCGTGGCAACTGCCGCAGGAGGCCCGAGCGGGGTACTGGGTCCAGTTATCGCCCTGGGGTGTCAACACCAAATCCTCTCGGCCTTCGCCAGTGGCCGTGCCGGCATGGCAGTTCTCGCAGCGCCGAATATCCTGTGGATAGTGCACATTGGAGTAGTCGTGCTTGCTGTTTTTGTAACCGTAGATCGCATATTCACCGCCCGCTTCAACACTGGGCAGGGAGGCACCGCGGTGAAGCTTGTGGATCATCACTTTCATGTCCACAGTGTTGGTGCTGTCGGCATCGGTGGAGCCGGGGTTGTGGCAGGTGACGCAGTACTGGACTTCAATGCGGTTGCCGCCGTGCATCCCCAGCTGGTCGTGACAGAGATTGCAGTTGTCTGTCGCCGAAATAGCCATGTGAAAAATATCTTCCGTGGCACCCGTTGACGGCAACCAGTCGTACCAGGGGTTCACCGGCACCTGTCCGCCGTCAAACTGAATCGCAACCCGGTGGGTGAGGCCAGGTTGGTAGCTGAGGTCAAGATCTTCGGTAGCGGCCTGGTCGAGGATGTCATCCGGCAGGTTTGTGGTCGAGGTAGCGAAGCGATAGATGTAGCTGCCGTCCAGGTTATTGCTAAATTCACCGTCGCTTTCGAAAGTGGCCTGTAGACGGCGTTCGGTGCCCGTGCCGACTTCCGGGTCCTCAATGATGTTGACATAGGACTGCCAGGAACCGGTGAGGTTTCCCAGGTCGCTCGATTGCAATTTCGCGAGGGTGAAATGTACGTTGCTGACTTCCAGGTCAATAATGGCAGTGTTATTGCCGTCGGTGAGTTGAAAGTCGACGATAGCGTGGCCGTCCTCGGGAATCGTTACAGCGGTAATAAAGGCGAACAGCTCTTCGGCATCGGCATAGGGCGAAGGGTTAGGTGCGGGCAATACTGGTGCAGGCGGTATCACTGCGCCCCCGGGTTGGGTGGGGCCCGGTTCGACGCCTGGCGCGCGGTCACCGCCGCCACCCCCACCGCCGCCACAGGCGACGAGCAGAGCAATTGAGCCTGCTATGAACCAGTTCCGGATCGTGTTAACCATCATCATCCTAATCTCCCGGGCGTTACTGCCAGTGATAAATCACTGAGGTGCCCACATAGTGTATTTGTTCATTCGGATTGCGTTCGCCGAATGTCAGGACCTTGCCCAGGGTGTTGGTCTGCACCCCCTGCCAGGCCCAGTCATCGCTGCTGTAGCGGTAGTATTGGTAATCCAGTCGTATGGACAGTGCGTCCCGTAAATGCCAAGTGCCATTGAGCTCCAGGTGATGCAGGCGGGTTTCAACCGTGGGCAAATTGGAAGCTGTCAGATCGCTGGCACCATAGGTCCGGTAATCCTGTTTGGAACTGGAATCCACGAATGAATAGTCCAGGCCAAGCTCGACATTCCGTCGCAGTTGCCATTGTAAATTGGCCCCCAGGGTGAAGCTGCTGTCTCTGGTATCGATATCCCAGTTTCGACCCGGGTCACTGGCCTGGGGCAGGGGTGGTGTGACCTCGAAGGCATTTTTCTCCTGGCCACCCCGGAATGCCCGACTGCTCTGGCCGGACTCATATTCGTCGTAGCCACCGTACACGCTCAGGGATAAATCCCGGGTGGCGTTATAGCTGGCACTGAGGTGCAGGCGCTGCCAGGCGGTATCGGTGAGGCCCAGTTCGGTCTTGTCGTAATCTTCATCGCGCAGCAGCAGGTTGAGGTTCAGGCTCCAGTCCACGGTGGGCAGGTAGTTGAGATCCATCTTGCCTTCCAGGCGTTCGCGGTTCGACAGGTAAAACTGGCTCATGTCCGGATGGTTCTGGTAGCGCTGCTTGTCCGGTGTGGCGTTGATTAATTCTGTGTCCAGCAGTGCGTAGTAAGACTGTGCCCACTGGTAGGTGTCTGCCGCGCGATCGGCATAGCCCAGTTCAAACCTGGCGTTAAAACTGGCCCAGGGCTGGATGCGATAAGCCAGTACAAAACGCGACTCATCCGTTTCCTCTACCGCTGCATTTTCCCGCTGGATATTTTCGAAGTCGTATTCGAGCCACAGCTTGCCGTGCAGAGGCAAACGGTAGGTCGCCTCCACGCCAAAGGTCTGTGACTGGTAATCATGCCGGGTATTGTAGACGGTTAGCGCAGACCGGGACTGGTTGCCACCGTCTCCGGGCACAGCCTGATAGCCGGCTCTGGGGGCGTCGTAATCCTTGTCCATGCCCTTGTATCGGAACTCCAGATTGAGTTTAGGCAGTGGCCTGAGCAATAGCTTGGCGTTCGCCGTACCCGTGGCGACCTCGCCCCCCAGGTCATTCAATGGCAGTGGCTGGGACACCTCCAGTGCCGGGTTCACCGTATAGTCTAGAAAATCCTGGTCCTGCTCGGTCACTGCATAGCTGCCGTCGAACTGCAGTCGCGTGGTGGCTGAGAACAGGTACTGGGCCGTCAGGCGTCCGCTGGTGCGCGTGTTATCCGGGGCCAGTCCCAGGCCCCCCACCCCATTGGGGTAACGTACATTGGGCCCAAACGCACTGTAGGGGTTTTGCCAGCTCAAGACTTCATCCCGATTGTCGAAATCTGAATAAAACAGGCGGCCATCCATGTGCAGGCGCCGGCCCTGGTACAGCAGGCCGATATCAAATTCTGCGGTGCGATAGTCGACCGGCGCTGGCAGCAAGCTGGCATCACCGGATGCCGCATCGGTAAAAATGGCGGCGCCAGTCTCCGCGGTACCGGCTTTGTCTTCATAGTGAAGTGTGGACAGCAATTGCCAGTGGTCATTGAGCCTGGCGTCGATGCCCAGGGAATAGCGGTCCCGGGTCAATTCCCGGTCAAAGGACTTGAGGGAGCTGTCCAGATTGCTCCAGTCAGAGGTATTGGTGCCGCTCACCCAGTCATCGGGGAGCTTCAGGCTGCTACTTCCCCGGAAGGGGGTCACACCGGAGTCGTTGCGAACCTGTAATTGGGAGTCGAACTCGAAAAATAGCTTCAGGCGGTCGACCTTGCCCCAGGTCACCGAGCCTTCGCGGGTGTCCAGACCCAGGTCATTGGCTGAGACCTGCCAGTAACTCTCGGTATTGTAGAAATTGTTCCAGTCCAGGCTGCCAATCAGGGTGGCGCCATCGTCCTGTAACCCATTGTATTGGCCAAACATGAAGCTGGGGTCACTGGTGTAGCCCAGGCCAAGTTGTACGCTGCCCTTATAGTCGGATTGCAGCCTGGTTGCCAGGGGCCTGCTCTCCTCAAGCAAAGGGGCAAAGGGATCCTCGTCCGCCTGTGCTGTGGCGCCTGCTGTCAGCGTACACAGGGCGCCAGCTATCGAAAATGATGCCTGCCGCCAGCGTCTCATCGGGCTAACCGGCCACCCGAGGGGTGGTTGGATCCGTGCACCTGATTGTGGCAGTTCAGGCAATTCTTACCCAACAGGTTTTGATTGGGTGCGCTGCCGGGCAGGCCCTCCGCGCCATAGGGTAGGCTGGGATGGAATGCCACGGCGTGACATTGCTGGCACATGGCCGGCCCCCGGGCGGTGAGCAGTCGGGGGTTTGCGGAGCCATGGGGGCGATGGCACAGGGTACAGTCTTCTGCCGCCGGTGGGTGTTCCCACAGGAACGGGCCACGCTTTTCCTGGTGGCAACTGTAGCAATTGTCATTGATGGACAGTTCATGCAGGCCGGCTTCGGACATACTGCCGTGGGGGTTGTGGCAATCGGTACAGCTGGTTTTCCCCTCCAGGATGGGATGGTGGGAGGGCAGCTTGGCCTCAGCCCGTGTGCGCGGGTGGCAACTGAGGCACTGGTTCAGCGATGCAGTTTCCTCAAGCGCGGGATCCAGCTGCTGGTGAATGTCGTGGCAGGAATCACAGCTCAAGTCCTGTTGTTGGTGTTCGCTGCCTACCCACAGCATTTGCCCGGCCTTCTCATGGCAAGTGAGGCAGCTGTTGCTGCGGGCTTCACTACTGGCTGGCCAGTGTGGGCCGAAGCTGGTTGTCGGCGCCTGCTCAGTGGGCTCGTTGGAATGGTCTTTGCTGTCGCCATGGCAGCTGATACAGCTGGCCTCACCGCCGCCGGCGAGCGCGCCATGCGCGGTATTGAACACGGCGTGCACCGCTACATCGGAGGCGGCGGTGTGACAGTCCAGGCAGGTGGCCTGACTGGTTTCCCCAAAGCTGTACGCAGGGATCGCGAGGGCAACCAGCAGCAGTGCAAACTTTCTGAATCCAGCCGTGAGCATCATAGTTCTACTC
This sequence comes from Halioglobus sp., assembly GCA_036960305.1. Lineage (GTDB taxonomy): Bacteria > Pseudomonadota > Gammaproteobacteria > Pseudomonadales > Halieaceae > JBALVT01. Next base: position 16,468 of record JBALWA010000064.1, on the reverse strand, counting down.
GGTAGTAAAATCGGTGTCATTGCTGTCAAGACTGAGGGTCAGTGGCAGGGAAACCCAGTGTTTTCCTCCCGCATTGTTCGCCCCGTGCAGCGCAACGCCCAGCGTGTATTTTTCCTGGGCGACAAAGTTCTTGTGCCCGTCGCCCGTTATCAGGGGGCGCTGCAGGGAAACCGTCCAGCGCCCATCCGCATACTGGCTGGAGGCCTTGAGTACCTGACTCTCCTGCCAGGACAGCCCGGACAGCAGTGCCGCTGTTTCCACTTTGGCTTTATCGCCGCTCAGTTGTATTCGCCACATTTCGACGAAATTTCCCGCTGCCAGCATGTCCTTCAGGGCAGCGTCGTCTTTGATAATTGCCGGCTGGCCGATGCGTTGCTGCTGGGCGCGGGAGGCCAAGAGGTATTTTTCGACCTGTTGTCCACGGTCTTTGCTCATACCCGGCATGTCGCTGTGACAGGCGGCGAAACAGCCACCGCGACGGAAGGCGTCGCTGTCGTTGTCGCCCCACATGAGTGCGATATCGGCGTCATCCCGGGGACCTTCCCAGCTCAGGGTGAGCAGCAAATTGCTGCCGTCACTGTCAAAGGACATACGCAGCGCGCGCAATTCTGGCGAGTCGCCCTCGTTGAGGGCGCTGGCCATGTCCGCTTCTTCACCGCGGTGGCACTGTTGGCAATTGCTGCCCTGCCGCAGGGGTTGGGATCCCGGGTGTTCTGTGAGTAGCCACTCGCTGTCGGACTGCCCGGGGTAAAACAGGGTAACGGTACGCTGCTTCACCGCTTCGTTGATCAGCGGGGCGACGCCGGCAGCTGTGTTGTGGGCAATGCTCTGGTGGCAATCCAGGCAGGTGCGATCCTGCTGAGCCATAACCTTGTGGTAGCTCTTGGCTTTTTCGGTGACAGTCTCTGCGGTGCTCATTGCCACCAGATCGTGGCAGCTGCGGCAGCCCTCTGAACGATTATCCAGCATGGCCCCAAGGGCGGACTGATCGTCGTGGGGGTTGTGACAGCTGGTGCAAGCCGGATTCTCGCCCTTGTGTTCTTGCAGTCCATGAATGCCGGTTTTTTGGGGCTTGTGGCAAACGGTACAGACTTCCGTCTGGCTGTCGGCGAACAGGACTTTGTCCCGGTCCTGGTGAATGTCGTGGCAGCTTACGCAGGTCAAGTCATTGACCATATGCAGGGCGTCCTGCCAGTGTTGGGCGACGTTTTCTTCGTGACAGCTCAGGCACTGTTTATCCTGTGCGGCGATGGTCGCGCTCCAGCGTGGACCAAAGCTCACTGCAGGGGCGACCTGGGTGGGTGATTTGCTGTGGCTTGCACTGGGGCCGTGGCAATCTTCGCAGCCACGCTGGCCCATGGGGCTCTTATCGTCATCGCTATTGCCGTGGGCTCCGGCGAGCATGGCGTGCACGGGGGAATCGGAACTGAAGTCGTGGCAGCTCAGGCACTTGCTGGCCCCACCCTCGGCGTAGGCCGGCTCGGCGAGTGCAGTGCTGGCAGCGAGACAGGAAAAAAGCAGGCTGAAAATGCAGAACTGGAAACTTTTTAGCATAGTGGATTCTCCATTGCAGCGACTATCAAAAACCGTGTGCGCTGGCAGCGCCCGAATTTTCCGGGTGTGCGATGCCGGCGTGACAGTCAATGCAGGTCTTGCCTTTGTTTTGTTCTGCCTGGTGGTACTTCTGGGCTTTTGCCGTCTGTAATTCCATGAGCATACGGTCTACTTCATGACAATTGCGGCACTCCTGCGAGTCGTTGGCTTTGAGGCGGGCGATTTCTCGTGCCTTCATAACCGGGGTGTGGGCGACATATTTTTCCGGCGTATCGATTTTGCCGATGATGGTGCCCCAGACTTCCCGGGCCGCTTCGATCTTGCGAATCATTTTTGGCACGAACTCTTTGGGTACATGGCAATCAGAGCAGGTGGGCTGAATGCCGGCCGCATTGTTGTAATGGCTGGTCTTTTTCAGTTGTGCGTAGGGGTTTTCCATTTCATGGCAGCTGGTGCAGAAAGACTCAGTACTGGTGGCATGTAATGAATAGTCGAAGGTCAAGACGCCCACCAGACCCAGCACGGCGCCAATGGCCACCAGCGTGAAAACGGACCGGGTGGCAGAGGGGCGAAACAGTTGTTGAAGCCAGGATTTCATTGCATAACCTTCCTTGGATCCTTAAAAAGTCCTACAACCACTCTGGAGACAGCAGGACCTCAAGAGTGACGCTATTGTTATTTTTTGCATTGACCTCTGTCAATGTAGCGCAGTATCAATCAAAACGCCGAGTAAAAACAAGCTGGTAAATTTACGCGTATGGCGGAAGGCATGGGCAGAGAACCACAGGGGCCAAATTTCCTCGGGGTAGCCCTCGGGTCGAGCTTCAGGCTTGCTGTGCTGGAATACCCGGCGGACCTCGATCAGGTTCGGTAGGTTCAGCGAGACCAATAGCAGCGCCCAGTGAAAGGTGCCGCTGACTACCAGGGCAAGACTGAGGAGGTACTGGCAAACAAGCATAGCCACGACGACATGACGGGACCATCTTTCGCCTAGAACTACAGGCAGGGTGCGCACGCCTTTGTCACGGTCCGCGGCGAGTTTGTCGGTATGTTTGCCGAACAGTACCGTGGTCGGTCCCAGCGCAAAGAGCAGGCTCAGCCAGGTGACGTCCCAGCTCCATTGCGAAGTGGTGACGTAATAGCTGCCGCCGACCATCAGGGGGCCCCATACCAGCAGCACGGCGGGCTCTCCCAGACCGTAGTATTTCAGTGGCCAGGTATAAAAGAGTACAAAAAATGCACCCGCCAACATCAGATCGAGGGTCAAGCCGCCACGCTGGGCGACCAGTAAGGCACCCAGTAGCAGCGCAATACCCCCGGTAACCCCCAGATAGCGCCAGAATTGGCGTTCATTCATCAAGCCGTCTTCCAGCACGTGAACCCCGTACTGGTTGCGGTAGTAGTTATTTTTGTCGATACCGCGGCGCGAGTCCGTGTAGTCGTTGAGCAGGTTGTTGGTGGCGTGGGCGAACAGCAGCCCCAGCGTCGCGGCCAGCCAGGGTTGCCAGTGAAATAGCTGCTCCCGCCAGGCCATCATTCCGCCCAGCACCGCTGCGGTGAGGGTCATAAAAAGTACGGATGCGCGACAGGCGATCAGCCATTTGGCGATGGGGTCCAGGCTTTGCCACTCAGAATGGCTTAGCTTGGGCATTCTGTTGAGTGCCCGTCCCCACATTTTAATATCTATCAACGCCATCAATACTCCCGGGAAGGCTTGGTCCCTGTTTTGGGCGTTAGCATAGCAGGCTTTTGCCTGGCGTCGATGGTAAGGTTACTGTGCATTTTTTCACAGGGAGAGGCATGTGTCAGTTATAGAAAAATTTGGTTTGTCTGGACAGGTAGCCGTTATCACGGGCGCGGGAAAGGGCATTGGTGCGGGCATTGCGCGTACCTTTGCCGAAGCGGGCGCAGATGTCGTATTGGCGGCGCGCACCGAGAGCGATTTACAGGCTGTGGCCCGCGATATTGAGTCGCTGGGCCAGCGTGCACTGGTGGTACCGACGGATGTGTTGGACTTCAGTCAATTGCAAACGCTGGTCGACCGCACAATGGCAGAATTTGGTCGTATCGACATTTTGGTCAATAACGCCGGAGGCTTTCCCCCAAAGCCGGTTGCGAAGACCACCGCCCGGGAATTTGAGGCGGCCTTTCGGTTCAATGTCACCACCGCCTATGAGATGTCGCGACTGTGTGCGCCATTGATGGTGGATACATCAGGTAGTGGCGTCATCCTGAATATATCCTCTATTGCTGGCCATAAACCCACCCCGTGTTTTTCGGCGTACGGTACCGCCAAAGGTGCCCTGTCCTTGTTGACTCAGGAGCTGGCGCAGGAATTTGCGCCCCGGGTGCGGGTCAATGCCATCGCCGTCGGTTCAACCAAAACCGACGCTCTGAACACGGTATTAACCGATGAAATTGAACAGACGATGGTAGAGCTCACGCCGATGGCGCGGTTGGGGGAGGTCGAGGATGTGGCACTGGGTGCACTCTATCTGTGCTCACCGGCGGCCAGTTATGTAACTGGCGACATTCTCAATGTCAACGGCGGACTGGAACGGCTCAATATGCAAATGCCCCGGGCCTGGGGCGGTATGGGTTAACCGGGTTTTCCGTCGGCCCGCGGCGATGTCAGTATGCCAAAGTAACGCAGGGCGAAGATTGCAAACGCAATAATCCACAACAGCGCTGAAACTTTCCAGGCGCCCGGTGTGAGCTCTGCGGAGAGCATTGGCGTGACGGCGCGAATTAGGGCCGCCAGTAACAGCAATGCAAAGGCCCAGGCCATACCGCCGGGTACCTGCAGTGGCCTACCGGTATGTCCCAGTGAGACCCGCGACATCATCGACAGTATCATCCCCCCCACGGTGCCAATTGCCAGCAGGTGCATGATATTTTTGATTGCCATGGGGTTGTCGCCGGCGATAGCCAATCCCAGTAGTGACAGGGGAATACACAAGTAGCTCAGGTGCATTGACCACAGCAGTGGAACAGCGGACGTTCTCCAGCCTTGCCAGTGGGCGAGTCGGTACAGGTGGATGAGGAAACTGGTGAAACACAGTATTCGCAGCCAGGGGCCCAACTGTTGCTCAGGCCAGATGGCGATCGCCAACCCCACCACCAGTGTGCTGCCAATGGCGATGTTTTCAAACCAGGTGGGGAGCGGGGTGATTTTAAAACCGAGGCCGTTGCCGGTAAACAGGGGAGTCACACGGCCGCCGACGATAACGACGAGCACGGTAATCATCCACAGGGCGCCGTAGTGCAGGCGAGTACTTAGCAAGGCGTCTTGAGCGGCGTAAAAGCTCACAGAGCTCAGTGCGGCCAGGGCGAATAATACCGGCAGGAAAAAGATGTTGCGCCACTGCCGTTTGGCCCACACTCTTTTGCCCAGTTCGAACATCAGTAGCAGGATAAAACCCATTTCTGCAGCCCAGGCCAGGATCAGGGTGTCGGGTGAAAGCCAAAGCGTGGCGCGTGCCAATAGCCACAGGGCAAACAAAGCTTTCAGGGTGTTACCCGTGGTGCCCGGTATGCCTGTCCAGGTCGCCACAGCGGACAGCAAAAACCCGGCAACCACAGGCATGGCGAAGCCGAAAATCATCTCGTGGGCGTGCCACCAGTGGGGTGAAATTGCGGCGTCCCAGGCTGCGGGGTCTGACATCCACAGCAGCCAGCGACCCATCGCCAACACGGCAAAACTCGCTGCCAGTAAAAAGCCGGCACGAAAGGCCAGTCGAAAAAGAGGCAGGGTTGTTTCCGGGCGGGAGGGTTCGCCTATATTCATTCAGATACTCATTGAGGTTTGTCGGCTTGTTGGTCCGGGTGCGCCAGCAAAAAGGGTTCAAGGGAGTTGCAGTGCTGGCAGACTGACGCAATAGCCGGGTAAGCACTAATATCCACGTTGAAGCGCTGGGCATTGTAGACCTGTGGTATTAGATAGCAATCGGCCAGGCCAGGTCGGTCGCCAATACAGTACTCACCATTGCCGGCAGCCGCAATGCGTTCAATACTGTCAAAGCCCCGGTGTATCCACTGACTGTACCAGTCATCGACCTGTTGTTGTTCGGCATCCAGTGATTCTTTGAGGTAGATCAATATGCTCAGATTGAGCAGGGGGTGGATATCACAGGCAATATGATTGACCAGGCTGCGTACTTTCGCCCGGGCCAATGGGCTGTCTGTGGGCAGCAGGGGGGTTTGTGGATAGCTTTCCTCCAGCCATTCCAGAATCGCGGTGGACTGGCTGATAACACTGCCGTCCTCCAGTTCCAGCGCGGGAATCAGCCCCTGTGGGTTGCTGGCAAGATACGCTTCGCTCTTCTGTTGCGTCTCCAGCAGGTTGACGCTCTCGCTGGTATAGGCAATGCCTTTGAGGTTGAGGCCAATTCGTACCCGGTAGGAAGCAGAAGAGCGGTAGTAGGTATAGAGTTTCATAGTGACGCCCGTATTAGCCAGGGGGGCTGTACTGTACAACGCGCTGATCAATCTTGCCAAAGATCGATGTGCCCTGATCGTCCAGCATTTCGATTTCCACCCTGTCGCCGAAGGACATAAACGGTGTACTGGGGCTGCCATCGGCAATGGTTTCGAGGCAGCGGACCTCGGCCAGGCAACAGGAACCACTTTCGCTGCCGACATTGGACACGGTGCCTGAGCCGATGACAGTACCTGCCATCAGGCCCCGGGATTTTGCGCAGTGCGTGATCAGGGTGGGGAAGTCGAAGGTCATGTCGACGCCGGCATTGGGGCTGCCAATCAGGGTGCTGTTCAGTGTGGCTCGCAGGGGCAAGTGTACTTTGCTGCCATCCCATGCGCTGCCCAGTTCATCCGGTGTTACCAGTACCGGTGTAAAGGAAGTCCAGGGCTTGGACTGGTAGAAGCCAAACTGCTTGCCCAACTCGCCGGGTATCAGATTGCGCAGGGAGACATCGTTAACCAGCCCGATCAGTTTGATGTGTTTGCTGGCCAGGCTCACTGGTGTGCCCGCAGGCACATCGTCGGTGATGACAACAACCTCCGCTTCAAAGTCTATGCCCCAGTCTTCGCTTTCTACTTCGATATCATCCCGCGGCCCGATAAAGGCATCGGATGCGCCCATGTAGATTAGGGGGTCTTCCCAAAAAGATGCCGGCAGCTCGGCACCGCGGGCCTTTCGTACCAGTTCAACATGGGTGACATAGGCGCTGCCGTCGGCCCAGTGATAGCTACGAGGCAGTGGGGCGGCGCAATTGTCGGCATCAAAGGGGAAGCTGTCGGCGCAAGTACCGGCATTAAGTTGCTCGGAGATTGCCTGCAGCTGTGGCTCCATGCTGCTCCAGTTGTCCAGGGCTGCCTGCAGGGTAGCTGCGATGTCGCTGACCTGAACAGCGCTGGTGAGATCACGTGAGACTACGACCAACTGGCCGTCTCTGCCGTGCTTTAGCGATGCGAGCTTCATAGAAAATCCTCACGGTTGAACCGGGTGATAATAGAAGGCTAAAGAGTAGTTGAAACTAGTTACATGTGCAACTAATAAAGTTACAATTGTAACTATCTTTCAGCTCTTGTATACTTTTGCCATTGCATAATCACGGTGCCGTTATGAGTGAAACATTGTCTCTGAAGGAGTTTCTGCCCTACCGCTGCAACAATCTGGCAGAGCAGATCAGTGTCTCCCTGTCACGTATCTACGTGGACAAATTTGACATTACGATCGCCGGTTGGCGGGTGCTGGTAACGCTGGCGGAGTACGGGGAACTGCAGGCCAAGGACGTCGCGCACAAGACCAGTATGGACAAGGTGCGGGTCTCGCGTACGGTGGCGACCCTGTTACAGAAGGATTTACTCGAACGTCGCACTTGCGACAATGACAGCCGGGCGACCCAGCTACGTCTCAGTGAGGCTGGCAAACGTCTTTACCAGCGTATCGCGCCCGAGGCCCTTGCCTGGGAGCGGGAGCTGGTGGTTCCCCTGACAAAATCCGAGCGTCAGCTCTTCTCAGGTATTTTGGATAAACTCGAGATTCGTCTGGAAGAGTTGTCCCAGGACGGTAAAAAATGACCCAGCAGGAAATTGTTGCCAGCCTTCCAGAGCACCTGCGTCCTTTCGTCAAGATCCAGGATTATGACCGCTACACCGCGCGGGATCATGCCGTCTGGCGCTATTTACTGAAGTACCTGAGTCGGCACCTGGCGGTACATGCGCACCCGGTCTACCTGGAGGGCCTCAAACGCACCGGTATCGCTCTCGATCATATTCCCTCAATCGATGAAATGAACAGCTGCCTGGCCCAGTTGGGCTGGCGCGCAGTGGTGGTGGATGGTTTTATCCCCCCCGCTATTTTTATGGAATTTCAGGCCCTGAAGGTACTGGTCATCGCCCTGGATATGCGCTCTGTTGATCATATGGTCTACACGCCTGCGCCGGATATCGTGCACGAGGCCGCCGGGCATGCGCCATTTATCGTCGATGTGGATTACGCCGAATTTTTACAGCGTTTTGGCGAGGTGGGTATGAAAGCCATCGCCAACCAGCAGGACATGGCGATCTACGAGGCCATACGCCTGCTGTCCATCTTGAAAGAACAAGCCGGCGCTACCGAGCAGGAGATAGAACAGGCGGAGGCGGAACTCAAGCGAGTCAGTGAGGCGGAGGGGGCCCCCTCTGAAGCGAGTCTGTTATCGCGTTTGCATTGGTGGACAGTGGAGTACGGGCTGGTGGGTGAGCTGGACGATTACCGTATTTTTGGTGCGGGTTTGCTGTCCTCGATGGGTGAAAGCGTTCACTGCCTCAATGACGAGTTGGTGAAAAAGCGCCCACTGACGGTCGATGCCGTGACCTCCGCCTATGATATTACCGTGCAGCAGCCCCAGTTGTTTGTCACCAAGAGCTGCAAGCACCTCAGCCAGGTATTGGAGGAATACGCGGCGAGCATGTGCTTTGTTCGGGGCGGCGCCGAATCACTGGGCATAGCCATTCAGGCGAACACTATCTGCACCGCCCAATACGATTCCGGTATGCAGGTGAGCGGTGTGTTTTCAGAAGTACTGTGCGATGCCGTTGGTAACGCGATTTACCTGCGCACCAGTGGTCCGACTCAGCTGGCCTGGCGCAACATCGAAATCTATGGCCAGGGAATCGCGCAGCACCCGGAGGGCTTCGGCTCGCCGGTCGGCATGCTAAAGGATTTTAGTCGCTGCTTGTCCGAGTACACCTTCGATGAATTGAAAGCACACAATATTGTAATCGGTGAGACGGTGTTGCTGGAGTTTCTGTCCGGTATCACCGTGCGGGGCAGGCTGACACAGATAGTTCGTCAGGGGCACCGTAACCTGGTTCTGAGTTTTGATGACTGTACCGTAACCGACCTGCAGGAGCGCGTCTTGTTTGACCCCTCCTGGGGGTGCTATGACATGGCTGTGGGCTCCACCGTTGAGTCTGTCTTTGGAGGCGCGGCCGATCGCGATAGCTATCGCCTGTACGAGGCGAGTTCGACATCCAGTGTCGAAACGCCCGAGTCACAGGCAGACCAGCCCTTGATGTCCCTGTATGCCGATATCGATGAGGTCGCCAGAGGTGAATCACCGCCGGCCCCTCAGTGGCTGGATGAGATCAGGGCGCGCATGGCCCAGTACCCTGACGAATGGCTGTTGCGGGCGGAATTGCTCGATCTGGTCGATGTATGGCCGTGCACTGCACCGACGATTCGGCAAACCCTGTTGGATGATTTACAGGCGATCGCCTACCGACGGCCGGAGGCTGAAGCGCTGATAACACGGGCTATCGCCGCCGCGGGCTAATCTTCGGCGCTGGACTGGCGCCTTATCTCATGTCCTTGGCACCACATCCCATGCGGCTACCCTGTCTCTTCTCTAGTATCATTCTCCTCGAATGAAACTCGAACAGGAGCTTTTCCCATGTCACTGGATTTTGACACAGCCCGTCTACACAATCCGAATATGCGCCCTGAGCACGATGAATGGCGGGCTCAGCTGCGCAAGTTCATTGATGCTGAAATCATGCCCTATGCTGAGGACTGGGATGAAGCGGGACATATTCCCATCGAATTGTGGCCCAAGGCGGCGGCTGTTGGTCTTTTGGGTATGGGCTACCCCGAAGAATTCGGAGGCATCAAGGAGGGGATAGACTCCTGGCACACCTGGATAGCGAATGAAGAGATGGCGAGAATCGGTGTGGGCGGCATTCCTGCCAGCCTGATGGTTCACGGCATTGGCCTGCCGCCGGTGTTGAACTGGGGAACCCAGGAATTGAAGGAGATGGTGGCGCCCGCCGTATTGGCGGGAGAAAAACACATCGCTCTGGGCATTACCGAACCTGGCGGTGGATCCGATGTGGCGCAGTTGGCCACGACAGCGGTTCGGGACGGTGACCACTTCATCGTCAATGGTTCTAAAACCTTTATCACGGGCGGCATGCGGGCCAATTGGGTCTCTACTGCGGTGCGTACCGGAGGCGCTGGCGCCGGCGGCGTCTCCATGTTACTGATTCCTGCGGATGCGGAAGGTTTTTCCCGCACTGCGCTGGATCGAAAGCAGGGCTGGTGGGCCTCGGATACCGCGACATTGTATTTTGATAATGTCCGGGTTCCGGTGAGCAACCTGATCGGTGAGGAGAACCGGGGTTTCAACGTCATTATGACCAACTTCAACGGCGAGCGTATGTTCATGGCGGCTGCCATGGAAGCCTTCGGGCGGGTGTGTCTGGAGGAGGCCGTGGCCTGGGCTCAGGAACGCAAAACCTTCGGCAAGCGTCTGGCAGACCACCAGGTGATTCGCCACAAGATCGCGCAGATGAAACAGAAACTGAATGCGACCCAGGCCTATATCCGTATTTGTTACGAATCTATAGAGGCTGGTAACCCAAACCCGGGTGATATTGCCCTGCTCAAGGTGCAAGCCAGCGAGACCATGGAGTTTTGCGCGCGCGAGGCCATGCAGGTTTTGGGTGGCATTGGCTATATGCGTGGCAGTCGGGTGGAACGAATCTACCGCGAAGTTCGAGTGAATGCGATTGGCGGCGGCTCGGAAGAAATTATGCGCGATCTCGCGGCCCGTCAGTACGGCCTGTGAGAGACAAGGGAGAATAATAATGAGTATATCTGAACAGGAAAAAACGGAGTTTCGGGCGCAGGTCTCAGCCTGGATGAAAGACAACAAACCTGCCGACCCTGGCTTTCTCCTGCCCCAGTCTTTTATGGAGGTGGGCACGGAACAACAGCTGGAATATCTGCGGGAGTGGCAGTACAAGCTGTGGTCCGCCGGGTATCTGGGCATGGCCTGGCCAAAAGAATACGGTGGCGGTGGGGTGGACCCGGTATTCCAGCGCCTTGCCGATCGGGCAATGAAAGATCACGCGGTGCCGATTGCCTTCAATGTGATTGGTTTGGGCTGGGCCGGCCCGCTCATTATTGATATCGGCAGCACGGCAGAGAAAGAAAAATACATCAAGAAAATACTCACAGCAGAAGACGTCTGGTGCCAGGGGTTTTCCGAGCCGGATAATGGCTCTGACCTTGGCAACGCTCAAACTCGCGCGGTGCGCGATGGCGATGAGTATGTTGTCAACGGCTCTAAAATCTGGACCACCATGGGGAACTTTGCCCAGCACATGATCTTATTGGCGCGAACCAATCCTGAGGCCGAGCGCAAGTATGACGGCCTGTCCTACTTTCTGTCACCGATGGATGCGCCGGGCGTTGAGACCCGGCCCATACGGAAGATTACCGGTGAATACGGTTTCACGGAGACCTTCTTTACCGATGCGCGTATTCCCGCCAGTTGCCTGATGGGAGAGGAAGGCCAGGGTTGGAAGATTGCCATGCAGACGCTGCAGTATGAGCGCCAGGCTGAGGGAGGCTCGGCCGGCGGGCAGGCGTTTGTGCGCACCACGATAGACGACATGGTGCCGCAGTTGGCTGACCTGACTCGGGACGGTGAGCCCGTCGTGCAGGATCCGGCGGTTCGCGATGAGCTGGTGAAGCTAATCATGGAAGAGAAGGCGGTCACCCTGGGTGAAAAACGTGCGGCTATCGGACCGCTGACAACGGACTATCCCTTTTCCCTGCCCCTGTCCCACAAGCTTCGCTTCAGCGAGTCCACCCGGCGTATGCGTCAGTTTGCGCTCAACCTGCAGGGTGCCGCCGGTGGTTTGTACGTCGGCGATGACGAGGCGCGACAAGGGGGCTTTTGGCAGCGATCCTACTTCAATAGTTTCTCCGCAACCATCGGCGGCGGTACCAGCCAGGTACAGCACAATATCATTGCCGAGCACATCCTCGGCCTGCCCAAATAAGGAGAGGAATCATGTCGGTTATTGGAAATACAGCGCTGAGTTTCAGCGAAGAGCAGGCCATGATTCTCGATACGGCCCGGGAATTTTGTCGGGACAAGTCACCTATTGCCGCGGTGCGTTCCCAATTGGATTCGGAATCCGGATTTGATCCTGCGGTTTGGCAGGAGATGATGGCGTTGGGTTGGACAGGCATTTCCGTGCCCGAGGCCTACGGTGGCTCCGGGCTGGGAATCTCTGCCCTGGTGCCCGTTGTGGAGTGCATGGGCCGGGCAATGCTGGGCACGCCGCTGGTGAGCTCTGCACTGGCTGGACAGTTAATTCTTAGGGCAGGTAACAGCGAACAACTGGACAGGCTGTTACCCGGGCTCGCCCAGGGCACTGCAGCCACTGTCGCCCTGTTGGAAAATCCGGACTGGGGAGACAATCGAATCACCTGCGCACTCGACGGCAGTCTCAAGCTGCAGGGTCGCAAGAAATTTGTGGCCGATGCGGGCGAGGCTCAGCTGTTTGTCGTCTCTGCGTTGCAAAACGGTGCACCGGTGCTGGTCGTGGTACAGCGTGGACAATTGGCGTCTGAAGCCATTTCGGCTCATACCCTGATTGATGAGACCAAGCGCTCGGCGACGGTGGATTTCAGCGGTGTTCAGGTGGATAAAAGCAATGTTATCAGCGGCGAGTCGGTCTCTGGTGCATTGCGTGATATTGCGTTGCTGGGGGCATTGCTGACCGCCGCTGAAGCCAGCGGAACCTCCGGTGCCTGTCTTGATACGGTGGTGGAGTACCTCAAAACCCGTAAACAGTTTGGTCGGTTGATTGGCTCTTACCAGGCACTCAAACACCCATCAGTACAAATCCTGATCGACAATGACTCAACCCGGTCCTTTTTGTACCATGCCGCGACCCTGGTGACAGATGAGCCGTTGAGTCGGGATGCCGAGGTGGCTTGTCGAATGGCCAAGGCCCAGGCCACTGAATCCCTGAAGTATGCCAGCGATCGCGCGGTGCAGTTCCATGGTGGTATGGGGTTTACCTACGAGTGCGACGCGCAGCTGTATATCCGCCGGGCACAATGGAGCCAGCAGCAGTTTGGCGATGCTCAGCATCACCGTAAACGGCTGGCGGCACTGCTGCTGGATTAAGCCCGGCAGCACCCTGTTCGCCCGATACCGAATAAGGTAAAGTCCAGCCTCACTATTGATTGAAAACGGATAGTATGGCGGGGAAAAAGGAAAAGATTCAAAGCAGTAGCCTGAGGCGTAGCCTGGCGATCTCGCTGGCCGGGGTGCGTGCGGGGGGGGCTTTCGCTATTGATGGTGCCCTGCAGAAATTGCGGCCCGGTGGCAGTGAAGAGAATGCCCTGGAATCGCCCTTCGCCAGGCGGGAGGCCCAGCGTTTTGTCGCAGAATTGGGGCGGCTCAAGGGCACCTACGTCAAAATTGGCCAGATGTTCGCCCTGTTGGGAGAGCACTTTCTGCCTCCCGTATTGACTGATGCCCTGCACGAACTGGAATCCCAGACCCAGCCCCTGCCCTGGAGCAGTATTGCGCCTCACGTGAAAGAGGCGCTGGGCGAACGCTACGATGAACTCGATATCGATAAGAAGGCGATTGCCGCTGCCTCACTGGCCCAGGTGCACCGGGCGACTATCAAGGCGAGTGGCGAACAAATTTGCTTGAAAATTCAGTACCCGGGTTTGGCGGATGTTATCGATTCGGATTTCGATACGGTAGTACGAATGTTGATTCTTTCGCGCTGGGTCAAATCTGGCCGGGAGCTGGATGACTGGTTGGAGTCCATGCGACAGCAGCTGCACTACGAAATTGATTATCATCGGGAAGCCGAGATGACCGACCGGGTGTCGGCCCTGGTGGCTGACAGTGCGGATGAACTGGCCGGGGCGGGTTTTCGTTATCATGTCCCTCACCGCTACGAACGCTATTGCAGTGACCAACTGCTGGCACTGGAATTTGTTGACGGCCTGGTTGTAACGCGTGCTGAAGTGGCCGGGCTGTCCCAGACGCGGCGCAACGCCTTGGGCCGGGCAATGCTGGAGCTGTTCTTTTATGAGCTGTACCAGTGGGGGGTGCTACAAACGGACCCTAACTTTGGTAACTTCCTGATAAGACCCACTGATGCCGGAGTGGATGAACTTGTGCTGCTGGACTTTGGTTCAACCATGAGTTGCGAGCAGGACTTCCTGGTTCACCTGGGGAATACCATCGCTGCGGGACAGTCGGATGATCGCGCGTTGTTGCTCGAGAGCCTCATCGGTCTGGGGTGTCTAAAAGCGGATGCTAGCGATGAGGCCAAAACCACTTTCTCTGACTTCTGTCTGCAACTACTTGAACCCCTGCGTCCGCCTGAACACTTGCCCGTCGAGTACCTCAATGACAAGGGCGAGTATTGCTGGGGTCGATCACAATTGATGCGCCGTGTGGGTAAGCAGGCAGCCACCTCAGCATCTACCCGGCATTTCTCTGCGCCCTCCCGGCAGTTTGCCATGATTGCCCGCAAGCTGACGGGGGTGTTTACCTTTATTGCCGTACTAAACGCCGAGTTCAACGCCAGCGACATTGTGCATAGGCATATTGACCGTTGGCGGGAGGAGACTTGAATGGCCAAGGATAAGAAAGGTTCAGGTCGCGGACCGAAAGACAATCAGAAGGCGGTGCCGACGGGGCGTGTCAGTCGCTTCGCCAAGGTGGCCAAATTGGCTGGTGGCGTGGCCGGTGGCATGTTGGCCGAGGGCGGCCGGCAGTTGCGCGCGGGTAAAAGACCGCGAGCCCGGGATATGCTGTTGACTCCAGGGAATGCTAGGCGGGTTGCCGACCAGCTCGCGGAGATGCGCGGGGCGGCGATGAAAATGGGACAGATCCTGTCCATGGATACCGGCGATTTATTGCCACGTGAGCTGGCGGATATTCTCGCTAGGCTGCGCTCCGATGCCCGCTCTATGCCCATTGCCCAGCTTGAAGCCGCCATGACTGAAGCCTACGGTGAGGATTGGGAGGCGCTGTTCTACAACTTTGATTACACACCTTTGGCGGCGGCTTCCATCGGCCAGGTACACCGGACGATTTCTCCCGACGGTCGGGAGATTGTGTTGAAGATTCAGTATCCGGGTGTTGCCATCAGCATCGACAGCGATGTCGATAACATTGCGACGGTATTACGCCTGTCGGGCCTGCTGCCCGAGGGTATCGATATACAGCCCCTGCTGGATGATGCCAAGGTGCAGCTCAAGGATGAGGCGGATTACCTCAAGGAGGCGGAATTTCTCGATGCCTTCGGAGAGGTGCTGGCGGAGGATGAACGTTTTGTCCTACCCGAAGTTTTACCTGACTTAACCCACAAAAATGTGCTGGCGATGACCTATGTTAGCGGCGAGCCGATAGAGTCCATTGCCGAACAACCCCAGGCGGAGCGCGACAGGGTGATGTCGGCCCTGATCGAGTTGATGCTGACGGAATTGTTTGAACTGAAAATGGTGCAAACCGACCCCAACTTCGCCAACTACCAGTACTGTGCCGACAGTGGCGCGATTGTGTTACTGGATTTCGGGGCAACCCGACGCTTCAAGAAAACCTTTGCAGACAATTACCGCAGGCTGGCGAAGGCCGCTATTGCCGGTGACGGCGACCGAATTGTCAGTGCCGCGGATCGCCTGGGCTATGCCATGGGTGAGGCCGATTCCGATTACCGTGAACTGGTGCTGGATCTGTTTCTGTTGGCACTGGAGCCCCTGACTCAGGATGTACTGTACGACTTTGCCCACTCGGATATGGCGGGCAGAATGGCTGAGCTGGCGGAGTCGGTACGGGACTATAAGGATTTCTGGCAAGCGCCCCCTACGGAGGCGGTGTATTTCCATCGCAAGCTGGGCGGCATGTTTATGTTAGCGAGCCGCCTGAAGGCGCGGGTTAACGTCTACCAGCTGATACAGCGCTGGCTCTAACCCAGCGCGGCCTTTTTCAATTCGTCAAAGGACGCCTGCAGGCAGTCCGCATAGAAGGCCGGGTCCGGCATCATATCGCGGCAGGAAGTGAATGACAGGGTGATGGTCCCTTTCTTGTTCTGTACAGCGCTGTAGACGATATGGAACAGCCCCACATTGGGGAGCAGGGGGCCCATGCTGAAGGAATTCACCAATTCCGCACCGCACATATACAGCTGGATCGGTGCCCCGGGCACATTGGTGACAATGGTGTTCTGGATAACGCTGGCCTCGGACAAGCCGGTCGCGCTGGCCGCGCGAATGGCGATAGAGAGCACGTTGCCAGGCATGACATTGGTCACATCCATCATCATGCGGGGGCCCAGGGCTTTGGCGTAGGCTTTGGCGGAAATGGCCTCCTCGTGAACCGCCTGTAGCCGCTCATAGGGGTCTTCAATTTCTGTTCGCAGGCCTACATTCATAAAGCCCACCATGTTGCCGCCCGCCGCCTGTTCTTCGGGTGAGCGCACATCGATGGGGCAGCCTGATACCAGGGTTTGCTCGGGTAGCTCATCTTTACTGAGCAGGTATTTACGCAGGCCTCCGGCGACGATGGTCAGCATGACATCGTTGATCGTGACGCCGGGCAGGGTATTCTTGATGGCCCGTACTTCCTCAAAGTCGAAG
>JBALWA010000063.1:0-27001 GCA_036960305.1 Halioglobus sp. | reverse complement strand
CGGTGATGCGTTGGTGGAGGCTGCCGTAGCTGGTTTGGGTATACTCTGTGAACCCAGCTTTATTGTGCATGGCGCAGTAGAGCGCGGGGTATTAATTCCCGCTCTAACGGATTATCAATGGTATGCCATGAATATCTATGCGGTGTATCCACAGACTAAACATGTGCCTGCACGGGTACGCGCGTTTATCGACTTTCTCGTATCTCACTTTGGCGATAATCCGTACTGGGAGCGTTTTTTATCTGAAAAGAAGGTTTTGCTAAGTTAAGGATTAACACTAGCCTTCGCAAAAAAGTGTTTAACTAATTGATGAAATCTATCGATATGGATCGGTTTATCACCCTGAAATCTATGTACCAAATAGAATGGCCATTGTCTGCCCTGATAGCTGGGTAATACTCTGACAAGCTTACCTTCGGCCAGCGCTGTTTGCAGGACAAATTCAGGTAATAAAGCAATGCCCATATCGTGTAGTGTCATTTCAATTGTACTGGGCATTGTATTCGTTTTAGCGGCAAAGTTTACGGTAACATCAATCCTTTTAGACAAAGCGCCATTCTTATAAACACCAAGAGGATTACGTTGCCAAGGCGCAGGAATCCATCGCTGTTGAGGTAAATCATCCAGCTGTTTTATCGGTCCATTTTTCAAAATATAGGCAGGTGTAGCGCAAATGATTTCTCGGGCCGAACCAATGGGGAGTGCTCTATAATTTGAGTCCTTCAGATCGCCCGCATAGATGGCCACATCCAACTTTTCTTGAATCAGATCTCTTGCCTCGTCAGTCACCAAGACCTTCGGCTCTATGTTGGGAAACTCAATACACAATTGGTTTAAAGCTGGAATCACTATATCTCTCTCACAGGAATGCGGGATTGTTAAAGCGAAGGTGCCGGTCGGCGTTTCTCTGTTAGAGGAGATTTCTTCAAAAGCCAAATTGACTTGGTCTTGGAGTAGTTCGCAGCGTACTAGTAGCTTCTCCCCGGCGGCTGTTAAAGACATCCCTCGGGTATGACGGGAAAGAAGCTGCTGCCCAATGTGCTCTTCTAAGCGTTTAACTTGTTGGCTAACAGCCGATTTACTCAAGCCAAACTGTTTCGCGGCCAATGTAAACGATTGCTGATTGGCAACTTCAGCGAACACGAGCAGTGAGGGAAGCATCTTTGCATTGTTCATAATATTAAACAGTTAGTAAATTTAGTAGCTATTGTTCTATTATCATCACCGTACTATTCTATGTCAACACTCACTCAGAACCGAGATCAAAAAAATGACCGCATTAATCATTGTTGACCTAACACCGACAGATACAGAGCAACTTAGTACTTACAGTGCATTAGCAGCCAAATCACTAGTGTCATATGGTGGAGAATTTATCGCGAAAGGCGCGATAGAGACACTACATGGCGAGTCAACCTTTCAGACCAAGGTAGTGATTCAGTTTCCGGACCGAGACAGCGCAGTGAACTGGTATAACTCCGACGCATACCAAGAAATTATTCCAACTCGAAATCTGGGCATGGACAGTCAATTTCATCTTGTCGGGTAACGCGAGCAACCCATTACTACAAAACAGAGCAGTGGCGTGCGTATCTCGGCAAACCGGCATGGTACCTGCGTTCACTTGCTCTTTTGGCCATAGCTCAATGAGAGAGCTCAGTTGCCCCCTAACTAGACAGCACCCCTGAACTCGTCCACCAAAAAATCAATAAAGCACCTGACTTTCCTGGACAGATAACGCCGATGCGGATAGATCGCAAACAGACCAAATTCCAAGGTGCTGAATCCGGGCAGGACTTCTGTTAACACACCTTCTTCGAGTTCCTTCTCGACGATAAACCTCGGGATCATGCCGATGCCGCCACCTGCGACAGTAATTTCCTTTACGGCCCGTGGGCTGTTGGCAGCGACTCGCGAGGTAACTTCCACGGAGGTTGTTCGCCCGTCAGGCGATACGATTGGCCATTGCTTACCAATACGGAAGTTACTGTCAATAACACAGGTGTGCTTGGCTATGCAGGCGGCGCTGGTGGGACAGGCATGCTGAGCCAAGTAACCCGGTGAGGCACATAAAATCAAGGGTAGAGTTTTGATGTGTTTGGCGACCAAGCTGGAATCATCCACACCGCCAATACGAATAACGACGTCAATTCCCTCTTCAAGCATGTCGATCATGCGGTCAGACATTTGCAGGTCGACCTTCATGTCCGGGTACAGTTCAAGGAACTTCGGGATTAACGGGGAAAGCTTCATTTCGCCAAAGGTCACAGGTACGCTGACGCGCAATAACCCTCGTGGAGCAGATTGCTCGCCCGTTACATTGTCTACCAGGGCTGCGAACTCCTCCAACAGTGGAATGGCCTGGTCGTAATAGCTACGTCCCGCTTCAGTAAGCGCCAGCCGTCGCGTCGAACGATTAAACAAACGCACCCCCAGGTTGCTTTCCACTTCGCCCACGTATTTGCTGGCCAGTGCTTTGGAGATACCCAGTCGCTCGCTGGCGGCAGTAAATGAGCCGGTCTCCACTGCAGCCACGATGGTTTTCATACCGTCTAATGTATCCATGATTGTCAATATAGCATTGACAATCATTCAATGACATACCCGTTTATCAACGATATGAAAATCCGGATACTTCATTTCATCGACGCAGGGGAAGCAAAACGGCTTCTCGAGATCAACCGAAAGGAAAACCGAAATGGAAACTATTGAAATTTATACCCGCCCCGGTTGTGGCTATTGCACCCACGCCAAACGATTGCTGACCAGCAAGGGGCTGGCGTTTACAGAATACGATGCTTACAAAAATCCAGAGCGAGCAAGTGAGATGCGCAGCAGAGCAAGCGGCCGAACTTACCCCCAGGTATTTATAAACAACGTAGCACTGGGCGGGTTTGATGACCTGCTCAGGATGGAGCAACAAAACCGATTACCAAAATGAAGTTAAGTAGCAACACTTTAATAAACCAAACCAACTCAACGAAATAAACTGGAGCAAGACTATGTCAACAATCAAACTTTACCGTCACCCATTATCAGGTCACTCGCATCGCGTAGAGGTTCTGCTTTCACTGCTGGGCCTGGATGTAGAAATTATTGATGTGGACCTGAAGACGGGTGCACACAAAAACCCAGAGTTTTTGGCCAAAAACAGCTTTGGCCAGGTGCCAGCTTTGGATGATGGCGATATCACCATCTCTGATTCAAACGCCATTCTGGTTTACCTGGCGACTAAATACGATGCAGCGAGAGCCTGGTACCCGGCCGACCTGGTGGACCAGGCAGAAGTGCAACGCTTTCTATCAGTAGCAGCAGGCAAGATCGCTTTTGGCCCGGCCTCCGCCAGGCTGGTAAATGTTTTTGGTGCTGGTCTGGATCATCAGGCAGCCATCGCGACTTCCCATGCCGTACTGGCAACGCTCGACACTCACCTGGATGGTCGCGACTGGTTAGCTACGAGTTTACCCACCATCGCAGATGCGGCGAACTATGCCTACATTGCACATGCACCAGAGGGTGATGTATCTCTCGAAGAGTATCCAAACGTTCGCGCCTGGATAAAGCGCTTCGAAGATCTGCCGGGGTTCGTGGCATTCGGGTCTACACCCGTGGGGCTGGCCGCTTAGCACTAACGAGTATTCAAAATTTCATACTAAACACAAAACCCAGGCAATCGCCGCTGTGGCTGCCTGCAACTTATACAAATCTGGAGTTATTTATCATGTCTATCGAAATTCAAGCAGTTGCTGCGATTAGCGGTTTCCTACTTTTACTCACCCTGATTCAAGGCACTCGTAACGTGTTGCTTCTGGGTCTGCCAGTCGCCGCAAGTAACCAGCATGGCATCGCCCCCTGGGATGGTGCCAATGATCGTTTAAACCGCGCTATCCGTAACCTTATCGAAGCCATTGCCATCTTTGCTCCGATAGCTATTACAGTACAAGCACTTGGTTTAAACAATGAAACGACGGCTTTGGGTGCGCAGATTTTCATGGCCTCACGAGTCATCCACGCCATCGTATTTGTAGTGGGTATTCCCTGGGTTCGCACAACGGCCTGGACAGGTGGTGTGATTGGTATCGTCATGGTGGCGACACCTTTGTTGGGCTAGCAACCAGCGCGGGGTTTCAGCAACAGTTAAAACCCGGTCGAATCAATTGGCCGGGGGTTATCATTTTAGATAAGCAATTCAATGAAGGAGTGCTCTATGAAGCGTGTTTTGATGTTACTGGCCAACGGGGTTGAGCCTCTGGAAATGGCCGCGTTTAGCGATGTGTTGGGCTGGGCAACCTTAATCGGAAAAGAAGAAATTCAACTGGTTGACGCCGGTTTGAAGGCCCATATCAAAACTACCTTTGGCTTGAACCTGTCTCCCAATACATTACTCGACGATGTCAATCTTGATGAATTTGATGCGTTGGCCATCCCCGGCGGGTTTGAACCATCCGGTTTTTACGATGAAGCGTTAAGCGAGCCGTTCCTGAACGTAATTCGCCATTTCTCCGAGCGCAATAAAGTCATCGCCAGCGTGTGTGTCTCCTCGATCTGCCTGGGGGCCGCCGGTGTATTAAAGGGCAAGCAAGCAACGACTTATCATCAGATTGGCGGAGTACGCAAAGCCCAGCTTGAAGAAACGGGAGCTATATTTATCGATAGGCCCATCGTAACCGACGGCCACTTAATCACATCGACAGGACCGGGCACCGCCCTGGAAGTTGCGTTTAAATTAGTGGAGCGCTTAACAGACAAGGACAACGTCGCAGACCTGCGGTTAAAAATGCGCGTACCGCAACCCGACGACGCCTGGCACCAAACGCCGCAAGTATAGAGCTGGTGGGGGAGTCAGTTGGGTATTGGCAAATTGGCTTATATTTCATGAAAAAATTGAGATTTGAGACGCGTTGCAAACAGCAAGTCGGCCAAATTTAAGGACTGGAGGCTCGATTTCGGTGCCAATTTATTGGTAACTGCCCATAAGTATCTGCTTATTGCCCTTCATTATTCTGGAGAACGATAAACCAGGTGTTTTATGCATTGCCTTATTAAGGTGGGAAAGGTCAGAAAAGCCGGCATCTGCAGCGGCATAGGTCATATCGACAAAAGCCTTCAAGGAATGTAAGCAACTTTAAGCTATTCAACATCTGACCCAATGAAAAACCCATATCTTTCTTGAATAGATGACGCGCATCGGTTTTCCAAGCGATACCACCAGAGTGTCTTTGATATGATTGAAGGTAATTGTGCCGTGGTAGTGCCCCGTATATAAAATACGTTGCTGCCAGACAACAAGCTTGGAAATATACTCTGTCACCCATGCGTCCCAAAAAAATCTGATAACCCCTCATTTTAGCTGGCCTGTTGTATTAGTCATTCACAGACTTGAGCGGTAGCAACAGTTCAGCAAGCTCCCTCCGAGCCGGTTGGTAGTCGTTGACTGTAACCTGCTGCCCATACCCCATGGAAATACCACAAATTAACTTATAACCCGAGGGAATTTCAAAGTTTTTACGCAGCGGGCTGGCCCAGGTGGCAACGGAGCCCTGTACACAAGTGTTCACGCCCCGCTCTTGCGCAGCTAGCAATACGGATTGCACAAAAATGCCCGTATCCAGAGGGCCATAGGGACCCAGGCTGTCTTCACAAAAAAAACAACACCGTGGGTGCATCGAAAAAACTGAAATTGCGCGACATTTTGATGCCAGCGCGGTACGCAGCTCATTACAGCGCTCACCGGACGCCATTCCGACCCGGTAAGGCTGTACATTGCCCCAGGAAGGTGCGCCCAAAAGCTGATTGCAAAATCTCATTGGCAATAACGTCGCCCAGAGGTGCTGGGGAGAACGCTCGAACGCTACGACGATCCCTTAAAGCCTGTGATACAGAAATGACACCTTCATCCGGATTTGTAGATTGAGACTGAACATTTGTTTTTAGCGCGCTAATTGACATACCCTTAACTCCCGTAATGGACTGGGGCAATGTACGAGAAGAGTAAAAGGGATACTTGTACAATCCGGCTACACGGCTTGCCCGTTACGATGTTGGCGATACATTCTGGCCACATACTGACACACGGGGCGCTGCTGCCAATGCGCAATATCCTGCGCTAACCCAGGGGGCACCTGCAGACCACCATACGTAGGATGCTCCTGCGCTATTGCCAAAGGCGCAAGTAGAGCGGCGGCACCCAAATCTAGCCATGAGAAACACTCACCTACAAGATAACTGCGTCCGTCCTCAAGCAATGCGTCCAGCCAGTCAAGGTGCTCCAATACGATCTGGCGGGACTCCAGCCCTTGATCTGCCCCAAGGTCCATTTTCTCCACCATAGCGGCAGCAATAAATCCCCATGCGTCTCGAACAAATTGCGCATCTTCATCAGCCAGGTAATCGGCAAACATTGGCAACACGGTCTGGGGGTGTTCAACTAGCGCCTCAGAATAATACATACGCCGCACATGAACGCCGAGGACTTGGTTCAGACGACTTTCTATATCAAGGGCTGTAGGCAGGTCAACTGGGGTCAGGGATCTACCGTTGCACGATTGGTTTTCTGCCCACTCGATGATCTCCTGTGAACCTTGAATAGAGCCCTTGTCAGATACAAGGATCGGAAGCGACGTTTCCTTCGTCCCAAGTTTCTTTGCCAGATCGGCGTGTACGCCTGGCGCGACACAATGCAGATCGTAGTCCACGTTTAGATAATCCAGTGCCCAGCGAGCCTTCTCGCAATAGTGGGAAATGGGAAATATATAGAGCTTAGGAAGTGACAAAAAAATCTCCATGAAAACTGTGTCAAATTAGTTTACCGCCCTAGCTCAGATAGATCCATCTCCGTCTTTTTTGCCCCACTCAACCCGCCCTACCCGTCGTACCTGACACCCCACTAATTAAGCCCAGAGTTCGGTTTCAAAAACCCCTGAGGCTTCTTCAACTTACGGCCACCCAGCTCGGTATAGCCCACCACCAGTCTCTGCATAAGATCGCTCTCCTCCACCCCGCCCTACCCCATCAGCAAAACCCGTTAGCTTTCGTCGGCTTACTGCGCAGATTCTCCTTAGACCATCCGACTCAATGTATGGACTCCTCCTCTTACCGAGGTCTCGACTAGACTTAGGTAGGTCAACCACACAGAGGGACAGAGCCATGAGACATTCCAATACAATCGGTGTCGATCTCGCCAAGAATGTGATCCAAGTATCAGTAGTATCCACATCCAACAAGGAGCTTTCAAATAGCGAATTCACACGCATCAAGTTTGCCGTGTTCCTGGCTAAGCAGAAACCGGCACTTGTCGCTTTTGAAGCTTGCGCAACAGCACATCACTGGGCACGCTTAGCTATCGCACAGGGTCATGACGTAAAAATTATACCTGCGATAGCTGTGGCCCCATTCAGGCAGGGACACAAGACGGACAAGAACGATGCAGTCCGTTCAACGTTCCCGAGAACGGGTTATCCAGGAACGTACGGCAACTTCCAATCATATTCGCGGCTTGTTATTAGAGTTCGGAATTGTCATTCCCAAGGGCCTGGTCTATCTACGACAGCGTGTACCCCTGATCCTGGAAGATGCAGAAAACGGTCTGCCCATGTCTTACCGTCCAACTTTGCATAGGATGCTCATGCGATTCATCGCAACAGAGGAAGACCTGGCCTTTCTGGATGAGCAAGTAAAAGCTTTTGTGAAAGCAAATGACGGATGCCGTCGTTTGATGGCCCTGGAAGGTGTTGGGCCGATCGGTGCATTGTTGTTATATGCGACTCTTGGGACGGGCGAAGCTTTCAAGAGCGGTCGCGAGTTCTCTGCTTATCTTGGCTTAACGCCGAAACAATTTAGCAGTGGTGGTAAAACCAACATCATTGGACGCTCCAAAGCGCCAGCCCTTCTGGGCACACCATTTTCCATATATTTCATAGACTTATAGATCGTTAGAGCACCCGACTATGGCGAATATTTTATAGAACTGACTCGGATGGCCAATCCTGCACATATAGTCAACTCCGCGGAAATTTTATCGTCCTCAGCGGGTCAGCAGGTCAGCAGGTCCAAGCGAGTATCCGCGAAGAGTATTGCTGCTATCCCCGCTGAAGCTATTCCCTTTCTCGGGATCGCATTACCCGAGTGCGTATTGCAGCGGGCTAACATCTATTTCGTCTTCACGCTCCATTGCTTTAGACAAATCATAACTGGCCTGCATCCGCACCCAAATATCAGCTTTCCCGCCGAACGCTTTCGCCAAACGTATCGCCATCTCAGGTGAAATGCCAGCAAGCCCATTAATCACACGCGACAACGTGTTACGAGTTACGCCCAAATGAGCCGCACCCTCTGTAATGTTCATATCCGCTGCCTGTAGCGCCGTCTTAATCTGTCGCCCAGGGTGCGGTGGTTTTCTCATAGTCATATCATTCACTCCACTCATAATTCATCAATGGTAATCGCCATAATCAACATCGAATGCATCTCCATCTTCCATTCGGAACCAGATGCGGAAATTACCGGACACCCAGACCGCTGAAAATCCCTTTAGCTTGCCGCTTAACTTGTGTAGATTCCAACCTGGTAAGTCCATATCTGACGTTTGCACTGCGTTATCCAAACGGAAGAGAATGTCTTCAACACGCTCGATATGATCCGCTTTGATTTTGCTCGGATCTCCTTTCTCATAAAGCTTCTTCAGCGACCGGTTTTTAAACGTTCTTATCATTCCCAAAGTGTATCGCGTATCGTTGCACTTGTCACCTACTGTCTTTGGTTATCGTGTAGTGGGTTTGGTACTGGCAAGTTAAAAGTCTCGAACGAAATAATTCCGCCCTGCTTGCCTCAAGCAACCGCCCTTCCCCATTCTTTGAACGCACTTATCCTCAGATCCCGATAATATTCAGCCCTGATCAAGTGCCTGCCCAAATTGAATAGATTTAATACAGCAGCATGAGCACCCAGAAATTTCTGCGCCTGCCGCGCTAGCAGCGAGGGTGGGGATGGTTCATTACATTAGTACCGTTGCAGGCTATCAGTTAGTCTGAAAGGGCAGATTGGTAAACAATTTTCCCGGCCAGCCAGGTTTTCAGAATTTTTACTTTATGGATTTCATAAGGGTCTACTTCAAATAAATTTTGGTTCAACAAAACCATATCCGCTTGCTTACCAACACTGATAGAACCAATTCTATCGCTCATACGCATCTGAAAGGCGCCATTGATAGTGTAGGCCTTGATTAACTCTGCAATACTCAGGCGCTCCTCCACAGGCGGCTGAATCGGCGCTTCGGGTCTACCAGCGAATTGGCGGGTGTGACCGGTTTCCATATTGTATAGCGGCGATATCCCCAAATCCCCCTCCCCTGTGGATGGGTAATCAGAACCGAAAGTCAGTTTAACTCCCGCATTAGCCAAACTCTTGAACAGGTAATATCGATTGAATTGATCTTCGGTAATAAATTCTCTGCCTTCGGCATCGTGGCGCGCCCAGAGAGGCGTACTTTGCGCGATCACGCCATATTTTGAAAACCGCTTTACATCTTCTCGAGCCATCAGCTGTATATGACTCAACGTATAACGGGTCGGGCTATCGGGGTACCGCTGCCTAGCCAGTTCTATCGCATCCAAACTTTCGGAGACCGCACGCTCACCGAGTGCATGAAAGTGAATATCCAAGTCCTCAGCAGTGGCCCTTGACACAAGTAGATTGAGCTCCTCGACCGTAAATACGGTTTCCCCGCTATTTCCAGGCTCTCCCTGGTAGTCCTCAAACATGGCTGCAGTACGCCCTTCCAGTGTGCCATCGACCATGATTTTAAGTGTATTTATGGTATACGGGGTATCGGCGGTCAGGTCCCGAAGCGCGAGCACCTTGTCTATTACAGAGTCCTGATCTGCACGATCATAGATATAGTAGCTGCCGAGAAAGCGAATGTTCAGCTTTCCACATTCAACGATATTGGCCAAAATATCTGCCTGTAACTCTTCAGCTTCCCAGGGGCCTGCATCGAACACCGCAGTAATACCATAGCTGTTATAGAGCCGTATAACCTCCGCTGTCTTTTCACTCATACTTTCAACGGTAACCAATCCGAGATCATCGATTGCCTTCCATAAAGTACCTTCCAGTAGATATCCGGTGGGCTCTCCACTGGCGTCACGCATATAGTAGTCAAAGCCTGGCTTGGGATCGGGTGTGCGAGCGTTGATTCCCAATCTGGCCAAGGCAGCACTATTCAGCCAAGCGCCGTGCATACCCTCATCCAGAATAATCACAGGCCGGTCTGGTACAACAACATCAAGAATCTGACGCGTTGGACCTTCATGACCAAAGCTAGAAGCCAAAAAACCATAGCCACTGAGAACCTCTCTCTCAGGGTTCTGGTCTGCAAAGGACTTGATTTCATCCAGCCAGGTTTCCAGAGGAGCAAACTGATCTAGCACTAGGTCGTCAATATGAGCCGCCCCGAGAAAGATGTGAGAATGAGAATCGACAAACCCGGGAAGTAACATCTTCCCCTGTAAATCCTCGACCTTCGTTTGGGGACCTATCCAATGCTTAACCTCAGAAGAACTTCCGACGAATTCGATAACTCCATTGGCAATGGCAACGGCCTCCGCCCACTCCTGATATTCATCAACGGTATAGATCCTGCCATTAAGCAACACCTGATCTGCCGTCTTATTGGGTACTTCAGCGGGCTCGCCGCAGGCAACCAACAGCAGCGACATTGAACACAGTATATTGCGCATATAGCTTTTCAAGATATCCGACTCCACCTCTCGATCTCCCTGCCCTGCCCCGTCAGCAAAACCCGTTATCTTTTTTCATGTTACTACCCAATCTCTCAACAAACCATCCGACTCATAATCGCAGGGTGTAGAGGCAGGATTTTTTCTGAGACGTTATCTTGTTGATTTTTATAGGTTTTCTATAGAATACACCATCCGACTATGGCAGAGTTGATGTTTCACAGAAACTGCCACCTCTGAAGGGTCCGCATTGCTAACTGACACATTTACTTATCGCTATGCCGCTGCCCCCATGTGGAACGAGTTCGATGAGCGTGCAAGACAGTACTGGGTCGGCCAAAGAAAAGGTTTATCTGACCCCACTTATTGTGAGTATGATAGGCACCATGAATATTAGCGACTACTACGAACAGGAAGGCAGTGGGGATCCCATTGTTTTTATTCATGGCTCTTATGCCAATACCGCGACCTGGAAGGCTTACTTTAAAGCGCTGTCTCAAGACCATCATTGCATTGCTATTAAATTGCCGGGCCATTGTGGTTTGCCTGACCCGGAGGATATGGCGTCTCCGACCATTGAAACTGAGCTGTCGATTATTGAGGCGGTGGTAGCGGAGCTCGCAGACAAGCCTATCCGTTTAGTGGCGCATTCTTATGGTGGTGTTGTGGCCCTGTCTCTGGCCTTGAAAGGAAATGTCGAGATTAAAAACATCACGCTCTACGAGCCGGTACCCATGTGGGTATTTGATACGGTAGGGGATAGCGCCAATGCGACACTATTGGCTGAGTTCTTAGCGGGCTATAGAGCGGCTGTAGCGAATGGCGAGCACTTTGCCTGCGGCAGAGTCATTGACTTTTGGTGCGATGGTGATGTGTTTGATGGGATGCCCGATTTTATTAAGGAGGGGATGCTTCCCCTAGTAGAGAATAATTTGCGGCATTGGGACGTAGGTGCGATTTTGAATTATTCAATGTCGGAATTGAGTGAAGTCACCATGCCAACGCAATTGGTTTATGGCGATTGCTCCAACCCGGCTGCAGCTGCAATATGCCTGCATTTGGCTGATGCATTACCGAATACTGATGTGGCTGTCGTAAATGGAGCGAATCATTTTCTGGTGACTAGTCATGCAAGCGAGTGCATTAAATTGTTAACCCAATAAGTAGGGTCGGCGATGAGTGAGGCCACCCTGTTAATACAGGGGTTCTGGCAAGTTAAAATCGTCCATATTCTTGAAGGTTTTCTCAAACATCCGTTGTCGCCATATTGGTTAGAATTTGATTAGCCAGACTGCTGGCAATGGCTTAAAACTATTTCACTCGACAAATTGGAGAGCATATTTTTTCCCCATAATCTGTTTCGCCAGGGAACCCTTGTAATCCTGTCCAAAGGCACATTTCCCGACAATGCTAACTGAAACGATTGTGTCTCTGTTAATTTTCGCACTCGGAGAATCTATCCATAGCCAAGCCTCTGTCTTTCCATCTTCTATAAATCTACCTCCCCCTGGAATTACTAAATATCCCTTAACGGGCTTATTTTGTGTGGCACAAAATATGTCGACCTCACAATCAAAACCTGCCAAGCCCAGAAATTCCTTTTCAGAAAGGTCTATTTCACAATAATAATCAGGGGCTGGCATGGAAGTCATGTTTTGACTGCTCGCTGGTATGACTCGGTAGCGCTACCGGCCTGTGGGTGGCGAAATACTAATTTCTCAATAGTATCAGAAAGTTAGTTATTGCCGCTTTCGCCCAGGGATATTACCCTCGGACAGCATGAGAGATGTTATTTACCTGCTGTTTCACCTCCTCACCACCCTGGCTAAGCTGATTAGATCCGGTGGCCGCCGAACTGTTATTGCCGAGAACCTGCTCCTGAAACAACAGCTGATCATCCACAGCAGATCTAGGCTACGAGCTCCAAATCTTTCAACCCAGGATCGCGCCCTACTCGCTTTCTGGTCACTGTTCTTGAATCCCCGGCGCATCGCCATAGCAGCGGTTATCATCAAGCCTTCCACCTTACTGCGATTTCACAACGCGCTGAAGAAGCGCAAGTATCGACAGTTGTACTCACCAGGCGGTGGCTGCAAACCTGGGCCGAAGGGGCCCTCCAAAGAAGTGATAAACGCCATCGTTGAAATGAAGCGGCGCAACCCACGATTCGGCTGTCCCCGCATTGCTCAGCAGATCAATCTGGCTTTTGGTCTGGAACTCGACAAGGATGTTGTACGCAGAATTCTCGCCACCCACTACAAGTCAGATCCCGGCGACCGTGGTCCATCGTGGCTGACTACAATAGGCCATACCAAAGACAGCCTATGGAGCGTAGATCTATTTCGCTGTGAATCGATAGTACTGAAAAGTCACTGGGTAATGGTGGTCATGGATCAGTACACTCGCAGGATCATCGGCTTTGGTGTGCACGCTGGTAACGTGGATGGCCCCACTCTTTGCCGCATGTTCAACCAAGCAACCTCTGGACAAGACTGGCCGAAATATCTCAGTTCCGATAACGATCCGCTGTTTCAATACCATCGATGGAAAGCCAATCTACGCGTGCTTGATATTGAAGAAATCAAATCACTACCACATGTGCCGATGTCGCATCCATTTGTGGAAAGACTTATCGGTAGCATCCGACGAGAGCTGCTTGATCAAACATTGTTTTGGACCGCGACTGACCTAAAGAACAAGCTGCGGGATTATCAGGCCTATTACAATGAGGATCGGACTCATTCGGGGCGAAATGGCCGTACTCCCGATGAGACGATTGAACCTAAGGTCGTCAATATCAATCGGTATCGCTGGGAAAAGCACTGCCGCGGCTTGTTTCAACTACCAATGGCAGCTTGAAACTCGAATTCGCCAGGGACAGGGTGGTTCATTACATTAGTACCATACTGACCGCACAGATACTGTTACAGTGAAACACTAAATCGCTGAAGGAAAAACGCTTTGAAATGTATCAACGTCGTCTTATGTTGCACACTGGTGAACCTCGCCGCATGCGAAGACAGCTCCGATCGAATAACCTACAATCCAGCCACCCCGGAGACACCACAGCCGGCGCAAGTGGTCCTGCAGCAAGAATCGGAAAGAATCCCCAGCGGCGCTACCCCAGCCATGACCCCCGGCACTCCAGGCGTGGTGGTAGACAACCCCAAGCTGTTGCAGCACTTTGGCAGCGAAGGCCCGAGCCTCAACAATGCCTTGTATACGCGCTACTTCCTGTCTGATACTAGTGAGATGCAGCCAGATGCCATTCTAGTCCTCGTACCCGGCTTCGAGGGAGGCGCATCCAACTTTGCCATACTGGCGGACCAGCTGATGCGGCGAGTCCGCGAAGACTCTGCGATGATTGCTGAAGTATGGGCGATAGATCGTCGCTCCGAGCAGCTTGAGGACCGAGCCGGCCTAGAGTTGGCAGAGCAGAATCAAGATTCCTATCTGGGACTCGACTTTCTGTTTGGTAAAGAACTCGGCCTGGAACTTGATCAAAGGCTGGTAGACGGACCCAACCGCAGATTAATCACCTACAACGCCGGCAGCGATCTGGCATTCATCGCTAACTGGACGCAGATGGTGCACTCACTGGACATCGAGGCAGTTGTCCAGCTAGCCCTTTCGAAAGTACGTAATGACAACGTATTCCTGGGAGGACACTCCGCGGGCACCCGTTTTGCTGCAAGCTATGCAGCCACTGATTTCGATACTGGTAACGACGCGATTGATGCCGGCTACCATCGGCTGCGCGGACTGGTACTCCTAGAGGGAGGTGGCAGCTCAATTGGCGAGCCGGTATCCGAGGAAACACTGGATCGCATTGAGGCTCGCTTTGACGGCGGACTATATGCTGCGGTTCGCGACCAAGCACCCCGGTGCATAGACGGTAAGACAGCCTGCACACTGGCAACCGAGACCAGCGACTGCGCCGCCTTCAGCAATTTTTCCTGCACCCTTCCCACTGAAGCTTACGCTGCGGGCCTGATCAACACAGAGACCTTCGCGGCTGGCGAACTGGTAGCGCTCGATGGCGATTTCACCGGCGACAGCGGGAGATCTATCCTTCAACAGGACCAAAACGGCATCGAAGGTAACAACGCATTTAACAAAGTAGCCGCCCTATTCCCCATCAGGCTGCTCATAGGCGAGGCCAAAGGGACGTCGGTCTCCCTGTACGGACAGTACTTGGACGACGATGGCCTCGGTGCTTTAGCCGCGCCATTCCTGGCAACGTCTGTGGGCGCCCCAGGGCCGGAAATAGACGGCCTGACAACGTGGTTGAACTTCGATGAGGAGCTTCCAGCCAACGTGCTGACGGATAACGGCGCAGCGCCCACTGAGCCGCTTCGAGGCAGGAACTGGGGCGTGGAAGTTGAGCCCACAGATTTTGAGGGCCGAGTTCTCACCGCGAGCTACAAAGGTGACACCAATTTTTTCGATTGGTACTACCCCTCTTCCGGTCTTAGCGTGACCGAGGGGCTAGGTCTTGATACAACCCAGCTGTCGGCACCCGCTCCAGAAGGCAGGGGGCGCAGCGATATTGACAACCGTACCCAGGCGGGCAATATCAACATTCCGGTCATCGGCTTTGGCGGCAGTAACGGTCTGACACCGGTTCCCGGTTCTTTCCTGGCTTTCGCGCAAGCTATCGGCCCCTGTAATGCCCCCTCCTGCGATGGCATAACGGCGCGAATTATCGACGAGACACAACCGAGTCTGGCATTCCCCTCTTATGGCGATGCCTCAGGTGGCTATGAAATCTACATTTCAGAGGGTTATGCACACATAGATGTGCTCACCGCTGAGGATCGCGAAGATAATCAGGTGATCGGGCCACTTGTGCAATTCCTCCAGCGCAACAGCGAATGATCAGCACACAGATCCAACACTCAGGTCGTTTCAAGCTATTGCTCCGCCCGATCGGTGTTATACCGACCTGCCTCAAGGGTTGTGCATGGCGAATTGGCAACTTACGCTGAATATCAAAGCGTTAACTCAACCCGACAACCCGACGCAGGCCACCTCCCCCAACCCCTTCCACCACCAAATCGTCCGCGTCAACCTCGTCACCTACGTCGGGTATATCTGATGTTTCTATCCCCGGGGTAGGGCCCCATACCTTTTCCCAGGCTGTTCATACTATCTCCCCGTGAAATTTTTGGGGGTTCTTTAAAAGGCCGAGTTCGGGCTCTGTTGAATCACACCCAACAGACAGCCAAGATGAACCACGTTCAAATTCCCGGCGGCACCTTCACCTTGGCCCTTCATGATTGCTCCGCAGACAAGTAATGGATGGCCAGCCACACCGTGGCCCGTTCCGGGTCCGTCCATTGCACTCGATGCCTACAGTGAGCAGGAATGTGCAAGTAGTCACCCTCACCAAGAGTGACGGCATCCCCGCCTGGGTAACCGACGACCGCCGCGCCTTGCAACAATACCACCCATTCTTCACTTTCTTGGTCATACCAGCCCTCCTCTGGCGAAGATTGTCCTCGGGACACGATACGTTCTATGCGCAGTTCACTTCCTGTGGCGAGTGTTTCGAATAGCTCGTTGTCCAGTGTTTCGGGTATATCGGCGAACAGGTTCTGTGTGGGCATCGGGGACTATCCGTTAAGTGACTACATTGAGCTTTGTATCATAATTACCGGTTCAATGAGAATATCTAGACAGTCGTGCGGCGCGTTAAATTAGAGACGGACACCGCCGAGCAATGGTAAAATCCATTAGACGCACTCAACGCAGCAGGAGGGAATCGGTGGCGCTTGTATGTATTCATCGACCGATTCTAGCAGTATTGGCGAGTTTACTTGTCAGTACCCCTTCGACGGATCGTTGGCAGGAGTTTTTGTGCTGATATGCCTGCGGGCGCGCTGAGGGTTTCTGGGTAGCGGATTGGTGGCGTTTATATGTATTCATTGGCCTGATGATACCAACTTTGACGACTTTACTTGTCAGCACCCTATTTTGGTCATTACATTATTCAAGGTAGCCCATCTCCCGCAATGAGCCGTCATCCAGATTCATTTTCTGCAGTAGGGCCTGATAGCGGGGGTGAGCCCACAGAGCTTCATTATTTCTGTATTCGACCCGGAGAAAGGCAATACGTGCGTCCTGGGCTGCAAATGCTTTTTCAAACCAATCCATGGCCAATTCCAGATCGCCCAATTTCACCCCCTGATTGCCCATCACATAGGCCAGTTCGCCCTTGCCTAGCAAACCGGCCCGTCGCTCGAAGGCTGCACGGGCGGCAGCAGGATCATTATTCAGTAAGTGGTAATGCAGCTCGCAGCCTGCAATTTGCTGCCCATCGAGATTAACCATTGACCGTAGTCTCTCCAGAGACTCAGCGACACCAGCTTTATTCTGTAAACCAAAATACGCTGCACAGGCGGTTGCGATATTCGCCGCCCAAGGTATTGCCGCTCCCTTGGTCACCTTCAAAACCTGGGCATAATTACCGGATGCCAGGCCAATGGCCAAGCCTATCATGCTCAATTGCGGTAACAGGGGATCGAGTTCCCGCGCCAAATTCAGGTGTTCCTGTGCTTCGTCAACCCGCCCCTGGGGCAGCACAAAACTCATAGCGTAACCAATGTGAGCCCTTGGCTGCTTGTCATCAAGGCGCAAGGCCCGCAAAAAAACTCTCTCAGTAGCTAGCCAGTCCCAATTTTTCCGGCTTTCATAACTCGCTTTATTAAGCAAGGCGTCTACATTGTCCGGGTCAATTGATAATGCCCTGGTGTAAGCTGCCTCAATTCTGGTAGAGAACGGCGATATCGATTTATTCAGCGAGGCGAGGAACCAGAGAAAACCCTCTGCGGCGTAGGCCGTGGCGAATTGCGGATCCAGCTGCTGGGCTCGTTTTAAATTGGCCATGGATTTTTGCAAGGATGCAGGGTTGACCCCTTCAATAAATATATGGCTGGCCTTTAGGTAATAGTCATAGGCTTCTGCATTGTTGGTCCCCAGCAATGCACCCGAGCCTTTACCTGCCAGGCCCAATTCAACTTCTAACTGCCGGGCAATCGCCTGAGCGATCTCATCCTGTACCGCAAAAATATCATCGAGCTTTCGGTCGTAGGTCTCAGACCACAGATGGGCGCCATCACTAACGTCAATTAGCTGGGCGGTGATGCGCACATTGAGGCCGGCTTTGCGCACACTGCCCTCAAGCACATGCTCTACCCCCAGAATTCTTCCAATCTCTTTAATGTCCTGATTTTTATTCTTGAAGAAAAACGAAGAGGTGCGCGCCGGTACCTTCAGGCCTTCCATCTTCGCCAGTACATTTAGCAGTTCTTCAGAGATGCCATCACTAAAGTATTCGTTCTCACCATCGGAGCTCATATTGGTAAAAGGCAGCACCGCCACCGAAGCGTTCCAGCGAGAGGCAGGAGCAGCGGCATCAACGGCGAGGGCTTCATCACCACTAGAGGCCGCAGTCTCAATCTGGGCCTTTTGCATACTAAAGTGAGACTCTTTTAGCGTACCTAGGTACAAATACCCTACCGCCAGACACAGCGCCCCAATTAGAAGAAACTCAACGATACGCAGGGGCGATAAGGGAATAATGTCTTGTGGGTCGGGCCTAGCACCTCGCTGCAAACCCTCGGGGGTTAGCTCGAAAGCCCACGCAAGTATCAAAGCCAACGGGAAACCCAGCGCAACGATTACCAACAAAAAATTAAAAGCCCAAGGGGGGATACCCAAGGGCTCAAACACCATCGAGGCAAGTTGCAGCAATAACCAAGCCACACCAGCGTATACAATCGCAACTTTATATACCTTGCGCCGTCTAAACTCTCCCAGTAAAGACATCACGTCTTTCCTATTCTGCTTTTATGTCGGGACTTCGGTAAACTTAACTTACTCTACACCTGTGCGTGGCGAATTACTAATTCATCTGCCAAATCAGGAGGTTACCTAACCGGCGAGCTCAGCCCAGGTTTGGAGATCTGGTTTTGATTTTTCCTTACCATTCTTCAACTTACTATCATCCAGCTCGGTATAGCCACCACCCCGGCTCGGCATAAGCTCGGCCCCGGTCACCCTGCCCCACTCCATCAGGAAATCTTGTCCCTGGCGAAATGTTAATTTCCCAATAATATCAGAGTGTTGCCGGTTGCTGCTTGCTCCAGCAAATATTACCCTCGGACAGCATGAGAGATGTTATCTACTTACTTTTTCACCTGCTCACCACCCTGGCTAAACTGATTAGACCCGGTGGTAGCCGAACTGTTATTGCCGAGAACCTGCTCTTGAAGCAACAGCTGATCATTCATAACAGGTCAAGACAAAGAGCACCCAATCTATCAACACGGGATCGTGCCCTACTCGGTTTCTGGTCATTGTTTTTGAATCCCCGGCGCATCGCCCGATCAGCCATCATCATCAAACCTTCTACTCTGCTCCGGTTTCACAATGCGCTGAAGAATCGAAAGTACCGGATGTTATTTTCACCAGGCGGTGGGCGCAGACCTGGACCCAAGGGACCGTCAGCCGAAGTCATCAATGCCATCGTTGAGATGAAACGGCGAAATCCACGATACGGCTGTCCCCGCATTGCCCAGCAGATTAACTTGGCCTTTGGACTGGAGCTCGACAAGGATGTTGTACGCAGAGTTCTAGCCACGCATTACAAACCTGATCCCAACAACCGTGGTCCTTCCTGGTTAACCACAATCGGCCACACCAAAGACAGCTTATGGAGTGTTGACTTATTTCGCTGCGAATCGATCTTGCTGAAAAGTCACTGGGTAATGGTCGTGATGAATCAGTACACCCGGCGGATCATCAGTTTCGGTGTGTACGCAGGCAATGTTGATGGCCCTACTCTTTGCCGCATGTTTAACCAAGCCACCTCTCGGCAAGAGTGGCCTAAATACCTCAGCTCGGACAACGATCCTCTCTTTCAATACCATCGATGGAAAGCGAATCTGCGCGTGCTTGATATTAAAGAAATCAAATCAGTTCCACATGTGCCGATGTCGCATCCATTTGTAGAGAGACTGATTGGAAGTATTCGGCGCGAGTTACTAGATCAGACTTTATTTTGGACGGCGACGGACCTGGAGAACAAGCTGCGGGACTATCAGTGCTACTACAACGAGTGTCGGACGCACTCAGGGACGAGTGGATCCACTCCGGTTGAAAATACTTCCGCAAGGGTCGTCGACATCAACGACTATCGATGGGAAAAGCATTGTCGCGGTTTGTTTGAGTTACCGATTGCCGCTTGAATTTGTAATTCGCCATAGACAGGTTGGCAAACGCGCCGACCTGGTGATTCTTGAACAAAAACCATTAGAAATAGAGCCGATACACATTAAAGATATCGCTATTCTTGAAACCATAAAAGACGGAGTAAGCGTTTCCGGATGCACCCCGGTTAGGGGGTATACCAGATTGGTGAGCTATAGGCCCGCTCCTGAATCGTTAAATCTTTGCCGGTCAGCTTTGGGTCAATGCCCAGCGCGATAGCGTCCAGCAGTGAGTAGCGTGGCGTTGGTATTTGTAACACGCGCGCGTAATAAAAGGCTGACTGATCAGGGTCGAATTCCGGGTCGCTCCACAGCGTGCTTAGCTGGCTTTCACCAATACTATTAGTGTAAGCACCGGTTTTAATATTTACTGTATTGCCCACTGGTTCGAGTGCGTTGTCACGGATTTTACGCTTATCGGAGGCCGCCACATTGAAGATTTTTTCCTCGGCCTGGCCGTCTTTATCGACCCATCCTTTGATTATCTGAATGCGATCCAGGTTGCCCTCATTGGGGTCTTTGCTAGCCTGGATCAGAAACGTAGGTGCCTTGTTTTTTGGGGCGGTGGATAGATCACCGCCCATGGCGACGCCCTTGTGATAACCTATCTTGGCCAGGTCTCTGGCTTTGACCTCAGATTTTTTGAAGTCAAAGCCGCCGAAAAATCGCAGTCGTATCCGCGGTCTGGTTGTGGCGTAAACTTCCTTTCGCTGGAAGGCATCGAAGATGCCCTGACGGGTATTTTCTGTTGCCCACACTCCCGCATAGCCGGCCGCACCCATGTCCCAACCTTTAGAGGCACCTATACCGGTGAGTTCTGAACGCTCACGTACAAAGGAGTCGTGCTGGGCCTTGCCGGCAAAGTTGTTTTCCTCAACTGCAGACATACCAGTGTGGGAATCGGTAGAGCCGATCATGCCGGTTTTGTAGGGGTTGCTACCGAGTTGAGCTTCCAGCTCAAGCCCACGCTTTAAACCCGTGCGGACGTAGTCGGCCTTGGTCGGTTCCGGGATTCTGCCATCGGATGCCAGTACAAAGGGAAATATTTCGTAATCGGCAAATTCATCGGTGGGCGCCAGCAGTGGGTGTGCTTCGGAATCCCCTCTAATTTGCGTAACTTCGACGACTCGCTCCCATTTCATGCGCTGTTTGGCATAGTCTTCACTGATTCGTTTTCCACTTTCGGTAACAAGTGGGAACATGCGGCCAATGCTGACATTGGAGTTATGCGGAATGGCCAAAAAATCCGCCCCGGTTTTTTCAGAGGTTTCCCCCAGCCAGGCCCACAGATCCTCCGGGTCATCGCTTTCCAGGGCGCTGTAGGGCAAGAACTTGCCCGCGATGGTTGCGTCCTGGGGCGTAAATACCACCCGGTGCAGGTTTGCGCCGCCGGTAGTGGAGGTCCACTCCCAGCCAATCATTGCGGTGAATACTCCCGGCTCGTTGTATTGATCGGCAGTTGCGATGTGCTCATCCCAGGTTGAACGACGTTTTATGCCGCCGTGTAAATCCTTATAAACATCTTCGCTAGTCAAGCCAAACTTATTGCCGAGGTTTCTGCTGAGCCCGTATATTAGAGACTTAACATCCAGTAATTCCTGTGCGCTCTGCTTGCCGCCAACTTCACGTAACCCCTTGCCAGATTTTGTCTCACTCAGCAGGGGGTCGTCGGCAAATAGTCTTGATAGTGTGCCCATCATTAGTGCGTGATCGGCAATAACAACGAAATCCAAAGGGGTGCTCAGCTGCCGGGTGGTATTGGTGGTAGGGCTGACCACGGGCAGACCTTTGGCAAAGCGGTAGGCGATATCGAGGGTGGCTCCCTTGGTGCCATACAAAAACACATCAAAGGAGTTACTGGTGTGTAAGTGAGTATCGCCCCAGTACAGTTGTGTATCGCTGGCACTCACGAGGTTGGCTGTTGAAAGAATTAGCGCGGCGGTAATCGTTGAAAGCTTATTCATGGAATTAGCTCTTTTTATCGATTCTTGAGAAAGGCAGATTCGCTTGCGATTTAGTATTGGAATTGGCAATGCGCACAGGACAGGGCCCGACGCCAGATACGATAACAACTTCATCATTGAGCAACATGTCCTTCCCCCTTTATTCGTTTGAGTCACGGTTGGTTAGCGCTCTATTCAGATCGTCTTGAACCAATTTGTAATTCCAGTAAGCGTGTATAGACATGATTTTTCCCACGCTATTGACACGAAGGACGGATACGTTTTTGATGTGTATTACTGTTCCGTCAGCCAAAGTGCCGGTGAGAGTCAGGAGGTTTGCCACAGAGTCGCCGGATTCGTATGACTCCCTGATTTTGCTCTGTAGTTGACCCGGCCCAATGATATTGTCCCAAAATGCCTCAATCGCAATAATTCCACAGTGGCCCTCCCCATCTGGATCGAGGGGCGAAACCCCAACAGGATCCGCAACGACAGCATCATCGTCAAATAGAGCGAGCCAGCCCAGTTTGTCCTTCTGTTCGACCAATGTTAAAGACCGTTTTGAAACCTCTAAAGCACTACCTATTGACATCATTTTTTCCCTCTTCGTAGATTGAAACTGTTTTCGCGCGTCGTGTCACGGGATCAGAGCGCAATCACCCGCCATGGCGCCACCAACGGCTTCCATCATCTCCTTACCGACACTTTGAATTCCAAGTAAGCATTCAGTCTGATTAACCACCACCATGCGTTGATACTCGAAAATGTTTATTTCGACTATGGGGATGTACAAATAATGCCAGCGTTATTTACAAGGACATCGATTTTTCCAAAGGATTCTTTGGCCCGCAGAAGGCCTGCTAATAACGATCATCCAGCAGCCGGACCGATAACTCCCTGTCGTTAACCACCGCATGCATACGCAAAAAATGCATCCCTATTCCTGCAGCTCCCTGCTTATACCCGGTCTCGATCTGGGCATCCTTATGCTCCTCCAAGTGGCTCCAACTCAGGCCGTTCTCATCATCACTTGCATGCTCAATAATATCTTCAGTCATGCTCTTGGCAAACGCGAGGTACTTAGCATCTTTCGTTTTCATGTATTTAGTCAGAAAGTAGTCTGCCACCCCTGCGGAGCCACAACACTGACTTACGTTGTTCAAAGAGACTGGCTGTTTTCTGTTGAGGATATCGGCATCCATGATTGTGCGATCAGACCTTTCAATGATACTACTCCACTGCTTGGAGGGGGCTTCCAGAGCAAGTTTCTCGAACAGGTGATTGGTCCCTGCCGGGCCATTACACCGCCCGAGAAAGGGCACACCGCTGTCGGGAAAACGATGTGGGATGAGACCGTTGTCGTAGGCAATATTTGTCAGATAGGCGCCGGCACTGGTGGCACCATTTAAGTAGCGTTTATCACCGGAGTGCTGATAGAGGGTAGCCAAGAAATAGCCCACGCCAGAAGTGCCATGATCAAAATTGTGATATTCGGCCCCCCCCATAGCGGATGCCGTGCTCCACATCACTCCCCCATTGGATTCCTTTGCCCGAGCGAGAATCGAATCACCGACAGCCCGAGCCAAAACACCCGCCTCGTTATGCCCCAGCTCCTTATGGGCGTATAGTAAAAATAGGCCAGCACCCGCGTCGCCTGACGCCAATTCTGCAGTGCTTCCCCAGGTCTTGCCAGCGGCATCGACATGGACGTCGCGCAGTAGCAGCTCCACTATATCCAATGCCGCTCGACGATATTCCTCCTTGCCGGTGACGCGATACATTTCTCCTAGCGTGAACCCGATGCCTGATACGCCCCCATTCAGTCCGACCTGATTGGGATGCCCTAGACCGTTGGCAACGGTATAGGCTGTCATCGAACTATCTTTAGGCAGATTTAGTGATGGATGGAGCTCCAGCCCATTCAGGTTTTTCTCAACATACAACTCACTAGGCGTAGTGGCCATCAGATAGCTAGCGCCCTCTTCAGCCTCTTTCAGGAAGTTTCCGTCACCGGTCTGCTGATATAGCTCTAAGTAGAATAGAATAACACCAGAGGACCCGGTAGTAATATTGCCGTTAGTCACTGGGTGGTCGTTTTTTTCACCCTCTGAGCGCCAGATTTTCCCAGCATCGGTAATAACCGTCTGCTTATTTAACCACCGCTCTGCCCCCAGTGCATAATCCAAATAGTCGCGGTCTTTTGTCTGCGCGAACCCAGCCTCGGCGTAGGATGACAGAATTAACAATACAGCAATTATATAGGTGTTGAACGTTGATCGAGAGAGGTTGTGCATGGAGCTGTTTCCTATTGTAAATGTTTCGACTCAGCTGGGTTGAAGCCGCCTTAACAGCTCTACTGAATCCTACAACAAAGATTTGATGACGCCAGTTGCTAGCGAACAAAGATTGGCAAAGATCTACCCTCCACCTCGCAAGAGGAGGTTAAATGCGATAGCCAAGCCTCGTGCACCAAGCTGAATCAGAAGTAAAAGCCCACTGTGACACCGACTGTCCGCGGCCGAATGACGCTAAGATC
The DNA here is from genome assembly GCA_036960305.1 of Halioglobus sp. Lineage (GTDB taxonomy): Bacteria > Pseudomonadota > Gammaproteobacteria > Pseudomonadales > Halieaceae > JBALVT01. Next base: position 2,514 of record JBALWA010000063.1, on the reverse strand, counting down.
ATTGTACAGCGCAACACCGCCAGTGCTGGCAGCCAGTTCGTTGGCACTATCAGAGTCGCCGCGTCTCAGTATGGCGTCATCGTCAAAGGCATTCTTCATGAATAATTGAACGTCCCAACTGTCCGCGCGGATACCGGTGAGCAGGTCTACCGTAGTGTAGCCATCGGTGGCGAATCGGCCAATGCTATCGCCTGGCACCTCAATTTCGCTGCGGTAATTCACCAGGCCATTCACATACCACTCTGCACCACCAAATACCGGAGTGGGACGCGTATAGCTAGCCATTAAGTTAACGAACCACTCGGGCTGGGGGCTGGCGGCTTCGCCATCCGCGTCACAGGTATTGTAGCGATTTGACGGGCTGAGCGGTTCCTGCGTCGGGTCGGTACACGGCACGACCCCATCGGTAAATTCCACTTGGGCATAGGTAAACGAACCGAACAGCTCCAGGTCTTCGGTAGCAAGAACACGTAATTCGCCCTCGATACCCACCTGGACAGCTTCATCGACATTGACTTCGGCACCAGAAATCGATGACACCCCACCGTCGGCGCCATTCCAAGCCTCGAACACAGGCCGCACCTGATAGTCCTCGTAGACGCTGTAGAACACCGCACTGGTGTATTGCCCGCGGCCGCCCCAGATATCACCCTTGGCGCCAATTTCAAAGCTGTCAACCGTTTCACCGGTGTAAAAGCTTACTCCTGAGTCAGGGTCTTCGGGAGTTGGCTGATATGAACCAGTGACATCATAGTTTACAGAGCCCGGGCGGAAGCCGTGATCGAGTGTGGCGTACATGTTGAGCGCGTCACTGTAGCTATGCACTAACTTGAGCGTGCCTGTCCACTCTTTATCCGTCGCGTTCCCTAAACTTTCGCAGGGTGGCCCTAGCGCTGGATCGGGGCAAGGCAATACGCCAGTAAACACAGCACTTGGTTCTGTTATCGTGCCGTCACTCATCAAGTCGGAGCCAAGGTAAAAGTCGCCATTAATAATACTTGCGTTATCGGCGTCAAATTCATTATAGCGAACACCGACGATCAGGCTAGTGAGTTCGTTGAATTGAAAGCTATTGTGCGAAAAAATGGCTTTTGTCTCGCTCGCACTTGGGATATCCAGCGTGACTTCGAACACACCGACATCGACTACAGTACTTAGCGACTGGACATCACTAGCTGCCGATGAGCTTGAATAGTAGCCGCCAAATTGAGCATTCCACCATTCAGTAGGGTCCACACTAATGCGTAATTCGTGTTGCACACTTTCGTCGAATACGCTTCGTAGCTTTTCAGTTCCTGCCGTATATTGAGTATGATCCGCGTCATTGACTCTCTCAGTATCGGAACCTAAATCACCACTGAACCAACGGATCGAGCCCCAATCAAGCTCCCAATCCAAGTGCAGAGTCAACAACCAGTTTTTTCTGTCTATGGTCTCTTCTGGCGTGTCGGCCAGGGCGATGCGATCACCCGCCTCCAGCTGAAAATCACTGGTCGGATCAATGGATTCCAATATTCTCGCGGCCCCTGAGTCTTTGAAGCGCAAATAGGAATACCCCAATTTCGCTGAAAAATCTTCGCTGGGTTGCCACAGCAGCTTGACTCGCGCGCCCTCGCGGCTGCGCTCATCGTCAAATCCACGGGTGATATTCTCGACGCCAGACTCACTGTCATCGGTGAGAAATGCCACGCGTGCGCCGAGGACATTGTCAATAAGCGGAACGGACAACGCACCTTGGACATTGTAGCCATTGGGGTCCGCCAGGTAGGAAGCGCGGACATACCCGCCAACTTCCTCCAAATCCGGATCAGCGGTTTCCAAAAGTAGCGCACCGGTGGGTGAAGGCTGGCCGTACAGTGTGCCCTGCGGGCCGCGCAGAATCTGGATTTGCTTCATATCGAAGAGCGAGGAAAAGGCGAAGCTTTCCTGCGAGCCAAGATAATAGTCATCCATGTAGGTCGAGACGCGAGGCGGTGCGGTCACTTGGGCGAATGTGCCTACTCCGCGAATACCTACGCCCGTATTGTTGTTGCCCTCATTACGAATATCGATGCCTGCGGTAAGTTTGCTCAGTTCCTGAGCATCAAATATCGCAGCGTTTTTCAGGGCATCTTCGCTGATCAGGTTGACCGTCAGAGGTGCCTTGGTAAGGGACTCTGCTTTTTTCTGAGCGGTTACTATAACTTCTTCAAGCACCATTCTTTCTGAAGCACTTACCAATGCACAAAAAAATGAAAGAGCTACCGTGCTTGCCTGTACGATATATTTGTTTGCTATAGACAATTTACTATCCTCCAGTTACGACCAAAGCAATTATTCCCCGTATACAAGAATACAGCTCGGCTATATTTATTGGTTTTGTTATCAGGGTGTATCTACCTGAGAATTTACATGTACCCTCAGTAAGAGCAAAAATATTCCCTCAGTTGGCTATTTATCAAAAAATCCTCTAGTGAGAATAGCGCACAGGTCAGAGAAGGGCAAATATTTAATAATGCGTATTAACTAATTTCC
>JBALWA010000062.1:0-27189 GCA_036960305.1 Halioglobus sp. | reverse complement strand
TCCTCTAAAAGCGAACAGTGCTAATAGCATTGCCCCGAAAACCATGTCCGATGCGTTTCTACCCCCTTCGAGTAAACCGAATGCACGGCCCTGCTCGGCTTCAGTCGCCCAGTGTCTGGTTGCCTTGATCAATGCAGACCAGAAAATACAGGCCGTGGTGACGCCCCATAAACCGTAGATAAGTAGGCAGACCGTGAAGGAGGGGATGGTTGCAAATCCGAATCCACCAGCGGCTGTGCCGCAGAGAGCGAGAGATATTAACTTCCGAGGTGACACCCTGTCGGCCAGCCAACCACCAGGAAAATAGGTTATCAAGGAAACCAGGCCAAAAGTACTAGATAGAAAACCGATTTGGGTTTTGGTAAAGCCAAAGGCATCCTGCATCGGGACGTAATAGGTCTCTGAAATGAAGGGCAGCCAGTATATAAGACTGCCCGACACGCAGAGCAAGACCATCGTAAGTTTACTTTCGCCAGGAGCCATAGCCGGGTTCCACTATTTATCGTTGCCATCCCACCTTAGCGGTTTCCTGATTTTTAACAAGATAAGTGTAGGGTCCTAACGGGCTTCGACAAGTTAAAGCCTCGGGTTTGAAGTAATCAGGCTCTTGCTCCTCAAGCGGCCGCCTTACCCCATTCTGCAAACGCACTCATCCTGAGGTCGCGGTAGTGCTGAGCACCTACGAGATGCCTGCCAAGGAACAAATTACTCACCACAGCATGCGCAGTGACAAATTGCTGGGCCTGCCTGGTTGACTTGAATTTACGCATCCCCCGCTCCCTTACCCTGGTCGCCTCATGCAATTGTTCGGCCCGATTATTCTCATACTGTTCAGTGCTGTGGATCGTCTCAGGTATCAATTCCCTATGCGCTACACCATAGCTGCGCAACTTGTCTGTCACGATTTTTCGGGACTCTCCACAGATAATGCTCCTTGCCATTGACTCTGACGAAGACATCGTCAATGTAGAAGGTGTCACCGAAGCCCCGGTTTTTTCGCTTCAATCTTCTGGCTTAGAGAGCTCCGAATTTAATGCACCAGAGTCGGATTGACTCGCGGCTGACGGTAATGCCTCGTTCAGCGGTTAACTACTTCCAGACTTGCTGGGCAGACTTGCTGCAGTTAACGGCAACCACTTTGGCACCTGCCTTGGGTGGGTTACCCTGGGGTTGCAGACACTTTTTGGCCTTATTGGCCAGACGCTTACTGGCATCCAGAGCCCACTTCTGTCCCTTGGCATTACCACAGGCCTGCAAGCTTGAACCACCGATGCACTTCCCATTGTTAGCCACCAGACGGCTACTTTTATCCATTGACCACTGTTGGCTCTTGCTCTTGCTGCACTTGGACAACACAATGGTACCATCGGTAAAATCAAGGCACTGGCCATTGGAGGCTTTATAGGCCCTGGCGGCCTGTGACTCGGCAACTATCGCATGCCCTTCCTCCTGCATGGTTTTTAAAGCGTCGGAGTTGAAATCCACCGCCTGAACAGACGCGATGCAAGTGAAAGTAATAGCTGAAAACGCAATTATCCGTTTCATAGATTTATCCCTTTAACTACTATTGGGGGAACATATTGCAACTTAGCGCCATATGGAGCAAGGGGCAACCGCCCGATTTATACAATCGCCCACGAAATTGAGAGCGAATTTGTCAAAAGTCTTAAAAATAGTTGTGGCCACCTCGGCACTACTGCTATTACTCATCGCAGGAGGGCTGACAGCCATCTGGGCGCTGGTCAGCTCCGAGTCCGGCTCGGCTTTTGTGGCCGGAAAACTGCGCCAGAGTATGGGCGACACACTGGACTGGGAAAGCATACAGGGCCCCCTGACCGGGCCTGTGCAGTTGACCGGGGTATCAGTTTCGCAACCGGGTACCGAAATCACTGTGGACCGGGTGCTCATGGCCTGGGAACCCGGTGCCCTGCTCCAGGGCAAGCTGGTTCTAAGCGCGCTTGAAGCAGATAACATCAATATCGTCCTGTTAGCGGATGAAACCAGTGCAAGCGCGACTCCCTTCAGCCCTGCCAGCCTACTCCCCCCCGTTGATGTTCTGCTGTCAGGCGTTCGCCTTGAGAATGTGCGAATCACCCAGGGTACAGAACCTCCATTGCTCATAGACTCGCTTCAGGTGGACGCCAAACTACGCGGTAACCAGCTGGAGATTGGGCACATCGAAGTACACGCGCCTCAGGGCAACCTCACCGTTAGTGGCACAACAGCCCTGACGGATGACATGCCACTGGACTTACATGTCAATTGGACATTAACCGACCTGGAAAGTGCCCCAATTGATGGCGAACTAGGCCTCCAGGGCAACATCCAGTGGAGTGAGACCATCGGCTTCGCGCTCGACTACGACCTGGGCGTTCGAGGCTTGGCACAACTGGACGCGGGCCTACCAGACCAAGATCGTATTAGCGGCCAGGCCATTGGACGTTTTCTCGGCGATAGTCTCGAGCTGAATCAGTTAAGTCTGGAGGCAGAAAATCACGCCATGGGGCTTACCCTGCAAGGGCTGGTGTCCGGACTGGAAGGTGACGCGCCAACACTGGATACACAGGTCGAATGGCACGGCCTGCACTGGCCGCTGGGTACAGAACAGCCTGAATTCACCAGCGCTGTGGGCAGTCTGCGAATCAAGGGTCCGCTTGACGCCTACCAACTTGAGTTCGCCGCAAGCCTGGCAGGCACAGACATTCCCTACGGGCAATGGCAGGCCCAGGGCAGCGGCAACTTACAGCAGTTCCAGTTAGAAAAAATGCACGCCCGGATTCTTGGGGGCGAGCTTTCCGCTAGCGGTCTAGTGACATGGGACCCGGCTATCGAATGGCAACTGCGCATAGAAGGGGCTGAACTCAACCCCGCACAAATTACGCCCGAGCTGGAAGGACAACTGGCGATAGCCCTGGACACCTCAGGCCAACTGGATGCTGATGGTGGGCTGTTGGCCCAGGTGAACATAGAGCGGTCGAGTGGGCAGTTACTGGACTACCCGTTGGAACTCTCAGCCGAAGGCGAACTCGCAGGTGAGTCTCTTAAACTGAACAGCCTGGATCTTAGCAGCGGGCAAAATCAGCTCAAGGCCAGCGGCCACCTGGCTGCCAATGCGCTTGCCCTGAACTGGGAGCTGCGTGCATTATCCCCCGGTGAACTGTTAGCCGGCGCTAGTGGCTCGATCACCGGCACCGGGACAATCAGTGGCAGTCCAGAAGCGCCCCTTATCAGCGCCAGGCTCAAAGGCACTGCAGTGGCACTGGACAGCCTCTCGACACCCAGGTTCGACCTGAACCTGACTGCGGGCACAGGCCCGGACGATGTGTTGGCGCTTGATGTACAAACCGGCCCACTGCTGGACGGTGTCGACACCCTCGCCGACACACTCTCGCTAACAGCACAGGGCAGCAACAATAAACACACCATCGAACTGGTTGTTATCGCTGCAGAACAAAAACTGCAAACGCGCTTGCAAGGCGGCGTAAACGCCGCACTGGACGCCTGGAATGGCAAGCTGGCAGCACTACAGGCCAGCACCACCGGGTTTGGTCAATGGTCTCTTGAAAACGCCGCGCCACTATCGCTTGGCGCTGACGCGGCAACCTTAGGCAACAGCTGCGTAAACAGAGACGACGGCCCTGGCAGTATATGCGTGGCTGGTAACTGGAGTGCCAGTGCAAATAGTGACCTCGCGTTGACGCTCAAGCAAATTCCGCTGGATATCTTACAACCTGCTGTTACCGGTGATATCGAGGGCAATCTCAAAGCAAGCCTAGCCGCTGACGGCGCCCTGCTGGCTTCGGGGGTTGTGAATGTCAGCCCGGGGCAGTTCATCCTGGAGCTGGACCAGGGGAAAAAACAGCTGGCCCATGATGGCGGCTCGCTCGCGCTTAACATCGATGACAAAGGACTTGCTGCCCAGCTGCATTTTTCTCCGCCAGAATATGGCACGCTGGATGCGAGCGTAAACCTGCCCGCCCTTAACAGCATTCCCCTGAGCGATCACCAGCCCCTGACAGGCAGTTTGCAAGCTTCACTTCCCGACCTGGCTGGCATTGCTGCCTGGGTACCGGAAATCAAAGCTGCCACCGGACGAATGCAGGCTGATCTGAAATTCGCAGGTACGCTGGAGCAGCCCAGAGTACTCGGGGAATTCGAACTACTTGACGGATCAGCCGAAATTCCCGTAGCTGGCCTACGACTGCAACAGGCCGAGCTGCGTGTGCACAGTAAGCCTTCACAATCGGACCAGCTGGAAGTCTTAGGTGGTGTAGTGTCTGGCCCCGGGAAGATGAAGTTAACTGGGGTAATTGATGTCGCTGAGACAAGCGCGGCGCTACTGCTGCAGGGCGATCGCTTCGAGATCTACAACACCCGCGATGCAAGGATAGCGCTCTCCCCCGACATGCAGATCAACTGGCAGCAGGAGACCCTGACCCTGCGCGGAGAGCTGGTGATTCCCGAAGCGGAGATAACCCCCAAGCTGGGAATCAGCCCGGCCATGATCAGCCAGAACGGCGAGGAAGCCAGCACAGCGGGCCAGGTCATCGCTCCCTCTGGGGACGTGGTCATCATCAATGGTGAGCTCGATGACAGCGCAGCAGATGAACTCAGCGCACCTTTTCGTATCGATAACCAGACCAGGCTGGTGCTGGGGGATGCAGTTAACGTAAAAGCCCTCGGCTTCATTGGTCGCATTACCGGGGAGGTACTATTCACCAACACCCCGGAGCAAACCGAGCTGATTCCATTCGCCAAAGGTCAGCTCTCTGTGGAGGATGGTACCTTCCGCTCCTTTGGACAGGATCTGGATATTAGAACCGGGCAACTGATGTTTGACAACGTGCCTGCCACTGAGCCGAAAATAAATCTTCGTGCCGTTCGCTGGATAGACAACGACCCCCAGGTGTCCGCTGCAGGAATTACGCTCACCGGCCCAATTACCACGCCCACGATGGAGCTGTTCTCACGACCTCAGATGGAAGCCAGCGAAGTCCAGGCCTACCTTCTTACCGGGCGATCAGTCAGTGACAGAAACAATGTATTGAGCGTTGGCACCTACGTCAGTCCGCGCATTTACGTCGGCTACGGTTACAACACATTGGAAAAAACCAGCGAGTTCAATTCTTTGTTCGACATCACCCCTCGCTACGGTGCAGGCCTCAACGTGGGTGAAGCGGACAATAACTTTAATATGACATTCACCTATGAACGCTAGCATTGCCAACACATTACGCTTGCCGGCGACCTGTCTAGCGCTACTGGGCTGCCTGGCTTTCTCAACTGTCACGCTAGCGCTAGAGCAAGTTCAGGTCACCATCGAAGGTCTCGAAGCCGAAGCACTGGACAACACCCGTGCGTCTATGGAGATAGTTCGCCGTAGCAGCGATAAGGACCTCACCGGCGACAAGATCATCAACATGCACGCCAGAACGGCGAGAGAGATTCGCCGGGCCCTACAGCCCTTCGGTTACTACCGACCTACTATCAAGGCAGACCTGACGCCGCCTGAGAAACCCGGTGACAGTTGGCAAGCCACCTATATCGTCGATGCTGGCGAGCCAGTCCCGGTTACCACCCTGGACCTGCGGTTTGTCGGTCCCGGGGCTAGCAACGAAAAGCTATTGGCACTGACAGATACGCTGGCGCTGCGCAAAGACGCCAGTCTGGACCATCGCCACTATGAAAGCGCCAAGCGCGGTTTACTCAGCGGCACTCATGAGCGCGGCTACCTGGACGCCGAGTTTCTGGAGCACCGGGTGGAGGTGGACATTGAAGCCTATACCGCCACCATCACACTACTGATTGAGACCGGGCCCAGGTATGTTTTCGGCAGCATCGATCTTCAGCAGGAGAAATTCTCGAACGACTACCTGGCTCGCTACCTGATTATTCAGCCCGGGAACACTTTCAAGCATTCCGAGCTCTCCAGGCAACGCAACCTGTTGAGCGCCAGCGGTCATTTCAGCGAAGTTATCATTGAACCGGGCGAACCAACGAGGGGGGAGAATCCACAAATTCCAGTGGTAATCCGCATGGAACCTTTCCTTGCGAACCGGTATCGAGGTCGCGCCGGTTGGGGGACCGATACCGGCTTTGGTTTTGGACTGGACTGGACCCGCCGTTACCTGGGTAAACGCGGCCACCACTTCAACGTAGGCGGCGCGGTTGCCGAGGAACGAGAGCGGCTTGCAGGCGACATCAGTTATACCATCCCGATAAATCCGCTGAGCAAAGAAGCCTTTGAACTGGGTTTGCGCCATGAGAGCAAGGACCTGAACTACAAGGACGTGGATCTCGACGAAGGCGGTGACACCCGAATCGCAACCAATCTCGCAAGCTTCCTGTGGCGCTTGCCAGTTTCCAATGTTGGCAACTTTGGACTGAGCACCAGCGCCGGCGTTAGCCTGGTAGCAGAAAGCTACGACATATTCGAAGTGTTGTTTGGCAATCTCCCGGGATCCTCTCAGGACGCAATTATCGAGAGCATTGGCGCAGAGGCCTACGAAACACTGGCACCAGATTTTGAAGCTGTGGTTCCCGGAATAGGCTTTAAACTGTGGCGTTCGAATGACCCCCTGTATATTCGTCGGGGAGACTACCTTAACCTGGAGCTACTGGGTGCCAACGAAAGCATTGGCTCCAATATCAACTTTTGGCAGGCTCGTTTATCGTCGTGGAACATCTGGCCCGTCGCCGAACAAGGACGTTTCCTAGTGCGCTCTAACCTGGGGTATACCGATGCAGAAAGCCGCACGGTACTGGGCATAAACTTCAACCAGATGCCCGAATACTACGAGTTTCGCGCAGGCGGCGCCCGCAGTGTTCGCGGCTACGGCTGGGAGACATTGTTCCCTAGCGACGCCATTACCGGCGGCAAACACCTAATAGTCGCCAGCGTGGAATATGAACATGCGGTTATCCCGGACTGGAGCGTAGCTGTCTTCCTGGACGGCGGCAATGCCTTTAACAAATTTGATGACTTCGAAGCAAAGCTGGGGACAGGTATTGGCGTCCGCTGGCGATCACCCGTCGGACTGGCTCGCATAGACCTGGGATTCCCACTAGATGACGCGGACGATGCGTTCCAGATCTACATTACTGTAGGACCTGAATTTTAGTCCCGCCTTAGTCCTGCCATTTCTGAGGCTCGGGCAACTTAACTCAACCAGAGGTATCGGTCTCAGTCACCCTGAGATCGCGATAGTACTGAGCACCTACGAGATGCCTACCGAGGAACAGATTGCTGACTGCGGCATGTGCGGTCACAAATCGTTGAGCCTGTCCCACCGATTTGAACTTACGCATCCCTCGCTCCCTTACCCTGGTCGCCTCATGTGATTGCTCTGCCCGATTATTCTCGTGCTGTTCGGTACTGTGGATCGTCTCGGGTATCAACTCTCTATGGGCAACTCCATAACTTCGCAATTTATCAGTCACGATCTTTCTGGGCTCGCCTCCATGATTTCGCAATAGACGTCTGAAGAAGCGTTTAGCCGCTGCACCGTCACGCTTCGCCGATAGTGCTCAGCGCTACCCGCATGCAGTGAAAATCCGGCGATTTTGCCGACTGCTTTACGTTGGTCGCTCACGCGACACAAAGCGGCCAATGAGGTTGATCGCAATGCCGATAAAAATAGTGATCATCGCTATGATGGTTATTCCATTGGGAATATGCAGCGCTTGAACCAGCATTCTTTCGTGCTCTCGCAGACTCGCCCATTTGTGGAGAGAAGCTTCGGCAAAGTCGTCGGTAGCAAAAAGGTCAATCAGGTCGCGCCGGCTACGGTATCTAACGATAACAATACGATCCCAATCGCTATTGGCCTGATCAACCCAATGGCTACCATAGACAGGGTGAGAGCCCCGTTTCACCATCAGCGATATCATGACACTGCTAAACCGATCATAGGCTTGCTCTCCCGTACCACTGAACCCGGAGGCTTCAGGATATTCGGCTACAGCGTGAAACTTGTAGAGATTGACAGTGTAAAAGGGCTTGCCGTCATCTTCACTGAGGAATTTGCGCAGTACGTGCAAATCATGTTTGGCGCCTGGCTTTTGGGTCTGGGCTTCAATCACGCCCATATAGTCGTTGACGTCGGACGGCGATAAGATTCTTGTGCCCCATTGATACCAGTACATAAACACAATGATTATCCCTATCGGGATAAAAACGCTCACGGTCAATAGCTTGTATTTCTTCATTAGAGTCCCACCTGCTCCACTTGCATAATGCAAGCTGCGGCAAGTGTATAACATGGCACTTGCAAAATGCAATCTCTTTGTCCATAGTGGAAATATGACTCGCAATTCAAAACACTGTCGCTCGCACTGCCCGATCAATTTCGTGCTGGAAACATTTGGCGACAAATGGACGCTGCTGATCATTCGCGACCTCATGTTTAAGGAAAAAAGAACGTATAACGAATTTCTTCAATCCGATGAAAAAATCTCGACTAATATCTTGGCAGACAGATTGAGAAAGCTCGAAGAGCATGAGATCGTTACAAAGACCGTCGCCGCAGACAATCGCTCTAAATTGATCTACTCACTCACCACGAAAGGTAAAGACCTACTGCCAATCATGCTTGAGATTACAGCGTGGAGCGCAAAGCACGATACATCCACCAATACCCCAGATTCTTTCAAGGACGTTTTCGAATCTTCAAAACATGAAATGATTGCGAAGATACTGAGTGAATTGCAGTAGATGAATCCGATTAATTGACAGGGGAATTGCTACGGAATTCCTGTGCTCGTTCTCCGCACAGTTGGCCATTAAGCACTCACAATATAGCGATAAAAATGGTAGGAAGCATCTTATACTTCGTTATAAGCATAGCAGCGCATATTGTACTGATCTAGATGTTCTTCTTTACGGTCGCCGTATTTTATGACGCAGAGAAAAATAGCAGCTCATGGCTGCTTAAGCTTCGTAGAGAACAGGGTTAAAATCCTGACATTGGAGAATTTTTCCCCTGGCGTACTACCAGGGAATCTCAGCTCCAGCCCAATCGACAAACGACAGTTCGCCGTCTGGCTCAGCTTCGTCAAGTCGTTCAACTAGGCACTCTGCCACAAAGTCCGGGCTAAAAAGTTTTCCCTCGGCCACACTGCTATGGAAAGGAGATGATAAGTAGGTATCCGTAGTACCCGGATGAAATGCGACTAGTTTTACACCACGACACCGACGTGCATACTCTATAGCCGCAGATTTTAGGAACATATTAAGTGCGGCCTTGGAGGCTCTATAGCTATACCAACCTCCAAGCTGATTGTCGCCAATACTGCCCACCCGTGCGCTTAACACCGCTATAACCGTGCCCTTTGCTAATCGCAGCGGTCTCACCAAGGCAGCAAGCCAAAGCGCGGGTACTACTAGGTTTATATCAAATATCTCGCGCATCGCGTTGGGATCGAATCTATCCAGTGATTTCTCTGGCTTGATATTTTCGTTGTGCAAGATGCCATTACAAATAATTATTCTGTGCAAGTTAAAACCACTTGAGACCAGTTCAGTTACCGCTCTACTTACCCCTTCCTGGCTAGAATCACAAAGTATCCAACGCAATCGCCTGTCGGTATGACCGGATACGGAGGTCGGCTTGGTCCGACTTACAGCAAAAACCGCTTCGCAGTCGTGTAAGTCCAGATAACGGCGCACCAGTGAAATTCCGATACCTCCAGACGCTCCGATAATTACGGTTGCGGAGTTTTCCGGGAACTTAAGGTCTTGCTGCATTACATCAGCCTCTACGGAGTCGAAGGAAATATTTTACCCGAGCCCACCAAGTAGGCTTAGGAGCAGTGTCGTGCTTAATCTTGAGTTCGTCCGGCATGCCGTATTCCGCATACCACTGCTCCCACTCGAAAGCGGTCATAGTGCGAGGTACCTTGCCATTTACCGCCCGGCGCAGAGAATTGCCGCGCAATGTGGTATCGGACTGCTCTTCGCGTTCACCAATAATTTCTCTGATACGCTTCTGGTCCACTGCCACTGGAAAATCCTCCATTTAAGGCTCTTGTACGCATAACTGGCTGCTTACCTACCAATGATACTGACGATTAAATTACTACTACAATAATTACGAGAGAAGGCGATACACACTTGAGGAACACCAGGCGCTCATCGACGTCACTGCAGACACCAGCCTCTATTACTTTACCGGCACAGGCGGCGACAACGTGAATTATTAGAATTGCGAGCCTTTGGTCAATTTTGGCAAAAACTGCCTTAAGAATCGCCTTTGTTAGACAGAACTCTCCAGGGGCGACCGTTACAAGTTGCATAATTACTGAAGTCGACGGTGCAACCCCGGCACGGTAAACGCTTAACTATTCCGTTTTCTTTACTTGTTGCATCTTTCTGTAAATTTTTTTTCATTCGTAGTAACCCAAAAAGCTAGTTAATGTAATTACGCATCGTTATTACAATCAGATTCAATTATTTAGTCGATATGGTACCGGCAAATTAACTTCTATAGATCAGAGAACTCTGGCCTCAGGTCTCTAGCAACTGCCCTGCTCCGTTCAAGCTATCGCCCTACCCAACTCTTCAAACACACCGACCCTAAGGTTTCGAAAGGGTTCAGCGGTACTGCCAAATAAACTTCCTGAAATTGATAGAATCGGCGGATGAATACTTACAAACGCCATCCTTTTACGAATGGGTGGCGAATTACTCATTTATGACAAAAAAATCAGGCATTTAGTTGTTCGGCCCCAGCCGGAAGTTCGGTTCCAAAAAACTATGGATGGGCAGGAGTGCTTGTTGACTGAAAACGACGGCAAGACCTTTCGTCGTCACTCATTGTCGGCGGTGCGTGAGGCACTGCAAGTGCCACTGGCGTTAGACATGTATCCGCCAATTACTCGACTCTAGGCTGTCGTTTCACTGAGCGCAGCGCGTGGCGATCTCCCGGGTCATGGCTTTGAAGATGAGTTTGTGGAAGGGGACAAGGGGATACCAGTACAGTAGTCCCCACACACCTGCCGGATGAAAATAGGCGGTCGCCCTAATTTGATGGCGACCGTTCCCGGGAACAATTTGGAATTCCAGCACGCCTGAAGCTGGGTCCCCCTATCAGCCAATCGGCGGCACCGCGTATCCAGCACAGCGCATTGAGCGCGAAAAAATCCTGATTATTGCCAAAGCTGCAAATAACTTCCCACAACTCAGCGAGATCTGCGGTACTCGTGCAGCTTCCCGATGCCTGTTTTGCGTAATAGGCGTATTTGGGTTCAAAATTACGGCAGCGTATGGAGCCCTCTACCCAGTGCGCTGGAATATTATGGTCGTATTCAGCCGCTAGTGCTGCGCTAATGGACTCCTCGAGATTGTGTAAAGGAATGGGAACCAGGTCGCGCAGCGCCTGGTCATGCGCCAGGACATCGTGTTTCAAGCCATCGATCAACGCCGGGCAACATTCACAGGCACACTGGTGACCAACCACAGCCAGTAAGAAGACAGTTTGGGTGTGAGTACAGGTACCGGGATAATCACTATCTTTCTATGCAGCATGCTTGCCAGGCGTCGCATGATTTCAGCATAGGTCAGTATCTCTGGCCCCGCTGCGTCGTAGATCTGTCCAGCGTCCGCTGGTAGTTTGGCAACAGCACTCAGGTAGGCCAGTAGATCCGGGAGGGCGATGGGCGGAGAACGCGAGAACACCCATTTCGGCGTTACCATTAGCGGCAGGTTATTAACCAGGTCGCGGATCACCTCTAATGCCGCCGACCCGGGACCTATGATCATACCCGCGCGGACCTCGGTAACCGGCACTGCAACCTGGCGCAGCACCTCCCCGGCCCATTCGCGGCCTTCAAGCACAGCTCGGTTGCGTGACACCGCTCGCACCCGCAGACCCTGATGCGCAAGAAACGGCACCAGGTTAGATCCTATATATCCACTAGCGCCGAACACCAGTGCCACGCCGGGACATGGAGTATCAACTGTCATGCTTAAAGGGGAGTGCCGCTGGGTTCGATTGCCCGCGGTGGTAGCCCGGGCTTGGCATAGGCCATGCGCTTCACTGGGGCGGCTGCGTGGTAAGTATCCAGGCCAGTGAGTGCGACGGTGCCACACACACTCAGGTCCAGCGCACCGTCCGCTGTCAGTCCGTTTTCAGGAATATCTGCGAATACGATTTCACCGATGACCAGGTGAGTTTTGTTGATCTTTAATTCCTGGTGATCGCGCAGATGCATACCGAGCTTCACGTTGGCTTCCAATACCATGGGGGCCGCGAGGTCTTCTCGCCATTCGGGTGTTAATCCAGTAGCTTCAAATTCAGAGATTTCCCTGTGGTATCGGGCAGCGGTCTGGTGTGCAGCCTCGATCAGTGGGGCGGAAACATGGTTAATCGTAAAGCACTCTGTAGCCAAGATGTTTGCCAGGGTGTGACGCTCATCGCCACCGGGCCTTATCACTAACGCCAGTAAGGGGGGATGCGAGCCCAAATGCACCACTGAGCTCATAATGGCCAGGTTGGTCATGCCGGACGCATCCGCGGTTCCGATCAGGTTGGCTGACTTGAATCCGCTAAGCGAATTTACCAGTGTCGCGCGTTGGCGAGAGGGCATGGCCGTGAAATCATGTTGAGTAAGTTGCATTGTCGATCCTCGCTTGTCTAGTGTATATACGCTGTGCACTGGCTGGCAGACCACCGTAAACCGACCAATCACAGTCTGCGCAAGCCGCTTCTTATCCCCGTTGGCCTTGCCGAGGTTGTATGTCGGACTGCCTCAATTCTACATTATACGATGGTCGCCCCTGGCGGATGCCGGCGGCAACGCAAGAACCACTTGCAGGTAAATAACGCTAACGCGCTAATCAGGAAATTAAATCATGCCCCGCTATATGCTGCTATTTGGCACGTTTGCCACCAGTTCGTTGAGCGTAGCATTAACACCCCTTCCTTCCATAATCTGCTGGGGACTACTGCCCGCGGGCAATAGTAGATCGAGGTATAGGCCCGCAAACGGCGGTACGCCTTCAACGTGTTTGCGGTACACAAGAAAATACTTAATGTAAAAAATCTGCGACAAAAAAATGGAGATTGAACGCTCCTGTTTCCAGTTACTTCAGTGAGTTGGGTTGATAATGCCGTTACTAATTCTAGGCTTTGTGATCCTAATAGGCTTCCCATACGTATTTTTACCTCTATACACACAAAAATACGGAAAAAGTAATGAAATCAACCTTAGAATCGGTTTTGGGTAACACTGAAACAAGTTTGACATTGTTGAAGGTGCTCGCGGAGAACAGTTTCGACTCCATTGTCATAACTGATGCCACAGCTAGCGGAAAAATCACCTTCGCGAACAAGGCGTTTAAAAAACTAACAGGGCATGTCCCGTCTGATGTTCTCGGAAAGACACCTCGAATTCTCCAGGGCGCAGGTACCGATAAAAAAGTCATCAGCCGCCTTGCCGCAGCATTAAAATCTGGCGGCAAATTTGAGGGGAAGGCGATCAATTATAAAAAGGATGGCACACCCTTTATCATGTACTGGAGAGTGCTTCCGATCAAAGTGGCTGGAAAAATTGAAGCATGGATTGCCATTCAAAGAGAAGGCTCGTTTATCTAGTTGGACTCTATTTTTTTCGTTCTCAATGACTCGAGAATACACGGCACGCACCACATTGGTGTGGGGTATTCTCCGAAGTCTTTGCGTGAAAATTGGAGGCGTGATTTATCAAGCATTAGAGAGTGATCCTGCAGTGGCGCTGCGGTTGACGCAAATGCGCTCCGAGCTGCAGGGCGAGGATGGTCATGCCCTGCCTCAACGTTATAGCGTGCCGTTGAGGTTCCAGTCATAGTTGAGGTAACTGATTTCGAATGCGTTCTGGCGCAGTAAATTTGCAATCTTCTCATTATCGACCAGCGGTGCCAAATAGTCTTGTAGCGAACCTCCTGTAGCGACAAAATCTTCTTCAAACCATTTGAAGATACTTGAAAGCTCTGCGCGGCGAGCAGCAGTGTCGAACTGATTGAGTTGCGGATTGTTTATGAACTTGATCGCAGCGGCTTGCAGCTGTTGATCGAGATATTGCGGTGTGAAAGCGCTACTTTGTAAAATCGGACATGATTGGCTTGCACAGACAATCGCAAAGTGAATCCGCGGTTCGCCCATTGGTCGAATAAGGTCGTGCTCCAGCGTATGCAGACTTATGCGTTCGCCAGCGACCAGGTACTTGTCTCGCTTGAAGTAAACATAGCGACCGATGAAACTACTGGGAGAACGGCCAGACAATATGCCTTGAGCCGCAATTATATTGTACGCGTTTATGTAAAAGGCCAGCTTTTGATGCTGGCTCATCTCCTTAGTTTGGCTTGTGCCGATCTGCTCGACTAATGTGTCAAAGCGAGGGTTGTTCTGCCACTGGGTGTAATCAACATCTCCGTTGCTAACTGCGTTCGTGAGCAGTTTGTTCCAAGATGTGATGTCCAGTTCGGCCATCACCGAGAATGGCATCGCTAGCAGTGTTATGAACGCTATTCTTTTTACGCTGAATCTAAACAACCTTTTGTACATAGTAGATACTCGCAGATACCACCAGAGTGAGGAAAACGTTAGAGTGTGGTCATGAAAAAACAATACATATGCATGCCTTTGATAGCAATCTTACTGTTTGGTTGCACTATAGCACCAGAGAAGCCCGATGATGGGGCGGCATTATCCCCCTGTGGAATACTGCCCAATTGTGTCAATAGCGAATCAGACGGAGGCGGTAGGGCGGTAGAGCCCCTGCAAGCGAGCACTGAGCAGTGGCAAAGTCTAAAGACGTGGCTGGCCGATCAGGACAACTGGACGATTATCGTGGACAAACCAGACTTCTTGCAGGCTGAGGTCACGACGCCGCTGATGCGCTTCCGAGATGATGTTCAGCTGTTGTATAAGCCGCTTAGTGGTCTAATCCAGGTACGCTCATCCTCTCGGCTTGGCATTAGTGACATGGGCGCTAACCGTAGCCGGGTCGAGACGCTGCGTAACCAACTTGATGCCTCTGCAGTGCCATGACAGTGCCAGTGGTCTGCGCCGGGTTTAACTGAGTGCGGAGCCCATGGTGTTGATCGTCTCTAACACGGTATCCAGACGTGCTTGCGCGTTTGTCATTTCGAGAAGCGTTTGTGCCACATCCGTTGGCATACCCAGCATGCCCGCAACAGCAAAGCTGAATTCATGGGCGGGCATTGCCTGCCAGTGACCCTGTTTAAGCATGTCTTGAGCATCTTCGTTGTCGTGGGTTATGGCCAGTAGCCTTGTCAGTATCTTAGCCTGGCTCTGCCGCAGTGACCGCTCGCCCTGTGCATCTAGAGTTTCGTCCAGTAGTTCTTCACAGCTCCATATTCCAAAGGGCAGCGTTTGCTTTTCCTCGCCCAGTTGCAGTCGCACTTCATTGTTAACTTGAATGAGCATTCGCCCATCGTCAAGTTCCTCCAGCAGCTCTACGGGACCGGCTGAGAACACATCCTGGGGTTTATAGGTTGCCTGATTGCGCTTAAGTGCCTCCTCCACTGTTTGGTCTCGCTCACTTTGGTGCAGTATTTTCTCTGTATGGCACACGCCCATAAACAGGCGCTGGCCTATACAGTGGCGCACCATTTGACGGTAACGAGGTTCGAACACATGCAGTGAGCATGGAATGCCCGGGAAGTTTACTGAGCTGGGGATAGGAAATAGTGCAACATCTACCATAGCGTGCGCATGCTCCAGAGTGGGTTATACAGTCTAATACGTTAGTCCTTGCGAAACAGATTAGCGTTTATCAAACTAATAGGGGGTACCGACAAATTAAGTTTTTGAGATCCGAGAAATCTAGCCTCGGATATCACGCAACCGCCCTACTCCATTCAGCAAACGCACTCATCCTGAGATCTCGATAGTGCTCGTCCAGACCAGATGCCTTCCAAGATTGAACAAATTACTGACAGCCGCGTAAGCACCAAGGAATCGCTGGGCGTGTCTAACTGATTTGAATCTCCGGGATCCCGGACTACGCATCCCTCGTTCTCGAACTCATGTCGCCTCATGAGATTGTTCTGCCCGGATATTCTCATACTGTTTTGTACTGTGGGTCGCGTGCTTGGCGAATCTTTAACTCATTCAAAGAACAGGTGGCTTAGCCCCAAGCCGTAGCAT
This sequence comes from Halioglobus sp., assembly GCA_036960305.1. Taxonomy (GTDB): domain Bacteria; phylum Pseudomonadota; class Gammaproteobacteria; order Pseudomonadales; family Halieaceae; genus JBALVT01. Next base: position 11,041 of record JBALWA010000062.1, on the reverse strand, counting down.
CAGTCACCGCGAAAGTTCAGTTCGACCGCACCCCGAAGTTCGGTTTCAGAAACCCGTTACCTTTCTTCAACTTGCTGCCCAGACTTACCACACACCATCCGCCTCAATCGGAGCTACAATGGGGTTTACCAGAACTGATCTAATGCCAGCCAGTTAGCTTTGCATCGGTACATCCATAATAAGCAACTGGCAGCCCGAGGTTGCCGTTAGATCAATACTGGACGCATATTCTACACCGAGCCCATCACGGCGTTCCAACTGTTCGCCCGCAATAGTAATTGCACCTTCAAGTACGAAGAAATAGACGCCATTTGCAGGCTTTTTGACGATATAGCTATCTGACTGACCTACCTCGAAATCCCTGAGCCAGAACCAAGTATCCTGATTAATCAATATGCCCTCATCGTCAGGGTCAGGCGATACAATGTTCTGGAAGCGACCCTGCCGCTCGTTTGAGGAAAAGAACCTCTGGTCATAGCATGGTTCAATATCTTTCTCCTTGGGTAGCACCCAAATCTGCAGGAAATTAACAACGTCTGACTCGGAACCGTTGTACTCAGAGTGCGTTAGACCGGTTCCGGCGGACATAATCTGAACCTCGCCCGCCTTGATGTGTTGTGTATTTCCCATGCTGTCCTGGTGGCGCAATTCACCTACAAGGGGGATAGATACAATTTCCATATTTCGATGCGGGTGGGTACCAAACCCCATGCCAGGCTGAACTACATCGTCATTTATTACGCGTAGCATGCCAAAACCCATCCGCTGTGGGTCGTGGTAATTCGCAAAGGAAAACGTGTGCTGAGAACTCAGCCAACCATGCTCAGCGCTACCGCGCGTGCCCGCCCTATGTAAGATACTGGTCATAGTTTATTTATCCGCGCCCATGTGGCGATGTGAGGTCAATTAACGGTCCGCCTGCTTCAGTAAGATTCCGTACTGTTTTTTGATGCCTGAATATCATTCGCCTGCCGACTAAACCGATTTGCTCAAAAGCTGACGATCATGAGCGACAGTGTAGTCCATCTCAGGTCCGACCGGGACAACACCGGTTGGGTTGATGGTGCGATGGCTAGCGTAATAGTGTGTCTTGATATGATCAAAGTTCACGGTCTCTGCTACGCCCGGCACCTGATACAGCTCTCGCACATAAGCACTAATGGCCGGGAAGTCCGCCAGCAACTGACGGTTTGTCTTGAAGTGGCCAAAGTACACCGCATCAAAACGAATCAAAGTGGTGAACAGCCGCCAATCGGCCTCAGTGAGCTGATCACCCGCTAGGTATCGCTGACGTGACAGTAGCCCCTCAACCCAGTCCAGCGCGTCGAATAACTGATAAAATGCCTCTTCGTAGGCCGCTTGCGTGGTGGCAAATCCGGCCCGGTAAACGCCATTGTTGATGTTGTCGTAAATGCGATCATTCAATGTGTGAATCACTTCCTGTAGAGACTCAGGGTAGTAATCATCAGTATTGCCGGTTAAATGATTGAACGCACTGTTGAACATGCGGATGATTTCTGATGACTCATTGCTGACAATGGTCTCAGTCTGCTTGTCCCACAGTACCGGCACGGTCACCCGGCCCTCGTAGCGGGCGTCGGCTTTCAGGTACAACTGATGGAGAAAATCCAGTCCATACAGCGGGTCGCTCATTTCCCAACCATTTTCCAACATAATGGGATCAACCACCGTCACATCGATATAGTCTTCCAGTTGCTTCAGGCCCCGAAAAATCAATGTGCGGTGTGCCCAGGGACAGGCCAGAGAGACGTATAAATGATAGCGTCCTTTCTCCGCTTTGAAGCCTGGCTCTCCGTTGGGGCCGGCTTCGCCTTCGGCGGTCAGCCAACTCCTGAAGCGACTGTCCTGCCGGCGAAATTCACCGCCGCTGTTTTTGGTGTCGTACCATTGGTCGACCCACTGTCCATTTTGTAATAGTCCCATTGTACTGCTCCTGAAATAATGTCCGAGTGATAGGCAGAGTAGTTACCCCTGCCTCGGTTTTGTTTAGTTAGCCAGCCTTGTTTGCAAGGCCCGGTCCACACTGAGGCTACCAGCGCCGCGGAATACTAGGGCAGCGGTGATTACCAGCAAGGCCAGGCCGAATTCATAACCGTTATTTTCCATGAACAGGCCGTTTGGCAGGTGAACCGTGAGAATCGCCACGACCATGGTGATAGCCAGTATTAAAGCAGCTGGACGAACCAATAAGCCTACAATTAGTAGCAGTCCGCCGAAAAACTCCGCCCCTCCAGCCATTGCCGCCATAAGCAGACCCGGCTCAAGCCCAATCGATTCCATCCAGCCTGCTGTGCCTTCCAGCCCATAACCACCAAACCAACCGAACAATTTCTGTGCTCCATGTGCTGCGAAGATTGCACCGGCGCCCACGCGCAGAGGTAAAGTGTCCAGGCCAGTGGTTGTTTCGGTTATCGTGCTGATTAGTGATTTCATTTTATTGCTCCATGGCTTTAGATGTGGGGTTGTTTAAGTGATGTAGCCATTGTAATGATTATAACGCTCGCAATAAGGCCCATTTATTGTTTAGAATGTTCTAAATATTAGAACATTCTAAAGAGGCCGTTATGCGGAGAAACCCAATAACGCTGGAGGTTTTGGAGACGCTGGATGCCATCGACCGGCGCGGAAGCTTCGCAAAGGCCGCAGAAGAGCTGAACAAAGCAACCTCGGCCATTTCCTACGCCGTGCAAAAACTGGAGGAACAGTTAGGCATTGCCTTATTTCAACGTCAGGGGCGTCGCTCGGTATTGACGCCAGCAGGGCAGTTAATATTGACTGAGGGTAGAAACATACTGCAAACCGCGGCACGACTTGCGAATAGAGCGAAGGAAGTCGCCACAGGCTGGGAGCCACGGATACGCATCGCTGTGGAATCACTGCACTCCTACCCAACCTTTTTTGCCGTGCTTGCAGATTTTATGCAGGAACACGCCAGCATGGAACTCGATGTTCGTGAATGTGTGCTGAATGGCGGCTGGGAGGCCCTGGAGCAGGATCGCGTAGACCTGCTTGTCGGCGTCCCTGGCCCGGTGCCCCAGCAAAAGGGGCTCCGGGCAATCCCCATCGGCCACAGTGATCTGGTGCCAGTAATTTCCGCTTCGCATGAACTGGTCGGGTTGGCTGACCAGGAAGTGGGCCTGCAATCCGTTCTGGCCAGGCTGCGGAAAATCGTTACCCACGACACGTCTACCTTCGACATCGCCCGCAGTGAAGGCCTGAGTGACGAAGGTAAGACACTCTATGTACAGAACATCGAGCAAAAGGAGCAGGCGATACTGGCGGGACTTGGCATAGGTCACTTGCCGCGTAGCCGAGTTCGGAGTCATCTGGACAGCGGTACTTTGGTGGAATTGAAGTTGGGCGGAATCACCAATCACGAAAAATTCCTCGCCTGGAAAATCAGCAACAAGGGCAAAGGTCTACAAGCGCTTTCCCGGTTGTTGCAGAAATATGACGTTTCCCATAGATAAGCTTGTCCCAAAAAGCAGTTCGAGACGGCGCTGAGAAAGCTGTATTGCGGCGACCAGTGTCGAGGGCGGAATTACCACTCACCGGTGGATTAGGTGCAGTAATCCTGACCCGAACTGACAGATGGAGCCACATATCTAGCTCCGCATTGGCCTATGAGCCAGATTTTGAGGTACAGTGGAAATGAATAAAGGAAGCCAAGAATGAATTCAACTATCATTGTCGTAATATCTGGATTGCTGACAGCATTCTTTGTTTTCGCTAGCTCTATAAAAATACTAGGCTGGCAAAAGATGATATTCGAAACTCAGTTAAAGTTTTTCAAAAAATATGGTTTCAACCGTATGATAATGGCCATGGTTGGGTTCGTTGAGATGTTAGCCCAACCCAACGAACCCGAGGCAAGCCCAGCCCAAGCCATCACAACCCTGACGCCGAGTGCGCTAGGTCCGACACCGGATATACACGATAATCCTGCCGAACGTGATACCGGGCTGGTACACTTCCATTGATTCATTCAACACAGCACAATCAAGCCACTCGGTATTTGCCACTGTAGAGTTTATTTCCATGATTAAAATCACCGGTCTGGACCACATTGTTCTGCGCACATCACACATGAAGGAAATGCTTCACTTTTACAGCAACGTGCTTGGCTGCCCTATAGAAAGAGAGTTATCGCCGGAGTTTGGCCTGGTGCAACTACGAGCTGGCACTGCGCTGATCGACCTAGTAGCCGTCGACAGTGAGCTCGGGAGGCTCGGCGGTGGACCACCAACAAAGGGCAATAACAACATGGATCATTTTTGCCTACAGCTTAGCACCCAACCGGAAGAAGAGATCAGCCGCTATCTAACGTCTCACGGAATCAAGGTGGAAGCTTTCGAGCGCCGTTACGGGGCCCAAGGTTATGGCAATTCCGTCTACCTAAGCGACCCCGAAGGCAATATCGTGGAGTTGCGCAACCGGGTTTAGGGCCTTTGCATGGCCACTCGTAATCTTGCTGACAGGGTTTCGGCCCCAGTCCGAAGTTCGGTTTAAATAGCCCGTTACCAAACTTCAACTACATTGACAAACAGCGCAGCCACGTATCTCGGTATAGCCGCCACTTCGGTTCAGCAGAAGTTCGGTCTCAGACGTTCTGCCCTACCCAATCAAAAAAACCCGTTAGCTTTCTTCCAGTTACAGCCCAGTCTCCTCACAGAGCATCCGACTCATAATCGCACGGTGTGCGGGTGGAATTCTTCTGGGCATGTCATCTTTTTTATTTCTATATGTTTTCTATCGAAAAGAGTACCCGATTTTCGCCTCGTATTCTTTATCTCATAAATTCAGTGAAAGAATAGCGAGCGCGGCTTCGCCAGCTTCTTATAGTTTAGATCTTCACGAATAGTCATTCCAAAGTCTTAATAGGATATGGATAGCAGTATTATGCGCATTGACTGCGTTGCGCAACATGCTACAATACCCCCATGATCAAATCATTCAAGCACAAAGGCTTGGAAAGGTTCTTCGAGACCGGAAGTACTCGTGGCATTCAAACGAAGCACTCGAAAAAACTGCGCATGCAACTCTCCGCTCTTGATACAGCCCAAGCCATTGAGGATGTTGACGTTCCAGGTTATCGACTGCATTCCCTCAAGGGTACACGGAAGGGTCTTTGGTCGATTACGGTGAATGGCAATTGGCGGGTAACGTTTGAGTTTACTGACGGGAACGCCTACATAGTAAATTACGAGGATTATCACTAATGCGTATGCACAACCCCCCTCACCCTGGTGAATTTATGCAGGTAACCTACATGGAGCCCTTTGGGTTAAGCTGTCGCTACCTGGCAGCACAACTGAATGTCGCTGCTTCTACTCTCAATCGAGTACTAAAGCAGCAGAGCGGAATAAGTCCTGAAATGGCGTTACGCCTCTCAAAAGCATTGGGACGCAGCCCTGAAAGCTGGCTCGCCATGCAGGATGCCTATGATCTGTGGCAGGCGAAAAAGAATGTAGAACTAAGCAAGGTTACTAAAGTGGAATTAAATGCCGCATAGCACCTCAGGCGGTGCCGGCAAATTAACTTCTCCAGATAGCAGGAATCCGGTGTCTACGCTTGCGCCACTGCCCTGCTCCATTCGCACTAGATCGAGCAATATATCTGCCCGTGAATTCTTTGTGGAATTCCATAAAGGCGCGACCAGGATACTGTCGATAAAAGATGGTTAAACTTTGTCTGAATTCACTGCCTGGGGTTGCTGATGGACTTGGGTGGGAATTGGCCGTCGGCGTCAGTATACATTCGAAGGTTCTAGCATTTACGGCTCTTTACGTTGGCGGTACCCTCGAAAACATCTTCATCGGAAATTCCTGTGGGTGGCGAATTCTTAATTTTCTAATAGTATCAGAAGGTTAGCTATTGCCGCCTTCACCGGAAGATATTACCCTCGGACAGCTTGAGTGATGTTATTTATCTACTTTATCACCTGCTCACCACCCTAGTTAAACTGATTAGACCCGGTGGAGGTCGCGCAGTCATTGCCGAGAACCTGCTCCTGATCATCCACAGCCGGTCTCGACGAACCCGACACCAGCCACCAACGCGGGGTACGCCAAGTACGACGGGGGGATCTGGAATTTCTAGCTTCCCCCGGGGGGTACTCCCCCTTCGGCACCACATCGAGCAATATATCTGCCCTACTGACAAGTTATTGTCGCTTCCGGTCATGCTGTTGACGCCACCCGCCATGCCCCCTTCGCTCGTAACCGGATATAGTTTTTTATATGCCTTCGAGAAGATAGTATCCATGAGCCTACGAACCACGATGTTGTTACTGAGTTGCTCCGCCCTGCTAGTTGCTGGCTGCGGTGGTGGTGGCAGTTCAAGCTCAGGTTCCGACTCAGGCGAGACCCAACCCACTCCCTTACCCACGTACGACTTTTCAACAGTGGATGCCCGCTTCCAGCAATTCCTCACTGACAACGCACGATTTGATGGCATCTCTGTCATCCTGGTCGACAAAATTCAGGGAGTAATACACGAGGCCGCATTCGGGAACCATAGTCTGGACACCATCGTCTTGCTCGCCTCTGCCAGCAAGATGCCCGCAGCATCCCTGCTGATGGCACTCAATGATGACGCATCCCAGGCCTTTGACGTAGAAGCCACCATCGACAACTACCTGCCCTGGGACGGTGTGTACGGTGATCGCACTACAGAGCAATTACTCAGTAATACTTCGGGCATACCGGGTCTGGACAGCATCGATAACTATGGCCTGCACCTGTGCCAGTTCGCCACCATCATGCCACTGGAATCCTGTGGCCGAGTTATCTACAGCACGAGATTACCCGGGACTCGAGCCGCAGGCAGCCAGTTCGACTATGGAGGCAGCCAGTGGCAGTTGTCGGGCGCGGTAGCCGAACAGGTGACCAACAGCACATGGCGGCAGGCCTGGAACGAGCATCTGGCAGGGCCCTGTGAACTGGAGGTTTTTCAATTTGGCAATCCCCTGCCCGATATCGATGCGTGGAACGGCCACCCCGACAGCCTCATCGGCCTGGATAACCCCAACATCGAAGGCGGTGGTATTTCCAATCTACAGGACTACGGCAAGATTCTGCTGATGCACCTGCGCGATGGCATGTGTGGTGATCATCGGGTAATGGCCGCTGGTTCCCCGGCCTACATGCGCAGGGATCGCGGTGGTGAGTTCGACGAACCCTATGGCATGGGGTGGAAAATTGACATACCAAATGACGGCAGCGAACCCTACTTGGTTACGGATTTCGGTGCCTTTGGCACGATTTCCTGGCTGGATACCCGGCGCATGATAGGCGGCTACGTGGCTATCGATGATTACTACAGCCTGGATGCCGGGGCCGTGAGGGACCTTGTAAAAAAAGACCTCATTCCACTGATAGAAAAAATCGTGGATGAGTGAAGAACGGTGGCCGAACCCTGACAGCATTGTGCAAAACACCCTTGAATTTTCCGTCAGCAGACACCTTTGTATAACCGGAATGGGCTGGACTGCGGCATGAGCGATAACAAATCACTGTGCCTGGGTTACTGACTTAAATCGTCACATCGCTCGGTCTGTTACCCTGGTCGTATCATTGGATTGCTCGGTTCGGCCCTCCCTCCAAGTTCGGTTTCAAAAACCTGTGGGTGGCGATAGGATGGACTCCTCAACGATGATCTATGCTTTGAATGGGCATCAGTTTTAGCCCACTCACTGATGAGGAGTATGCAATATGGCTATTTCAATTGTAGGTGTCGATCTATCTAAATCTGTTTTTCAATTATCAATAGCAGATAGCAAACATCACGTTGTTAATCGCAAGCGGCTCAGCCGAGCCCAGTTTCATCGTTTTCTGGCCCAAACTGAACCCGTTCGCCTGGTCATGGAAGCTTGTGGCACTTCCAATTACTGGGGACGCACAGCCCAATCACTGGGCCATGAGGTCAAGCTACTGCATGCCAAATATGTCAAAGCCTACGTTCGGCGAACCAAGACAGATGCCGCCGATGCGGATGCGTTGGTCCTGGCTGACAACGACAAGAGTCTGCATCCCATACCGGTCAAGCCCGAGGAACTGCAAGCGCTTCAGGGCTTACACAAGATGCGTGAACAATGGAAGCGGGCACGTGTTGCCCGAATCTGTGAAGCCAGGGCGCTACTGGCTGAGTTTGGCATCTCTTCCCCAGCGGGAGTCCGGGGTATTGGAAGGAAGCTGACGCTGGTTACAGAGCAAGCTCCAATGCTCATACAACCAACTCTACAAGATCTCATCCAGGAAATTCGTGCATTAGAGGATCGACTGAAGCGTGTCGATCAGGCTCTCGCAGCCTACGCCAACAGCAACCCAGATGTGCAGGCCCTGTTGGGCATTCAGGGTATTGGGGTCACTATAGCCACCGCATTTGTGGCCCGCGTATCAAACATTTATATGTTCAAGCGGGGGCGATCTTTTTCCTCCTGGCTCGGAATCACCTGCAGAGAGTACAGCTCGGGGCAGACCCGGCGGCTTGGCAGGATTACCAAGCAGGGTGACTGCTACTTACGCAAAATGCTCATTCACGGCGCGCGGGCAGCATTGATGTCAGCACGGCGTAAAGCAGCAAATGGCAAGGAACTAACGCGACTGGAAACCTGGGCGGTGAATACGCAGGCCAAGGTCGGTCACAATAAGGCTACAGTTGCGCTGGCGAATAAAATGGCGCGCATTATGTGGGCGGTATGGACAAGGCATGACAAGTTCAACGGCAATGACGCTTTACGCTTTGCGGCGTAGTTGCCCTGATAAACATCAACAACGCTGCGCAGATTAATCGCTTTACGATACACACGGTTTTCCGTGCCGCCTGAAAGGCCGATAACATTTCCAGAACTTACGAGTTCGACATGGCGATAGGTCCGGGCGGTGCGGATTCTCTAATGGCCCGGTGGTACGACCACCACATACAAAGGCCGAATACACGAATGCAGCTGATTCCGTCAGACCGATTCAACCATGTGACAGCAGGAGTAAAGAAAATGATTTAATTCAGTTGACGGAGGAGTCCATACACGAATTAGTAATTTAGAAGCCAAATCAAGGGATTACGTGATCGAGTCAGTTCGGCCCCACCTCGAAGTTCGGTTACAAAAACCCCTTACCCTTCTTCAACTTACCGCCGCAATCCAGCTCGGTATAACCCACCACAATTCTCGGCATAAGATCGGTCTCTACTTCCCCACTCTACCCCATCAGCAAAACTCGTTACGTTTCTTCAAGTTACTGCCCAATGTCTGGTTAGACCACCCGACTCAATGTATGGACTCCTCCTCTTACCGAGGTCTCGACTAGACTTAGGTGGGTCAACCACACAGGGAGAGAATCGATGATCGGTATGTTCCAGAAAAGGTGATCGGATTAAACCAGTATGGGTGATCGGAATGGGCCGGAATACGCACCGCGCGCCTAAGTTTGGAGCGATAGAAGAACCAGACGGCGTAGGAGATGAGATCGGGCGGGAATCGGTGACGCTTCTAACGTATTCATCCACCGATTCTATCAATTTGCACAACTTAGCTTGGCGGTACCCGATTCAGGCACACAGCTGCGCATCCAGTGTAAGTCAGTGCCATTCGAGTCAGGTTTATAGAAGCGATGCCAGATTCTGATGGAAATGCAAGATCGCTTTTTCAAAATGTCCAAACGTAAGGTGCTGGTTTGCAGTGCTGGCCAGACCTGCCTGAATGTCACAAGCCGCTTCACGGTCTTCATCAAAGCCGGTCGCTCTGACAAAAGCAGCATCTCTTTTGGCTTCCTCCACCTCATACAACGCTCCATCAGAAGTCTTGTTAATCACTCGGTAAATTAGTATTTGCGTACTAGATGGACTAAGCGGCTCGAATACGGTCATTGTTGTGTGCTTGGAAAGGACGGAAATAGCAACGTTAGGGAAAAGCGAGTACACCGACGTTACCATTCCATCAAGACGCCACTTCTCAGGATCAATATCTCGAAGTTCTTCAATACGCTTGAACGGAAAAATGACTCGAGAGTTGGCGCCAAACAATTCCACCACATTGGTATTGTCGAGCCCGAATGGGTAGAAGCTTTGCTTATGGAGAGACTTGATGTGGTATCCCTCCATAGTAGTTTCATTGATCAGCTTCCAGTTCGCCTGATCGGTATAATCACTCTGGGATAAAAACGGCTGATCCCGATCAAAAAATTCTGGCGTATCTTGAAGCATTGAGGAATCTATAGGGCCATTTTGATTGACGTAGACTAGTCCCCCTTTCTCAACTGCGCCGACCTCAACGAGACCGTTGTCATGCAGTTCAACACCGGGGAAGCCAGAGTGCCCGGGTATATGCCTGAGCTGCCCATCAAGACCATAAGTCCAGGAATGATATGGGCAGACAAAAGAACGAGCACATCCACTGTCTTTGGCAACCGGCATGCCACGGTGTCGGCAGCCATTGATAAACGCTCGAACTTTACAATCATCCCCTCTCACTACCAAAAGCGGGGTACCCGCTGCCTTTCTCGCCATATAACTGCCGTTCTCCAAGAGCATTGCAGAAGGACAAAAAGGAACAGGCATTCGTCGCAAAAGCGCAACTTCGGATTCAAAACGTTCTTCAGACAAATAGTTCGTGACAGGCTCTTTCCAGACAGTGTCACCCAGGTCCGTGGTCTTATTGTCAATATGGTTGAAAATACGCTCAATAATTTTCTGTTCGTTCAGAAGAGCAATTTTGGAGTCCATTAGTACACCATTCTTTGGTTATATATACTGTATAATAGCAAGTGGGCTGAATCAGATCTTACTTTTTACACCTTTTCAGATTTCATTCACAGCCCCCTTGCCCACTCGTCTTGGCATTCGTGCAACTCGAACAACAAGACCAAAGCCTTTTCACCGTTCATGCCAGCAATACTGAGGGTGTAACGCCTCCTTACACTGAACGCAAAGCCGTATCGACACTTGATAAAATACTTCGAGCATGCCACTATTATATATTTTATATATTAACGGAGCAATGGAGCATCCTATGAACAAGGAT
>JBALWA010000061.1:0-27457 GCA_036960305.1 Halioglobus sp. | reverse complement strand
CCCTATACCGAAGAGACGGTAGAGCACGTGAGTGAACGCGTTCGCCGGGTACAGGATTTTCTTGGGCGGCGCATTTTGTTGGAAAACGTATCCAGCTATCTATCCTATAATGATTCAACAATGGATGAGTGGACTTTCCTCAATGAGGTGGCCCAACGCTCCGACTCGCTCATTCTTCTGGATATCAACAATATCTACGTCAGTGCGCGGAATCACCATTTCGATCCTCTGGAGTATCTTGCAAAAATTGATGTAGAGCGGGTTCAGCAGTTTCACTTGGCGGGCCACTCGGATTTTGGCGATTACGTCATTGATACGCATGATCACGATGTGCCCGACAGTGTATGGGACTTGTACCGGCATGCGCTGAAACGTTTTGGTGCCGTGAGCACCATGATCGAGCGAGACGCCAATATCCCCCAGTTCACAGACTTGGAACAGGAACTTGGCTACGCCGGTCGAATTGCGCTGGAAACGATTGCAGACCTCAATCAAACGCTACCAGAATCCGCATTGCTTAGAGTGGCACAATCTGCCGAGAAACCGAAATGAACCTGCGAGATACGCAGTCTCTCTTTATGGACTATTTGTTAGCCGCTAACACTGAAAGCGAGTCCGCAAGTTTGGGGGACAAGTCAGCTGGCTTGGCAGCACTCATCGCCGCCCAGGGTGGAATTGATGTCGACAAGCGTATGGGGATTTATTCCAACGCCTACCGGGTGCGACTGGTGGAGACAATCGACACTGACCACGAAATTCTCGGCCTGTATCTAGGCGATGACTTATTTGAAAAGATGGTCGGCGACTACATTGCCGCCAACCCCTCAAGCTTTCATTCTCTCAGGTTGTTTTGCGACGCGCTGCCGGCCTTTTTGCACAATGACGACTTTTTCGGCCAATATCCCATTCTTGCAGATATTGCGAATTTTGAGCGCAGACTTCTGAATGCTTTTGATGCCCAGGAAAGTGCAAGAGCAACCTTCAGTGATTTGCAGGCCATTGAACCCCAGCTTTGGCCTGGAATTCAGTTTCGTTTTCATCCCAGCCTGCAGATTTTTCGCTGCGACAGTAATGCCGTTGAAAGCTGGCAGGCGCTGAAGCAGGATCAGACACCGCCATCACCAGACTACTCTGGGCAACGTGCCTGGATGTTGTGGCGCGGACCCAGTAGAGTCAGCGAATTTATTTCCCTGGCCCCTTACCAGCTTGCCTTGGTAGAGGGGTTTCTACAGGGAAACAACTTCGCGGGACAGTGCGAGCAGATGCTCCAGTGGTTTGATCAAGAGCAGGCTACCACCGAAGTACTGCAAGCTGTACAAGCCTGGTTCGTGGTGGGCATCATAAGCTCGATCATCACGTCTTAAGCAAGCAGCCTTCTGCAACGCCGCATAATATCCATAGTCTCTTTTGGAGTATACTGCTACACTATTTCGCCAAGTAGCAGCAGCCTGGGATGGCGATGATTTACCCTGCTACAAAACGATAAAAATAATGAAACAGTCGTTTCAGTACAGGTGAAATACCATGAACAAGCTCACAAGTTCGCTACTTGTCTCCACTTTGGCAATCGGCCTGGCCGCCTGCCACGATGACAGCGATAATAACCGCCCTACTCCACCCCCTGTCATACCAGAACCCGAACCAGTAAGCTGCAGCGGCACACAAATCAACCCTGAGCGCTTGTATCTGCAACAACTGGGCACGGACAGTGTGATTATCAAGTGGCGTGGCAACCTGGCTGAAGACGACGAAGAAGCGGGCAGCCTGTGTTTTGGTACCGACATGAACGCGCTGCTGGAAGACAGCGAATCGGGCGCTACTGTCACCGCGACAGACCACAGTGAAGTGCTATTAACCGACCTGGAGCCCGCTACCACCTACTATTACTCCGTTGGCGGCGCAGGTACAGCCGATGCCGAACATCATTTCACTACAGCGCCGGAGGTGGGCACGTTGCCAGCGGACGGCAATACCCGCATCTGGCTGTTGGGAGACTCCGGTACGGGTGGTCAGGACAAGCTCGGATCAGCGCAGGTACGGGATGGCTATCTGAGCTACGTAGAGGCCAGCGGTGGCGAGACCGCAGATCTGGCGCTGATGTTGGGGGACAACGCCTATAACCAGGGTACCGACTTCGAACACCAGAAAGCGATTTTCGATATCTACAACGGGATTTTAAGCTCCACCCCCTTGTGGCCTGTCATCGGCAACCACGATATGGGTTTCGTCGGTGCCGGACAGCAGACTGACACCGATGACTATATTATTCTGGGCAGCGACGAAAATGGTGGCGAAGACCCTGAACCCGACAGCCCCATGCCCTACCTCAATATTTTCACCTTACCCACCAACGGTGAGGTGGGCGGGCTGGCCAGCGGTACAGAGCAATACTATTCCTTCGACTACGCCAACATCCATATTGTCGCCCTGGATTCACAGGTCGCCGCCCGGGATGAATCAAACCGCGCCGCCATGCAGCAGTGGCTGGAAGATGACCTGATGGCCAGCAGCGCCGACTGGACCATCGTGATCTTTCACCACCCGCCCTATGCACAACTGGACCACGACTCAGATGACGATTTATCGGGAATAGACCAACCGATGATCGACATGCGCGAACAGTTTACCCCCGTATTCGAGGCCTACAATGTGGACCTGGTCTACAATGGCCACAGCCACACCTACGAACGGACCTACTATCTAAACGGACACACCGGCTTGTCCGACACCTTCGACCCCGACATCCACGCCGAGTTGAATGACCAGGGCGAACCCGCCAGCGGCCAGGGAGATGAGGCTTACACCCAGATCGCCCGCAACGGCACTGATGACAAGGTGGTCTATACCGTCGCCGGCAGTGCAGGCAAGGCAGAAGCGCGCTTTCCGGGCGCCAAGCCCCACCCTGCAGTTTATTTCGGTCAGGTGATACTGGGTTCCGTTGTGCTCGATGTGGGTGAGAGCAGCCTCGAGGCCAACTTTATCGACGTCGAGGGCAATATACTCGAATCCTTTACCATGACGCGCTGACTTCAACTGTGGCAGATCGGCGGTTACACCGTCGATCTGCCACTGCCGATTCACCTTCCTGAAGTAAGCTGTCTCATGCCAATTTCCCTTCTTCGCTGCGCGCTATTCGCCGCGCTGATTTCCAGCCCGCTGCCACTGTTCGCCGATGCCGGTATCGAGCAACAAATCCAGCGGCTCGATGAGAAAATTTCATCGTCTCCGCAGGACCAGAACCTCTATATCCAGCGTTCGCTGGCCCACTTCAACAACAATCAGCCGTCCCTGGCGCTCGCAGACATCAAAACAGCCGAGTCGGTCGACAACCCGGTCAACGCCGCCTTTGTCCACGGAATTTTGCTCTATCGTTCGGCCGAGTTTGAAAAAGCCAAAGGGTATTTCGATTTATATCTGGCGGCCTTCCCGCGACACCCGGCTTCTCTCCAATACCGCGCCCGGGTTCTGCGGGACTCCGGTGACTACACGGCTGCTCTGCTGGACTACGAACTGCTGTTCAGCATCAGATCTCGCTCAGACCCGGGAAATTACCTCGCCGCCGCCCAAATGATGGCTGCCCTTCCCGAACGCGGTACGGACGATGCGCTGACCCTGCTCGATGACCGCATGAAGGTTACTGGTGTGCTCTCCTCCCTACAGCGCTACGCCATAAAACTGGAAATTGACCGGCAACACTACGAGGCCGCAATACAACGCCTGGGCACCCTGGACCAAAAGCTCCGGGCCACCCCCCAGTGGCAACTCGAAGTCGCCGAGCTATACCTGCTAGCCGGAAAACCCGAGCAGGCCCTCCCCCACCTGGAACTGGCCGCCGGCCAGATAAACATGCTGCGCCCCAGCACTATGCAACGAGAACTTCAGCAACGACAGAAAAGCCTGATGTCGAGGGCTACAACTCAATAACCCTACACCTGTACCTGCGAGAAGATACCCCCTCATTCCCGTTTAGTCGCTCGGAGTACAGGGGGCTTGCTTGGGGTGAATATTGCCTTGGTGAGCCATCAAGATGCGCGGTCGCGCGTCAGGCCACCAAGGCAATATTCACCCCAGGCAAACCCGCCCACTGAAGCAAATCAACTGAAGGTCTTACCCTCAGCCGCCATATCCAACAGCAGCTGCGGCGGCTGGAAGACCTCGCCATACAGCTCGGCCAGTTCACTGGCTCGATCGGCAAAGGCCTGCACGCCGTAGGCATTCACGCACTGGTACACACCGCCGGTATGCGGTGGGAAGCCGATACCCATGATAGAACCGATATTGCCATCACCCACACTGGTCAGAACACCCTCTTCCATGATGCGAATGGCTTCCAACACTTGAGAGAATAACAAGCGGTCTTTCACGTCCTGGTAGGGAATATCCTTGTAGCCATCTTTGGCAAAGACTTCCTTCAGGCCGGGCCAGGTGGCAATTTTCTTACCCTTCTCGTTGTAGTCATAGAAGCCCGCACCGGTGCGCTGACCCTTGCGCTCGCACTCTTCGATCATGATGCGAATGACTTCTGATTCAGGTGTCGCTTCCACGGTTTCACCGCGGGCTTTCGCGTCGGCATGGCCCTGATTCATTGCGTGGTAGGCCGTCTCGATTGAAATGCTGTCCAATGTTTCCAGCGGCCCCATCGGTGAACCGTTGAAGGCTGCGCCATTTTCAATCAGTGCGGGGTTTACACCCTCGGCCAACATAATCTGGCCCTGGGTAATGGTCTGGCCGATCACGCGAGTCGTAAAGAATCCCGGCGAGTCTTTTACAACAATGGGCTTTTTACCCAGTTGTTGTACCAGGTCGAAGGCTCTGGCCAGCGCTTCGTCAGAAGTCTTCTCACCGGTAATAATTTCCACCAGCGGCATTTTCTCCGCAGGAGAGAAAAAGTGCATGCCGATAAAGTTCTGCGGGCGCACCGAGGCTTCAGCCAGCTCGGTAATCGGCAGTGCCGAGGTGTTGCTGGCAAAGATGGCAGACTCCGCCAACACCGCTTCGGTTTCCTTGGTGACTGTGGCTTTCACGCCACGGTCTTCAAACACCGCCTCAATGACGAGGTCACAGTCGGCCAGGTCATTAACATCTGCGGTCGGCAGAATTCTTGCCAGAATCTTTTCAGCTTCGGCTTCATCGATACGACGGTTCTTTTCACAGACAGTGGCAGCGTACTGCTTGCCCTTGTCGGCGTTTTCCTGGCTCAGGTCCTTCAGCACCACGTCGATGCCCAGTTTAGCGGCATTAAAGGCGATGCCTGCCCCCATGACACCGGCGCCGAGGATACCCAGCTTCTTCACTGCGGTTTTCTCGATACCGGCGGGACGGGAGGCACCCGCATCCATCTCATTCATTTGCACGAAAAAGGTGGTCATCATATTGCGCGACACCTGATCCAATAGCAGGCGCTGGAAATAACGGGCCTCTACCAGGTGGGCCGTGTCGTAATCAACCCGGGCGGTATCAATAACGGCAGCCATAATCACCTGGGGGGCCGTCATATTGCCCTTGGTTTGAACCATGACATTCACCGGGCCAAAATAGGTCAGGCCCTGGTTGGCCGGATCTTCCGGACCACCACCGGGAATCGTGTAACCGGGCTCTTCCCAGGGCTGTTTCGCCTCCGGGTTCGCCTTGATCCAGGCCTTGGCACTGGCGGCCATCTCTTCTTCCGAATCGGCCAGTTCATGAATCAACCCCTTATCCAGGGCGGGCTGCGCTTTCAGGCGCTTGCCCTGGGAAATCAGGGTCAGGGCTTCCTGCATGCCCAGCAGACGGACCATACGCACCACGCCACCAGCGCCGGGCATCAGGCCCAGCATGGATTCAGGCAGTCCAATTTGCACGCTCTTGTCATTCAGGGCGATCCGGTGGTGACAGGCCAGGGCGATCTCATAACCACCACCCAGTGCCGCACCATTAATGCCCACGGCAATGGGTACACCCAGGGCTTCCAGACGGCGCAGGGGAGCCTTGGTCTCCATCAGGCTCTGGAACATTTGATTACGTTCCTCCTGATTCGGGTTCAGGTCCATTTCCATCATCTGGGTAATGTCGCCACCGGCAAAAAACTGACCGGGCTTACCACTGCGCACATAAATACCGGTAATGCTGTCTTTGTCGGCTTCCAGCTGATCAAGGATTTTTGGCATTTCCGCGGCATAGTCATCGTCCATCACATTGACCGACTTGCCCTGCTTATCGAAAATCAGTTCCACGATGCCGTCAGCATCTTTCTCCAAACGTATATTGCTCATTTGTTGTCTCTCCAATTCTCTGTGCGATCAAACGCGTTCAATGATGGTGGCAATGCCGATTCCGCCGCCGGCACACAAGGTGACCAGAGCCGTCTTCAGATCGCGACGCTCCAGCTCATCCAAAACGGTGCCAAGCACCATGGCACCAGTGGCACCGATGGGATGCCCCATAGCGATCGCACCACCGTTCACATTGATTTTCTCGTCGGATACATCCATCAACTGCTGGAATCGCAGTACGACTGAGGCAAAGGCTTCATTCAATTCGAACAGATCAATATCATCGGCCGTCATATTGGCCAATTTGAGGGCTTTTTGTGCGGCCGGGGTCGGACCCGCCAACATAATAGTGGGTTCGGTACCGGTCAGGGCACAGGAGACGATGCGCGCACGGGGCTTCAGGCCCTGGTCGTCACCGGCCTGTTTGTTGCCCAGCAGGACCAGGGAGGCACCGTCAACCACGCCCGAGGAGTTGCCCGGCGTGTGTATGCATTCCACGCGCTCTACCTGAGGATACTTGAACTTGAGGAAGTCGCCGTGGCCAAAGTCGTTGAACATACTGAACGAGGGCTTGAGCTTGGCGAGGCTCTCCACGGTGGTGGGCCGGATCAATTCATCGTGATCCAGAATGGTGACGCCATTTAAATCCTTAACCGGCACAATGGATTTATCGAAATAGCCGTTATCCCGGGCGTGGGCCGCCCTGGCCTGTGACTGTGCAGCATAGCGATCCACGTCTTCGCGGCTAAAGCCGTCCAGCGACGCCATCAGGTCAGCACCCAGGCCCTGTGAGATACCGTAGCTATGCATGGCGACCCAGGCATCCCCTGCGGCAGCCCCACTCGCTCCCATGCCCAGACGGGACATGCTCTCAACACCGCCTGCTGCGCCCATGGATTCCATGCCCGACATGATTTTCATGGCAATCGTATTCACTGCGTCCAGGCCACCCGCGCAATAGCGGTGCAGCTGTGCACCGGTTGTTACGTCATCCCAGCTGGAGTAAACCAGTGCGGTCTTGGCGATATTCTGACCCTGCTCTTTTACCGGCTCACCGGTCGCCAAAATAAGATCTTCAACCTGGGTAGTGTCCAGGTCGTGGCGGGACTTCATCTCTTCCAGCAGGTTGGTGATCAAATCGATTGGCTTGACCTCATACAGGGCGCCGCCGGGCTTACCCTTGCCCCGTGGGGTACGAATCGCATCGTAGATAAAGGCGTCATTGCTCATGGAATACCTCAGTGTCTTTAGTGATTTTTAGTAAGCTGCAAGCGGGCCTAAAGCTCAGGCCACTGTCATCTCTGGGCAGTCAACATACCCGATGAGTGCTTAACCACAAGGACTTGAGAGGATTTAAGGGGGGGTGTATGGCCAGTTAAACTGCCGACCAGTATCGTCTGGACGAATCGGCCAAAGGCCAGTGACATATTCGGTCAATAAGGTGGGGCGGTAGCTAGTTACTGCCGCGGGGCGGGAGGCCCCAGGGGAGGGATGTCTTATTTTGCAAATGGGAATTGCGTACGCAAGTGGTCCAGCTCGGGCTGAACCGTCTCGCTGAGCAGGGCCCAGTAGCTCAGGTCCAGACACTCGGAGCTGACTTCGCTTTCGCTCTCCAAACAGGTTTGGTCAATCAATGCATTCATCGTCTTATCTTCTTTGGGTTGTAGTTTAGTTAGCTGCGATCCAGCCGCAGATGATAATAATCGTCTTCAATATCTGGTTCTTCATGGGTGACTCCAGGGTTGTCGTTTCAGTTGCGACCATCTTACGGACAGAGTGGCCCCGGGACGATTGCCGGGAATTTCAAAATGGGGAGGCAGACTTTGTCAATTTCTGCCAATAGCGATCTGTTCTCGCCTTACAGGCGCTTATTTTGCTAGACTTGCTCGCCTGTTTAGCCCTCCCCACAGTAGATATCAGTGACCCAACTCAACCCCAAGCAGCGTGAAGCTGTTCGCTACATAGACGGCCCTCTTCTGGTGCTGGCCGGTGCCGGTAGCGGCAAGACCAGCGTGATCACACGAAAAATTGCCTATCTGGTGGAAACTTGTGGCATCGAGGCCAAACACATCGCCGCGGTGACCTTCACCAACAAGGCGGCACGGGAAATGAAGGAACGGGTGGGAAAGCTGCTGAGCGCCAACAACGGCGAGGGACTAACGGTAAGTACGTTTCACCAGTTGGGCCTGAAAATCATCCGCACAGAACTCAAGGAACTGGGATTAAAGCCCGGGTTTTCAATCTTTGACGGCCAGGACAGCCAAACCCTGATCCGCGACCTGCTCATTCAGGAGCACGGCGCCGAAGGCGACCAGGCCGACACCATTCAGCAGCGCATATCCAGCTGGAAAAACGACCGCTTACTCCCCGAGCAGGCGATCGCCACCGCAACCACCCCGGCCGATATGTTGTGCGCCCAGGCCTACCAGCGCTATAACCGGGCTCTGCGCGCCTACAATGCCCTGGACTTTGACGACCTCATCTCCCTGCCCACCATATTGTTTGACCGCTCACCGGATATTCTGGAAAAGTGGCAAAACCAGTTACGTTACCTGCTGGTCGATGAGTACCAGGACACGAATTCCAGCCAGTACCTGCTGGTAAAACAGCTGGTAGGCCTCACCGGCGGTCTCACCGTAGTGGGTGATGATGATCAGTCCATCTATGCCTGGCGCGGTGCACGCCCCGAGAACCTTGTGCAATTGCAGGAGGACTTCCCGGGACTAAAAATCGTCAAGCTGGAACAGAATTATCGCTCCACCGCGCGTATTCTCAAGGCCGCCAACACCCTGATCGCCAATAATCCCCACGTCTTCGACAAACAATTGTGGAGTGAACTGGGGTTTGGTGACCCGCTACGGGTAATTCGCTGCACCGACGAACATCATGAATCCGATCAGGTGGTAGCGGAAATTCTCGACCACAAATTGCGCAAGCGCACCCGCTACGGCGATTACGCCATTCTTTACCGGGGCAACCATCAGTCGCGACTGATAGAGCTGTCGTTGCAACAACAGCAGGTGCCCTACCATATGAGCGGCGGCACCTCTTTTTTCGCCCGCAATGAAGTCAAGGACATCATGGCGTACCTGCGGCTGATCATTAATGAAAATGACGACAACGCCTTTCTGCGTATCGCCAATGTGCCCAGGCGCAAGCTGGGGACCTCTTCCATGGAGGCCCTGGGTAATTTCGCCAACCAGGCGCGTTGCAGCCTCACCCAGGCCTGCCAGCGAATCGGTTCGGACCAGATACCCGAAGCTGGTTTACGCCGACTTCAGGAATTCAACAACTGGATGGGCACCATCCGGCGTCAGTGCGAGGGTGATGACGGCGGCGTCAGCGGTCTCCGGCAGATGATTCGCGATATGAATTACGAGGACTGGCTGGTCCAACTCAGTTCCAGTGAAGATGTCGCTGAGCGACGCATGTCCAACGTCCACTTCCTGCTGGACAGCCTGCAGCGGGTAATGAGCAACGACCAGGTGGGCCTGGACGAGGCCATTTCCCGATTGGTACTGCGCGACCTGATGGAACAACAGGAGGAGGAGAATGCCAGCGAAGACAGTGTACAGCTCATGACACTGCACGCCTCCAAGGGGCTGGAATTTCCCCACGTCTATATCATTGGCATGGAGGAGCGGCTGCTGCCCCACCGGGCCAGTATCGACGATGGCAATATCGAAGAAGAGCGGCGCCTGGCTTACGTGGGAATCACCCGCGCCAGGGAGACCCTCAGCATGACCATGGCCCTGAAACGCCGGCAGTTTGGTGAGACCATCAACTGCGAAGCCAGTCGCTTCATTGACGAGTTGCCCCAGGACGATTTGCAGTGGCAGGGCGGCGGTATGGAGACCCAGGAGGCGAATGAAGAGCGGGGCCAGGAAACGCTGGCGGGGCTCAAGAACCTGTTTGCCTGAGCAATTGCTTGTGAGCAAGACTTTGCAGCACGCCCGGATTGTTCGATACTAGGGGCTGAATTCCAAATAAGAGGGAAATCGATGCGCACTATCTTGAGGCATCTGGCCAGTGTTTCCGCGTCACTACTGCTGGTGACCGCGCTCAGTGCCTGCGACAATGATCCAGACGTAAAAACTGAATACGATCACCGCTGGGAAGACTCCCTGAGCAGCCTGGACGGCACTGTCTTTTTCCGCGAACGCATCGCCCTGCCCGCCAACGCCGAACTGGAAGTACAGTTGCTGGACCTCACGGTACCCTCTAAACCCGTGATCCTGTTGAGTAGCGGTGTCATTACCCCTCTGGGGGCTCCCCCGTATGATTTTTCCATCACCACCCAAATCTCCGAGATGGATAGGCGAAAACTCAGGAAAAAGCGCTATGGCCTGCGCGCGACCATCCGGACCGATGGACGTATCATGTTTGCCAATGAAGACTTTGTTGACCCGGGCAGTGGCGCCCCCAAGTTGATGCTATTGCACCGTATACCAACCCCGGAGAAAGAGTCGATAACCGGACTATCCAATGTGCACTGGGGGCTGCAAACCCTGAACGGGGAGATGGCCCCGGGCGGCACAGATAACCGCTTACTTGATATCCGCTTTTTAGCGGAACAGTCCCGGGCAGCCGGATTTTCCGGCTGTAACCGATATTCGGGCAGCTATACGTTGGAAGATGAGGCGGGCATGAGCGGGACACTGGCATTGGGGCCCATGGCCGGCACACGCATGGCCTGCCCACAGGGCAGGGGCGACATCGAAGGCCGGTACCTTGAAATGTTCAATAAGGTGACAGCCTTCAGGATTGAAGATGGCACCCTGCTCCTGCTCGCGGACCAGGACGTCCTGGCCACTTTCAAGGTGTTATAGCGGCGTATCCTGCCCTACTGGGCTTTACCGCCCACAATATTCTCCATACCCAGTTTGGCCTTGAGCTTTTCGCGGGTACCCTGGACGATAGCGTAGAAGCCCGGAATGAAGAAGGTGCCGATCAATAGCGCCGCCATCATGCCACCAAAAACGGTCACACCCAGGGAGCGCTGGCCAAAGGCACCGGCGCCTGTGGCAACCACCAGTGGCATGATACCGAGAATAAAGGAAATAGCGGTCATACAAACCGCCCGGAAACGTAAACGCCCGGCTTCCCTGGCCGCCACCTTGATATCTTCCCCCCTCTGCTCACGGCGCTCACGGGCAAACTCCACAATCAGGATGGCATTTTTCGCCGCCATCCCGATTAGCAACACCAGGCCTATCTGCGCATACAGGTTCAATGACACCCCCGTAATCAACAGGGCCACGATTGCTCCCCCAATGGCCATAGGCACCACCAGAATAATGGCCGCGGGTATAGACCAACTCTCATATTGCGCAACAAGAAATAGATAGACAAACGTAAAGGCCATGGCGAAGGCGATGATCGCGGTACTGCCCGCCTCCCGCTCCTGAAAGGCCATGCCGGTCCACTCAAAGCGGTAGCCATCTGGCATAACGCGGGCCGCCAGTGTCTCAAACGCATTCATGGCCTGGCCCGAACTGTAACCCTCCGCGGCGTTGGCACGCAGCGATGCCGCGCGGTAGAGATTATAGCGCTGGGCCAGATCAGGCCCTAAAATTCCCTTGGTTGTCACCAGGGTACTCAAAGGCACCATCTCACCACTGGAGGACTTCAGGTAGAAACGATCGAGGTCCTCCAGATTGGAGCGAAACGGTGATTCCGCTTGCATAATGACCTTATAGGTCTGTCCAAACTTGTTGAAGTCGTTGATGTATAGCGAGCCCATCTGAGCCTGCAATGTCGAGAAAATCTCGCTTAAGGGCACGCCAAGATTCTTCGCTTTTACACGGTCTACATCGATAAAGAACTGGGGCACATTGGCCCGGTAGGTACTGAATACAGAGTCCAGGGCTGGCGTCTGGTTACCCTCGACAATCATATTATTGAGCACGCCGGCCAGCTCAGCGGGCGAACGTGACAAGGTGTCCTGCACCATCACTTCCAGGCCGCCCACCGATCCCATGCCTGGAACCGCAGGAGGCGAGATCGCAAATATCTGAGCTTCCGGCACCTGGGCAAAAGCCTGCTGGTTAATACGCTGGGCGACATTGAAAACCAGATTTTCCTTCTCCGGTCGGTCCTCCCAGTGTTTGAGTACGACAAACATGGTGCCGCCGTTTGCAGACATGGCACCCGTTAAGATGGAAAAGCCGGTAATTGACGTCACCAGCTCCACCGCAGGGTCGGCAGCGATGATGTCATAGACTTTATCCATCGCTGCCTTGGTGCGATTGATCGAGGAGGCATCCGGTAACTGCACATTGACGAACAGCGCGCCCTTATCCTCGTCCGGGACAAAACCGGTAGGCGTGTTCATTACGCCAAAGGCCAGTATGGCCATCCAACCCACAAAGACGATCACGACGAAAACCAGTTTGCGCAATATCCACTGCACACCGATATCATAGCCCGCCGTCAGGCGATCAAAACTGGCAAGGAACTTCTTGTACCAGCCGGCCTCTTTTTTCTCACCTGGCTTAAGCAGCAAACCGCACAGTGCTGGGCTCAGCGTCAGGGCGTTGAGAGAAGAAAATAGTACCGCCACACAAATAGTCACCGAAAACTGCTGGTACATCACGCCACTGATTCCCGGCAAAAACGCCACCGGAACAAACACCGCCAACAATACCAGGGTGGTCGCAATCACCGCACCCCCGACTTCCTGCATGGTAATAATAGCCGCATCCTTGGCCTGAAGGGTCGGGTCTTCACGCATATGGCGATCGCAATTTTCGATCACCAGGATGGCATCATCCACCACAATGCCAATGGCGAGAATGAGGCCGAACAGCGTCACCGTGTTAATCGACATATCCAGTGCCAGCAATACCGCAAACGTCGCAATTAACGACACAGGAATAGCCACGGTTGGCACCAGCGTGGCGCGCCAATTACCCAGAAACAGGAAGGTGATGGCGATAACCAGCGCCACCGCCTGAAACAGGGAGACAATCACCTGGTTGACCGCGGTTGAAATATAGCGGGTGGTATCGTAGCTGATAACGTAGTCCATACCTTCCGGGAAATACTGGGACAATTCTTCCACCAGTTTGTCCGCAGCGGCGCCCGACGCCAGGGAGTTCGCCCCCGGTAGCAGGTACAGGGCCACGTTGACCGCCGGCTTGCCGCCGACTTCACCATAGAAGTTATAATCGGACTGACCCAGTTCAATACGGGCGACATCGCGCAGGTAAATGGCCGAACCATCGGACCTGGCGCGCAGTACAATATTTTCGAACTCTTCCACATCCTGCAAGCGGCCCTTGGTCTGTAGGGTGAACTCAGTTTGCAGGTCACCTTCAAAAGGCGGCGCGCCAATTTTGCCGGCGGCGACCTGGATATTCTGTTCCTGCAACGCACTGCGGATATCCGTCACCGACAGATTGAGCGTCGCCATCTTGTCCGGATCCAGCCACAGGCGCATGGAGTAATCCGCCTGGCCGATAATATTGACCTTGGACACGCCCTCTACCCGAGCCAGCGCGCTCTGGACGTTAATTTTTACGTAGTTGGAAATGAACTTGTAATCCAGGGACCCATCCGTTGAAGTAAAGCTGATGAACTTGAGGATATCCGGCGATTGTTCGTCAATATTCAAGCCATTGGCCATCACTTCAGCAGGCAACATGGGCTCTGCGAGCTTCACCCGGTTCTGTACCCGAACCAGTGCCATATCGGAATCCGCGCCCACCTCAAAGGTCACGGTGAGACTGTAGCTACCGTCGTTAGCGCTCTTGGAGGACATATAAATCATGTCCTCCACCCCGTTGATCTTATCCTCCAGCGGTGTGGCAACCGTCGCCTCAACCACTTCAGCAGAGGCCCCGGGGTAAACCCCACTGACGACAATATTCGGCGGTGATATCGCCGGGTACTCGGTGATGGGCATCATGAAAATCGACAGGGCACCCGCCAGTGTCAGGACGATCGAGATAACCAGCGCAAACTTGGGCCGATTGATGAAAAAGGCACTGAACATGGGCTTTTCCTATTACTCGTCGATCGCTAATGAGGTGGTGGTGACGGTCATGCCCGGGCGTACCTGTTGCAGGCCGCGAACAATCACCTGCTCCCCTTCAGCCACGCCCTTCAGTACCAGTACCTTGTCATCCATCCGGTGTCCCAGTTCCAGGTTGCGGCGAACGACCGCACTGTTGTTATCTACCAGCAATGCAAAGGGCCCCTGCTGATCGGCCTGTATCGCTGCCTGGCGAATAAACAGACCCTCAAGCAGATTGGTATCTTGCAGGACCACGCGAACATATTGCCCGGGAACCAGCAAACTGTGTGGATTTGGGATCAGCGCTCTAGCTTCCAGCGTGCCAGTAGTGGCATCAATGCGGTTGGCAAAGTAATCAATTTTCCCCACCTCCGGATACATCAGGCCATTGGTCAATTCCAGGGAGACTTCGATATTGCGCAACGCCTCAATATCAGGTTCACTGCCCTTCATGCGGGTACTGATGGCGGATATGTAAGTCGCTTCACTGATCTGAAACAAGGCTTCTATGGGGTCGATACTGACCAGGGTGGTTAAATCACCTGATACCGGCCCCACCAGGTCCCCCGGGCTAACCATACTGCGGCCGATCCGGCCCGATATGGGCGCAATAATCGTGGTAAACGACAGGTTAACTTCAGCGCTTGTGACCGAGGCCTCAGCCGAGGCTATCCCCGCATCCGTATCCAGCTTTTTGGCCGTGAGGTTATCCATTTCAGACTGAGATATCGCGCCTTTGGGTAGCAGTTCTATCCCGCGATTGTAATTGCGCTCGGCGTTGGCCTGATTCGCTACTGCTGACGCCAGCTGCGCCTTGGCACGGGCGAGCCCGGCCTCATATTCTGAGGAAT
The DNA here is from genome assembly GCA_036960305.1 of Halioglobus sp. GTDB lineage: Bacteria > Pseudomonadota > Gammaproteobacteria > Pseudomonadales > Halieaceae > JBALVT01. Next base: position 12,338 of record JBALWA010000061.1, on the reverse strand, counting down.
CAATGGTATAGAGCACGTCGCCGGCCTGGACCAATTCACCTTCGTTGAAATCCCGGGAGAGCAGGTAGCCACTGACTTGAGCCGCCAGAGCGACATCATCCTGGGCCAGCAAACGTCCTACATACTCAGACTTTGGCCTGTAGGGTTCCAACTGGACCGAATCCACTATGACGTTCACGACACGTGCCGGCGGGGCTTCCTCACTGCAGCCTATAAGGCACAGAGCGGACACCAGCGCTATCAGGGTAGTCTTCACGGTATTTTCCTTTATCTGATTATCTCGACACTGTAACAAATGCGGCATCGTCGGCCCATCTTTATCCAGAGCTTGGTCGCTTGAGATTTCGGATAGAGAAGATCATGTCGCGTCGCTCACGCCATCCATGGCTACCGCGACGTACCGTACATCCTGTACATAAAAAAAAACCGCAGCGCGGATACGCTGCGGTTTAGTTGACGCCTTGGTTGGTGCTATTGGCTGCCAGCAATCATATAGTCAACGGCGGCGTTCACTTCTTCATCAGAACAGGCCATGCAGCCGCCCTTCGCAATCATGCCAGTACCCGTCAGGCCGTTGATGCCGCTGTTGTACAGCTCATCCACACCTTTGGCGATACGATCAGCCCAGCCTGCAACATCACCCAATTTGGGAGCGCCCGCAGCGCCCGTACTGTGACAGGCCATGCAGGCCGCATTATAAACATCCTCACCGGAACGAGGGCCAGCATTAGCAGCAACGGCCGGGCCGCCACAGCTTGAATCACCTTCAAGGCAAACTTCGCCGACCGGCTTGATACGCGCTTCAATATCGGCGCGTTGTTGATCCGTCAAATCCTGGGCCGCCACACTGAAAGACAGGGCGAGGGCAATAAAGCAGTAGCTAATACGAGTAATCACAGGTAGTTCCTCTGTTAAGTCGGCCGCATTATAGCCACTTATGAGGCGAGGGAAAACTCATCATATAGGGGATTTCGCCCCGTACAGTGCCAATATCACCAATTTCTGCTATCACGACACTGGAATATGGCGCTTTTCCGACCTAACATGACTGGCATTGAAACCAACACAAGAGATAACACGCGATGAAACTGTATACCTTTGACCCCGCCCCCAACCCCAAGCGACTGGCCGACTTCATGACCTATAAAGGTATCGAGATTGAAACCACGCAAATCGATATGATGGGTGGTGAGCAGTTGGGGGAGGATTACCTCAAGATTAATCCTGCCGGCACTGTGCCCGCTCTGGTGCTGGACGACGGCACGGTACTCACAGAAGTGATTGGTATGTGCGTTTACCTTGAAGCCCTCTACCCTGAAAAACCCCTGCTGGGCAACACCGCCCTGGAAAAGGCGCTTGTGACAAGCTGGAGCCACAAACTGTTTGCCATGATTATGATGGCAGTGGCAGACGCTTTGCGTAACCGCAGCCCTAACTTCGCCAATCGCGCTCTTCCCGGGCCGCTGGACGTGCCTCAGATCGAGGCTCTGGTGGAGCGTGGCAAGCTACGCCTGAATTACGCCTGGCCAGAAATGGAAAAAGCGCTAGACGGGCGGGAATGGCTGGCGAGCGACAGTATCTCGCTGGCCGACATCGACCTTGCCGCCTGCGTAGGTTTCGCCGGCTGGGTCAAATCCGCCCCAGGCGAAGAGTTCCCGAACATCTTAGCCCACAGTGCCCGTGTACAAGCGGCGCTGACGCAAAGCTGATCTACCCCGGATACACCATAAAAGGAGTTAGACCGTGTTTCGAATCGTGCTGTTGCTCAGCCTGTGCCTAAGTAGTGCCTACAGTGCTGCTCAAATCGACGCCAGGCAGATCATCGAAAAAGCCATGGAGCAATCACGTGGCAAAACCTCCTACGCGGAAATGACCATGATCATTCACCGTCCCGACTGGGAACGAAGCATGTCCATGCAGGGCTGGACTGAAGGCACTGAGCTCTCCCTGATGCGTGTCACTGCCCCTGCCAAGGACGCGGGCAACGGCACCTTGCTCAAGGACGATAATATGTGGTCCTACGCCCCCAAGATCAACCGCGTCATCAAGGTACCCTCCTCCATGATGAACCAGAGCTGGATGGGTTCTGACCTCTCCAACAAGGACATCAGTAAATCCACGGATATCATCGACCAGTACGAGCATACGCTACTGGAAACCAAAACGATCGATGGGCACGAGGTCTATGTTATTCAGTCCGTCCCACATGAAGACGCTGCAGTGGTTTGGGGAAAGGAAGTGTTGACTGTGCGCGATGACTATCTATTGCTCAGGCAGGAGTACTGGGACCAGGACGACGTGCTGGTGAAGACTTTTGAAACTCTGGAAATCAAGACATTTGATGGTCGTGAAGTGGGGTCAGTCCTGCGTATGCAGGAAGTCGAGAAACCCGGGCAATGGACCGAAATGCAGGTAGAGGACAGCCAGTTTGATATCCCTTTACCCGCCAACCTGTTCACACTGTCCAGCCTGAGAAACCCACGCCAGTGAGTGTGACTGCCCGCCTGGCCTGGCGCAACCTGTGGCGCCACGGCCGGCGCACCTGGTTGACCGTGGGCGCCATGGTATTCTGCAATGCCCTGCTGGTTTTTATGATCTCCTTCCAGCTCGGCAGCTACAGCATGATGATAGACAGTAGCCTGTCCGTTCTTACAGGACATTTGCAGATACAGCAGAAGCAATACAACAGCGAACAGCGCATGCGTTACAGCATTCCGAATGGCGTTGCACTGGCCACTGAACTGCGTGACAAATCGGGCATCGACGCTATGGCGGCAAGGGGGACAACCTTCGCCCTGGCCTCCAGTGAAGATCGCTCTTTCGGCATACAGGTGATGGGGGTGCAACCGGAATTTGAGCCGCGCGTGTCGAACATCCCCGGGCTGGTAAAAACCGGGCGCTACCTGCAGGGTAATGCTACGGACGAAATCGTTATAGGTTCGGTCCTGGCCCGCAACCTGAAAATTGAAGTAGGCGAAGAAATCACCCTGTTGGGATCGGGCCGCGACGGCTCCTTTGCCGCCGGTATTGCCACCGTGGTCGGCATCATTGACAGCGGCATGAGTGACCTCGATCGCTCGATCGCCCAGGTGCCATTGGGTTATTTCCAGGACGTTTTCAGTATGGAGCAGCAGGTGCATTCGATTGTCGCCAACGTGCAGCGACTCAATGCTGTCGCTGAGGCAAAAGCACAGCTGGCCGGGCTGATCGCCTCACCCGACCTGGTCGTCTTGGGCTGGAACGAACTGCAACCCGGGCTCAAGCAGGCAATCCAGGCTGACCTTTTCAGCAACGCAGTCATGTACGCCGTACTGATTGTACTGGTGGCCTTTAGTGTACTGAATACCCAGCTGATGTCCGTGCTTGAACGCACCCGGGAGTTTGGCGTCATGATGGCCCTGGGTCTGCGCCCGGGCGGCCTTGCCCGACTGGTCTTTCTGGAAACCGCTGTCATGTCATTGCTGGGCCTTGGCCTGGGCTGCCTGCTGGGGACGGCAATCTCCCTGTATTTTCAGACCAACGGCGTCTACATCCCGGGCATGGAAGAGGCCATGGATAAATACAACCTGCCGGGCGTACTCTACCCGCAGGTCAGTACCATCAGCGTCTTGATAGGACCGGGGATTGTTTTCATCGGTTGCATGCTGGCCGCTGTCTACCCCGCCCTGCGCCTGCATACCCTGCAGCCCGTGGCCGCCATGAGGGCCGTGTAGATGGCGAACAACCCCAACGTATCCGCCGGCATACTGGCGACCCTGGCATGGCGCAATCTCTGGCGCAACTATCGCCGCACCCTGGTTATGCTGACCGCCATCATCATCGGCGTGTGGGCCATGATTATATTCAGCGCCCTGATGCGCGGCATGCTCACCGAAATGGTACACGCGGGCCTAAGGGTATTGCCCGGCGAGGTACAAATTCACCACCCGGCGTTTCGCGATGACCCCAGCGTGGTCAACAGTATCCCGCAGCCCACGGGGCCCTTGCTGAAAGCCTTAAACACAGAACCCATCGAAGCGTGGACAAGCCGGATAAAAGTCCCGGGGATGATTTCCAGCGAGCGCGATAATCGTGGCGTGCTATTGCTAGGCATCGACCCTGCTGGTGAAATCGCACTGGGCTTTGATCTGGATGAGGTAGTTGAAGGCCGCTTTCTCGAGTCGCCCGAAGACAAGGGCATTGTCATTGGCCGTAAACTGGCAGAGCGCCTGGAAACGGAACTGGGTAAACGTATCGTTATCATGTCCCAGGACCCGGATAATGACGTTGCCGACCGGGGTATTCGGGTGGTGGGTATATACCGCGCCCGCCTGCAGGCCACCGAAGAACTGAATGTGTATGTAGGCCGCAGCACCTTACAAAAAATGCTGAAGATCGAAGACCAGGTATCCGAGATAGCCGCCACGGCCAACAGCTATAAAACCGTCGACAGTTGGTGGCCAGCCGTGGCGGCCGCTGCGGGACCCAACATGGACACCCAGCCGTGGATGACGCTGGACGCCTATCTGGGCACCATGTTGTCCTTCCAGGGCACTATCAACCTGGTGATTATGGTGGTTATTTTTATTGCCTTATCCTTTGGTCTGGTCAACACCCTGGTCATGGCTGTGTTTGAGCGCGTACGCGAAATTGGCCTGATGATGGCCCTGGGCATGCGCCCTCAGTGGATCATGTACCAGGTCTTGCTGGAAAGTATCATGTTACTGGGACTGGGACTGGTCATCGGCAATGCCCTGGCGGCTGCCACCATCCTACCGCTGGAGGGCGGTATCGACATCTCTATGGTCGGCGAAGGCATGGAAATGGCCGGCATGGGCGCAACGCTCTACCCCGCACTCGCAGTTCAGGACATGCTGATGGCAACCGGGGTGGTATTGGCGCTGGGCCTGGTGGCAAGCATTCTTCCCGCCTGGCGCGCTTCGCGGTATAACCCGATACAAGCCCTGGCTAAAACCTGATGAGAACCCTGGCATGAGCGCAGTTTCCTGTAAAAACCTAAGCAAAACCTTTCACCAGGGTGACCAGATCATCAAGGGCCTCGATGAGGTGTCGATAGACATCAGCGAGGGCGAGTTTGTCTGTTTGTCAGGCCCCTCCGGTTCGGGCAAGACCACCCTGCTCAACGCCATGGGTGGGCTGGACAACCCGGACAGCGGCGAGATACTCGTGGGCGACAAGCGCGTAGATCAGTTGGGTAAGGGCGACCTGGCGGACATGCGGCTACACAACATCGGTTTTGTGTTCCAGGCCTATAACCTCATTCCCGTGTTAACCGCCCAGGAGAATATCGAGTTTGTCATGCAGGTTCAGGGCATTCCTGCGGACCAACGCAGCAGTAAATCCAGAGCTATCCTCGAGGAAGTAGGCCTGTCGGGACACGAGGATCGACGCCCTGCGCAACTGTCGGGCGGCCAACAACAGCGGGTCGCTGTGGCCCGCGCCATCGTCAGTAACCCGACCCTGGTACTGGCCGACGAACCGACAGCCAATCTGGATTCCAAAACCGCTATCCAGCTTATCGAGCTGTTCGTCAAACTTAACGTAGAAAGCGGCATCACCTTTGTTATCGCCACTCACGATACCCGGGTGATGGACTACTGCCGCCGACTGGTGCGTATGGTTGACGGCAAAATTGTCGCGGACGATCAACAGCCCGGCAAGGGCGTTGCGGACTGATGCGAGGCTGCCTCTGTGTATTGCTCACGCTGCTGGCAACAGCAGCCAATGCGCAGTTACTGGACTTCAAGAGCGGCCACCTCAAGGGCCAGTATCTACTGGGCACCTACCCGGACGACAGCCTGCTGCGCGATTTTGTCGGCACCCCCACACACGACGCCAACGCCGATTTGCGATTACTGATAGGCGGCGGCAAGAGTCAGTGGCGCTGGCAGGCGGATTATCAGCTGGTGTTGCGTTCCGGTGACACTCTGGATTTGAGCCGGCAGCTCGCCGATAGTGTGCTGACCCCTGGCGGGGTACAGAATGACGACCGCCGACTGATGAACCTCACCCACATCATCTCCGAGAACGATGACCGGGTTCTACTGCACCGACTGGATCGCCTGCACGCGGGCTATACCGGGGAAAAAACAGTTGTTCGGGTGGGCAGGCAAGCGGTGAGCTGGGGCAACGGCTTGATTTATAACCCCGTGGATTTTTTCAACCCTTTCGATCCAGCCGCGGTAGATAAAGAGTATAAGACCGGCGATGACATGGCCTACGGGCAGTACCTGATGGACAGCGGTAACGACTGGCAGTTTGTGTCGGTGTGGCGCCGGGACGAGGACAGCAACACCGGCAACGAAGTCAATACCAATGCACTGAAGTACCACGCCTTCGTGGGGGAACAGGAACTGGATGTCTTGCTGGCCCAGCATTATGAGGATGATATTGTCACTGCCGGGGGCCTGACCAGCCTGGGCGGCGCCATTGTGCGAGGCGACATCGTCGTCACCCATACCGACATCGACACCTATGCCAGCGGCGTCGTCAACCTGAGCTACTCCTGGAATTGGGGTGGTAAAAACATGAGCGGCGTCGTCGAGTATTTTCACAACGGCATGGGCCTCAGTGAAGGCGATTACGACCAACTGACGGAGGAACCGGATCTCGCCAAGCGACTGGCCAGAGGTGAACTCTTCACCATCGGTCGAGACTATTTGGCCGGCGGCGTGACGATTGAAATGACGCCACTGATCAACATGACGCCCAATATGTTCGTCAACCTGGGCGATGGCTCGGGGCTCGCCCAGTTCGTAGGCCAGTATGACTTCAAACAAAATTGGCAGGCCCTGCTGGCAATCAACCTGCCCTTTGGTAGTAGTGGCACCGAGTTTGGTGGTCTGGACACCGGCGTGGAGGACAAACAGTTCAGTAGCGGCCCCGGGCTGTTTGCCCAGATAGCCCTGTACTTTTAGGCTGGACAGAACCGACGGCGCAATCGCCATGGAAATGCGCTATAACACAGGCAGACATTTCCAGATAAGCAGTGCATAACGGGCATCCCATGGCGAGCAATCTTATTGCAGCGCGCAAATCAGGCTCCAATCGTGGGCTGGCCCGATGGCTTGTATACGCACTCTTTACAGCACTGCTCATTGCTTGCACCAAAGCCGGCCCTGAACAACGTCTGGATGACTACCTTACACGGTTGGGTAATACGCTCGACACCACGATTCCCTCACCCACGAAGCCAGTGATAGCCAAGCTTCCGATCCCGGCGCAACTGCGCAAACCTCTGCCACCGGGCAATCTTGGTGCACTGGACTTCCTCGCCCTGAGCGGCTGCGAGGTGCAGATCACCATCGGCAAGCGCAACAGCAGCCTTGGTATCTTTGCCAGCGATTCGCAACGTTTGCTGCTGGACCTGGAGTACCTACAATTTGCCCCGGCGTGTATTGATCACATGCACAGCACGGGCAAACATGCTATCGCCGAAACACTTGAGGCCGCGGCCGCCCTGAAGCGGGCACAGCTACCCGACCGAATTTTCTTTGCCACCCTGGGGAATATAGAGTTCCGCGATTTCTGGAAAAAGCCACCGACGCTTGGGACTTACCCTGAGCAAACCAGTAGTGCGGTGCTGTCGGCCCTGGATGCGATTGCCCGGCTCACCCAGCGCTGGTTGGGCGAAGATTATCGGGCGGACAATCTGGAATTCGAAATCCTGTTGAGCGAGATCGCCAAAGGCGATGGTGGCGCTTTACTGCTGGCACTGACAATACAGCAGGCAGGGCTGGACGCTGCCAATGCCGCCATCAGAGCAAAGATGGCTGAAGGGCCTTTGTGCAGTGATCACTACCGCAGTGATGCTGCTGACATCCTTCCCAATGTGGTCCACAAATACTTCATCACAGGCGTTCAACCCTGGTCAGCTAACATTGGCCGGCGCTCCTACGAGCTGTTACCCCCGGTTCAACGTCTGGAAAAGCTGCTGGCACTGGCCCTGCCGAACAACTACCTGGCCTGGCAGCGCGAGCGTGACCAGGCACTGACAACGTTGAACGCCGCGCCTCAACAACACGTAAAGGTTTTGAAACAACTGCTGGCGCCCTGCAATGGACTGCCAGGCCAATTTAAAGGCGTGAAATAAGCGCCGCTTAAGGCTACACTCCCAGCCAAGCAATTTGCTACACACGACAACACGGAGAGATACATGCAACGCCAGGCCCGAAGTACAATGATTGGCATTCTCAGTATTCTGGTTACCCTGATGGTCACCACGGGCTGCAGCAGCGGCCCACCCAAACCGACCGTCGATTTCAACAGCGAATACGATTTTGCCCAGGTGAAGACTTTCTCCTTATACAAGCAGTCCGGCATGGTCTCAGGAGACAATCCGCTGCAGTTGAGCGACATGCAGCGTAATCGCGCGGATGACGCACTCAAGCTGGCCTTGGAAAACAAGGGAATCACCTATGTCGCCGACCCCAGCAAGGCAGACATATTACTGTCCTGGCACCTGAGCACCCAGAACAAGACCGATGTGCGCACCTACCAGAGCGCCAGCTACGGCGGCCACTACGGGGGCTACAATCGTTACAGCCGATATAACTGCTGGAGCTGCGCCCCCAGTCATACCGAGGTGTCGGTCAAGGATTACACCGAGGGGACTTTCATCGTTGATATGATTGACCCGGAAGTAAACCAGTCGGTATGGCGCGGTGTCACCCAATCTCGCCTGAAGGGACAAAAAGAAGAGGACTCAACCAAGTACAACGAAGCGGCAGCGTCAATTTTTGAGACGTTCCCACCTTACTAGTCACGTCTGCTCAAGCAGATTGAGAAAGCCCCAACATGCCCCGCACAGCACGCTGCAAGTTTCGGCTTATGCGGGCGACCTCTTCGGGGGCTCGTGGATCGTAGGCCATCAGGTCTACCCCCGTGCGAGCGCCCTGGGGCAGTAGTTTGTAATAGGATAATGTTCCGCCAATCACCGCTACCAAATGGGATACCGGAATATCCTGCATGACACCCTCTTTCACCCCTTCTCTTAACACTTCCTCAAAGCGGGCCACCATCCCAACACCCGAGCTTGGGGCCTGCGCCGCGTGAGGTCCCTCCGCCATCAGGAGACGTAAAACCAGTGCGATATACTCCGGGTGACCGAGGTAAAACTCCACGGCGTACTGCACCAGATAATCAACATAGTCGCCCAGCGACTTGAATTCTTCTCGCGTGCGGGAAACCATACCCTCTTCACGCTGCTCAAAGAGCCGCTCCAGGGACGCATCGTAGAGGCCGCGTTTATCTTTGTAGTGAAACAGCAGTGCCTGCCTTGTTACACCCAGCGTTCTGGCAATTCGATCCAGGCTGGTCCCCTCATACCCGAATTGTGCAAAGGCGCTGGTGGACGCATCCAGTATCCTCTGCCTGGCAGTTTCTCCTCTGGTACGCACTGATCTCTCCACCCTGTTCCTACACGAAGCCCGCCCCCAGGGGCAGAGGTTGACACTATACTTACGTAAGCGTAAGTTACCAAACTTACCATGAAGTAAGTCTATAAATTCTTCTTAATAAGAGTCAACTACCAATAACAGGAGGCATCAAATGCCCATTCGTCCCTCAAGAGCCATCCTCGCAACCGCCTTAATTGCAAGCTGCGGGCCGTCACTAGCCCAGACCCAGCTGGAAGAGACTATCGTCACCGCTCAAAAAAAGTCTGAGTCGTTGGTTGAAGCGCCCCTGACGGTCAACGTAGTTTCCGGAGAGCAGATTAAAGAGCTCGCTCTATTTCAGGCTGACGAGCTGAACAAACTTACAGCGGGAATTGAAATACGCTCCGAGGGAGATTCCAACTCCGGGGTCGCGATTCGCGGTGTTGGCACGCTGAGCGGGCAGGCCGCACCCGCACGGGTGGGTATTTACCTGGACGACTGGTACGGCGGCCCCAACGCCAACTTCGTCTTTAAACAGATGTTTGACATATCCCAGGTACAAATACTGCGCGGACCACAGGGAACCCTGTACGGCCAGCCGTCCACCACAGGTGCGGTTATCCTGAACACGGCCAACCCCAACCTCAATGAAGTGGAAGGCTATGTCAGCGGCTCCTACCAGGACCCCGCCGGATATAACATCCAGGGAGCGGTCTCCATCCCCCTGATTGATAACCAGTTGGCGATCCGCCTGTCGGCATTAAAAGACGACCGTGAAACGGGACTGGTAAATATTACCCGCAGGCTGGACGCTGAAGTGAACAGCGAGGGCCTGCGTGCCAAATTGCTGTGGGCGCCGACGGAGGATTTCTCGGCGAAAGTAGGCTGGACACACGTCACCTCCGAGGACTTCGATACCTATAGAGCACTGGAAAGTATCAGTCCCGACGCCAACTACCAGTTAAAGGCCTCTGATCGCACGTCCATCCAGGATGCACCCGATGTGCTTAACAATGCAGAGGACGATCTGTATACCCTGCACATGAACTGGGATACCGGTCCGGTTGACCTACGATTGTTTGCCGCGCAGCACGAATACGATACTCACTCTGATAGCGACGACGATTTCACCGAGCAGCCCGGACGCAACGTTCGCGTGGTAACAGAGGGCCAAAAAGGCCACCAACTGGAGTTCAGGGCAATTGCCAGCCCCACTGACTGGTGGGACACCCAGCTTGGCTACTACTATTCCCGGCGCGAAGTACAGACCGATGTCCCGGTTTTCACCAATGTACCCGCATCCGGTCTGGTTGGTGCTACCACACTGGATATTCCCACCGGTAGCGATACCGATGCTTTTTTCACGCACAACGATTTCCACCTCTCGGAAAACACCACATTGATTGTAGGCCTGCGCTATAGCATCTTTGATAGCAAGGCCAGCAACACCTCACAGACAGATCTGCTAATCGGCTCCACGATGGAACCGGGCGGCAATGTGACAGAGCCCATTGCGATAGTAACGCGAGACTGCTCTGACGGCAGCGCAGCACCCTGCCTATTGGCAGGTGGCGAGGAAGAAAAGGAATGGACCGGAACCCTGAAGCTGACGCACGCCTTCGGAGACAACATGAATGTTTATGCCACCCTGGATCGCGGCTTCCGCCCCGGTGCACCCAACTTTGACACCCAGGGCCTGATACCGGCTGAGTATTTCACCTACGCTGGCGAGTCAGTAAACAGCGTAGAATTCGGTGTCAAGGGCGACCTGTGGGATGGCCGGGCCATGTACACCGCCGCCACCTACTACAGCCTCTACGAGGACTATCAGGTAACACCCGCCTTCTCAATGTACGACCCACTGCGCCAGAGCGCCGTACCCATCGCCAATGTTTACGTCAACGCAGATGAGGTCGAGCAACTGGGAATTGAAGGCGAGTTCCGCATGCTGCTTACTGACAACTGGTCTGCATTCACGTCATTGGCCTGGAACCAGGTGGAATTCAAAAAAGGTATTATTCCCTGTAACGACTCGAGCCAGCCACCGCTGAGCCCGGAGAACCCCTTAACCGTCTGTGACGTCTCGGGCAAGCCCGCGGGCGAGCAGCCCCAGTGGTCCTTTGTTCTGCAGAGTGAATACCGCCACCCTTTCAACGCAATTGGCGGTGAGTGGTATCTTAACGGTCTGTATAGCTACCGCGGTGAAACCGAAATCGCAGGAGACACCAGTGGACGCCTTACCGCCGACGCCTATGGCCTATTGGACCTCTATGCGGGCCTGGCCACCGACAGCTGGACAGCAAAGATCTGGGTAAAGAATGCACTGGATGACGACGAAGTCGTGGTAAAGCGAACAGCTGATCCTGATAGTAATTACAACAACCTGTCGCTGGTTCCACCGCGCACTACCGGTGTAACACTGAGTTACCGCTTTTAGAGCGCTGCTGGTCTATACTCCGGTATCGTGACAATAACGGGTACTCAAGTGAATAAACTCGACTTATCAAACCCAGAAGATCGTATCTTCGGCAGTATTCTAAAACGCCAGGCCGAGGAAGCGGGCGACACGCCTTTTCTTGTGTGTGATGACTTGTCCGTTACCTTTGCCCAGGCCGAAGACATTACCAATCGGCTGGCGACTGGCCTGGAAGCTCTGGGGGTAGGCCCCGGCGACCGTGTCGCCATGTACATGGGAAATCGCCCGGAAGCTGTTTTGATAGCGCTGGCGGTCAATAAGCTCAGCGCGATCTGGACGCCCATCTGCACGGATTACAAGGGTGCCTGGCTAGCCGATACCATTAGCCGCTGCCGCTGCAAAGTGTTGGTGACTGACAGCGAGCTACTCCCACGCCTGACCGAGGATTGCCAGGCACTTCTGGCACAGGTTCCCCTGGTACTGCTGGAAAATGGCGATTCGAAAGGCGACCAAGTGGCAGCGACCTATGCCGAACTGGCCGCCAG